>JACQUO010000023.1 GCA_016210205.1 Chloroflexota bacterium
CACGTGTACGACAAGATTCAGGAAGCCTACGATGGCGGCTTGGATGAGTCGAAAGGCATCTACCGGCAGCCCCGCAAGACGTTCTTCACCCCTGACGAGCTCTACGCACTCGCCACGGAGTTCGAAGCCGCACAGGGCCGCACCGCAAGCGAGAACGCCAGGACGTAGCAGCGCGAACCTGGATTCACCGCGCGGCGCAAAGGCACAAGGGCTACCCCCTTTGGGGCCTTTGCGTTGGCGGCGGCCCAGCGGGAATGCTACACTGATGTGGATCAAGCAGGCCGGGCGATCGCCCTGAGACCTTCGCCATTGGCGCAGACTCTGGGGAGGAAAGTCCGAGCTCCTCACGGGCAGGATGCTGGGTAACACCCAGAAGGGGCGACCCTACGGAAAGTGCCACAGAGACCATACCGCCCCAATTACATTGGGGTAAGGGTGAAAACGTGAGGCAAGAGCTCACGGGTCTCCTGGGCGACCAGGAGGCCGGGCGGCTGCCCCGAGGCGTTTCCTCGGGGAGGAAAGTCCGAGCTCCGCCGGGCAGGATGCTGGGTAACACCCAGGAGGGGCAACCCTACGGAAAGTGCCACAGAAACATACCGCCCGCCTCGGCGGGTAAGGGTGAAATGGCGGGGTAAGAGCCCACCGGCGGCGGGGAGACCCGTCGGCCGTGTAAACCCCATCCGGAGCAAGGCCAAATAGGGGGACATAAGGCGCCCGGCCTGTCCCCGGGTTGGCCGCTTGAGGCGGCGGGCAACCGCCGTCCCAGAGAGATGGCCGCCGCCTCCCCGGCAGGATGAAGGCTCAGGCTGTAAACTGTCGGAGAGGGCACAGAACTCGGCTTATAGGCTTCCCTGCGATTTATCTCATGGGCTACGGGTAGGTGATTCTGTTTGCCGCTCCGAACTCTCCTGCGGCCCGGTTTCGCCTTCATAGCCATCCTCCTGTCGCTGGCCGTCGCCTGCGCTGCGCCCGCCGCCACACCGACTCCTGCCGCTGCCTCCCCGACGCTGCCCACTGCCACCATCACCATTGAGGGCGCCCGCGGCCCGGTGCCCCTGACGGTGGAGCTGCCCCGCACCCCCCTGGAGTTCCAGACCGGCCTCTCCCGCCGCGAGTCCCTGCCCGAGGGGCGGGGCATGCTCTTCGACTTCATCGGGGAGGTGAGCTTCCCCTTCACCATGCGGGAGACCCGGATTCCCCTCTCCATCGCCTTCATCTCCCCCCAGGGCATCATCCTGGAGCTTCAGGACATGGAGCCCCTGTCCCTGCGGGACTACCAGCCCCAGCAGCCCTACCGCTACGCCCTGGAGGTGAGCCGGGGCTTCTTCGAGGTAAACCAAATCTTGGCGGGGAGCCGCGCCCGGAACCTGCCGGCGCCGCCCGCTGGGGCAGAGCCTCCTTTCCCCCAGGCCATCCGCTAGGCTTGCCAAGGACTACCCTAGCTGAAACGGCCTCCGAGGTCGTTTAGCAGCGTCTTTTGACCATCCCCCTGGCCCCCTTCCTGACCAGGAAGGGGGGATTGAATGCAGCTGGGGGACACCCCCAGGCCCCCGCCAAGGGGGCAATGCCCCCTTGTACCCCCCGTTTCTAAACGCTACCCCTCCCTTCCTTGACATAGCCAGGTAGGGGGGCTATCATCGTATTTAAACTCTACTGGCGCAAGATATGAAAGCAACTTTCCCCCACTGCGGCTCGGCCTGGGTTCCCCTCAAGACCCTCTTTGCTAAATACGGCATTGAGTGCATCATCCCGCCCCGAGCCAGCAAGCGCACCATCTCCCTGGGGGTGAAGCATTCCCCGGAGTGGATTTGCTTCCCCTATAAAATCCTTTTGGGCAACATCATCGAGGGCCTGGAGATGGGGGCGGACACGGTGGTGAGCATCGGCGGGCCGGGCCTATGCCGCCTGGGCTACTACTCCAAGCTCCACCTGGAGGCCCTCAAGTCCCTGGGCTACAACTTCGACATGGTGCTCTTCGACTGGCAGGAGGGGGGCATCGTGGCCATGGGTCGCTTCATCCGCAAGCTGGTGGGGCCTAAGGAGCCCTGGGGCCGCATCATTGGTGACATCAAGTTCGGCCTCTTCGGCCAGCTCCTCTTCATGGAGAACCTGGAGCGCAAGGTGCACTGGGTTCGCCCCCGAGAGCTGGAGCAGGGGGCGGTGAACCGGGTGTGGCGCAGCGCCGGCGACCGCATCGCCGCCGCCGCCACCGAGGAGGAGCTCAAGGAGACCCGGGCCCAAATCCTGCGGGAGATTGACGCCATTCCCCTTGACCCCAAGGCCAAGCCGCTTAAGGTGGGGTTCCTGGGTGAGTTCTTCATGGCCATCGACCCCGCCAGCAACCTGGGCCTGGAGGAGGAGCTGGGCAAGCTGGGGGTAGAGGTGCACCGGGCCGCCTATCTCATGAACTGGGCCCAGTCCTGGCTCTTCCTGGCCCCTCTGGGCATCAGCCACCACCAGAAGGTGAGCCAGGCCGCCCGCCCCTATCTCAAACGCGACGTCTCCGGCGACGCCGTCCAGTCCCTGGGGGAGACCATCCTCCACCAAAAGGAGGGCTACGACGGCATCGTCCACATCATGCCTTTCACCTGCATGCCCGAGATAACGGCCCAGAACATCTTCCCTCGCCTGGCCAAGGACCACCAGATACCCATCCTCACCGTCACCATCGACGAGCAGATGGGCAAGGCCGGACTCATCACCCGCCTCGAGGCCTTCGCGGACCTCATGGCCCGACGCCGGGCGGCTGCTGCCCGTGGCTGACCCCCTGGCCCTGCCCCCGGTGCTGCGGACTCACCTCATGGGAAAGAGGGTGGTCTTTCGGGAGGAGGCGACCTCCACCATGGAACTGGCCTGGGACGAGGCGAAGCGCGGCGCTCCGGAGGGGGCCCTGGCCCTGGCCGAGTCCCAGACCGCCGGACGAGGACGCCGGGGGCGCTCCTGGGTCTCTCCCCCTGGCAGCAACTTGACCTTCTCCCTGCTCTTGCGTCCCACGCCAAAGGCGCTGCCCCGCCTCACCAGGCTCGCCGCGGTGGCCGTGGCCCGAGCCATCGAGGGCTGCACTTCCCTGCGGCCTGCCTTCAAGTGGCCTAACGATGTGCTCTTGGGGGGCAAGAAAGTCTGCGGCATCCTAGTGGAGAGCCGTGTGGAGGGCGAGGATGTCTGGGCGGTGGTGGGGGTGGGGCTGAATGTGAACTTCGACCCCAGGGCCTATCCCGAGATTGCAGGCATCGCCACCAGCCTGGCGGCCGAGTTGGGCCGCCCCCTGCTCCGGGCCCCGCTCCTGGCGGCGTTCCTGGAGCAGTTTGAGGCCCTCTACCTGGCCACGGACTCCCCTCAGGCCTTCCAGGAGTGGCGCGCCCGCCTGTCCACCTTGGGCCGTCAGGTCATGGTGAACGGGGACGGCCCGGCGCTGATGGGGACAGCGGAGGATGTGGACAGCGAGGGCGCCCTGCTCCTGCGCTGCGCCGATGGAACCCTGAAGCGTTTTCTGGCCGGCGAGGTGTCGCTCCGGTAGTGCCACCTTCAGCCTGAGATTTGGTTTTCTCCTCTATGGAGGTGCCCATGACCCAGGATTCCCCGCCCGCTCTGCAGGAGCTTCTGAACAATGAGGAGCTCCTGGAGATATACAGCGAGTTGCCGCCCCAAGTGGTGGAGCTCCTCCACAACCCCGCCTTCAGCCTGCCGACGGAGTACTACCGGGTCATCCTTCTGGGCTGGCAGGCCTTGAGCCAGGAGGAGAGGTTCGAGACGGCGGAGCAGCTGCTGGAGCTGCCCCTCCAGGCCCGACTCATGCTCCTCATCCGTCGCACCAGCGAGGCCCAGCTCCGCCAGCCCTAGGTCGTCCGGGGTAGGGGCGGCGCTGGTTACCACACGGCAAAACCTCGTGGTTCTCCTTTGAAGAAGCGGGAGACTTGGTGTAGAATACCCCCACAATGCCCCAAAGTGCAAAAACGGTAACTTGGTAGGGCCTATGGAAGATAAACCCATCGCCCCAGCCCCCGGGGCCCAGGACTTCCTGGAGCAGGAGTGGGCGGGACTCCAGGGCCTCCGGCAAACGCTGGAGGCCTGCTTCCAGCGCCACGGCTATCAGACGGTGGAGACGCCGGTGCTGGAGCACACCGACCTCTTCCTGCGCAAGTCCGGCGGCCAGCTGGCCTCCCAACTCTATGCCTTCACCGACCCGGGCCAGAATCGCCTGAGCCTGCGCCCCGAATATACCGCCTCGGTCATCAGGGCCTTCATCGCCCACCGCCAGGCCGCGCCCCTGCCTCTGCGCTGGCAGTATGTGGGGCCGGTCTTCCGCTATCAGGCGGGGGAGGCCCTGCGCCAGTTCACCCAGGCGGGGGTGGAGCTCATCGGCGCGCCCGGCCCGCGGGCGGACGCCGAGGTTCTGGCCCTGGCAGCCCAGGGAGTGCGGGCTACGGGCCTGGAGCAGTGCCAGCTGGTAGCAGGCCAGGTGGGGATTACCCTCTGGTGCCTGGGCGAGCTGGGGCTTTCCGAGCGGCTCCGCCATGCCCTGGCGGGGCAGATGGCCCGGCTCCGCGAGGGTGTCAAGGGACAAGAAGCCCTGATGGAGCAGTTCCGTGAGATGGGCCTGGTGGAAGCCCCGGGCGCCAACCTGGGGGAGGCCATGTCCCAGCTGGGGGAACGAGAGCAGGAGGCGCTCATTGAGGGCCTGCTGCGGGAGACCAACGACGACTTTCGGGGGCGACGCAGCCGCGAGGAAATCATCTCGCGCTTTCGCGCCCGGCTCCGGGGGCGGGACCGCCTCGAGGTGGTGGAGCGCGGCCTGGAGTTCGCCTCGCGCTGGAGCGCGCTCTCCGGCCCGCCCACGGACATCTTGCGGCGCGCCGAGGCCCTGCTGGCGGAGTTCGGCCTGGAAGCCCGGGCCTTGACGGAGCTTAAGGAGCTGGTGGCCTTGCTGGACGAGGACGCCCTGGGGGGCGTTGACCTGGCTTTGGACTTCGGGCTGGCCCGGGGCCTGGCCTACTATACCGGCATCGTCTTTGAGGTGCGCCATGGCTTGGGCCCCAACGGCGGGCCCCTGGCCCGGGGCGGCCGCTACGACGGCCTGGTGCGCGCTCTAGGGGGCATTGATGTGCCGGCCCTGGGCTTCGCCTTCGGGCTGGAGCGCCTCCGGGATGCCCAAGAGGCGGAAGGGCTGGAGGCCGCCCCCAGCGGGGCGACGCCACAGGTCCTGGTGGCACCCGACTCCGCCGCGGCCTATCCCCACGCCCTGCGCCTGGCCCGCTCCCTGCGGGAGGACGGGGCGATAGTTCAAGTTGACATAAATATGCGCACCTCCATCGCCAACCGGGAATACGCCAAGCGGTGCGGCATCCCCCAGCTCATCATCGTGGACAAGAAGGGGAAGGCCCACCGGAGCGAGGTCTAGCTATCTGTGAAAGATGTGAAGGATAAGGAAGGGCTGCGCCTGGCCCTCCCCACCAAGGGAGAGCTGGAGGAGCCTACCATGGGCTTCCTCCAGGCCTGCGGCCTCAAGGTGGAGCGACCCAGCGCCCGCCAGTATGCTGGCACCATCCCCAGCCTCCCCGGGCTGGGGGTGCTCTTCCTGCGCGCCGCCGACATCGCCGAGAAGGTGATTGAGGGCAGCGCCGACCTGGGCATCACGGGGCTGGACAGCGTCATGGAGTCCGCCCCGGAAGAGAGCCCGCTCACTATTGTTATGGAGGACCTGGGATACGGCTCCTGCGAGCTGGTCCTAGCCGCCCCCGACTCCTGGGTGGACATCTCCACCGTGGCCGACCTGGCGGACCTGGCGGTGGAGATGCGGGGCCAGGGCCGCGACTTGCGAGTGGCCACCAAATACCCCCGTCTCACCCGCCGCTTTCTCCTGGACAAAGGGCTTAACTACTTCACCCTGGTGGAGGCCAGCGGCGCCATGGAGGCCGCACCCGCGGCCGGGTATGCCGACATCATCTCTGACCTCACCTCCAGCGGCGTCACCCTGCGGGAAAATCGGCTCAAGCCCCTGGGCGGGGGCCGTATCCTGGCCTCGCAGGCCTGCCTCAGCGGAAACAAGGCCTGTCTGGGGGAATCACCTGCCAAGCGCGCCCTGGCCCGGGCCTTGCTGGAGCTGATGGAAGCCCATCTGGGGGCCGGCCACTACTTCAGCGTCACTGCCAACATCCGGGGCGACTCCCCCGAGGCGGTGGCGGCCCACCTCCGGCGCCGTCCCGAGCTGGCGGGGCTTCAGGGCCCCACCGTCGCCCCGGTCTTCAGCCGCCGCGGCGATGGCAACACCTGGTATGAAGTCACCGTGATTATCCCCAAAACGATGCTCACCGAGGCCGTGGACTACCTGCGCCTGATTGGGGGCAGCAGCATCGCCGTCGCCGCCCCCGCCTATGTCTTTGAGGCCGAATGCCGGGCCTACCGCCGTCTCTTGCAGGAGCTGGGCCGGTGAGGCTTTTCCGCACCGCCTCCGCGGCCCGCCAGTCCCTCCTCCGGCGCCTCCCTCTGGAGGAGTGGCGGGTCCCTCCCGCCATGCGGCGTCGCCTGCGGGAGGTCTTCGGGCGAGGCGTCAGCCCCCAGGCCGCGGTGGAGCGCATCATCGCCCAGGTGCGCTCGCAAGGGGATAAGGCCCTTATTGAGCTGGCCCAGAAGCTCGACGGGGTGCGCCTCACCCGCCTGGAGGTGACCCGGGGCGAGATAGCCCTGGCCTACCGGGAGGTGGATGAGGGCTTGGTGGAAGCCCTGAAGCTGGCCGCCGGACGCATCCGTTCCTTCCACCAGGGCCGACTCCCCCAGTCGTGGGTGGACTTCACGGAAGGTGGGCTGGGCCAGCTGGTGCGCCCCCTGGACCGGGTGGGCCTCTATGTGCCGGGGGGCACGGCCGCCTATCCCTCCACGGTGCTCATGACGGCCATCCCCGCCCGGGCCGCTGGTGTGGGCGAGGTCATCGTCGCCACCCCGCCGGGCCCCGCGGGAGTCGCCGTCCCCGCCGTGCTGGTGGCCGCGGACCTGGCGGGCGTGAACCGCATCTTCAAGCTCGGGGGGGCGGCGGCCATCGCCGCCCTGGCCTATGGGACGGAATCGGTGCCTAAAGTGGACAAAATCTGCGGGCCTGGTAATATCTTCGTGGCCCTGGCCAAGAAGCAGGTCTTCGGCGCCGTGGGGGTGGATGGACTCTACGGCCCCACGGAAACCGTCATCCTGGCCGATGGGGCTGCCGACCCGGCCCGGGTGGCCGCCGGCCTCTTGGCCCAGGCGGAGCACGACGAACTGGCCTCGGCCATCCTCATGACGCCGTCTCTGACCCTGGCCCGCAAGGTGAATAGGGAAGTTGCGGCCCAACTCCGCACTCTGGAACGGCGGGAGACCGCCGCCCGTTCCCTGCGCCGCCGGGGCGGCATCGTCATCCTCCGCGACCTGGACGAAGGGGTAGAGTTGGTCAACGAGTATGCCCCAGAGCATCTGGAGCTCCTCTGCGCCGACCCCTGGCCCCTGGTGGGTCAGATAAGGCACGCCGGCGGCATCTTCGTGGGCACGCCCGAGGCCCTGGGCGACTATGTGGCTGGCCCCAGCCATGTCATGCCCACGGTCGGCAGCGCCCGCTGGGCCGGGGCCTTGACCGCCGCCGACTTCCTCAAGGTCACCAGCCTGGTGGCCCTGGGGCGGGAGACGGCCCGCGCCCTGGCCCCCGCCGCCGCGGCCTTGGCCCGCGCCGAGGGGCTGACTGCCCACGCCCGGGCGGCGGAGAAAGCCGCCGCGTCGTAACAGGTTTCGTCAAATCGGCCAACGGCTAAGGATTCTCTAAGGGGAAAAGACGACATGGAGCAAACCGTCGCCGCCACCAGCGACAAGCCCCAGGACCAGCAGCCCTCGCCCTACATCAAATTCGTGCGCCCCCATCTCCTGGGGCTGGCGCCCTATGTCGGCGTGGAGCCGCCCGAGGAGCTGGCCCGCAAGGCCGGCCTCCCCGTGGAGCGCATCGTCAAGCTCAACGCCAACGAGAACCCCTACGGCCCCTCCCCTAAGGTGGCCCGGGGGTTGGTCGCGGGCAGCAACTATCACATCTACCCCGACCCCGAGCAGCGGGTGGCCCGCCAGGCCCTGGCCGAGTACGCCGGCACCGATGTGGGGCCGGAGCACATCGTGGTGGGGGCCGGCTCCGACGAGCTCATCGACCTCCTCCTGCGCCTCTTCGTGGGCCCGGGGGACATGGTGGTGGATTGCCCTCCCACCTTCGGCTACTACGCCTTCGCCATCGGGGTGGCCGGGGGCAAGGTGGTGGAAGCCCCCCGGGATGCGGAATTCAACCTCGACCTGGAAGCCTTCAAGGAGGCGGTGGCCGCCGGAGCCAAGCTGGCTTTCGTGGCCTCCCCCAACAACCCCACGGGCAATGTGCTCTACAAAGACCAGGTGGAGAAGCTCCTGGAGACGGGCATCATCGTGGTCATGGACGAGGCCTACTACGAGTTCTGCGGCGTCACCATGGTGCACCTCATGCCCAAGCACGACAACCTGGTGGTGCTGCGCTCCTTCTCCAAGTGGGCAGGCCTGGCGGGCCTGCGCCTGGGCTACGGCTGCTTCCCCGTCTGGATGGCGGAGCTCATCCGCAAGATAAAGCCCCCTTACAGCCTCAACGCCGCCGCGCAAGTCGCCCTGCTGGAGTCCCTGGCCGACCGGGAGCACCTCAAGGGCACCGTCCGGGCCATCGTTGCGGAGCAAGAGCGCCTCATGGCCGCCCTGAAGGAGCTGCCCTTCCTCAAAGTCTATCCCTCCCAGGCCAACTTCATCCTGTGTGCCGTCAAAGATGGGGAGGCCCTCTCCCTGGTGCAGAGCCTGGAGAAGAAGGGGATTTACCTGCGCTATTACGATACCCCGCGCCTCAAGGACAGCTTCCGCATCTCCGTGGGCAAGCCCGAGGACAGCGAGACCCTGCTCAAGGCCCTGCGGGACTGGGGCCGGGTGAAAGGGACGCTGTGACCGCCCGACGCCGCGCCCGCCTGGGGCGGGTGACCCGGGAGACGGGGGAGACCCACATCAAGGTAGAGCTGGCCCTGGACGGCTCCGGGAAGGCCCGCGTCAAGACCGGACTGCGGATGCTTGACCACCTCCTGGAGCAGGTGGCTAAGCACGGCCGCTTCGACCTAGCCGTCGAGGCCACGGGCGACCTGGCCCTGGATGAGCACCACACCGTGGAGGATGTGGGCCTCGCCCTGGGGAAGGCCCTGGCCGAGGCCCTGGGGGAGCGCCGGGGCATCGTGCGCATGGGGGACGCCACCGTGCCCATGGACGAGGCCCTAGCCCTGGTAGCCGTGGATTTGAGCGGCCGCGGCTACTATGTGGGGGAGCTGCCCTTCAAGGATAAGAGCATCGGCGGGCTGCCCGCGGACCTCATCGGCCACTTCCTGGAGTCCTTCGCCCGGGAGGGCCGCCTCAACCTCCAGGCGCGCATCCTGGCGGGGAGCAACGACCATCACCAGGCGGAGGCCGTCTTCAAGGCCCTGGGCCGCGCCCTGGATGCGGCCACCCGCCCCGACCCTCGCCTGGGCGGGGAGGTTCCCTCCACCAAGGGCACCATCGACACTTAGGGGGGGGCCAGGGGGCTGGACTTCTGTCTCTCTGCCCTCCGCCTCATCGGGCATCGATTGCCGGCCCGTGTGGATGCAGGGCTGCGCCCTGCCGGGGGCTGGGGGTGTCCCCCAGGCCCTTTTTCGCTTCCCCCTCTCCTGGCAGGAGAGGGGGATACAGGGGGTGAGGTGCCCCTAACCCTCCACCACCTCGAAGCGGTAGTCCTCAATCACGGGGTTGGACAGGAGCTTCTGGCACATCTCCCGCACCCGGGCCTCGGCGGCGGCCTGGTCCCGCTCCTCCAGGCGCACCTCCAGGTATTTGCCCGCCCGCACCGAGGCCACGGAGGTGAACCCCAGCGTCTGGAGGCCGCCCCGGATGGTCAACCCCTGGGGGTCGTTCACCGCCGGCTTCAGCGTCACATAAATTCGAGCTAGGAACATGCGATTGCTCCCGTGGTTTTAGTTGTGGTAGCTTTTTTGATTACTTTATTCTTTTGGAGCCAAGAGTTCAAAATCATCTGGCTTGAGTTCAGTCTTTCGCAAGGGTTTCCTTCCAATCAAGTCTGAGCGTATAGATAACAAGAATTCGCCAGCGGCTTTTCCTCTTTCGTCCTCCTTATATGTGGTACCCTCACGCACTGTGGCAAGAAAATGGTAAGCTTTGCGGATTACTTCGTCTGGGCAATACATCCAGCACAAATTTAATTGATGAAGAAAATTCGCTCTCATTTGCTTGCTCGTTTGCGAATCCGCTTTCATGAGAGCCACTGTAAACCCTTGGAGGCTTGCTATCAATTCCGAATATCTTTGCTCCTTGCGCTTGTATTCTTCATCCAGTCGCTTGCTTCTCTCATTCAAGTACCAAACGCTTAATCCGACAACGGCTGTAAGAATCGCGCCAGCAAGAGGCCACAATGTTGTGTCCACAGAAGTTCATTAAGGTTCCTTTCTTCACCCCAGCCCCTGCCCCGTCAGCCGGCGATACACCTCCCGGTAGCGGGCGGAGGTCTGCGCCACCACCTCCGGCGGCAGGGGGGGCGCCGGCGGCTCCCGGTCCCAGCCCGAGGCCACCAGCCAGTCCCGCACCGGCTGCTTGTCGTAGGAGGGCTGGGAGCGCCCCGGCGCATAGGCCGCCGCCTCCCAGAAGCGGGAGGAGTCCGGCGTCAGCAGCTCGTCGATGACCGCCATCTCCCCCCCGATGCGCCCGAACTCCAGCTTGGTGTCGGCGATGATGATGCCCTGCTTCAGGGCGTACTCGTGGGCGTAGGCGTAGAGGCCCAGGCTTTTCGCCTCCAGGGCGTGCGCCGTCGCCTCTCCCACCAGGCCCACAAGCTCCGCCGGGGTGATAGGCTGGTCGTGGCCGCTGTCGGCCTTGGTGGTGGGAGTGAAGAGGGGCTGGGGCAGCCGCTGGCTCTCCCGCAGCCCCGGCGGCAGGGCCTGGCCGGACACCGAGCCGCGCTTCCGGTACTCCTCCCAGGCGGAGCCGGCTAAATACCCTCGCACCACGCACTCCACCTCGATGCGCTCGGCCCGGCGCGCCACCATGGCCCGGCCCGCCAGCAGCCCCAGCTTCCGCGGACTCAGGCCCGCCGCCGACAGGGCCTCAGCGCGGGCAGCCAGCCAGTCCCGGTCCACCAGGGCCACGAAATGATTGGGCATCAGATGGGCTGTCCGCTGGAACCAGAAGGCGGAGAGCTGGGTGAGCACCCCGCCCTTGTGGGGGATGCCCGTGGGCAGGACGGCGTCGAAGGCGGAGATGCGGTCCGTGGCCACCATGAGGAGCAGGGGCGGGCCGGCGTCCGCGGGCAGCCACCGGCCCAGGTCGTAGATGTCCCGCACCTTGCCCCGATAGAAGAGGTGGGGCAGGTGGGTGTCCAGGAGGACGGGGGGGCTCGCCGTCATGACCTCTTCATAGTGCCATGAGGCTCCACTCGCCGGGCCGCACCTGAACCATGAGGCGCAGGCCCGAGGCCGCCGTGGGGATGTCATAGACCACCCGCATCCGTTTGGTGCTGCTGGCTGCTATCCTCACCGCACCCGTAAAATAGGAGGGGGCCTCCTCTTTGCCGGGGAAGAAAACTTTATCGATGACGGGGCGATAGCTGTTTCCAGAGGAGTCCTCCAGGAGCACGTCGGCATCCACCACGACCCTATCGGCCGTGCCGGGGTTGTCGATGGTCAGGGTGAGGACGGCGTAGTCACCCCGGTTGGGGGAGACGCTTCTCTGGCTGCCGCCGCTCTCTTCGAGGAGCGAGCCAACCCGGGTGGTGTTATTCACAGTCACCTGGATGGCCTTGGCCGCTGGAGTCGGCGCCACCGTAGCCGCCGCGGCGGGGACGGGAGTGGAGGTGGCCGCCGGAACAGGTGTGGGCGTGGTGATGGGGGCCGTAGTGGGCATAGGATAGGGGGTGTAGGTCGGATAGGGCGTGTAGGTGGGGTAGGGAGTGGGAGTGGGCTGGCTCCCGATGCTAAAATTGCAGCCCGCCAGCAGCAAGGGCATCCCCAGGGCCCAGGCCAGCCATCTCATAGCGTCTTTCTATTACCTTTCCGCGCGGCCCTGTTCGGACGCGCCTTTGCCTTTGTCGGGGCCTTCTCTTCCAGCCCCAGGCGGCGGAAGGCCTCTCGGCTATATCTTAGGTAGAACCCGTAATCGAAAAGCGCCTCCAGCTCTGATTTAGCCAGGTGGGCAGCAATCTCCCGGTCGGACTTGAGTAGCTCCCGGAAGTCCAGGCCCTCCCGCCACGAACGCATGGCGCCCCGCTGCACCAGACCATAGGCCTCCTGGCGGGACAGCCCCTTGTCGATGAGGGCCAAAAGCGCCCGCTGGGAGAAGACCAGCCCCCGGGTCAGTTCCAGATTCTGGCGCATCCGCTCCCGGTTCACCCGGAGGCCCCGGATGACGAAGGACAGGGTAGCCAGCATGTAGTCCAGGGCCAGGCAGGAGTCGGGCAGGATGATGCGCTCCGCCGACGAGTGCGATATGTCCCGCTCGTGCCACAGGGCCACATTCTCCATGGCGGTGAGGGCATAGCCCCGCATCAGGCGGGCCAGGCCGCAGAGCCGCTCGGAGAGCTCCGGGTTGCGCTTGTGGGGCATGGCCGAGGAGCCGGTCTGCCCCTCGGCGAAGGGCTCCTCCACCTCGGCCACCTCGGTGCGCTGGAGGTTGCGTATCTCCGTGGCGAACTTCTCGAGGGACGAGGCGATGAGGGCCAGGGTGGTGACGAACTGGGCGTGGCGGTCCCGGGGCACAATCTGTGAGGAGACGGGGGCCGGCTCTAGCCCCAGCCGGGCGCAGGCCCGCTCCTCCACCTCCGGGGGCACGGTGGCGTAGGTTCCCACGGCCCCGGATATCTTCCCCACGGCGATGGCTTTTCGCGCTGCGGCCAGGCTCTGGGCATGGCGGCGCAGCTCCTCCACCCACAGGGCCAGCTTGAGGCCAAAGGTGGTGGGCTCGGCGTGCATGCCGTGGGTGCGCCCCATCATAATCGTATCCCGGTGCTCCACGGCCCGGGCCTCCAGGGCCTGGAGTAGCGAGGCCAGCTCCTGGGCCAGGAGGTCGGCGGCCTCGGCCATCTGGAGGGCCAGGGCCGTGTCCATGACATCGGAGGAGGTGAGGCCCAAGTGGATGAAGCGGCTCTCCTGGCCCAGGCTCTCCGCCACCGCCTCCAGGAAGGCGGTCATGTCGTGACGGGT
This sequence comes from Chloroflexota bacterium, assembly GCA_016210205.1. Classification (GTDB taxonomy): domain Bacteria; phylum Chloroflexota; class Dehalococcoidia; order JACQUO01; family JACQUO01; genus JACQUO01. The sequence continues at coordinate 13,239 of JACQUO010000023.1, forward strand.
GCGCGCCAGGATTTGCCCCATGCGGGCGTGGTCGAGCTTGGCGCGGCGCAGCCTGGGCAGGGCCGATTTGGGGATTTGGCCCAGCTCGGCCCAGGCCTCGCAGACGGCCAACTCCACCTGGAGCCACCGGGCGAACTTGTTCTCTTCAGACCAGACCCGCTTCATGGCGGGCCGGGAGTAGCGCTCAATCACCTGATTAGCCCTCTCATTCCCCCGCCTGCCGGAGCCGGAAGTCCTCGAAGGCGCGGCGGATGGCCTCATGCTTCAGGCCCAAAATCTGGGCGGCCAGATAGGCCGCGTTCTTGGCCCCCGCCTTGCCCACGGCCATGGCCGCCACAGGCACCCCCGCGGGCATCTGGACGATGGCCAGGAGGGCATCCTGGCCCCCTCCCAGGGCGCTAGTGGGCAGGGGCACGCCAATGACGGGCAGCTCCGTCCAGGAGGCCAGCACCCCGGGCAGATGCGCCGCCCCCCCGGCCCCGGCGATGAGCACCTCCAGCCCCCGCTCCCGGGCCGCGCGGCCATACTCCCGGGCCCGCTCCGGCGTGCGGTGGGCGGAGATGACCGAGACCTCGAAGTCGATGCCCAGCTCCTTCAGTGTATCCAGGGCCGGCTGCATGAGCTCGGCGTCGGACTGGCTCCCCATGACCACGCCCACTAAAGGCATATCATCTCTCCTCGGCGGCGATGTCGGTGCGGTAGTGACGGCCTCGGAACTGGATGCGGGGGATATTCCGATATACCTTCTCTCGGGCCAGGGCTAGGTCTGGCCCCAGGGCAGCCACGGTAAGCACCCGCCCACCCGCGGTCTCCACCCGGCCCCCCTCTCCCGTGCGGGTGCCGGCGTGGAAGAGGAGGACGCCCTCCTCCACATCGTCGAGGCCGAAGATGGGGTAGCCGGTCTCGTATTGGCTCGGGTAGCCCCCCGAGGCCAGCACCACCCCCACGCAGGCCTCCTGCCGCCAGCGAAGCTGCACCTTGTCTAAAGTCCTATCCACAACGGCCATCATTATATCAAAGAGGTCGGCCTCCAGGCGAGGGATTAGCACCTGGGTTTCGGGGTCGCCGAAGCGGCAGTTGAACTCCAGGGCCTTGGGGCCTTCGGAGGTCATCATCAGGCCGGCGTAGAGCACCCCCTGGTAGGGATGGCCCTCCTTCGCCAGGGCCCGCACCGCAGGCAGGAGGATGCTCTCCTTCACTTGCTGGGTCAGCTCCGGGGTGAAGCGGGCCGGCGGGCTGAAGCTGCCCATGCCGCCGGTGTTGGGCCCCCGGTCGCCGTCCCGGGCGCGCTTGTAGTCGCAGGCAGGGGCCAGGGGCAGCACCGTCTCCCCGTCGCAGAGGGCCAGGAGACTGGCCTCCCAGCCGAAGAGGCACTCCTCCACCAGCACCCGACTGCCCGCCGCCCCGAAAACATGCTCCTCCATGATGGCGTGGAGGGCGGCCACAGCCTCCTCTTTCGTCTGGGCCACGGTGACCCCCTTGCCCGCGGCCAGGCCGTCGGCCTTGACCACCATGGGCACGGGCTGAGACTCGACATAGCCCTTGGCCTCGGCGAAGTCGCTGAAGGTGCGGGAGCGGGCGCAGGGGATGCCTGCCCTCTGCATCAAGTCCTTGGCGAAGACCTTGCTGGACTCCAGGCGGGCGGCGGACTGGGTGGGCCCGAAGGCGACCAGCCCTAGGCGGACGAAGAAGTCCACCAGGCCCGCGGCCAGGGGGGCCTCCGGCCCCACCACCGTGAGGTCGATGCGCTCGATGCGGGCGGCGTGGGCCAGGGTGGGTAGGTCCGTGGGCTGAATGTCCAGGTTGGTGGCCATGGCCGCGGTGCCGGCGTTGCCGGGGGCCACATAGAGCCGCCCCACCTGGGGGCTTTGCCGGAGCTTCCAGGCCAGGGCGTGCTCCCGCCCCCCAGCGCCCACGATGAGGATGTTGGCCAAGTTGTTGACTCTCTATCTTTGTGGGTGTTGATGGGTTGCTGCGGTCTAGTCGGTGCGAACCGCTGCTTTAAGGTTGATGGTTTGTCCGGTGGTGATTTCACCGTAGAGCATATACCAGCGGCCATCGGTGGCCTGGTAAACATCCGGGTCCACCAAGCCTGGGACCCCGGCTGGCGGGACTAGCAAATCTTCCTGGTCAATAGTAAAGGTCAGCCCATCCGGGGAGTGAGCTAGACGGAAACGCTGGCAGCCGAGGCCGCCGCACCGAGGTTCGAATTCGCTGTAGGCCAGGTACATCAGTAAGGAACCATCGGGCTGCAGCACCGCATCGGGGTCCACATAGGCGCTCCGTCCATTCACGCCCGCAAGGCGATAGCCGGCCTCGGGCATCCAGGTCAGGCCGCCATCGGCGCTCCTCATGCTGGCGGTGGATACGCCGCCAGCCACATAGTAGAGGCGGAAAGAGCCATCTGCCAGCCTTATGAGGTCCGGCACCGATTGGAAGATTCCCCCATTAAGGCTCCGGTCTAAGGCTGAGTCGGGCAAGCGAACCGCTGAACCAAAGGTAATCCCATCATCGGAGACCCGCGCATACAATCTTCTGTCCCGCTGGTTCGGCGGTGATTCAGCACTGGACTCGTAGACCATGAGGAGCTTGCCGTCATCCCGCTGGAGCACCGCCGGGTTGGACACAAAAGCGTCCGCGCTCCCCGGGGTCCGGGTGCCCCGGATGTTGGTGGAGGTCGTCCTGGAGAGGTCCCGCCCATCGGCGCTCTCGGCGAAGACGATGTCGCCGAAGTCCATGAAGTAAGTCCTCACTCGGTCCCTGATGCGGATGGAGGAGCTGGAAGTGACATTTTGCCTCATCACCCCTGGCAGAGCGCTCCAGTGCTCGGCCGGCACCGGCGTGGGGGTAGGCGGAGCATGGGTTGGAGTGGACGTGGACGTCGCCGTGGGCGCTACTGTAGGTGCAAGCGTGGCGGTGGGGACAGGCGTAGGTGGCCGTGCTATGGGGGATGGGATGACGGTGGCAGCAGCGGTGGGGTTGGGTGGAGCTGCCGTGGCGGTGGCCGCAGGGGGCTGCCCCTGGCAGGCCGCCAACATTGCTGGGGCGAAGAGCGCCGTAGCAAAAGCTCCACTAACTATAAGACTGTGTCTCACCACTTTATAGCGCAAGAGGGTAAATATTTCTGTCCGCATCCCATGAATTATTTTCACTCCCACTCTATCGTGCCCGGGGGCTTGGAGGTGATGTCATAGACCACGCGGTTGATGCCCGGCACCTCGTTGACAATGCGGGTGGAGATGCGTCCCAACAGGTCATAGGGCAGGTGGGCCCAGTCCGCCGTCATGGCGTCCTCGGAGGTCACGGCCCGGATGGCCACGGCGTAGCCGTAGGTGCGGAAGTCCCCCATCACCCCCACGGTGCGCACCGGGGTGAGCACAGCGAAGCTCTGCCACAGCTGGTTGTAGTAGTTGGCCTTCTTGACCTCGTTCATCACAATCCAGTCCGCCGCCCGTAGCAGCTCCAGCTTCTCCTTCGTCACCTCGCCGATGATGCGGATGGCCAGGCCCGGCCCCGGGAAGGGCTGGCGGTGGACCATCTCCTCCGGCAGGCCCAGGGCCAGGCCCACCTGGCGCACCTCGTCCTTGAAGAGGTGGCGCAGGGGCTCGATGAGGGTGAGGGTCATGTGGGCGGGCAGCCCCCCCACATTGTGATGCGTCTTGATTTTGGCCGAGGCCTTGCTCACCGACGAGACGCTCTCAATCACATCGGGGTAGAGGGTGCCCTGGGCCAGGAAGTCCACCCGGCCCAGCTTGGCCGCCTCCGCTTCGAAGACCCGGATGAACTCCCCCCCGATGCGGCGGCGCTTCTCCTCGGGGTCGGTGACCCCGGCCAAGGCGGCCAGGAAGCGCTCCGTGGCCTCCACATAGAGCACATTCATGCGCAGGTTGCGCTGGAACACATTCAGGGTGCGCTCCGCCTCCTCCCGGCGCAGGAGGCCGTTGTTGACGAAGACGCAGGTGAGCTGGTCGCCGATGGCCTGGTGGATGAGGGTGGCCACCACGGAGGAGTCCACCCCGCCGGAGAGGGCACAGATGACCTGCCCGGTGCCCACTTGGCCGCGGATGCGCTCCAGCTCCAGGGCGATGAAGTTGCTGGGGGTCCAGGCGCCCCGGCAGCCACAAATATGATAGAGGAAGTTCTGGAGGATGTCCTTGCCGGAGGGGGTGTGCGCCACCTCGGGGTGGAACTGCAGGCCGATGAGACCCTGCTCGTTGCCCATGACGGCGACGGGGGAGTTATCGGTATGGGCCAGGGGCTTGAAGCCTAGGGGCAGCGTGGTGACCTGGTCGCCGTGGCTCATCCAGACCGGGAAGGAGGTGGGCAGCCCGGCGAAGAGGGGGGAGTCCTGGGCGCTGCGGTGGAGCAGGGCGTGGCCGTACTCGCGGTGGCTGCCCGGCTCCACCTTGCCCCCCAGCTGATGGGCCAGGGCCTGCATCCCATAGCAGATGCCCAGCACGGGCAGGCGGCTTTCCAGAACATAGGACGGGATTTGCGGCGCCCCCGGCTCGTAGATGCTGGCCGGGCCGCCGGAGAGGATGAAGCCGCGCGGCTTGAGGGCCGCCACCCGCTCCGGGGGGGCGTCGTGGGGTACAAGCTCGCAGTAGACCCGGCACTCCCGCACCCGGCGGGCGATGAGCATGCTGTACTGGGAGCCGAAGTCCAGAACCACCACCGCTTCGCGAACCTCGGACGGCGGAGCCTGGGGGACAGCCTGCTCCCCACGCTTCTCGCGGGCAATCTCAAGGTATGTGGATACCTCAAGGTCGCCGCTGGCGGCTACGCGAAGGGAGGTTTGTGGCTGGGTGTCCTTTTCCACGCTTGGCAAAAGTGAGAGGTTTTGAGGGGGCCTTTTGCTGTTAGCTTATCATCAAGGCTAGGTTTTGTAAATCGCCTTAGGGAGGCTGGGTAAACTGTTTGACCTCGGCTTGCCAATTGTGTAGCATACAGGAGGAGGTGGCGCGCGCGTGGCAGAAATCCAATACACCGAAAAACCAGAGCTCCACAAGCCCAATATGGTCTTGGGTTTCAGCGGCTGGCTCAACGGCGGCGAGGCCTCCACCGGCGTCTTGGTCTATCTGGTCAACAAACTCAAGGCCACCAAGTTCGCGGAGCTGGACGCCGAGGACTACCACATCTACCAGGTTCCAGGGGTGGAGATGCTGCGCCCCCATATGCGCTCCTTCATGGGGGTGCCCCAGGAGATACTTTTCCCCACCAACGAGTTCTACTACTGGAAGAACGAGAAGGGCGAGGGCGACCTGGTCCTGTTCCTGGGCTCTGAGCCCAACCTGAAGTGGCGGAGCTTCGGCAACAAAATCATGGATGTGGCCCAGGAGTACGGAGTGAAGCGGCTTCACTCCGTGGGGGGCGTGCTGGACCGTAGCCCCCATACCCGCGAGCCCAGGCTGTTCGCCTCCATGAGCGAGCCCCACCTGCGGGAGGAGATGAGCAAGCATGTGATGGGATTCGGCACCTATGAGGGGCCTAGCAGCTTCACCTCGATGCTCCACTACCTGGCCCGGGAAAGGCACCTCGAGGCGGTCAGCCTCTCCGTGCGTTCGCCCATCTACATCCAGGGTCGCAACCCCCGGGCCTGGCTGGCGGTGTTGGAACGCCTGATCAAGCTCCTGGACCTGAAACTGGACCTGGATGACCTGCGCCTGGAGTGCGCCATCATGGACCGGCGCCTGGACCGCATCGCCAAGGAGAACCCCGAGGTGATGACCAGGCTCAAGGAGTGGGAACAGGCCTACGACACCGCCACGCAGGAGGACCAGGCCCCCGCCGAGCTCACCGCTGAGGACGCCGTCCGCGAGGCGGAAGACCTGCTGCGCCACCTGGGCGAGGAGAGCAGCTGATTCCCCCGCTCTGCGGCGCTCGGCGAGCTTAGCGCATGACATCCCTATCCCAAGCCGTGAATGACGCTGCCAGTCCAGAGCGCCTGGCCCAGGCCCTGGAAGCGCTGAAAAAGGGGGGAGTTATCGCCTTTCCCACCGACACGGTTTACGGCCTGGGCGCCCTGGCCACGGATGACCAGGCCGTGGGCAAGCTCTTCCGCCTCAAGGGCCGCTCTGCGGGCCACCCCCTGCCCATCCTGGTGGCCGACTTGGGCATGGCGGAGCAGACGGCGCGGCTGTCCCCAGCGGCCCGGGCGCTGGCGCGGGCCTGCTGGCCCGGCCCTCTGACCCTGGTACTGCCCCGCCAGCCGGCCTTCCGTAGCCTGGCTCTGGCGGGCGGGGAGACCGTCGCCGTGCGCCAGCCCGCCCACCGGGTACCACTGGCTTTGATGCAGGCCCTGAGTGCGCCTATCACCGGCACCAGTGCCAACCGGAGCGGCCACCCTAGCCCCAAGACGGCGGACGAGGTGCGCCGACAACTGGGGCAGGCGGTGGACCTAATTTGGGACGCTGGCCCCTGTCCTGGCGGCCAAGAGTCCACTATAATAGACCTGAGCGGTCCCAGGCCGGTGGTCCTTCGAGTTGGGCCGCTGTCCCTGGAGACCATTGCGCAGGTATTAGGACGAAAAGTCCTCCTGGCTGAGGCCTATGGGTCAGCAACCGCAAGGGAGGTCAACTGATGCTCATCGCCTTAGGATGTGACCACGCCGGATTGCACCTGAAGAACCTGGTGGCCAGCACCCTTCAAGAGTTGGGCCACACCTATGAGGACTTCGGCTGTTTCAGCACCACCTCGGTGGACTACCCGGACATCGCCATCCCGGTGGCCCAGGCCGTGGCCGAAGGCAAGTTCCAGATGGGCATCCTGGTGTGCAGCACCGGCATCGGCATGGCCCTGGCGGCCAACAAAATCCCAGGCGTCCGGGCGGCCGTCTGCCACGACACCTTCTGCGCTCAGCGGGCCCGGGAGCACAACGACGCCAATGTCCTCTGCTTGGGAGAAGGGGTCATCGGCACGGGCGTGGCTCGAGAGGTGCTGCGAGCTTTCCTGGGCGGCCAGTTCGTGGGCGGACGGCACGCCCGCCGCCTGGAGAAAATCCGGAGCGTGGAAAACGCTCCCCGAACCCAAGAGGCCGTCCCTCCCGCAAAGTCTTGACTGCCCCCAAAGCCAAGGCTGACTTTCCCCCGAAGTTGAACCAGGAGGCATTGTGGCCTCGGTCTTAGACAGGATTAGCGGCCCCCAAGACCTGAAGGGCCTGACTTCCCCAGAGCTGGCCCAGTTGGCCCGAGAGGTCCGGGAGCGCCTAGTGAGCACCGTCAGCGCCAACGGGGGCCATCTGGCCTCCAACCTCGGCGGCGTCGAGCTCACCATCGCCCTCCACCGGGCCTTCCGCAGCCCGGAGGACAAAATTCTCTGGGACGTGGGGCACCAGTGCTATGTCCACAAGCTCCTGACGGGCCGAAACCAGAGCTTTGCCTCGCTCCGCCAGTGGGGGGGCATCTCCGGCTTCCCGGAGCCCCAGGAAAGCCCCCACGATATCGTCGCCGTGGGGCATGCCAGCACCTCCATCTCCTCCGCCCTGGGGCTGGCCCTAGCGCGGGACCTGGCCGGGGCGAAACACCATGTGGTGGCCGTCATCGGCGACGGCGCCCTCACCGGAGGCCAGGCTTTCGAGGCCTTGAACCACGCCGGGCATCTGGGCACACGCCTCATCGTCGTGCTCAACGATAACGCTATGGCCATCTCCCCCAGCGTGGGGGCCCTGGCGCATTCTTTGAACCGCATCCGCCTGAGCCCCAGTTACCACGAGGCCAAAGAGGGCCTGGGGAAGCTCCTGCCCCGTCTCCCCCTGGGAGGGCCTTTCTGGAGCCTGTCCAAGCGCCTGAAGAAAGGGGTCAAGGGGCTTATTGTCCCCACCATGCTCTTCGAGGAGCTGGGCTTTGACTACATCGGCCCTATCGATGGCCATGACATCGATGAGGTAGAGGAGGCGCTGCTCCAGGCCCAGCGCCTGGTGCGGCGGCCTGCCCTGGTCCATGTCCTCACGCAAAAAGGTAAGGGCTATACCCAGGCGGAGCGGGACCCGGTGGCCTACCACGGGCTGTCCCCGACCCGTCCGGCCCAGGCGACCGAGCCTGACTCGCCCACCTACACCCAGGTCTTCGCCCAAACAATGGCGCGGCTCATGGCGGCGGAGCCCAAGGTGGTAGCCATCACCGCGGCCATGCCCGAGGGCACGGGCCTCAGCCAGGTCATCACCCGCTTCCCCAGCCGGGTCTTCGACGTGGGCATCTGCGAGCCGCACGCGGTGACTCTGGCCGCCGGCCTGGCCAGCCAGGGCCTCATCCCCGTGGTGGCCATCTACTCCACCTTCCTCCAGCGCGCCTTCGACCAAATCCTCCAGGATGTCTGTCTGCAGGAGCTCCCGGTGGTCTTCGCCATCGACCGGGGCGGCCTAGTGGGCGAGGACGGCAAGACCCATCAGGGCAGCTTCGACCTCTCCTATCTGGGCTTGGCCCCCAACCTGGTGGTGGCAGCTCCCGCCGACGAGAACGAGCTTCAGCACCTGCTTTATACCGCCGTCAAGGCCGGAAAGCCCATGGCGGTGCGCTACCCCCGGGGCCGCGGGCCGGGCCGAGCCCGGGAGCCAGCCTTCCGGGAACTGCCCATCGGGCAAGGGGTGATGGTCAAGCCGGGGCCGGACGCCACCATCGTGGCCCTCGGCTCGGCAGTGGCACCATCCCTGGAGGCGAGCCGCCTCCTGGAGGGGCGGGGACTGCGCTGCGGCGTCATCAACGCCCGCTATGTGAAACCTTTGGATACGGAACTAATCCTGCGTGAGGGCGCGGTCAGCCGGCGGGTGCTCACCGTGGAGGAGAATGTCCTGCTCGGCGGCTTCGGGAGCGTGGTGCGGGCTGCCCTGGCGGTCTGTCCCGGGATACGGGTGGAGTGCCTGGGCCTTCCCGACAAGTTCATCGAGCATGGCCCTCAGGGGCTACTCCGGGCCAAGTATAGCCTGGATGGGCCGGGCATCGCTCGGCGGCTGCTGGTGGGCTTCCCGGAACTGGAGCGCTTGCCCCTTTCTTAGGGTGAAGCGCCTATGTCCTGGCTGGGAGCCGGTGCGGTGCCGCTCCTTTTTTCTTAATCTCACGGGCCACCGGAGCCCGCCGAAAAAGAGGCGCAGGATATTTCCCGCCGGCGGTCTGGGGTGTCCCCCAAGATGGGGGGATAGAGGGGACTGATACAGACTATTTTAGCACTCTGTATAGGGGGAGACCTTGCTTGAGCCAGCCAGCCTCTCGCGCCACCGGACGTCGGTGGAGGAGGAAATGCGGCGCGTGGTGGGGGAGTCGTCTCTGCCCCTCTACCGCATGATGCGGTATCACCTGGGGTGGGAGGATGAAGAGGGGAACACGGCTCGCAGCGGGGGCAAAGGGCTGCGCTCCGCCCTCTGTCTCCTGGCCTGCGAGGCGGTAGGAGGGGCGGCCCCACGAGCCTTGCCCGCGGCCGCCGCCGTAGAGCTGGTGCATAATTTCTCCCTCATCCACGACGATATCGAGGACGGCAGCGCCCACCGCCGGGGGAGGCCCACGGTGTGGAAGCTCTGGGGGGTGCCCCACGCGGTGAACGCCGGGGACGCCATGCTCGTGCTGGCGCAGCGCGCCCTGCTGGCGCTGTCGTCGCGGGGGCTAGCGCTGCAGCGAGTGCATCGGGCTGCGGAGGCGCTGGAGGAAACCTGCCTGCGTCTCTGCCAGGGGCAGTTCCTGGACCTGGACTTTGAAGGCCGTCCCCAAGTCTCCCTGGAAGAGTACCTGGAGATGATTGAAGGCAAGAGCGGCGCCCTCATGGGCTGCGCCCTGGAGCTGGGGGCACTGGCCGGGGACGCTCCAGCGGAGACCTCCCGAAGCCTGGGGGCTTGGGGGCGCCGGCTGGGCTGCGCCTTCCAAATGCAGGACGATTTTCTGGGCCTGTGGGGAAATGAGCAGGAGACAGGAAAATCGGCCCGGGATGACCTCATGCGCAAGAAAAAGAGCCTGCCGGTGGTGTTGGCTCTGGGGCAGCCAGGCGACATTGGGGCCAGGCTGCGGGCCTTATACCGCCAGGAGTCCTTGACCCCCGAGGAGGCGGAGATGGCTCGCGGCCTCATGGAGCGCCTGGGCGCCCGCAGCCTGGCCCAGGCCAAAACGCAGGAGTCCCTGGAGCAGGCCCTGGCCGGCCTCCCGGCCCTGCCCCTGCAGCACGGGCCGGCGGCAGAGCTACGGGAAGTAGCCCTTTTCCTGGTGAACCGGAAATCCTAGCGCATTGAACTAGAAAGAGCGAAGAACATGAGCGGTGGCGACCTCCTGGTCAGCGCCCTGGCGACGGAAGGGGTGAAATATATCTTCTCCCTGAGCGGAGCGGAAACCCATTCCATCTTCGACGCCTGTTTGGACCGGGGCATCGAAATCATGGACTCCCGGCACGAGCAGGCCGCCGTCCACATGGCCGACGGCTGGGCTCGGGCCACGGGGCAGCCCGGGGTGGCGGTGCTGGCGGCCGGGCCGGGCGTCACCAACGGCATCACCGCCGTGGCGGCCGCTTTGCAGGCCCACAGCCCCATCCTGGTCATCGGCGGGCGCAGCCCCCTGGCCCAGGCGGAGCGGGGCGCCGCCCGGGAGCTGGATCAAATCGCCCTCATGCGCCCCATCACCAAATGGGCCCAGACCATCTATGACACCAGCCGCATCCCCGACATGATGGCCACGGCCTTCCGCCACGCCCTGACGGGGCGCCCCGGCCCCGTTTTCCTGGACATCCCCCGAGATGTCCTGGAGGCAGAGGTGTCCCCGCCACCGCCGGCGCCGCAGGGCTCCCGTCCGCACGGGGGCGTGCACGGCGACCCCGCCTCAGTCCGGGCGGCGGTGGAGTTGATGGCTAAAGCCCGGCGCCCCGTCATCCTGGCGGGGACCGGCCTGCGGCTTTCTGGGGCTGGTCATCAGCTCCTGCATCTGGCGGAGGAGACAGAGGTGCCGGTGGTCCTGGCCAAGGGGGGAGCCAGGGGATGCCTGCCGGAGGACCACCCCCTCTGCTTCCTGCGTCGCCAGTTGCCCACCCAGGAAGCGGACCTGGTGCTAGTCCTGGGGACACGCCTGGACGCCGCCCTCTCCTTCGGCGGCCCTCCCACCTTCGGGGAGAAGGCTAAAGTGATTCAAGTGGACATCGAGCCCCGGGAGATAGGGCGCAACCGGCCCGTGGCGGTGGGCATCGCGGGGGACCTCAAGGCAGTGCTGGGCCAGATGCTCCAGGAGCTGAAGGGGCTTCCCAAGCCCAAACGTGGCTCCTGGCTGGAAACGTGCCATGCCTCGCGGCGGGCCTGGCAGCAGCGTCTGGAGCCCGACCTGAACTCCGCGCAGGTCCCCATCCACCCCCTGCGACTCTGCCGGGAGCTGCGGGACTTTCTTCAGCCCGATGCCACCATCGCCCCCGATGGCGGCGACACCTCGGTGTTTGGCTCGTCCGTGCTCAGAGCCTTTCACCCGGGCCACTGGCTGGACAACGGCCTCTGGACCCTGGGCACGGGCATCCCCTTCGCCATGGCGGCCAAGCTGGCTCGCCCGGACCAGCAGGCAGTGGTCTTGACCGGCGATGGCTCCTTCGGCTTCAACGCCATGGAGTTCCACACCATGGTGCGGCGCAAGCTTCCCGTGGTGGTGGTCATCAACAACGACGGGGCCTGGGGCATGATTAAGCATATCCAGACGGGCCGGTACGGCGCGGCGCGGGTGGTGGCCACGGAGCTGGGGCTTACCAGATATGATAAGATGGTAGAGGCCCTGGGAGGCCACGGCGAGTATGTGGAGCAGCCCCAGGACATCCGCCCGGCCCTGGAGCGGGCTTTCGCCTCGGGCCTGCCCGCTTGTGTCAATGTGAAGGTGGACGATTCCGTCTCCAGCTCCTACCTGTGATAGCTCGCGGGTTTTATTCCAAACCATAAAGGGGCGACGCCATGAAGATAGCCATCGCCGGCAAAGGGGGCGTGGGGAAGACCACCCTGGCCAGCCTTCTGGCCCGGCTTTACGCTCAGCGGGGGCATAAGGTGCTGGCCATCGATGTGGACCCCGACTCCAACCTGGCCGGAGCCCTGGGCATCGCTCCGGAGATAGCCCAGAAGATAGTCCCCATCGCAGAGATGAAGGAGCTCATCGAGGAGCGCACCGGGGCCAAGCCCGGCACCACCGGGGGCATGTTCCGTCTCAACCCCCGCGTGGATGACATCCCCGATAGATTTTCCGCCAGCATCGACGGGGTGCGGCTCCTGGTGCTGGGCACGGTGAAGCACGCCCTCTCCGGCTGCATCTGCCCGGAAAGCGCCCTCATTGATGCCCTGGTGCGCCACCTGGTCCTGGGCCGGAAAGAGGTGGTCATCCTGGACATGTACGCGGGCATCGAACACCTGGGCCGGGGCACCGCCGGGGGCGTTGACGCCTTCATCATCGTGGTGGAGCCGGGAAGGCGCAGCCTCCAGACCGCGGAGAGCATCCGGCATCTCGCCGGCGGCCTGGGCATCAAACACACTTTTGTGGTGGGCTGCAAGACCCGAAGCGAGGCCGAGCGCCAGTTCATTCGAGACAACATGAAGGACTTCCCCATCCTGGGGTTCATCAACTACAATACCGGCATCATCGACGCCGACCTGCAGGGACGCAGCCCCTACGAAGTTGATACTACAGCGGTGGCAGAAGCGCGGGCCATCATGGCTCGCCTCGAGGAGGCCGTCAAGGCCTGAAGGGTGAAGAGGGCTCGGGGACTGGAGGCCAGGCCTTTAATACCATATTGAGGAGGGCCCCCATGGCGAAAAAGACCATCCGAGACGAGCGCATCCGGGGCAAAAGGGCCCTGGTGAGGGTGGATTTCAATGTCCCTCTGGAACCTCAAACGGGCGCCATCCTCGAGGACCTCCGCATCAGGGCCTGTCTCCCCACCATTAAATACCTCACCCAGCGGGACTGCAAGGTAATCCTCTGCTCCCACCTGGGCCGCCCCGGAGGGAAGGTGGTCGAGAGCCTCCGCCTGGCCCCTATCGCCGACCGCCTCAAGGACCTGCTGGGCCACCCCGTGGTCTATGTCAAAGAGACCGTCGGCCCAGAGGTTGAGCGCAACCTGGAGCACCTGGGGGCGGGCGGGGTCATGCTGCTGGAGAACCTCCGCTTCCACGCCGAGGAGGAGAAGAACGACTCCACCTTCGCTTTCCAGCTAGCCCGCCTCTGCGATGTCTTCGTCAACGACGCCTTCGCTACGGCCCACCGCGCCCATGCCTCCACCGCCGGCGTGGCCGCCTACCGCCCGGCCCTGGCCGGGCTCCTCATGGACAAGGAGCTGACGGCGCTGGGGGCCCTGCTGGGCAACCCCACCCGCCCCTTTGGCCTTCTGCTGGGGGGGATTAAGGTCAGCGACAAAATCGCCCTTTTGGAGAACCTCCTCCCCAAAATCGACATCCTGCTCATCGGTGGGGGGATGGCGGCTACCTTCCTAAAGGCCAAGAATCTCGGCGTGGGCTACACCCCCGTGGAGTCAGACCGACTGGACTTCGCCCGTCAGCTCCTCAGCCGCGCGGCCCAAGGGGGCGTCCACATCGAGATGTCGCGAGATGTGCTGGTGGCCTATGGGCCCCCTCCCGGGGCTGACCACCAGAAGGTCTCCGTGCTGCGGATTCCGCCCGGGAGCCAAATCATGGACATCGGCCCCCGGACTATCACCACATTCCAGCAGCAGCTCCACAAGTGCAGCACCGTCCTCTGGAACGGGCCCGTGGGGGCGTTTGAGTACCCCGCCTTCAGCGTGGGCACCCGGGCCATGGCGGAATGCATTGCTAACCTAACCTCCCTGACGGGAGCGACAACGGTAGTCGGCGGCGGCGAGACCACCGCTGCCGTCGAGCGCATGGGCCTTGCCTCCAAGATGACCCATATCTCCACCGGAGGCGGGGCCACCCTGGAGTTCCTCGAAGGCAAGACCCTGCCCGGGGTGGCCGCGCTCCAGGACAAGCGGCCCTAGCGGGCTACGGAAAAAGGGGTGTCCAGAGGAGCGAAGCCCCCTTTGCTGGGCGGTCTAGGGACAGGAGCCGAAGGAGAAGAGGATAGACACACATGAAGTCGTCCCGAAATTCCCTCGGGGGTATCCCCAGTCCGCTGCCAGCGGGAGAAAGGGGCATCCCTCAAACATCTTCTCTCCCCTCCCGTAAGGATGGAGTGCAGGATAGGCAAGGGCTGCAGAGGCATAGCCCCTGCCGGGGGTATGGGGGGTCCCCCCATGCTGCTTCTTTCCCCCGCTCCCTTGGCAAGGGCGCGGGGGACACAGGGGAGAGGGTTTTGAGATGAGTTCGTTGTGAGAGGAAACCTGCTTCCGTGATGACCCTGGAGGAGCTGACCAGGCTGGCCAAGCCCACCCCTTCGAAAATCCTCGTCCTCCTCATCGACGGCCTGGGCGGGCTGCCCCATCCCCGCACCGGCCAGACGGAGCTGGAGACCGCCTTCACCCCCAACCTGGACCGCCTGGCCCAGGGCGGCATCTGCGGCCTCACGGAGCCGGTGAGCCCCGGCATCACCCCCGGGAGCGCCCCCGGCCACCTGGCCCTCTTCGGCTACGACCCCCTGAAGTTCCCCATCGGGCGGGGCATCATGGAGGCCCTGGGCATCGATATGGAGGTGGGGCCAGAGGATGTGGTGGCTCGGGGCAACTTCTGCACCGTGGATGCTCAGGGCATCGTCCGCGACCGCCGCGCCGGGCGCATCAGCACCCAGGAGTGCGCTCGCCTCTGCGGACTTCTGGGCGGGCTGGGCCTGGAGGGCGTCACCGTAGTCCCCGCCGCCGAGCACCGCTTTGTCCTCCGCCTTCGGGGCCGTGGCCTCTCGGCGGAGTTGGCCGACACCGACCCGCGCCAGGAGGGCCTGCACCCCAAGGAAACCCTGGCCCTCTCCCCCCCAGCGGCCCGCACGGCTACCCTGGCCAACGAGTTCGTGCGGCGGGCTCGGGAGGCCCTGGCGGGGGAGCACCCCGCCAACATGGTGCTGCTGCGGGGCTTCTCTCAGCTGGCCCACCTGCCCTCCATGCGCGATGTCTTCAAGCTCAACCCCGCCATCGTCGCCGGCTACCCCATGTACCGGGGGCTGGGGAAGCTGGTGGGCATGAAGGCGGTGGCCACCGGAGGGAGCCCGGCTGAAGTCGTGTCGGCGCTGGAAGGCCTCTACCAAGACCATGACTATATGCTGATTCACATCAAGGGTGCCGACCTGGCCGGGGAGGACGGCGATTTTGAGGCTAAAGTGCATATCTTAGAGGTGGTGGACTCTCTGGTGCCACGCCTCACGGCCCTCAAGCCCGAGGTTCTGGCGGTCACCGGCGACCACTCCACCCCGGCCTTGCTCAAGGGCCACTCCTGGCATCCCGTCCCCTTCCTGCTGTCATCGCCTTGGTGCCGCCCCGACGGCGTGGCCCAGTTCGGAGAGAAGGCTTGCGCCCTGGGAGGCCTGGGGCGATTCCCGGCCCTCGAGGTCATGCCCCTGGTCCTGGCCCATGCCCTCAAACTGGACAAATACGGAGCCTAGTTTCCTTTCATGTCATCAGGATGCCATACAGGGGTGCAGGGGGCAGCGCCCCCGCCAGGGGCCTGGGGGTGTCTCCCAGTCATCCTCTTCCTCCCCCCTCTCTTGCAGGAGAGGGGGCCAGGGGATGAGGCATCCCCTTGGGAGAGAACAAGGGTAATGTAGCCTCATTTGGGTGACGCGACACTAGGAGGCAGAGCGTGCGTATCCCCATCATCGCCGGCAACTGGAAGATGAACACCACCGTAGCCGAGGCGGAGAGCCTGGTGCGGGAGATGAAACCTCGCCTGGAGGCCGTCGCCGGGGTGGAGCGTGTGCTCTGCCCCCCCTTCGTCTCCTTGGCCTCCGTGGCGGCCCTCCTGCGAGGCTCCAGCGTCAAGCTCGGCGCCCAGAACCTCTACCATGAGGACAAGGGCGCCTTCACCGGGGAGATTTCCCCCCTGATGCTGGCGGGCCTCTGCCAGTATGTCATCGTGGGCCATTCCGAGCGGCGCAAATACTTCGGCGAGGACAACGCCGCCGTCAACCGCAAGGCCCAGGCCGCCCGCCGCGCCGGGCTGGTGCCCATCGTCTGCGTGGGGGAGACCCTGGCGGAGAACGAGGCCGGGCGCACTCGTGAGGTTATCGTGGGGCAAGTGCAGGGGAGCCTGGCGGGCCTGGAGGGGCCCCTGGTGGTGGCCTACGAGCCGGTCTGGGCCATCGGCACGGGGCGGGCGGCCACCGCGGCGCAGGCCAACGCCACCATCGGCCTCATCCGCCGCACCCTGGCGGCCCTCTTCGGGGCGGCTCGCGCCCAGGAGCTCCCCATCCAGTATGGCGGCAGCGTCACCGGGGCCAACATCGCCGAGTTCATCGCCCAGCCGGAAATCGATGGCGCCCTCGTGGGCGGCGCCAGCCTCAGGGCGGGGGACTTCATCGCCATCGTGGAGCAGACCGCTCGCCTCAAGGGGGTACGCTAGAGGCGGTTCGGAAATCTCCTTGGGAAGTGCCGTGGGGCCACCACCCTCTGGCAAGGGCTTGAGACCCCTCGCTCTGCTCAGGGTGACATGCGGTCACCAGGGGTGCAGGGGACGGCGTCCCCTGCCGGGGGTTCTGGGGGTGTCCCCCTAGTAGCTTTCAACTCTTCCCCCTCTCCCCCAGGGAGAGGGGGCCAGAGGGTGAAGGCCAGCGAGGGACGGCAGTGGCCGTGCCTGTGCCGCCCTCATGACGGCGTTTGAAGTGCCCAGGGGCCTTGCCCCGGGGAGGACTATGCCCCCCCTCATCGCCATCGTCGGCCCCACGGGCGTGGGCAAGAGCGCCCTGGCCCTGGCCCTGGCCCAGCGCCTGGGAGGCGAGATTATCGGGGCCGACAGCCGCCAGGTCTACAAGCACCTGGACATCGGCACCGCCAAGCCCACTCCCGCCGAGCGCGCCGTCGTCCCCCATCACCTCATCGACCTGGTGGAGCCAGACCAGGAGTTCACCCTGGCCCACTACCTGGAGCGGGCGCGCCAAGCCCTCGCCGCCGTCCACTCCCGGGGCGCCCTGCCCCTGCTGGTGGGGGGCACAGGACTTTACATAAAGGCTATCCTGGAGGGCTGGAGCGTCCCCCTGGTGGCCCCGGACTGGGGGCTGCGCCGCTCCCTGGAGCAACGGGCGGAGGCCCAGGGCCGCCTGGCCCTCTGGGAGGAGCTTCAGCGCCAGGACCCCCAGGCGGCGGCGTCCATCGACCCCCGCAACCTCCGGCGGGTCATCCGGGCCCTGGAGGTGCGCGCCGCCACCGGCCGCCCCTTCTCGGAGCAGACCGGCCGGGAGCCGCCGCCCTTTCGCGCCTTGACCCTGGGGCTCACCGCAGCCCGTCCCCTCCTCTACCAGCGCATCGACCAGCGGGTGGAGGCCATGCTGGCGGCGGGCTGGCTGGAGGAGGTGCGCGTGCTCCTGGCGCGGGGCTATGACCCCTCCCTGCCCGCACTCTCCGGCCTGGGCTACCGCGAGCTCGCGGCCCACCTGCGCGGGGAGCTAACCCTGCCCGAGGCGGTAGAGCGCATCAAGTTCCGCACCCACCGCTTCGCCCGCAGCCAGTATGCCTGGTTCCGCCTCGCCGACAAGGATATACGCTGGTTCAATCTTGAGGACAGACCAGGGGACAAAATGATAGAATTAGCCGAAGGGTTCATCAGGGAGGTGCGCGATGAATAGATTTCTCCTCGGAATCTTCTTCGGCTTGCTTCTAGCGAAATACGGGCCCAAGCTCGTGGAGCAGCTCCGGGAGCGCTGCCAGGAGGCCATGGAGGCCCACCGACAGCCCCTGGCTCCCGCGAAAGAGGAGGCACGGCCATAGCCAGCGCCGGGCTGGACTTCGTCAAGATGCAGGGCGCAGGGAATGACTTCGTGGTCATCGACGCCCGCGCCCGTGAGGAGGACTGGCCCCGCCTGGCCAAGGCCCTCTCCGACCGCCACTTCGGCGTGGGGGCCGACGGCCTCCTCTTGGTGTTGCCATCAGACAAGGCCGGCTTCCGCATGCGCATCTTCAACCCCGACGGCTCCGAGGCGGAGACCTGCGGCAACGGCCTGCGCTGCTTCGCCAAGTTCCTGGCAGACCGCGCCCTGGCCGGCGACGAGCAGACTATCGAGACTATCGCGGGCGTCGTCGCCGCCCGCATCCTGGACCGCCAGGGGAGCTACGCCCGCGTCCGCGTGAGCATGGGCGCACCGGAGCTGGCCATGGCCGTGCCCCGGCCCGGCTTCGGCGCTCGCGCGGGGGACGACCCCGGCGAGGCCAAGCCCCTGATTGACTACCCCCTGCGCACCACCGACTGGGAGTTCCCCGTCACCTGCCTGTCCGTGGGCAACCCCCACGCCGTCCTCTTCCTGGACGAGCCGGTGCAGTCCTTCCCGCTGGCGGAGATAGGCCCCGTGGTGGAGAACCACCCCTTCTTCCTGCCCGCCCGCACCAACTTTGAGGTGGTGAACCTGCTGGGCCCGGCCCAGCTCCAGGGGCGGGTGTGGGAGCGGGGCGCGGGCGAGACCCTGGCCTGCGGCAGCGGGGCTTGCGCCATGATGGCGGCGGCCCGCCTCCACGGCTATGTGGGCGACCGCGCCGATGTGCAGCTCCCCGGCGGCCTCCTCACGGTGGAGTGGGACGGCGCCGGCGAAATCTATCTCACCGGCCCCGCGGTGACGGTCTTCGAGGGACGATGGGTGGGGTAGGGGTGCAAATTTAAAGGAGCGCTTTACATATAGAAGCGGAGGGTTGTGTCTTAGAGGGAGGAATAGAATGCCACAGCGAGAGGACAAATACGAGCAATGGGGGGAGTCCGAAGAAGAGGATAACATCATACTAAGTGTACCGCTAGAATATCGCGAGATCAAAGCACAGGAGACCAAATTAACGGTAGAAGACTTATGGAACAAATACAAACAACGTTTATTAAACTTGGAGCCAGACTTTCAACGCCATTACGTTTGGGATTCAACTAGAGCGAGTAGATACATAGAGTCTTTATTATTACAATTCCCTACGCCACCAATTTTCCTGGCCGAGGAAAAAGATGGGACATTAATCGTCGTTGATGGGCACCAACGTCTGGAGACGCTATTCCGCTTTATGAAGCCTCTACTCAGCGGTCCCTCAACATCAAGTGGAGTACAACTTCCTTATGGCTCCTTATCTCCGCTCAATCTGACAGGTCTCGGAGTTTTAGGAGAGATGGAAGGCAAGGGGGTTGTGTCGCTTTCGGACGCTAACAGGAAGAAATTGTGGGATACGAAACTTACTGCTCTTATACTTCCTCAGTCATTGCATCCCGAGGTGAAATATGCGCTATTCACGCGATTGAACCAAGGTTCAATGAGCCTAAATAACCAAGAGATCCGGAACTGTCTCTATCGGGGAGCATACAACCAGTTAATCGCTCGACTTAGTGAAGGCACGCAGTTTCTGTCTCTCTGGGGCAAAAGCTACCCAGATAAAAGGATGAGGCATCGTGAACTGGTGCTACGTTTCTTTGCGTTCCTGCATCGGATAGGCAAGTATAAGACGCCGTTCAGAGCCTTTCTAGACCAGGAAATGGAAGATAATCGAGATCTAAGCCCAGAAGAACAGCAGCGATTTCAGCAGCAAATGGATGTTGCCATGCGCTGGGTCAGAAGGGTTTTCGGGGGGCAGGTGTTCAAGCAATTTCTGGTCGGGAATGCAGATGCTCCCGCTGGGCGCTGGGTAAACCGACGCTACGACCTTATCTATGATGTGGAAATGGTCGGGTTTGCTAACTATGGAGACTCGCTCGACAAATGGTGGGGCCAGGCTAGTGCAGAAGAGCAGACCCTATTAACCCGTGTCCTTAACCGCAATTTAGCAGGGATAATGACGGATCAAGGCTTCGTAGGCAGTATTAATCAGGGCACAACCCTACCAAGGACTGTCGAACTTCGGTTCGATATGTGGCTCAGAGAAGTGCGCCGTATCACTCGTGAACCGGAGAGAGCGCTTGAAGAAGGAAAGGAATTACTTCAAAGCTTAAGCCAATCTAATATCTGTCCTAGTTGTGGGCACCCCATTATGTTTGAAGATGCAACTCGGCGATATATTAGAGGAGGCCTCAAGGTGACCCATCGATTCTGTGGTAGAACATAACCAACTCATAGGAGCAAAGCCCCATGCGCCTGGCCAAACGGATTGAGAAGCTGCCGCCCTACCTCTTCGTGGAGATAACCAAGAAGATAGCCCAAAAGCGCGCCCAGGGCATCGATGTCATCACCTTCGCCATCGGCGACCCGGACCTCCCTACGCCGGCTCATGTCATCGCCCGCCTCACCGCGGCCGCCCGCGACCCCGCCAACCACCGCTACCCCGAGTCCGACGGCCTCCCCGAGCTGCGGCGCGCCGTGGCCGGGTGGTACCAGCGGCGCTTCGGCCTGGCCTTCGACCCCGACAAGGAGGTGCTGCCCCTGATTGGCTCCAAGGAGGGCATCGGCCACATGGCCCTCTGCTTCATCGACCCCGGGGACATCGCCCTGGTGCCCGACCCGGGCTACCCCGTTTACTCCATCGGCACCATGTTCGCCGGCGGCGAGTCCCACTACCTGCCCTTGCGGGAGGAGAACGGCTTCCTCCCCGACCTGGACGCCATCCCCGCGGAGGTGGCGCGGCGGGCCAAGCTGCTCTGGCTCAACTACCCCAACAACCCTACCGCCGCCGTGGCGGACCTGGACTTCTTCCGGCGCGTGGTGGCCTTCGCCAAACGCTATGGCATCGCCGTATGCCACGACGGCCCCTACAGCGAGGTGGCCTATGACGGCTATAAGCCCGTGTCCTTCCTCCAGGCCGAGGGCGCTCGCGAGGTGGGGGTGGAGTTCCACTCCTGCTCCAAGTCCTTCAACATGACGGGGTGGCGCATCGGGTTTGTGGTGGGCAACGAGAAGATGGTCAACGCCCTGATGCGGGTCAAGTCCAACCTGGACTCGGGCATCCCCCAGGCCCTCCAGCAGGCCGCCATCGCGGCCCTGGAGGGGCCCCAGGACTGCATCCCGGAGCACAACGCCATCTACCAGCGGCGCCGGGACAAGGTGCAGGCGGCCCTGGCCAAGCTGGGTCTCAAGGTCTATCCCTCCAAGGCCAGCCTCTATGTCTGGGCCAGGGTGCCGGAGGGCTGCACCTCGGCGGAGTTCTGCGCCCAGCTCATCGAGGAGACGGCGGTGGTGGTGACCCCGGGGTCGGGCTACGGCCCGTCCGGCGAGGGCTACATCCGCCTGTCCCTGACCACCCCCGACGAGCGGGTGGAGGAGGGCCTCTCCCGTCTGGCGCAGTGGCGCCGCGGGGAGAAACTTCACATAAAGTAGGAGTATGCGACATAAAACATATGATGTTGACATAAACAACACTCTGAAGAGAGCTGCGCCACGGCCGGTGGCCTACCCTACCAGACAGCCCTCTGAGCGAGCGACGCTGGTGTCTGTGGCCCAAAAGGGCCAGGGCGCCTGGAAGACTAAGGATTCGCTTCAGGAGCTTGCCCAGTTGACCGCTACGGCAGGAGCCACAGTCTTAGAGGTAGTCGTCCAAGTGCGGGAGAGCCCTCATGTGGCCACCTACCTGGGGAAGGGGAAGCTGGAGGAGCTGGCCGGGCTGAAAGGGGAGACGGACTACGACCTGGTCATCTGCGACGACGAGCTTTCTCCCACCCAGCAGCAGAATTTGGAGCGCGCCCTGGGGGTCAAGGTCATCGACCGCACCGCCCTCATCCTGGACATCTTCGCCCGGCATGCCCGCACCCAGGAAGGCCGCCTCCAGGTGGAGCTGGCCCAGGCCAAATATCTCATGCCCCGTCTGGCGGGCCAGTGGAGCCATCTGGAGCGCCTCGGGGGTGGCATCGGGACGCGAGGTCCAGGGGAGACCCAGCTGGAGACAGACCGGCGATTGGTGCGCCGCCGCATCCAGCGCCTGGAGCGGGAGCTGGAGGAGGTGCGCCGCCATCGGGCCTTGCACCGCCAGCACCGCGCTCGCCAGGGGCTCAAGCTGGTGGCCCTGGTGGGCTACACCAACGCCGGCAAGAGCACCCTCTTCAACGCCTTGAGCCACGCCCAGGCTACCGTAGCCGACAAGCTCTTCACCACCCTGGATCCCACCACCCGTCGCCTCATCCTACCAGGCGGCCCCGGCGCCCTCCTCTCCGATACCGTGGGCTTCATCCAGAAGCTTCCCCCCGCCCTGGTGGCCGCCTTCCGGGCCACCCTGGAGGAGCTGGAAAGGGCAGACCTCCTGCTCCATGTCCTGGACATCAGCCACCCCAACGCCGCCGCCCAGGCCGGGACCGTGGAGTTGGTCTTAGAAGAACTTGGGTTGGGGATGAAACCCAGGGTCTTGGCCTTGAATAAGGCTGACCTGCTCCTGGGGCAAGGCTCTTGGGAGCACTTGGAGCCTTTTAGCGCTTTTCTCGAGGACAGTGGCCATGGGGCAGCGCTAGTCTCCGCCACCAGGGGCTGGGGCCTAGAGCCGCTTAAGGCGTCCATCGCTGGAGGTCTCGCCTTGCCAGCCTCTGATGAGAAACTACGCATTTCGCCGGAGCCGGCGACTTCGCTGGTGAAATCACTCCAGGCCCTCCTCTTGACAGACAAGGCCTGATATTGTAGTCTTATTTCGTCTAATGAACCTTAGGCGAAACGCAGCCTGGAGGTTGCCCATGACCGCCCCGGATATAAACGCCCTGGCGGAGGATTACCTGGTTTATTTAGAGATAGACCGGGGCTACTCGCAACGCACTTGCCACAACTACCGCCTGTACCTGGGGAGGTTCCTGGACTGGGCCGCCCAATACGCCCCCCAGTCCACCCCCCAGACCCTGACCGCGGAGCTGCTCCGGCGCTATCGGCTACACCTTGCCCGCCTGAAGAGCCCCCAGGGAAAACCCCTCGGCAAGACCACCCAGAACTACGCTTTGATTGTGCTCAGGCAGTTCCTGCGCTATCTCCTGGTGAAAAGGGACCTGTCAACCCTCTCGCCAGACAAGTTGGACCTGGCCAAAACTGATGAGCATTATGTCAACTTTCTCCGAGAGGATGAGCTGGAGCGCCTGCTGGCGGCCCCTGATGTCGCCACCCGCCAGGGGCTGCGGGACCGGGCCATCCTGGAGACCCTCTTCTCCACCGGGCTCCGGGTCTCGGAGCTAGCGGCCCTCAACCGGGAGCACGTCTGGGAGCGGCGGGAGTTCTCGGTGGTAGGCAAAGGCGGCAAGGCCCGCCTGGTCTTCCTCTCCCCAGAGGCGGCAGGATGGCTGGTTCGCTACTTGGCCAGCCGCCACGATGACTTCCGCCCCCTCTTCATCCGCTACAGCCGCGGCCAGTCCCCCCAGAAGGGTGGCGAAGGGATGCGGCTCACCCCCCGCTCCATCCAGAACATCGTGAGCAAATATTCCCTCAAGGCAAGCCTGCCCTTTAAGGCCAGCCCCCACACCCTGCGCCACTCCTTCGCCACGGACCTCCTCCAGGGCGGGGCGGACCTCCGCTCCGTGCAGGAGATGCTGGGGCATGCCAGCATCAAGACTACCCAGGTCTATACCCATGTCACCGATGGTCGCCTCAGGGCCACCCACCAGGAGGCCCACCGGCGCCATAGGGACAAGGGGCCAAAGTGACACCGTTATGTAATGCAAACAGAGCCTGGGGCGTGCCCCAGGCTCTGTTATTGATGAAACTCAGGGCTTTTGGCCGAGCTTAAAGCCCTACGATATTGACCGCGGTGTTGCACCCGCCCGGGCCACCGCCCAGGTTGTGCACTACGGCGTATCCATCCTTCTTCCGCTGCCGCGGGCCCGCCTTGCCCTGGAGCTGCTTGTAGCACTCGTACAGCATACGCAGCCCGCTGGCCCCGATGGGATGTCCGTAGGACTTGAGGCCGCCGTCGGGGTTCACCGCCAGCTCGCCCTCCAGCTCGAAGACGCCGCCTTCGATGAACTCCTTCATCTTGCCCCGGGGCGCCCAGGCCATGTCCTCACATATCACCAGCTCGGTGATGGTGAAGCAGTCGTGGACCTCGGCCAGGGTGATTTCCTTGAGGGGATTCTTGATGCCCGCCTCCCGGTAGGCCATCTGGGCCGCCCGGGTGTTCTCCTCAAAGTGGGTGTAGTCGTAGTCCGTGCGAATCTGCCCCTCCCCAGGCCCAGAGACCAGGGCACAGGCCTTGACGAAGATGGGGTCGGGCCGGAACTTCTTGGCCATATCCGCCCGGCAGATGACCGCCGCCGCCGCGCCGTCGGAGACGCCGCAGCAGTCAAACAGCCCCAGATAGGGCGCGGCCACCAGGGGAGCCTTGATGGCCTG
The DNA here is from genome assembly GCA_016210205.1 of Chloroflexota bacterium. Classification (GTDB taxonomy): domain Bacteria; phylum Chloroflexota; class Dehalococcoidia; order JACQUO01; family JACQUO01; genus JACQUO01. The sequence continues at coordinate 37,514 of JACQUO010000023.1, forward strand.
CTCCAGGGTGATTTCCCGCTGGAACATGGCCTTGGGGTTCAGGGAGCCGTTGTGATGGTTCTTCACCGCGATGCGGCCCAACAGCTCCTTGCCCTTGGCCTGGTCGATGCCATAGCGATGGAAATACCGGGGCGCCAGCCGAGAGAAGCTCCCGGGGGGCGTGCCCCGGGGCTCCACGCCGGAGTTGGGATAGCCGCCGCCGCCCAGGCCCGAGATGCCGGCGTCCTTGAGCTTCTCGAACCCCAGGGCCAGCACCACATCGTAAATCCCTGCCGCCACCGCATAGCAGGCGTTGCGGAAGGTGTCCGACCCCGTGGCGCACATGTTCTCCACGCGGGTCACCGGGATATACTGGAGCTTTAAAGGCCGGGCCAGGCTCATCCCCGTGGTGCCCTGGGTGGTGCCCACCCAGGCCGCCTGGATATCCTTGGGCTCAATGCCGGCGTCTTCAAAGGCCTCGAACGCCGCCTCTACGATGAGGTCGTCGGCGTCTTTGTTGAAGTGCTCTTTGAAAGTGGTGCAGCCCATCCCCACGATAGCCACGCGATTCTTAATCGTTTCCATGTCAGTGGTTCCCTCCTTGATTCAGGCCAGCCGTTCCTATTCCATTGGGGTCGATAACCCCCCACCTCGCTCCCGATAACGCCGGGGAAAGTCAACCTTACCGTACAGGCCTGGTCTTCCAGTAGTAGTTATGGATGCCCAGGAGATGGGAGACCTTGCGGAAGGTCATCTCCACCGGGGTGTCTATCTTTATTTCTGCGATGTCTCTATCGGCGCACTCGAAGGCACCCCGTCCGCCGCCCTCGAAATCCACCACCGTCACCGTGGTGGGCGGGTCGATGGAGGCTGCCAGGTAGTCGTGAGTGAAGGTGAAGACCTTGGCCTGCTTCTCGGCCATGCGCACGTCCTCGAACTTCATCCCCTTGTCCTGACAATAGACGCAGAGGACCTGAGGCGGGAACTGGAGTTTGCCGCAAGCCATGCACTTGGCGCCGTAGAGGCTGAGGTTCTTCTTCTGCTCCCGCCACATGGCGGTCACGGAAGGTGGGATGGGAGCGGGTCGGCGGGCCGATTCAGTGGGAATCATGCCCCGCCACTTGAGGTATTTCTGGTAGCTGGGCATCACCTTCTTGTTGTTGATGTACCCCTTGACGCCCCGATGGTCGCGGGCCTTCTCAATCTCGGGGGTCACCTTGAAGAGGATGACATCGCTGCCGTCTCCATAGCCCGAGAAGAGGATGGTGTCCCCCGCCTTGGCCTCCTCCAGGGCTGCCACCAGCATCAGGAGGGCCTCGGCGGCGCCGCTGTTGCCCACTGCATTAATGAGGGTGTCCTGGGTCTGGGCCGGCTCAAAGCCCAGGCTCTTGGCCAAGCCCTGGTGGGTCCGCAAATCCGGGCCGTAGGCCACGAACTTGGTGATGGCCTTGGGGGTAAGCTTGTGCTTAGACATGAACTGCTTCACCGCTGCGGACACAGTGGCGGTGTAGCCTTCCCCTAAGATGAACCGGTCCTCCCAGGAGCGGACATAGCCGTCCTCAGCCGAGCGCCAGAGGTCGATGAACTCGTTGGTGACGGTGTAGGTGTCCTCGACAGTGGCGATGACGTTCTTGTTGCCGATGAGGACGGCAGCGGCGGCGTCGCCCAGGAGCTGCTCGAACTCGCCCTGGGCAGCCCCCATGCGGCTGTCAGCGGCGGTCACCAGCACGCTGCGAGCCGAGCCGCTCTTGACCCCATCCAGGGCCAGGGTGATACCCGTGGAGGCGCCCCGGAGCGAGCCGTCCAAGTCCACACAGCGCGCCTCCCGGCGCAGGTCCGTAGCCAGGGCGATGGTGGAGGCTGCCTGCTTCTCCCGGTAGGGGGAAGAGGTGGTGGCGAAGAAGAGCCCGTCCACGGCGGAGCGGTCGACGCCCTTAAGGCAGTCCAGGGCGGCAGCCACAGCCATGGTGAGGCTGTCCTCGTCCCAGTTGGCGATGGCTTTTTCCCCCTGGGCTGCGAAGCCCCCCCACGCCTTGGCAATATCGGCCCTGCTCAACCGGTTCCAGGGGATATACGCCCCATACGAAGTGATGCCTGCCATGATTACCTCCTCTAGCTCGAGTTTTACTGGGAATACCGGCGGTCTCAGCCAGAAGGCATCAATCTGCCCTCAAAAGACCTTGGGTAATCTTTGTCTCCCGGGCTCCACCGGGAGCCTTGCCAGTGGGCCGGGGAAAAAAGGGGCAAACGCGATGTTTAGGCGCCACGGAGATTAAGGTATGGGCCACTTCCTCAAGCAGGGAAGCCCTACTTGCTCGGCCAGGCTCCAGTTGGAGAGACGCTTTCTAGTCCCTTTGTGCAAGGGATATAAAAGGGTATGGGAAAAATAACATTTTTCCCCCCTTTTGTCAAGCTTGAGCCCGTATCAGTGGACTTTCACGTAAAGGTAAGCTTTCGCAAAATACCCTGAGTCCTGCTATGTTCAGTTGCCCGCCATTTCCAAATATGATAGGCTTAAACACTAGATAGACCGAAATGAGTCGCCTTAGGTATCTTTTCACTATGCTGAAGTCCAAAAAGCTCCTCTTTTTGACCCTAGCCCTGGTTCTGGCGGTGACCATCAGCTCCTTTGGGGCTGGCTTTCTCTTCGCCCGAGGCCAGAGCCCGCAGCCCAATATCCCCATCCCGCCAGAACTGCGCAGCGTGGCGGAAATCTGGAACGTCATCCGAGAGGAGCATGTTGACCGCAAGACCTTGGATCCAGAAAAGCTGCGCCAGGGAGCGATTAAAGGCCTCCTCGATACCCTTAATGACCCGCATACCTCTTACTTGAACGCCCAGCAATACCGTCTTCAGACCAGCGAGTTGCAAGGCTCTTTCTTCGGCATTGGGGCGGAGCTGGGCCTCAGGGACTCGCAGTTGATTGTAGTCGCGCCCTTCCCGAACTCGCCGGCGGAGCGGTCTGGTGTCAGGCCAGGGGACAAAATTCTCTCCGTGGACGGCCTTGCCACCAAAGGCGTGAGCCTCCCCGAGGCTGTGCTGAAAATCCGGGGCCCCAAGGGAGCCAAGGTGGTCCTAACTGTCCTCCATGATGGCGACGAGACCCCGGTTGATATCGCCGTCATCAGAGATGAAATCCGCACTCGTAGCGTCATCCTTACCTGGCGCGGCGATAACATCGCCCACATCCGTTTGACCACCTTCGCCCAGCGTACTGAAGAGGAACTCAAGGCAGCCCTAGAGGAGATCCGCAGCAAGGGCGGCAAGGGAATAATCCTGGATCTGCGCAACAACGGCGGCGGGCTCCTGACGGCGGCTGTGGGTGTTTCCAGCCAGTTCCTATCCGGGGGCCTCGTCCTAACGGAAGAAGACTACACCGGGCGGCGGAGCAGCCAGCGGGTTATCCCAGGCGGCTTGGCCTTGGAGACGCCCCTGGTGGTTTTGGTGAACAACTTTTCCGCCAGCGCCAGCGAGATTGTGGCCGGCGCCTTGCAGGACCAGGGCCGGGCCACGGTCATCGGGACCGTCACCTTCGGCAAAGGCACCATCAACCATGTGAGGGAGCTCCAGGACGGCTCCGCCCTCTATATCAGCATCGCCCGCTGGTTCACCCCCAAGGGCCGGAAGATTGAGGGCGCGGGCATCACGCCGGATATGGTCGTCGCCATAAGCGAGGAGGACCGGGCCCAGGGCGCTGACCCCCAGCTCCAGCGAGGCCTGGACTATTTGGCCGGCCTGCATTAGGCAGCGGGCTTTCAGCCCTCGTTTTGCCGCAACTCACCACTGAGTTGGCCCTTCTTCTCCCTTGAAGGCCCCTTCATATTTCGCTATAATCTATCGTTGAGCATGAATCCTAAAACTATCGCTATAAACCGCAAAGCCCACCACGACTACCATCTCCAGGGGAGTTGGGAGGCGGGCTTGGTGCTCACGGGGACGGAGATTAAGTCCATCCGGTCCGCCAAGGTGAACATCCGGGATGCCTATGCCCAGGCGCAGGGCGGGGAGATGTGGCTGCATCAGGCCCACATCGCCCCATATGAAAAGGGCAACATCTATAACCACGCGCCGCTGCGACCGCGCAAGCTCCTTCTGCATAAGGCAGAGATTAGGGCCATGACCCAAAAGGCTGCCGAAAAGGGCCTGACCCTGGTGCCGAAAAGACTTTATGTAAAGAATGGCTATGCCAAGGTGGAGCTGGCTCTGGCCAAGGGCAAAAAGGCTTATGACCACCGCGAGGACATCGCCAAACGGGACGCCCGACGCTCCCTGGAGCGGGAGCTGGCGAGCCGGCGCTGACCCTGCGGGATTGAGTTGAGCGTGGGGACGAGGGGTTCGACAGGGAAGGAGGTTACGAGATTGCAGGCCGAGGTGCCGTCACCCTCGATAATCAGGCGGCAAAATATAACTGGCGAACGTGAATTCGCACTAGCGGCCTAAAAGGCTGCTACGTCTGCCCCCGCCTCTCCTCCATGGGCAGGGAGCGGGCGACGTAATGTGGAGGTGCTGTGGCCTTTACGCCCTTAAGGGCCGCCTAAGACCCAGGGGCTGGCCTCGGGAAGACTCGGCCGGTTGAGTCCCCCGGGGTGAGAGCTAAAAGCCGGAAAAGCCTGTAGCATATCTCGGACGGCCTTCTGCTGGACGGGGAGTTCGACTCTCCCCCGTCTCCACCACAACAAATCCGGGGCGATTAAGGTATGGTCGCCTCGAACTCCCGCCTTGGCGCAAATAATGCTATACTTAAGGGCGGCGGCTGGCCCCTCAGGGGCCAATTTTTGCGCTCCGCTTAAGGTGACGATGCCACAAGACCTCAGGAATATCGCCATTATCGCCCACGTGGACCACGGCAAGACCACCCTGGTGGATGCCTTGCTCAAGCAGAGCCATGTCTTCCGCGCCAATCAACAGGTGGGGGAATTCATCATGGACAGCAATCCCCTGGAGAGAGAGCGCGGCATTACTATCCTGGCCAAGAACACCGCCATCACCTATAAGGGCGTTAAAATCAATATCATAGACACCCCGGGCCATGCTGACTTCAGCGGAGAAGTGGAGCGCGTTCTCAACATGGCCGATGGCTGTCTCCTGGTGGTGGACGCCGTAGACGGGCCGATGCCGCAGACGCGCTATGTGTTGAAGAAGGCCCTGGCCACCGGGCTCAAGCCAGTGGTGGTCATCAACAAAGTGGATAGGCCCAGCGCCCGAGCCAAGGAAGTAGTGAGCCTGGTCCAGGACCTGTTCCTCGAGCTGGCCACAGATGCCGAACAGCTGAATTTTCCCATCCTTTATGCCTCGGCGCGCCTGGGGTATGCCGTGACCGACCTCAGCGCCGAGCCGCGGGACATGGAGCCCCTCTTCGAGGCCATCCTGCACCAAGTGCCCCCACCATCCGGCGATGGAGCAGCACCACTTCAGCTCCTGGTCACTGCCCTGGATTACGATAACCACCTAGGCCAAATTGCCATTGGGCGCATTTCCCGCGGTTCTCTTGCCTCTGGCGAGCCCGTGGTGCGCATAAATCGGGAGGGGCAGCAATCTCCCTACAAAGTCGAGCGCCTCTATGTCTTTCAAGGCTTGGAGCGACAGGAAGTGCCGCAGGCGCCGGCCGGGGAGATAGTGGCCATAGCCGGGGTTGAGCAGGTGTCCATTGGCGACACCATCGCCTCCGCGCAATATCCCGAGGCTCTGCCCCCTATTATTATCGATGAGCCGACCGTCAGGATTACCCTGGGGGTCAACACCTCGCCCTTTGCAGGGCGTGAGGGTCAGTCCAGCATGTCCCGGCAGCTTTACGCCCGGCTGGTGCGGGAGCTCCAGACCAACGTCAGCCTCCGCGTCCAGCAGACAGACTCCCCGGACGAGTTCCAGGTGTCTGGCCGCGGCGAGCTCCATCTGGCCATCCTTATCGAGACCATGCGGCGGGAAGGTTACGAGTTCCAGGTGTCCAAACCAGAGGCGGTGCTCAAAGAGAGGGCTGGCGTCATCCTGGAGCCCTACGAGATGCTCATGATGGACACACGGGAGGACTTTGTCGGCCCCCTTACAGAGAATCTGGCGCCGCGCCTGGCCAAAATGACGGACATGCGGTATGACGGCCGGGGGAGCGTCCATCTGGAGTTCCAACTCCCTACCCGAGGGCTCATTGGGTTCAACAGCTACTTTTTACGCGTTACTCGCGGCAACGGGGTGATGAACAGCCAGCTCCTGGACTATGCGCCCTTTCAGGGGGAGGTCCGCTCAACCCGTAACGGCGCCCTGGTAGCCTCTGAGACAGGAGTGGCCGTAACCTACGGCCTGAATAACGCTCAGGGCCGTGGCGACACCTTTGTGGAGCCAGGGACACCAGTCTACGAGGGGATGATTGTGGGTCTCCACGCTCGCGACGATGACTTGGTGGTCAACATCTGTAAAGAGAAAAAACAGACCAACACGCGGTCATCCACGGCGGACATAGCCATCCGTCTAACCCCTGCCGTCGTCATGAGTCTGGAGGAGTGCCTGGACTTCATCAACCCCGATGAGATGGTAGAGGTCACCCCCAAGAGCCTGCGCCTGCGCAAGAAGGTCCTCACCAGCGACGAGCGGCATCGGCTCAACCGAGAACAAGCCCGGGCCCTGGCAGGACGGTAGAGATAGGTTAGCTTCGCTGCCGGTATGGACAAAGACAGGGCTTGCGCTTACGACGATTTTGTAGTAATATTCTAAGGAGTGTCAAGCGTCTCGTGTCCCCCAGCAAGAGCGTCAGAGTGTCCTTAGCCACGGCGACCGAACCTTAGACAACTACTTTTGAAGAAAGGAGGTCGCCAATGAGCTATCAGGACAGAAATCTGACCTGCCAGGAATGTGGAAAGCAGTTTGTGTATTCGGCCGATGACCAGTCGTTCCACGCCCTTAAGGGTTACACAAACGAGCCCAAGCGATGCCCCTCTTGCCGCCAAGCTCGGCGCGAGGGAAGCGGAAGCTCCTCGCGGGGAAGTTACCCCCGCACAGAGCAGCGCGAGATGTTTCCAGCGGTATGCGCTTCATGTGGCAAAGAAACCACAGTGCCCTTCCGGCCCAAGGGTGACCGGCCGGTGTACTGCAGCGATTGCTTCAGACGCCAGCCCGCCCGCTCTGGCCGGTACTAACCGGTACTAACGGGAACTGCGAGGGGGCGCCATTTCGCCCCCTCAAGGTTTTTCACCCGCTGAACCCCACAAACAAGGGCCTTCGGGCGACGGTAGCTATGTCGTCTTCACCCCCGTCAAAATATGCTAGCCAGACAACACAACCGACAACAGCAACCAGTGTTTCTGCCAGCAATGTGCCTCCCCAGCTTTCCTATTTCTCCCTTTATCGCCCCTGCTACATCCGCGCTTTTCAAGTAAGGCTTTGCACTTTGTAAATAGAGGAGTATAATAGCTGTGTCTCGGATTGCTCCTTAACAACTACATAGAGACAGCCTGAACCACGAGGCCGCGCCCGGGAACCCAGAACCGGGGGTGGCTCTTGTGTGGGAAGGTCACCCCAAATGTCCGCAACTTTAGGGCCGGCATGAGCGGAGAGGCCAGGCCGAGAGGAGATGTTCAACTTGGGAATCCCCATTTACGTGTTTATATTCGTCGGACTGTGGCTGTTTTCAGCCACCTGCGGCGTGCTAATCCTGCGGAGCCAGGCCAAGAAGAGGAAGGCGGCCCAGCAGCAGCAAAAGAGCTCCACCCCCGGCGAGGGCCCTACTCCCTCCACCCATTAAGAGCCTCCCCGTCAATCTCACCAGGAAGGACCAAGCCAACAACCCCACAACCCCACCGCAAGCCAGAAGCAACGCCCGACACCCTAACGCTCATGCCCTCCCCTGAAGCTGCAGACCACAGCGCTCCATTATGCCCCTGGCAACAGCCAGCTTAGACAAATCTTCTTCAAACACCTAAAGCTGGAAGATACTAGGGGTGTTTTTTTCTTTTCAGCTTGTCCTTGCCCTGAAGATGTCCCCACAAAAACCATAATGTGGTATATTTCTACTCACAAGCATTGGGAGCAAGGGGACATCAGAGATGAGCACAAAGACAAGGATAGAGAAGGACGCCCTGGGCGCCCGGGAGGTGCCCGCTGAGGCCTACTACGGCATCCAGACGCTCCGGGCCAGGGAGAACTTCCCCATCAGCGGCCTCCACCCTCACCCCGAGCTCATCCGCGCCTCGGCCCTGATAAAGCTGGCCGCGGCCCAGGCCAACCAGTCCCTGGGAAAGTTGGACAGCCGCATAGCCCATGCCATCACCCAGGCAGCCCGCGAGGTCAGCGCGGGCCAGTGGCGAGACCACTTCATCGTCGACCCCTTCCAGGCAGGTGCCGGCACCTCACATAACATGAACACCAACGAGGTCCTGGCCAACCGGGCCGCGGAGCTCCTGGGGGGTCAGAAGGGGGACTACCGCATAGTCCACCCCAACGACCATGTCAACCTCTCCCAATCCAGCAACGACTTCTTCCCCACCGTCATCCGCCTGACCTGCCTCGCCCTCCTGGAGCCTTTCTTGAAATCGCTGCGGGCGCTGGAAGTTGCCCTTCAGGACAAGGCCAGGGAGTTCGACGGCATCCTCAAGACGGGCCGAACCCATCTGGAGGACGCCGTCCCGATGCGGCTGGGCCAGGAGTTCGGAGGGTATGCGGCGGCCCTGGCCCGGGCGGCCGCCCGCCTGGAGGCCACCAAGCTTAACCTGGGGGAGATGAACCTGGGGGCCACCGCCGCCGGCACAGGCGTGGGCAGCCCGGCGGCCTACCGCCAGGCAGTGGTGGCCCGGCTCCAGGAGCTCACCGGCTACCAGCTGCGCCCTGCCTCCAACTACTTTGAAGTGACCCAGAGCGCTGCGGCCTTCGCCGAGCTCTCCGGCGACTTAAAGCTCCTGGCCCTGGAGCTCATCCGCATCGCCAACGACCTGCGCCTCCTCTCCTCGGGCCCCAGGACCGGCCTCGGTGAGATAAACTTGCCCGCGGTTCAGCCCGGCTCCTCCATCATGCCCGGGAAGGTGAACCCATCCATCCCCGAGGCCCTGAATATGATAGCCTTCCAGGTGGTGGGGAACGACCAGGCGGTGGCCCTGGCCACCCAGGCGGGGCAGATGGAGCTAAATGTCATGACGCCGGTCATCGCCTTCAACCTCACCTTCTCGCTGGACATCCTGAGAGCCGGCCTTGACACTTTCACCACCAGGTGCGTCAGGGGCATCACAGTGAACCCGGAGCGGTGCCGGGAGCTGGCCGAGGCCAGCCTGGGCCTGGCCACGGCCCTGAGCCCCTATCTGGGGTACGAGCGAGCCGCCGCAGTGGCCCAGGAGGCCCAGCGCCGCCGACTCACCGTCCGCGAGGTGGTCCTGGAGCAGAAGCTGCTCACCCCAGAGCAAATGGCCCAGGCCTTCGACCTGCGGCGCCTCACCGAGCCCGAATGAGAGAGGCCTCCCTTCAGGAGACCGTCCATGCCTTCTAAAATCAACTTCGCGCTCCTGGACCAGCCCCACATCCTGGCCTCCGCTTTCTACCCCCGGCGGGAGTGGAGCGACCCACCCCCGGGAACAAGTGACTATATGATTCCCGTGGCTGGGGGTTCCCCAGATATCGCCGTCCATGCCCGCCTCTACCCCGCCGAGGCCGGCGGCAGCGCCCCCACCATCCTCTACTTTCATGGCAATGGCGAGGTGGTCAGCGACTACGACTTCGTCTCCCCTTTTTACAGCGGCCTGGGCCTCAACCTCTGCGTGGCGGACTTCCGCGGCTACGGCAAGAGCGGCGGCGGCCCCTCCTTCTCCGCCCTCAACGGGGATGCCCATCCCATCTTCCGCTATCTGATGGCAAAGCGCCGGGAGTGGGGGCACACCGGCCTCCTCTTCGTCATGGGGCGCTCTATGGGAGCCCAGCCCGCCCTGGAGCTGGCCTCCAGCTACCCCGATGAGCTGAAGGGCCTTATCGTGGAGAGCGGCCTCTCCGACCCCTCCCGCATGGCCACCCGCCTCGCCCCTTACACCGACACGGCGGCCCTGGAGGAGTTCGTTCGGGCCAGCCAGGAGCGCCTCCGCTCCGTGCGGCTGCCGCTGCTGGCCATCCACGGCGACTGGGATGAAATCATCCCCTACGATAGGGCAGTGCAGTTCTTCTCCCAGGTAGGCTCGGAGGACAAGCGCTTCGTCACCATCCACGGGGCGGGCCACAATGACTTGTTGCTGCGGGGCCTGGATGAATACCTGGGGGCCATCCGGGAATTCGTCTTTGGAGGCAGTGGGAAGCTCCCTTCAGGGCAGAGAGGTTAGCGGGCTTTGATTCGCCTGCTCCACCTGGCCGACCTGCACCTGGGCCTTGAGACCCACGGCCATCCCGACCCGGCCACCGGCCTCTCCACCCGCTTGGTGGACTTTCTAGCCGCCCTTGACCAGGTGGTGGAGTATGCTCTGGCCCAAGATGTCCACCTCTGCCTCTTCTGCGGCGACGCCTACAAGGGCCGCGACCCCAGCCAGACCCAGCAGCGGGAGTTCGCCCGTCGCGTCCAGCGCCTGGCCGCCGGCGGCGTGGCCGTTTTCCTGGTGGCCGGCAACCACGACCTGCCCCACGCCTTCGGGCGGGCCACCGCGGTGGAGATTTTCCAGACCCTGACCATCCCCGGGGTGACCGTGGCCAACAAGCCAGGCGTCCATCGGCTGGAGACCAGGGGCGGCGCCCTGCAAATCATCGCCCTCCCCTGGGCCCGGCGCAGCCACTACCTCACCCGGGACGAGAGCAAGGGTCTCACCCCCCAGGAAATCGACCGGCGGATGGAGTCAGTCCTGACCAAATGGTTCGAGGAGGAGCGAGACCGCCTGGACCCGGCCCTGCCCTCGGTGCTAGCGGCCCACCTGTGGGTGAACACCGCCAGGGCCGGCTCGGAGGGGGCCATCATGGAGGGACAGGGCCCTGTGTTTCTCCAGAGCGTCTTGGCCCGGCCACCCCTCGACTACGGGGCCTTGGGGCATATCCACCGCCAGCAGGTCTTGTCCTTAGCGCCGCCCCTGGTCTATGCAGGGAGCCTCCAGGCCCTGGACTTCAGCGATGAGGGCCAAGAGAAGGGCTTCTATGTGGTGGAGCTAGACGCCTCTCGCCCCCCTGGGCTGCGGGCGGCCTCCCTGGAGTTCCACCGGCTCGAGACCCGCCCCTTCCTGACCATCGAGGTTGACGCCACCGCCAGCCCCGACCCCACGCAAACCGCCCTGGAAGCCATAAGCCGACACCCTGTCAGCGGGGCCATCGTCCGTCTCAAGGTGAAGGTGACTGCCCCCCAGAGGCGCTCCCTCCGGGAGGTGGAGCTCCGCCGGGCCCTGCAAGAGGCCCACCATGTGGCGGCTATGGCGGTGGAGGTGACGGGCCAAAAGCGTGGCCGCCTCCCCCTGCTCCCGGGCCTGGCCCCCACAGAGGCCCTGCGCCGCTATCTAGAGGCCAAGCGGCCTCCCCTGCAGCCCGAGGAGCTGGCACGGCTGATGGAATATGGGGAGCGCCTCATCGCCGACACCCTCACCACCCCTAATCCTTGATATGATAGCTCTGACCTGCTATGGGGGTGTGGGCGAAATCGGGGGCAACAAGCTGCTCCTGGAGGACGGCGAGAGCCGTCTCTTCTTCGACTTCGGCACGAGCTACGGGCAGCGCTACCGCTACTTCGAGGAGTATCTCAAGCCCCGCACCGGCGCCGGCCTCCTGGACTATCTGGAGATGGGCTTGCTGCCTCCCCTGCGCGGCCTCTATCGAGAAGACCTCATCCCCAGCGGCCAGCGCGGCCTTCCAGGCGAGGCCGCCTTTTGGCAGACTTTCTCGGCCTCGCCTGCCTACCGGGACCTCCAGGGTCAAGAAATCCACGGGGTGCTCCTCTCTCACGCCCACCTGGACCACAGCGGAGCCATCTCCTTCCTGCGGGGCGACATCCCTGTTTACACCACCCTCACCACCGCCTTCACCGCCAAGGCCATCCAGGACACAGGCAAGTCCTCCGACCTGGACGGCGAGATATGCTACTTCAGCCGCCGCTCTCTGGAAGGGGATTACCTGTCCCCAGAGCGAGGCTCCGGCTACCAGGGACGGCCGTTCGTCATCGTCGGTGGCCAGGCGCCCAGCCCTGAGGCCGCTCTGTTCTGGAGACAGTCCCCCTCCACCAAGGCGCTGCACCTCGACCGCGCCCAGCTTCCCGCGAATCAGATAGGTCGCCTGCCCCTGCGGGCCTTCCCCCTGGACCATTCCGTCCTGGGGGCGGCGGGCTACGCCGTGGAGACCAGCCAGGGGTGGGTGGCCTACAGCGGCGACCTCCGTCTCCACGGGGCCCGGGGCCAGCGCTCGCGGGACTTCGCCGCCGGCCTAGCGGCGCTGCGGCCCCTGGCCTTCCTCTGCGAGGGCACGCGGGCCGGGGAAGGCCCCGGCGTCACCGAGGAGGAGGCCTTCCGCAGCTGCCTGGCCGCGGCCAGGGAAGCCAAAGGCATGGTAGTGGCCGACTTCGGCGCCCGCAATGTAGAGCGCCTCTTCTCCTTTGCGGCCATCGCGGCGGAGACCAAGCGCCGGCTGGTCATCACCCCCCGGGATGCCTATCTGCTGGAGGCCCTCTACCTCGCGGAGCCGGAGCTGCCCGGCTTGTGGGGGGATGTCCTCATCTACCAGGAGCGCCGCGGCAAGCGGGACAAGTGGGAGAAAGGGCTTTGGGAGCGTCACGCGGGACGGGCCATCAGGGCGGAGGACATGAGGGGTGACCTGGGCCGCTTCATCCTCTGCTTCTCCTTCTGGGATGTGAACGAGCTCATCGACCTGGCCCCCCGCGGCGGCGCCTACATCTACTCCTCCACCGAGGCCCACAACGAGGAGCAAGCGCTGGACCTGAGGCGGCTGGAGAACTGGGTGGGGCACTTCGGCCTGGCGCTCCGGGGCCATCCGGAGCGGGAGCGGGGCTTCCACGCCTCCGGCCATGCCAGCGGCGAGGAGCTTCTGGCCCTTATACGACAGGTGCGGCCCCACTACCTGGTGCCTATCCACACCGAGCATCCCGAATACTTCGCCGCCGGGCTTGCGGGCACGGGGATAGAGGTGTCGCCGCCGGAGTATGGACGGCGGCTGGCGTTTGGGGGATAATGGGCGAAAGTCTGGGAGGAAGCGAGGTCATCTTATGAGCTTGCCCAAGCAACGGCTTTTGCCCACAAGCTAACCTCTAGCCTGCATAGGTCCGCTCTGTGCTGCCTCTGAAGCTCACCCTCCACAACTTCATGTGCTACGGGGAGGATGTCCCCCCCCTCTCCTTCGAGGGCATCCCCCTGGCCTGCCTCTGCGGGGACAACGGCCACGGCAAGTCCGCCCTCCTGGACGCCATCACCTGGGCCCTGTGGGGCCGCGCCCGCGCCCCGGACGACGCCCTGGTCAACTACGGCCGCCAGGAGATGACCGTGGCCCTGGAGTTCGCCGTGGGCCCTAACCGCTACCGAGCGCTGCGGGGCCACCAGCGTCCCCGAGGGGCCAAAGGCTCCGGCAAGTCCTGGCTGGAGCTCCAGGCCCGGGCCGACGGCGACTACCGGGCCCTCTCCGGCGCCAGCCTCCGAGAGACCCAGGAGCAGATAAACCGCCTCCTCCACCTGGACTACGAGACCTTCGTCAACAGCGCCTTCCTGCGCCAGGGGCGAGCCGACGCCTTCTCCACCAAGACCCCGGGGGAGCGCAAGGCTCTCTTGGGGGAGATACTGGGGCTTTCTTCCTACGATGAGCTGGAGCAGCAAGCCCGGGGGCTGTCCCGGGAGCGGGAGGCGGAGGCGGCAAGCTTGACGAAAGCCCTGGAGGCCCTGGAGACCGAGGTGTCCCAGGAAGAGACGCTGACCGAGGAGCAGCGCCAAATCCGCACAGCCCTGGCGGAGGTGGAGGCCTACATCGAGATGCAGGAGTTGGCCATGGAGGACCTGCGCGAGCACATCCAGGACCACCTGCACCAGCAGTCCCTCCTGCAGGAGTCCCGACGCCGGCTCACTCAGGCGGAAAACGAGATGAAGCGGCTCCAGGCCCAGATAGAGGACTGGCAGAGGCAAATCGCCACTTTTCAGGCCGCCCTGGCCGCCCGAGACGAGGTGGAGGCCGGATATAGCCGCCTCCTGGCCCTCCGGCAGGAGAACGAGGCGCAAAACCGGGCCCTGGCCCAACTGCGCCGCTGGGAGCTCCAGCGGGGCGAGCTGGAGCTGGCCCTGGCCCAGGCCCGGGCCGCGCTGGACAAAGAGCAGGCGGTGCTTGAGGCCAACCTGAGGCGCCTCCAGGCCCAGGCGGGGCGGCGCCCTCAACTGGAGCAAGACCTGGCCCAGGCCAGGGAACGCGAGCAGGGGCTCCTGACCCTTGAAGGCCACCTGCAAGAACGCCGCCAGGCTTTAGCAACCATGGAGGCCAGCGTCCAGGGGCTGCGCCTCACTAACGCCCAACTCAAGGAGGAGATGCTCGGACTGAAGCAAAAAGTGGACATGCTCAAGGACGGCGATGCCCTCTGCCCCCTCTGCGGCACCGAGCTGGGCCTCTCCGGTCAAGAGCACATCCGCCGCGAGTACCAGTCCCAGGGAGAGGGGAAAAGAGACCTCTTCCGCGCCAACGAAGGCGAGTTGACCCGCCTGGAGAAAGAGGCCGTAGACAACACCCGCCTGCTCCAGGCCGAGCAGGCTCGCTTCCTCCAGGAGAGCGCCGGGGGCCAGGCCCAAGTCCAAACCCTGCAGCGCCAGTTGGAGGAAGCGCATACGGCTGATGAAGAGGCCCAACAGGCCCAAGAGCGAATGGCCAAACTCCAGAGCACCATCGCAGGAGAGGACTTTGCCCACCAGCAACGGGCTGAACTGGCGCAAGTGCGCGGAGAGATGGCCCGCCTGGCCTACCACCCCGAGGCCCACCAACGGCTGGGCCAAGACCTGGCCGCCCACGAGGCCTTCGAGCCGCGGCGCCAGGAGCTGGCCCAGGCCGAGGCCTCTCTGGAGCGGAGAATTGAAGGGCTGGAGCAAGCCCAGACCGCCCTCAGGCAGTGGGAGGAAATCCAGCGGGCCGAGTCCCAGCGCATCACGACCATTGAGCCCGTGCTGGCCGTCATCCCCACCCTCCAGGCGGACCTGGAGGGCGCCCAGGGCGCCCTGCGCCAGATGCAGGAGCAGCGCGGCCTCGGACAGAGGGACCTGGGGGCCGTCCAGGAGAAGATGGCTCGCCTCGCTGCGGCCAAGGAGGATAAGGCCCAAAAAGCCGCTGCTTTAGCCCAGGCGCGTGAGGAAGGGCAGGCCTACCAGGAACTGGCCCGAGCCTTCG
Organism: Chloroflexota bacterium; assembly: GCA_016210205.1. Classification (GTDB taxonomy): domain Bacteria; phylum Chloroflexota; class Dehalococcoidia; order JACQUO01; family JACQUO01; genus JACQUO01. Next base: position 52,778 of record JACQUO010000023.1, read on the forward strand.
GCAAGGACGGCATCCAGGCCCTCATCATCGAGGCGGCCCTGCCCGAGCTAGAGGAGGAGGCCAACAGGCTCCTGGCTCGCCTGACCGACAACCGCATGCACCTCAAGCTGGAGACGCAGCGCCTCACCCGCAAGGGAGAGGCTGCCGAGACCCTTCAGATACACATCTCCGACGAGCTGGGCACCCGCCCCTATGAGACCTTCAGCGGCGGCGAGGCCTTCCGCATCAACTTCGCCCTCCGGGTGGCCCTCTCCCGGCTCCTGGCCCGGCGGGCCGGGGCCCCCCTGCCCACGCTGTTCATCGACGAAGGGTTCGGCACCCAGGACGCCGCCGGCCGCGAGCGCCTCGTCGAGGCCATCAACGCCATCGCCCCGGACTTCGAGCGCATCATCGTCATCACCCATATGGAGGAAATAAAGGAGGCCTTCCCCGTCCGTATTGAGGTGTTCAAGGACGAGAAAGGCTGCCGGGTGACGATCACCTAAAGGCCCAGGTCCCCGCCGATGCCCTGCATGGCAGCCAGCCCCAGGGCGACGAACTCCTCCAGGTCCAGGCCCAGCACCGAGCAGAGGGCGATTTGCTCGCGGCTGGCCCCGGCGGCGAAGCGCTTTTCCTTGAATCGCTTGAGCACCGACTGGGCCTCCACCCCCGCCAGCCTTTTGTCGGGCCGCACCAGAGCGGCGGCAGTGATGAGCCCGGTGAGGGGGTCGGCGCAGAAGAGGGCCTGGTCCAGGAGGGTCTCCCGTCCGTGTCCGTGGGTCTCATTGTGGCGCAGGATGGCGGCGGCCATCTCCGCGGTGGCCCCCATCTCCCGGGCCAGGGCGGCGCCCTCACGGCTGTGGCGCGTCATGTCCCCTCCCGTGGCCTCCACATCAATGTCGTGGAGCAGGCCCACCAGGCCCCAGGTAGCCTCATCCTGGCCCAGACGGCGGGCCAGGCCCCTCATAATCGCCTCGGTAGCCAGCATATGCTTCACCAAGTTGTCGTTCTGCACCCTCGCCCGGATGGCGGCCAGGGCCGCGGCGCGGTCAATCATAGCATCACCCCTTTCTCTGATCGAGCTTGCCCTAAGGCAGGTTAAATAGTAACAAAAGGCCCAGTCTTATGCTATCATGCAGGCAAAAGCGCGTAGTGAAGTGATGGGAGGTCACCATGCCGTATCTTCCCGCCCAGTACCGCCGGTTCCAAAAGCGCTACCCGAAGCTGGCCAGGGCCTATGGAAGGTTCGCTGTCCAGGTGCACGAGGCCGGGCCCCTCTCGGAGCGAGAGCGGCGACTGGTGAAGCTGGGTATGGCCATCGGCGTTTCTTCCCAAGGGGCCGTCAAGTCCCATGCCCGGCGCGCCCTGGAGGTTGGAGTCACGGCGGAAGAGGTGCGCCATGCCGTGGTCTTGGCGCTGACCACCGTGGGCTTCCCCACCATGATTGCCGCCTCCGAGTGGTTGGAGGACGTGCTGGCAGCTCACAAGTAAGGCCGGGATACTGAAGTTGTCCGCCGCAGAGAACCTCAGGAAGCAAAGGGAAATGGCAGAATCCCCCAAGCAGCGCCGCCCGAGAAAGGTTCCCAAAGGGCCGCGGGAGAGCCCCCGGGCGGCCTCGCCTGAGGAGAAGCCTAAGCCTGAGGCAGGCAGCTCCGGCCTGCCCCACTTCGCCCATGCCAGCGAGGAGGAGTTCGCCCACATTCTGGACTTCTACCGCATCCCCTGGCAATATGAGCCCCGTTCCTTCCCCCTGGCCTGGGATGGCGACCATGTTACGGAGATGTTCACCCCGGATTTCTATCTGCCTGAGCAAGACCTCTACCTTGAACTCACCACCCTAAAACAGAGCCTGGTCACCGAGAAGAACCGCAAGCTCCGCCGCATGGGGGAGCTCTATCCTGACATCAAGGTCAAGCTCCTCTACCGCAAGGACTACCATCGCTTCCTGGCCAAGTTCGGCGCCGGGCCCCTGGCGGACCTGCGCCTGGAGGGCACGGGGAGGGTGCTCCTCTCCGAGTCCCAAATCCAGCGGCGGGTGAAGGAGCTTGCGGCCCAAATCTCCCAGGACTATCAGGGGCGGCATCCCATCCTGGTGGGGGTGCTGAAAGGGGTGGTGTGCTTCATGGCGGACCTGATGCGGGCCGTCTCCATACCCCTCTCCATCGAGTTCATGGCCATCTCCTACTATCACGGCCACCCCTCAGAGGCGGTGCGCATCGTCAAGGATTTGGAGCAGAACATCGGCGGCCGCCATGTGCTCCTGGTGGAAGACATCGTGGACACGGGCCTCACCCTGAACTATATCCTGCGCCTGCTGGAGAGCCGCGGGCCCGCCAGCCTGGAGGTCTGCACCCTGCTGGACAAGCGCTCCCGGAGAATAGCTCCCCTTTCCCTTAAATATGTGGGCTTTGAAATCCCCGATGAGTTTGTGGTGGGCTACGGCTTGGACTACGGGGAGGAGTACCGCAATCTTCCCTTCATCGCCGTCCTCAAGGCCGAGGCTCAGGGCCAGCGCAGGCCCGCAGCAGATAGCTAAAAACCGAGCCGTCCTCTCGCCCTTCACCATCCCCTCGTCCTCGGGTCAGGACAAAACAAAAAGGGCCTTTTCGGCCCTAAAAAGCAAAGACCCAAGTAACCTTGCGCTTTGGTGGCTCTCGGCCCCCTCTTTCCTTTCGGATTGCCCTACTCGGATAGGCTGCCCACTTCCACCAGTTTCTCTGGGGTGTCTCTCGGTGGCTCACTCCCTGGGGCGCCTTGCCCGCTTGGCTTCTGCCACCTCGACCTTCGGGGCCTTCCCCGCCCGGTCTTGGTCTCCGCGACTCCCGAGAGCCCTCGCTCAATTACTTGGGTCATCTATAATTTACCACCGACCATGCCTATTGTCAATACCCTTTTAATTCGTTCGGAAATTCCCAAAGGGCTAGGCCACGCCGGGCAAAACCTTTATACTTGAGCCATGAGCCGGCAATTTGCGCAGCGGCTGAAAGTCCTCTCCCGCGAGAGGGGCGCTATCCACAAGGACTGGGGCGGCCGAGTACCCATCGTCCTGGTCTTCCCCAACTCCTATCACTTGGGCATGTCCAGCCTGGGCTTTCAGACCATCTATGGCCTGTGGAACTCCTTCAGGGATTTCGTCTGCGAGCGGGCCTTTTGGGAACCTCAGCGCGACCATAAGGGCCTGGGTGAGCCCCCCCTGAGCCTGGAGTCGGGCCGCCCCCTGACCGACTTCGCCCTGGTAGCCTTCTCCGCCTCCTTCGAGCTGGACTACCCTCATATCGTGCAGGTCCTGCGGACCAGCGGCATCCCCGCCCTGGCATCCCAACGAGACCAGCGGCACCCCTTAGTCCTGGTGGGCGGCCCGGCGGTGAGCGCCAACCCGGAGCCCCTGGCCTCCATAATCGACGCCTTTGTCATAGGTGAGGCCGAGCCGGTGCTCCCCAGGCTGGCCCAGGTCATGGTCAAAGAGGTGGGGGCGGACCGGGAACACCTGCTCCAGACGCTGGTGGAGGTGCCGGGGGTGTATGTGCCCCGGATGACCGGCCAGGAGAGGCCGGTGGCCCGCCAGCAGGCCCAGAGCCTGGAAGGCTTCGCCACCACCTCGGTGGTCCTGACCCCCGACACCGAGCTGGGGGAGCGCTATCTCATGGAAATTGGGCGGGGCTGCGCCTGGGCCTGCGGCTTCTGCCTGGCGGGCCATATCTTCCGCCCCCTGCGAACCCGCACCGTGGCATCCCTGGTGGCCCAGGCCCAGGAGGGCCTGAAGCTGAGCCCCCGGCTGGGCCTGGTGAGCGCCGCCATCTCCGACTACCCCCACCTGGGCGAGCTGGCGACGGCCCTCTCGTCCCTGGGGGCGCAGCTCTCCGTCTCCTCCCTGCGCCCCCGGCCACTGCCGGAATCCCTGCTGGCGGCCCTGGCCGCGGGCGGCGCTCACACCCTTACCATGGCCCCGGAGGCCGGGCCGGCCCTGCGTCTTGCCGTGGGGAAGAGGCTAAGGGACGAGGACTTCCTGGAAGCGGCTGAGCGGGCCTCCGCCTACCCCTTCCGACACCTCAAGCTCTACTTCATGGTGGGGCTCCCCGAGGAGACGGAGAGCGACCTGGCGGAGATTGTCCGGCTGACCCTGGAGATGAAAGCCAGCCTGGAAAGACGGGGGAGTCTTTGTCAGCTCAGCCTAAATGTCAGCCCCTTTGTGCCCAAGGCCCAGACACCCTTCGAGCGCGAGCCCCTGGCTCCGGCTCAAGTCTTGGAGGAGCGCTTGCGCTTCCTGAGCCGGGAGCTCCGCCATAAGGGGATAAAGGTGTCGGGAGAAGGGGTAGGATGGAGCGTAATCCAGGGCCTCCTGTCTCGGGGCGACTCCTCCCTGGGTCGGGTCCTGGTGGAGATGGAGGAGAACACCCTGTCGGGGTGGCGCCGGGCTCTGGCCGCGGCCGGCGTCGAACGGGAAGCCATCCACCGGCCTCTGCCACCCCACGCCGCCCTCCCCTGGGACCACCTGCGCCAAGTGGAGACAGCCCCTGTAGAGCTGGCCCAACTCGCCGGAGAGTCAGCCTAGATGGATGGGCCATCGACACCGCCGGAATGAGGGGGCGGCTTGTCCCGGCTGCCGCAGGAGAGGGACAGAGGCCGGAGGACTAACCAGCGCCACAAGTGACGCAGGCCCTGTCCCTCTTTGCTATAATACAGAGCATCGACCGCCTGCCCCCGGCCCAGACGCTGGCGGACGGCTAAGGGGAGCTCTACGACGGCGACACGACCTTATTAAGCAGGAGGAGGCCAACCTTGGAGCAGTTTCTGATGAAGGGTGAGCACATCACGGCCACCTGCCAGACCGGCCGGGGACAATACATCACCACCAACAAGCGCATCCTTCTCCACCACCGCACCCTGACCCACGAGAGCCTCTTGGACCTCTCCTACCACGCCGTGACCACCATCGCCTGCCATCGAGTAGTGGGCCAAACGCGGCTCTCCTCTGGTATCGTCCTCATAGTTTTTGGCCTTTTGGTTGTGGCCGTAGGTTCTCTCTTCAGTTTCAGCCTGGCCTCAGCTATCGGCGCGGTCCTGGCCCTGCTGGGCGTGGCCTTCCTGGTGCTGGCCTTCCTCCTCAGGCATAACTATTGCCAGCTGGGCGGCACTGGCCCCCTGTCTGACCCCAAGGAGCGCCTTCTCTGGCGGGTGGAGGGGATGCGGTGGACCGACCTTCTGGCCTTCGCCCAGGAGGTGCGTCGACACCTGGACAGCGAGCTTGAGCCGAAGGCCGAGGGTCCTGACAAAGCGTCATGAAGCGGAGTGCTCGTGCTTGCGCCTTGACGCCTGAGCGCCCCAGGCTTAAGATTCACCCATTGTGCTGGCTGTAACTTACATCTAAGGCAGGTTCGAGATGAGACTAGCCTTCATCGGCGGCGGGGTCATGGCCGAGGCCATGATAAAAGCGGTGCTAGACAAGGGCCTGGCGACGCCCAAAGAGGTCGCCGCCAGCGATGTGGTGGCCGCCCGCCGGGAGGCCCTCTCCGCGCGCTATGGCATCGCGACGGTGGTGGAAAATCGCGCCGCCCTGCGGAGGGCCGCGGTGGTGGTGTTAGCCATCAAGCCCCAGAACCTGGATGAGGTCGCTCAGGACCTGAAGGGGCGCCTGGGCGAGGGCCAAGTGGTGCTTTCCATCGTCGCCGGTGCCAACCTGGGCCGGCTCACCTCTGGCCTGGGCCACCGGGCTGTGGTGCGGGCCATGCCCAACACCCCAGCCCAGGTAGGCGAAGGCATCACCCTCTGGACCGCCACCGCCGAAGTCACCGCCGTCCAGGCGGAGGCCTGCCGCAGCATCCTCTCGGCCCTGGGCCGCCAGGTGCAGGTGCCCCAGGAGAAGTATGTGGACATGGCCACGGCGGTAAGCGGCAGCGGCCCCGGCTATATCTTCATGGTGGCCGAGGCCCTGGTGGACGGAGCAGTGCACCTGGGGCTGCCCCGCGACCTGGCCCAGGAGATGGTACTGCAGACCCTGGTGGGCTCGGGAAAATTCGCCCAAGTCTCCGGGAAGCATCTGGCGGAGCTAAAGAACCTGGTGACCTCCCCCGGCGGGACCACCGCGGAGGGCCTCCTGGCCCTGGAAGAGGGAGGGGTGCGAGCCGCCTTCATCCAGGCCGTCATCGCCGCCTATGAGAAGACCCTGCAGCTGAGCGGCGAAGGAGATGAGAAGCATTGAGCCTGGCCCTTCTCTCTACCTTCGTCTTCTATCTAACCCAGGTGCTCACCTTCGCCATCTTCCTCCGGGTGCTCTTCTCCTGGGCGCCCCTTTCTCCCCGCAATCCTTTCATAATGATTCTTCACCAGGTAACAGAACCCCTCCTGGCCCCCATCCGGAGAGTCTTGCCTCAACTGGGCGTCCTGGACCTGTCCCCGGTGGTGGCCATCCTCATCCTCCAGGTCATCGGCCGGATTGTCGCTCAGGGGCGGTGAGGCGGGCCGCCGCTTCCTCGCTGGTCAGTCCCTCAATCTCCAGAGTCTTGATGCGGCTCCTTAGGCCGGAGGCCACCCTTACTTGAGACCTCCTGACCTTTAGACACTCGGCCATGAAGTCCTCCAGGGCGTCATTAGCCCTCCCCTCCAGGGGAGGCGAGGCGATTTTCACCCGCCAGGCCCCCTGGCGGAAGCCCAGAAGCTCGTTCCGGGAGGCCCCAGCGGTCACTCGCACCGTGATGCGGGCCATGGTCATCTGACGATATCCCCTCTATTGGGCCCCCTCGAGCATCTGCTCCAGGCGACGCACTATCGGATGCCGATAGGTCAAGCTGGGCCATAACCGTGATGCCGCGACGGCTCCCAGCTTGCCCTTGGGGTTCACGGCCACGGGGTGGCCCACGGCTGCCAACACCGGCAGGTCTTGCTCCGTATCGCCGAAGGCGAAAGAGCGGGCCAGGTCAAACTCCCTGGCCAGGTCTTGCATCACCTTGGCCTTGGAAACCCCCAAAGCCATGTTGCGCTCCACCTCCCCGATGTAGCGGCCAGCGCGTCCCAACGCCAGGGTAGTGCCACAGACCCGGGCCAAGCCCAAATCCGCCGCTAAGACCTCCAGCAACTCCTGGAAGGAGCCAGATATGCTGATGGTCACAAAACCCCTTCGGTTGAACAGATCCACCAGGTCGTGGGCATACCAGAAGGGCTTGACCTTCACCTGGGCCCATTCCTCCCGGAGGAGCCGCTGCACCTCAGCCTGGCTCTGCCCTTCCATCTCCCGCGCGAAGTCGGCCACACTCTCCTCGACGAAACGGGCGTAGGGGATTTCCCCGCGACGCACCGCGGCCACATCCCTTATAGCCTTGTCCCACCACCCTGAGGAGACTCGGCCCTCCTTCCCCAGGAACCGCCCCAGGTCTAGACGCGTGAATCCCCGCACCAGCACCCCATCCAAATCGAAAATAGCGGCCCGCAAAGGATGCCTCCCAGCCTAAAGTTCCCCCAATTCTACCAGCAAAAAAGGTGGGGAAAAAGCCGGGCCCTCGTCTCAAGAGACTTTAGTCACATACAGCCCTGACCGTCAGTGGTATTTTAGGGTTGTCAATCTTGAAGGAGGTGTTTCCTATGGCTGAGACCAAGACCGTAAATCTGGATGTTCGCCCCTTGCCGCCGTGGGAGAGACATAGCAAGATATTCTCCCTCTTCGATTCTCTGTCGGTAGGCGAAAGCCTCGTCATCACCAATGACCACGACCCCAGGCCGCTACACTATCAGTTCATGCATGAGCGCACAGGAAAGTTCGAGTGGGACTCCCAGGAGCTAAAGCCCTATGAGTGGCAGGCCACCATAAAGCGCATCGCCCCATGATGAGACCGAGATTGGATGCTGACATCGCCGTGCCATCCGTGGTAGTTTAAGCTCAGCAGTTTTGTATGAGGCGTGCCCTATGGCTGACCCCAAGTCCATAACCCTGGATGTGCGCACTTTGCCTCCCCAGGAGCACCGCAGCAGCACAGTCTTCGCCCTCTGCGATTCCCTGGCAGTGGGCCAGAGCCTGATTATCCTCAATGACCATGACCCCCGGCCCCTGTACTACCGGCTCGCGCACGAGCGCACCGGGAAGTTCGAGTGGGACTCTCGGGAGCTGAAGCCCGATGAGTGGCAGGCCACCATAAAGCGCATCGCCCCATGATGAGACCGAGACCGGAGGCTGAAATCGCCGCCCCGTACCTGAGGCCCCTGGCGTTGCTTTCGGAGGCCCATGTCAAAGGCCAGGCCAAGCTAAGCGCCCTGGAGGCAGCTATGAAAGCCCTCCAAAATGGAGAACGGGCCTCAGGGGTAAAGGGCCTTGAGGAGGCGCTGGGGTTCTTTGACACCGACCTAGCGCGCCACTTCAAGCACGAGGAAAATGCCCTCTTCCCGCCACTCATCCGGGCCGTGGGCCGGGGTGGGCCAGTGGGAGCCATGATGGAAGAACACCAGAGCTTGTGGCGGAGCATCGACCGCCTGACGGAGCAGGTAGAGGCCATGGCGATGTCCGAGTCTGGCCCCAGTCCCAAAGAGCTGACCCTTCTGAAACAGGTGGTGGAGCACATACTCTGGCTCCTCCGCTCACACATCCAGAAGGAGGACACCATGCTCTTCCCCCTAGCGCTCCAGCACCTCTCGTCCTCCGATTGGCGGGAGGTGGAAGCTGAGATGGAGCGGCCGGGTTAGGCGGCGGGTGTTGGCATTATGTCAATGAAGAACCTCCTGTAATACAGAACGGAGAAAAAGGGGTGCGGAGATGAGCCGAAGCAAACGGACGAAGGTCACAAGCCAGACAACCACGACGCCAGGTGAGAAGGCCAAAAAGTTAGACCCACAGGCCATAGAGTGCGAAATCAAGGGCCCCGATGAGGACTCTCCTCACTTCGATGAGGTGGAATGGGACCTGGCACGCCACGAGTATGCGGCCACCATGGACGACCGCCTCTACTAGGCCTTAGGCTGAGGGCGAGAAATAGTTTTTCGAGCCATGGGGGCTGGGGAATCTAGAAAAAGGAGGGGGAGGATGCACGAGAAAACTATCTTGGGGCTTAACGAAATCCTGGCGGCGGAGCGGGCCGGCGTGGAAACGATGGCCAAGCTCTTGCCCGGGGCCAGGGAAGGCTATCTGCGCCATGGCATGGAGAAAATCCACAAGGATGAGGGCTGGTCCTGCACTCTGCTCCACCAGGCCATCGAGGCCCTGGGGGGCAAAGCCACCGCGGACAAGGGCGACTTCGCTCAGAAGGTGATGGCCCTGCCCACCCTCACGGAGCGCCTGGAACTGCTGGGCAAAGGCCAGCGCTGGGTGGTGAAGCGCCTGGATGCTATCCTGGAAGGGGATGTCCCTGGCCCCGTCCGGGAGACCCTCAAGGATGTCCGCCGGGAGCACGAGGGCAATATCCAGTGGTGCCTGGAGCAGCTGGAGGCCCTCAAGGCGGCGGCCGCCTCACCCCACTGACCAGTTGTCCACACACCGAATCTCAGGGGACAGACATCTGTCCCCTGTCTCTTTTGCCGAAGACAATGGATTCATCCCGCTCCCCTGCCATAGCTACGCTCCCTTTGACGGCACCCCTTCGCCGCCCCGCACCTGGTCGAAGAAATCGAATAGCCCCCCGAGACGAGAGAAGGGGTAGGTATGGCCCCATTTGGGATGCTCGTGATAGCTCACGCGATAGCCGAAATGCGCCAGGATATCCCGGGACTGGCGCGCCATCTGCACCGGCACCTGGTTGTCCAGGGCGCCGTGCAGAATATAGACAGGCATCCGGCAGCCGACGTTCAGGTCCCGCCAGGGCCAGGGCACCAGCGCTCCCGCAATGGGGCCGATGGCCGCGAAGACCTCCGGGTTCCCCAGCCCAAACTCATAGGTGAAAGTGCCGCCGTCGGAGAACCCGGTGAGGAATACCGCCCGCTTCTCCACCCGATAGAGGGCCTGAACCTCCTTCACCGCCAGGAGCACCGCCCGGAGGTCGCTGAAGGACCAGGTGAAGTCCTGGGATTTGGGGACTAAGAGCAGATAGCCGCGGCTCTTGGCCTGGCGGAGCCAGAGCCAGAGGAAGTCCCGGTCATCGCCCCCGGCCCCGTGGAGGGCAACCACCAGGGGCCAAACCCGAGCCGGGTCATAGTCCTCGGGCACATAGAGGGAGTAGCGCGGGGATAGCTCTCTCCAATCCTTATAGAGGACACCCACGGGCCGGTGATGGGGACTGACGGGCGGCTGGCTTCCGGCGTGGGCCCGGGACGCCGCCTCTGGGGTCAGCCAGTGGGTCTCCAGGCCGATGTCGTGACGAATAGGATACAAAAAGGCCTGGGCGCGGCAGAGCTCCCCGTAGGCGGCCCGGAACCCGCCGGGGACACCCTGGGACGCTTGCAGGGCGGCGGCCATGAGCTCCCAGCCCTGCCGCAAGTGAAAGAAGCCCTGGGCCAGGCACGCGCCTTTCTCGCCAGCGAGGAGCGGGCGGGGGCCAGCTATCTCGGCGAGGGCCGCAGATAGCCTGACCCCCAGCTCCCCCAGCGCCGCCTCCCGCTGGGGCGAGGCCTGGCGCAGGCGCGGGTCCTCCAGGAGGGCCTCGCCCGCCTCCAGCGTCTGTCTAGCCAGGACTCCCAGGTCAGCCATCCCGGCGACGTGCCTCCCTGTCATCTACCATCAGTCAGTAGTCCCCTCAGAGCCAAGGTAGCACGGGCGCAGAGGGAGGCCAAAGGCTCTCCCAGACCACGCGCCCCCCCAGCACTGTCATGGCGACCTTGAGGTCTTTTATAGCTCCAGGGGCGGCGGCGGTGGGGTCAGCGGAGAGCAAGGCCATATCCGCCAGCTGCCCCGGCCAGAGTCGGCCCAAACGGGCCTCCTGGCCCGCCGCCCTGGCGCCCCCGACGGTATAGGCAAAGACCGCTTGCCGCGCCGTGATACCCTCCTCACGGTGAAAGGCGACCCCCGAGGCCGCCCGGCGGGCTACCGCCGCATAGAGGCCAATCAGCGGATTGGGGGGCGTCACCGGGGCGTCGGAGGAGAAGGCCAGGGGGACATGGGCCTTAAGCAGGGAGCGGAAACGGTAGAGATAGGGCTGCATCTCAGGAGCCACCTCGGCCAGGTAGCGCTCGCCGCTGTAGTAGATGAAGGCCGGCTGAGAGACCACCATGGCCCCCGAGCGGGCCACGCGCTCCAGGACCCAGGGCGGGCACTCCGAGGCGTGCTCAATCCGGTGCTGGAGGCTAGCTTCGGGGCTCGGGGCCGCGCCGTTGCCCTGGCGGTGGCGACGGCGCTGGGCCTCGATGGCGGAGGCAACCCGCTCCACCACCGGTGCCTCCACTGCATGCACGGCCAGCGGGAAACCCGCCGCCTCGGACGCGCCGAGGATGCCCTCCAGCTCGCGCGGGGTCGGGGCGGCGTCCAGGCTAGGGAGCATGAGCTTGGCGTGGCCCAAGGCCATAGCGCCCGCCCCAGAGCCAAAGGCCAGGCCCCGCGCCGTGAACTCCTCCAGAAAATCGAAGCCTGGCATGAAGGTTATTCGGGGCAAGAGTAGCCCTTCTTCCCGCACGCGGCCCAGCAGCTCCCACTGGGCGATGGTGTTGCGGGGGCTGGCATCCTGGACCGAGGTGACGCCGTAGGAGAGCAGCCACTGGCCCGCCAGGCGCAGGTTCTGGGCCAGCTCCGCCGCGGTGGGCGCGGGGACAATCTTCTCTGAAAGCCAGCCGTCCATCTCCAGGAGCAAGCCTGTAGGCTCCCCATCCTCCCCACGCTCAATGTATCCCCCCGGAGGGTCCGGCGTCTGGGGGCCGATGCCGGCCAAACGCAGGGCCAGGGAGTTGAGGACGCAGGCGTGGAGGCTCCGGTGCCGCAGGCGCACGGGATGGCGAGGGGTGGCAACATCCAGGTCGCGGCGGGTGGGATGCCGTCGCTCTGCCAGATGAAACTCGTTATAGCCCCAGCCCTGAAGCCAGGCACCTGGAGGGGTCGCCTGGGCCCGCTCCACCAAAAGGTTCACGAGGCTCGCGATGGAGGAGACCGCCTCGGGGCCGCAGTCCAGGGAACCCAGGCTGGAGGCATAGGCCATGAGGTGGCAGTGGGCATCGTGGAAGCCAGGGATGAGGGTTCGCCCCCCGCCCGCGACGACCCGGGTCCCAGGCCCCCGCAAAGATTCCAGCAGGCCTTCGTCCCCTACGGCCAGGATGCGCTCGCCCTTCGCCGCCACCAGGCCGGCTCGGGGGCGCCGAGGGTGCATGGTCAGGGCCCGGACATCATGGATGATGAGGTCAGCGGGGCCGCGCGCCTCAGGCGAGGACATGCCGGCGCCTCTCCAGATGCACCAGAAGCACCGCCACATCGGCGGGGGTGACCCCGGGGATGCGAGAGGCCTGTCCGATAGTGGCGGGCAGGAAACGCCCCAAGCGCTCCCGGGCCTCGGTCCGAAGACCGCTCATCGCGTCGTAGTCGAAGTCGGCGGGGATGGCTTGTCCCTCCAGCCTGGCCCGGCGAGCCACCTGCTCCTCCTGCTGCCGGATGTAGCCCTGGTACTTCACCAGCACCTCCACCTGCTCCCCCGTCCCATCCCCAAGCTCCGGCAGGCCCAATCCCAAACCCAGCAAATCGCCGTAGGCCACCCCAGGACGGCGCAGATACTCTAGAGAGGACTGGTCGTGGCTGGGAAAGGGCAGCCCAGCAGCCGCAAGGGCCGGGCGCAGGCGAGCGCTTGGCCCGAGATGTGTCTCCTCCATACGCTCCAAAGCCCAGGCGATGACCCCCCGCTTCTCTTCAACGGCTTGGTAGCGTTCCTCGCCCACCAGACCCACGGCATGGCCGAACGGGGTGAGGCGGAGGTCGGCGTTGTCCTGTCGGAGCAGGAGACGGAACTCAGCCCGAGAGGTGAAGAGCCGGTAAGGCTCGGTGTGCTCCTGGGTCACTAGGTCGTCAATCATCACCCCAATATAGGCCTGGTCGCGGCCCAAGATTAGTGGTGGATTGCCCTTCACCTTCAGGGCAGCATTGAGGCCCGCCATCAACCCCTGGGCCGCCGCCTCTTCGTAGCCGGAGGTGCCGTTTATCTGCCCGGCCAGGAACAGCCCGGGGACGGCCTTAGCCTCCAGGGTGGCGCGGGTCTGGACTGGAGGGACATAATCGTACTCGATGGCATAGCCCACCCGGGTCATCTCCGCTTGGGCCAGGGCGGGGATAGTGCGGAGCAGTCCCAACTGGACATCCTCCGGCAAGGAAGTGTTGGCCCCCTGGACATAAACCTCCCCCGTCTCCCAGCCCTCCGGCTCCAGGAAGAGGCCGTGGGACTCCTTGTGGGCGAACCGCACCACCTTGTCCTCAATCGAAGGACAGTAGCGGGGCCCGACGCCCTTGATGAGACCGTTGAAGAGGGGCGCCCGATGCAAGTTGGCCCGGATGAGCGCGTGGGTGCGAGGGTTGGTGTGCACCAAATAGCAGGGGAGCTGAAGGCGCCAGGGCGTGGGTGGGCCAACGGGATACAGGGGATTGGGGGGGGGAAAAGACCAGTCCTCTTCCGGCGGATGGAAGGAGAAATAGAGAGGGCGGCCGCTCCCAGGCTGAAGCGCCGTCCGGGAGAAATCGATGCTGGCGGCGGCCACCCGGGGCGGGGTCCCGGTCTTGAGCCGGCCCAAAGCGAAGCCCATACGTCTCAGGCTGTCCGATAGACCCACCGCGGCCGCTTCCCCCGCCCGCCCTCCAGTATAGCTCACATCTCCCACGATGATGCGGCCCGCCAAGGAAGTGCCTGTAGTCAGCACCACGGACTTGCCCCAGAAGGCCTGTCCTGTCTGGGCCTGGAGCCGGAAGGGCCAGGGCCCCCCCGCTACCTGAGACAGCTCCTCCACCAGGGCCTGCTTGAGGTCAAGGCCAGGCTGGGACTCCAAGGCCCGCTTCATGGCCCGACAGTAGGCCTCCTTGTCCGCCTGGGCCCGCAGCGCCTGCACCGCCGGCCCCTTGCCGGTGTTGAGCATCCGTATCTGGATGAAGGTGCGGTCTATGGCCTGAGCCATCTCGCCTCCCAGGGCGTCAATCTCACGCACCAGGTGGCCCTTGGCCGGCCCCCCGAGAGAAGGATTGCAGGGCATGAGGGCCACATGGTCCAAGTTCATGGTGAGAAGAAGGGTGCGGCAGCCCAGGCGGGCGGAGGCCAGGGCCGCCTCGCAGCCGGCATGCCCCGCCCCCACCACCACCACCTCATAGCCAGGGACACCAGACATTGAGGTCAGGCCTCGGGATAGGCAGCCTGGCGGGCCGCATGGTAGGAGGAACGCACCAGGGGGCCGGATTCCACATGGCGGAACCCCAACTCTCGGCCCACCTTGGCCAGGTCGGCGAACTCCTCGGGCTCGTAGAAGCGGGCCACAGGAAGGTGGCTCGCCGAAGGCGCAAGATACTGGCCGATGGTCAGGAGGTCGCAGCCCGCCCGCCGCAGGTCCACCATGACTTGCGCCATCTCCGTCATCCGCTCTCCCAGGCCCACCATCAAGCCCGATTTGGTGACCAGGCCCGGGGACAACTCTTTGGCCCGGCGCAAGAGGGCCAGGGAGCGGGTATAGACAGCCTGGGGACGCACCTTGGGGTACAGACGAGGCACCGTCTCCACATTGTGGTTCAGCACCTCGGGCGAGGCCGCCACCACCGTCGCCAGGGCCGCCTCATTGCCCTTGAAGTCTGGGATGAGCACCTCCAGCCGACAGTCGGGGCTGCGCTCCCTAACCTTGGCGATGGTCTGGGCGTAGTGCCCCGCGCCGCCATCGGGCAGGTCATCCCGGGTCACCGAGGTCACCACCGCGTAACGCAGGCCTAACTGGGCCACAGTGCGGGCCACCCGCTCCGGTTCCTGGGGGTCCGGCGGGGCCGGACGCCCAGGAGCGACAGCACAAAAACGACAGTCCCGGGTGCAGACATCTCCCAGAATAAGAAAAGTAGCTGTCCCCTCCTCGAAGCATTGGCCGATGTTAGGGCAGCGGGCCTCCTGGCAGACTGTATGCAGGTCAGCCTGGTCCAAAAGGCCCTTGACCCTGAGGTAGTTGGGCCCGCCAGGGAAGCGCACCTTGAACCAGGGGGGCAAGCGACGCTGCGGTCTCATGGCCTCTATGATAGCATCCTCTCACTTTTGAAAAAAGGCCTCTCTTGGACAGCGAAGCTGGATGTGTTAGACTGGGGCTAAAGGCCGTCTGGAGGGAGGAAAGAGGAAGGCCCTACTATGGCTAAGGTGGTTGTTTTAGGGGTGGGCCTAGAGAAAATGCCCGGCCTGGCCGAGTTGAGCGCTGGCGGCTACCAGCTTACCCTCGTCGCCACGCCGCAGGAAGCCCTGGAGCTCTTGGAGCAGGCCCAGCCGGAAGCGGCGCTCCTGTCCTGGAACCCCAGCCACCGTGAGGAGCTGGGTCGGCTCTTGGAGCGCTGCCTGGGCCGCATCCAAACCGTGGCCGTGGTGGCGGAAAAGGACCTGGAAGACTACTTTCAGGGCCCCGCCGCCGACGACTTCCTGCTGGCTCCCCCGCGGCCCCGGGAGCTCCTGGCCCGGTTAGGCCGACTGCTGTCTCAGCGGACAGAGCCTGAAGGCTCCCTGCTTCGCAGCGGCGACCTCACCCTGGACCTAGAGCAGTACCGGGTCTGGGTGAACGAGCGGTCCGTGGACCTGACCTACACCGAGTATGAGCTCCTGCGCTTTCTGGCCTCCAACCGAAGACGGGTCTTCTCCCGGGAGACCCTACTCAACAAGGTCTGGGGCTATGACTATTTCGGCGGCTCCCGCACCGTGGATGTCCACATCCGTCGCCTGCGCGCCAAACTGGAAGATAAAGACCACATCTTCATCGAGACCGTCCGAAACGTGGGCTACCGCTTCCAACCATCCCCCCCGCTGTAACACAGCCTTAACATCCGGTTAACCAGGCGGAAATAAACCCCCCTTAAACTAATAAGCAAGGATTTTAGTTTAAGGAGGGACTCATGAACTCGGGAGACACCGCCTGGGTGCTCATCTCCTCGGCCCTGGTGCTCCTCATGACCCCCGCTCTGGGGTTCTTCTATGGGGGCATGGTGCGGCGCAAGAACGCCCTGTCCACCATCATGCAGAGCTTCATCATCGTCGCCCTCATCAGCGTGCAGTGGGTGCTATGGGGCTACAGCCTGGCCTTCGGCCCTGACATCGGCGGACTTATCGGCAGCCTGGGGTGGTTCGGCCTCAAGGGGGTGGGCGCGGAGCCAGGGCCCTACGCCGCCACCATTCCCCACCAGGCCTTCATGATTTTCCAGGCCATGTTCGCCATCATCACCCCGGCCCTCATCACCGGGGCCTTCGCCGAGCGCATCAAGTTCAAGTCCATGCTCATCTTCATCGTGCTCTGGGCCACCCTGGTCTATGACCCCCTGGCCCATTGGGTCTGGGGCAACGGCGGCTGGCTGAGGAACCTGGGGGCCATGGACTTCGCCGGGGGCACCGTGGTGCACATCTCCTCCGGGTTTGCGGCCCTGGCGGCGGCCCTGGTCCTGGGCCCGCGGGTGGGCCGAGGCAAGGAGCCCATGGAGCCCCATGACATCACCATCGTAGTCCTGGGAGCAGCCTTGCTCTGGTTCGGCTGGTTCGGGTTCAACGCCGGCAGCGCCCTGGCCGCCGATGGCCTGGCCACCGCCGCCTTCGTCACCACCAACACCGCCGCGGCCATGGCCGCCCTCACCTGGATGAGCCTCTCCTGGCTCCTGGACGGCAAGCCCAGCGTCCTGGGGGCCGCCACCGGCGCAGTGGTGGGCCTGGTGGCCATCACCCCCGCGGCCGGCTTCGTCACCCCCATGGCGGCGGTCATCATCGGCTTTATAGCCCCCATCGCCAGCTTCCTGGTCATCCGGCTCTTCAAGAAGTGGCAGCGGGCGGACGACGCCCTGGATGTCTGGGGCTGCCACGGCATCGGCGGCACGGTGGGGGCGTTGGCCACAGGTATCTTCGCCACCACCTTGGTCAACCCCGCGGGTGCCAATGGTCTCTTTTATGGGAACCCCGCCCAACTGGGCATCCAGGCCCTGGCGGTGGTCGTCTCCTGGGTCTTCGCCTTCGTGGTCACCTTCATCATACTCAAGGTGCTTGATGTCACTATCGGCCTCAAGGTGGACAAGGAGCAAGAAGTCCAGGGGCTGGACCTGTCCCAGCACGGCGAGCCCGCCTACAGCGCTGACTAGTTTATCCACAAGGAGAATGAGGCATGAAGAAAATCGAGGCTATCATCCGCCCCGAGAAGCTGGAGGCCACCAAGAACGCCCTGGTTGCCAAAGGCATCGTAGGTCTCAATGTAGTCCATGTCACCGGCCGGGGGGTCCAGAAAGGCATCGTCCACACGGGGCGCACCGGCGAGCGCATCGAGGTGGATATGCTCCCCAAAGTGAAGATGGAGCTGGTGGTGGCCGATGCCAAGGTAGCCGTGGCCGTGGATACCATCTGCCAGGTCTCCCGCACGGGCAACATCGGCGACGGCAAGATATTCATCTACCCCGTTGAGGATGCCATCCGCGTCCGCACCGGCGAACGGGGGGAAGCTGCGCTCTAAGCCCAGGGGCAGCAGGCTGGACCTGGGTGAGAGCCCCGTCTGTAATATATTCGTAACATCTGCGTAACACCTCGGAAATAGGGTGTGGCTATCATAAAGGCAAAAGCGAATCCATTCGGGTTCGAGGAGGAACGCTTGGTAACCAAAGCGGGCATCAAGACGCCAAAGGACGCCATCGCCTTCAGCCGGGAAAAGGGCTGCCTCATGGTGGACCTCAAGTTCGTTGACCTGCCCGGCCTATGGCAGCACTTCTCCATCCCGGCAGGCGAACTCAATGAGGAACTCTTTGCGGAGGGGATTGGATTTGACGGCTCCTCCATCCGCGGCTTCCAGAAGATTCACGAGAGCGATATGCTCCTGTTCCCTGACCCCACCACCGCCATCGTGGACCCGGCCCTGGAGGTGCCCACCCTCAGCCTCATCTGCAATGTGCGCGACCCGGTCACGGGCCAGCCCTACTCTCGGGACCCCCGCTACATCGCCCAGAAGGCCGAGGCTCATCTCAAGGCCAGCGGCATCGCCGACGCCTCCTACTGGGGCCCGGAGCTGGAGCACTTCATCTTCAGCAGTATCCGTTTTGACCAGACCAGCCATTCCGGCTACTACTATGTCGACTCCATCGCCGGCATCTGGAACTCGGGCAACGGCGAAGGGCAAAACCTGGGCTACCGCCCCCGCTCTAAGGAGGGCTACTTCCCGGTGCCGCCCACCGATAAGTTCCAGGACCTGCGCTCCCGCATAGCCCTGAAGATGATAGAGTCGGGCATCGATATTGAGGTCCACCACCACGAGGTGGCCACCGCCGGCCAGGCCGAGTTCGACATGCGGTACGACACCCTAACCCGCATGGCCGACAAGGTGATGCTGTTCAAATACATCGTGAAGAATATGGCGGTCAAACACGGCTTCACCGCCACCTTCATGCCCAAGCCCCTCTTCCAAGACAATGGCTCCGGCATGCATGTACATCAAAGCCTCTGGAAGAACGGTAAGAACCTCTTCTTCGACAAGAAGGGGTACGCCCTCTTGAGCCAGACCGCCAAGCTCTACATCGGCGGGCTTTTGACCCACTCGCCCGCCCTGCTCGCCTTATGCGCCCCCACCACCAACTCCTACCGGCGCCTGGTTCCGGGCTACGAGGCGCCCATCAACCTGGTCTATTCCCAGCGCAACCGCAGCGCCGCGGTGCGCATCCCCATGTATTCCAGCAACCCCACCGCCAAACGCCTGGAATACCGCCCGCCGGACGGCTCCTGCAACCCGTACCTGGCCTTTTCTGCCCTGCTCATGGCCGGCCTGGACGGCATCCGCAAGGAGATGGACCCCGGCGAGCCCATGGACAAAGATGTCTACGAGCTGGAGCCTCATGAGGCGGCCTTGGTGAAATCGACCCCGGGCTCCCTGGGCGAGGTGCTGGAAGCCCTGGAGAAGAACCACAAATTCCTTCTGGAGGGCGGGGTTTTCACCCCGGACGTCCTGGAGACCTGGGTGAGCTACAAACAAAAGAATGAGGTGGACGCCATTGCCCTGCGCCCCCATCCCTATGAGTTCCACCTTTACTTCGACGTGTAGCCACAAGAGCGGAAAGGGTCTGAGGGCCCCCACCACATACCGACCGGAAAGGCATTGCGAAAGGAGCAATCTCATGGACATGACAATTATCTCCGCCATCAGCTTCCTGGCCCTGTGCTCCATTTGGGTATTCATGCCCAGCGCGGTCAAGCGCTAAGCCCTCCAGCGCATCTGAGGCGCCAGGGCCGTCCAACTCAATACGCTAAAACATAGAGCACGTCTATCATCGCGAGGCGCCTTCAACTGAAGGCGCTGGGAGACCCTAGACAGGCCTCCGCGCTTGCGTGTATGATAGGCGTGCTTTTTTAAATTGAGAGGAGGGCCCATGGTCGCAAATGCGAATAAGAATAAGGACTATGTCCTGAAGAAAGCCAAAGAGTTGGATGTGAAGTTCATCCGCATGTGGTTCACCGATATCCTGGGCCAGCTCAAGAGCTTCGCCATCACCGTAGATGAGCTGGAAGGCGCTCTCGAGAGCGGTATGGGCTTCGATGGCTCCTCCATCGAAGGCTTCGCTCGCATCGACGAGAGCGACATGATTGCCCTGCCCGACCCCAGCACCTTCACCCTGCTCCCCTGGCGCCCCCAGGAACGCAACACCGTGGCCCGCATGTTCTGCGACATCCACCTCCCCGGGGGCAAGCCATTCGAGGGAGACCCGCGCTATGTCCTGAAACGCAACCTGCAGCGGGCTGCCGAGCTGGGCTACACCTTCTATGTGGGCCCGGAGCTGGAGTATTTCTACCTGGAGAGCAGTACCAACCCCAAACCCCTGGACCAGGGCGGCTATTTCGACCTCACCCCCCTGGATACGGCCTCGGACCTCCGCCGGGACACCGTCCTCACCCTAGAGGAGATGGGCATCCCCATCGAGTACTCGCACCATGAGGTGGCTCCCTCCCAGCACGAGATTGACATGCGCTACACCGACGCCCTGACCATGGCCGACAACGCCATGACCTTCCGACTGGTGGTAAAGGAGATTGCCTTGAAGCACGGCGTCTATGCCACCTTCATGCCCAAGCCCATCTTCGGCGTCAACGGCAGCGGCATGCATGTCCACCAGTCCCTCTTCAAGGGCAGCAAGAACGCCTTCTTCGACCCCAAGGATAAGAATTATCTCTCGCCCGTCGCCAAATCCTTTATAGCTGGCCTCCTGGCGCATGCTCCGGAGATAACGGCGGTGACCAGCCAGTGGGTGAACTCCTATAAGCGCCTGGTTCCCGGCTATGAGGCCCCCGTTTACATCTGCTGGGCCCGCAAAAACCGCTCTACCCTGGTCAGGGTGCCAGAATACAAGCCAGGCAAGGAGCAGTCCACTCGTATCGAGTACCGGGCCCCAGACCCCGCTTGCAATCCCTATCTCACCTTCAGCGTCATGCTCGCCGCGGGGCTGGAGGGCATCGACAAGGGCTACGAGCTGCCGGCGGCGGTGGAAGAGGACGTCTATCACCTGCCCGAGACGGCCCGAAGGCGGCGGGGCATCAAGTCCCTCCCCGGCAGCCTGTGGGAGGCGGTGCAGCTCACCGCCAAGAGCAATGTGGTGCGGCGGGCCCTGGGGGAGCATGTGTTCAACAACTTCCTTGAGAACAAGCGAGTGGAGTGGGACCACTGGCGGGTCCATGTCACCGACTACGAGGTAAACCGGTACCTGCCTATTCTGTAGGCCCTATCCCCATGAAGGCAAATTTATGAGGAGCCTGCGCGTCGCCCTGGCCCAGATAAACACCACCGTGGGCGATTTTGCGGGCAACACCGCCAAGATAAGGGAATACATCGACCGCGCCCGGTCCCTGGGGGCCGACCTGGTGGCCTTTCCCGAGATGGCCATCACGGGCTATCCCCCCGAGGACCTTTTGCTTAAGACCCACTTCATCCAGGAGAACCTCCGGCGTCGGGATGAGCTCCTCCGCCACACCCAGGGCATCGTGGCTGTGGTGGGCTTCGTGGACGCCCCCAACGACCTCTACAACGCCGCCGCCATCATAGCCGACGGCAACCTCTGCGGCGTCTATCATAAGGCCTACCTCCCCAACTACGGCGTCTTCGACGAGGATCGCTACTTTCGGCCCGGCTCTATCTGCCCTATATTCACCGTTAAAGGCATCGGCGTGGGCGTCAACATCTGTGAGGACATCTGGCACGCCACGGGCCCCATCGCCCGCCAGGCCAGCGCCGAAGCCCAAATCATCATCAACATCAACGCCTCGCCCTACCACGCCGGCAAGGGCAGTTTCCGAGAGACCATGCTGGCTACCCGAGCCTCCGACAACACGGTGATAGTGTGTTATGTCAACCTGGTGGGCGGACAGGACGAGCTGGTCTTCGACGGCGGCAGCCTCATCTTCAACGAGAAAGGCCAGCTCCTGGCCCGGGGGAAGCAGTTCGAAGAAGACCTGATGGTGGTTGACCTGGATGTGGAATCGGTCTTCCGCACCCGCCTCCGAGACCCCCGAGGGCGGCAGCAGCGCATGGCCCAGCAGGCGTCGGGCCAGTCCTGCCCCACCATCCCCATACCTCAAGTCGGCACAGAGGCTGACAAAACCCCCCTGGCCAGGCGGGACCTCCAGCCCTATGACATGCCGGAGGAAGTGTACCACGCCCTGGTGCTGGGGACCCGGGACTATGTGAACAAGAACGGCTTCAAGAAGGTGGTCATAGGCCTCTCCGGGGGCATCGATTCCTCCATCGTGGCGGTCATCGCCGTGGACGCCCTAGGCCCGGAGAATGTGCTGGGGGTATCCATGCCCTCCCGCTACTCATCCCCCGGCAGCAAGAGCGATGCCCAGCTCCTGGCCCACAACCTGGGCATGAAACTCCTGACCATCCCCATCGAGAAGACCTTTACCGCCAGCCTGGACACCCTCTCCGAGGCCTTCGCCGGCACCCCGTCCGGGGTGGCGGAGGAAAACCTCCAGGCCCGGCTGCGGGGCAACCTCCTCATGGCCCTCTCCAACAAGTTCGGGTGGCTGGTGCTGACCACCGGCAACAAGAGCGAGATGGCCACCGGCTACGCCACCCTCTACGGCGACATGGCGGGGGGGCTGGCCGTCATCAAGGACGTGCCCAAGACCCTGGTCTATAAGCTGTCCCACTACCGGAACGCCCAGGCGGGGCGGGACCTCATCCCCCAGAGCGTCATCGCCAAGGAGCCGACCGCGGAGCTCCGGCCTAACCAGAGGGATGTGGACTCCCTCCCGCCGTACGAAGTCCTGGACCCCATCCTGGAGGCCTACATTGAGGAAGACAAAGGCCCCGGGGAAATTGTGGCCCTGGGCTTCGACCCCGCCATGGTGCACAAGGTGGTCACCATGGTGGACCGCAACGAGTACAAGCGCCGCCAGTCGCCCCCGGGCATTAAGATTACCCCCAAGGCCTTTGGCCGGGACCGGCGCCTCCCCATCACCTCCCGCTACCAGCCCTTTCCCCAGGGCTAAAAGGCCGCCAATCCTCCGCCTAGCCGTTTGACATGGCGTGCTTTCCCCGCTATCTTTAATGCAATGTTAGGTTTGCTTTAGCGTCGGGGAGCGAATAGGGAGGAGGCCAGGACCATGAATCAACCATCCGTCCAGAAGACCACCGCCATCAAGGCCACGGAGACCGCCCGGGAAGTGCGCAAGATGCTCAAGGCCCGCTACGAACGGGCCAATGAGGCGAAACGGACCGGGGAGCAGAAAGTTGCCTGGTTCATGCTGGGCACCAACACCGCCATCCCCGTGGCCATGGATGTGATTCTCCTGGGGACCGAGAACTACGCCGGCCTCTGCGCCGCCAAGAAGGTGGAGCAGAACTTCATCGGCAAGGCCGAGGCCGCCGGCTTCTCCAACCTCTGCTGCGGCTACTCCCGCACCGTTCTCGGCTACTGCCAGGAGCGCAGCGAGCTGGGGATGCCCCCCGACTATGCCCCCGACGGCGGCCTGGCCTGGCCCGACCTCCTCTTCACCTGCGCCGCCATCTGCGACCCCCGCTTCAAATGGTATCAGGCCATGGCCAAGCTGACAGGGGCGCCCCTTTCCATCTACGACGCCCACACCCCAGCCCTCACCATGAAGCTCACCGAGGATGTCAAGGAGCGCTATATCCGATACGGCGTGGACCAGCTCCGCACCGCCGTGGCGTTCCTGGAGAAGCACTGCGGCCGCAAGATGGACTGGAACAAGCTCACCCAGGTCATCGAGCTGGAAGAGGAGACCAACCGGGTGTCCTGGCAGATGTATAAGCTGCGGCGGGCCGTACCGGGCCCGGTGCCCACCCAGGACATGATGTCGTCCTTCGTGCCTCGAAGCTTCCTGGCCGGAGAGCCCTCCACCCTGGACTTCTACATCCGCCTTCGGGATGAGGCCCAGGAGCGGGTGGATAAGAAAATCGG
Source organism: Chloroflexota bacterium (assembly GCA_016210205.1). GTDB lineage: Bacteria > Chloroflexota > Dehalococcoidia > JACQUO01 > JACQUO01 > JACQUO01. The sequence continues at coordinate 76,215 of JACQUO010000023.1, forward strand.
CGTAGTGCCCCAGGAGAAGTTCCGCCTCATGTGGGCCGGCGGCCTCCCCCCGTGGCATAACATGGGCATCTACAACTACTTCGAGAGCCTGGGAGCCGTCTCCGTCTTCGAGACCACTTACAACCAGGGCGCCCCCAGCGAGCTGGACCACCCGGAGCACTATCACCCCCTGGAGCGCATGGTGCGCCGCCAGTATGCCGGCCTGGAGGAGGATAGGACCAGGGCCTTCGGACCCGGCGGCAGCGGCTACCCCCAGGTTGAGGACATCAAGGAATACATCCGGGACTACAAGATTGACGGCTTGGTGATGCACCAGGTGAAGTCATGCCGCCCCACCTCCGTGGGCCAGGCCATGAACCGAGACCTCATCAGGAAATTCTCCCCGGTGCCGGTGCTCTCCTTGGAGAGCGACATCGTCGACGCCCGGGACTACTCCGAGGCGGACACCCGGGCCCGCATCGACTCCTTCGTGGAGACCCTGGATGCGGTGAAGAGCGGCCGCCGCTCCGCCGAGGCTGCCGCCTCGTAAGAGTGCGCTACAGAGGGGGGGGCTGGGCAGCCCCCCCTTTCTTTTTGGGTAAAGCCCTGTTTTAGCCGCCTTGAAAGCGGCCCCCTGGCAATCTAGAATAGCGAGAGCGGGAGCGCCGCCATCCGGGGCTTATGGTTGTTATGGTTGCTGAAAGGGACCTGAATATGTGGCTTCAAGCGCGCATGTACTTCCTCGTAGTCGTGATGTTCGGCATCTTATATGCCCTTATGGTCATGGTCTCGAGCCTTCTGGGCATCGGCAACTTCATCTACTATGCCGTGTTGGCCGTCGTTATGGTGCTCATCCAGTATCTGGTGGGCCCCCTGCTGGTGGGTCTGACCATGCGAGTCCGCTGGGCCACGGAACAGGAAGAGCCGGAGCTCCACCGCATGGTCGCAGAGCTGGCCGAGCAAGCGGAAATCCCCAAACTCAAAGTGGGCCTATCCCAGCTCCCCTTCTCCAACGCCTTCGCCTATGGGCGGAGCCAGCGGGACGCCCGGATGGTGGTCACCCAAGGGCTTCAGAAACTGCTGAGCCAGGACGAGCTGAAGGCGGTGCTCGGGCACGAAATCTCCCATGTCAAGCATCGGGACATGGCCATCATCACCCTCCTGAGCGTGGTGCCCCTCATCCTGTGGTATCTTGCCAGAGGGCTACTCTGGAGCGGTTCCGGGCAAAGCCGGAAGGGCGCTGGCTACATCGCACTCCTGGGGGTCTTCGCCTTTGCTCTATACTTCGCGGCCAACCTGCTGGTCCTTTACGCCTCCCGCATCCGGGAGTACTGCGCCGACTTGGGCAGCGTGCGCCTTGGGACCCGTCCCCGCTATCTCGCCACCGCCCTATACAAGCTTGTCTATGGCAACGCCAACACCTCTAAGGAGGAGCTGCGCCGAATGTAGGGACATAAGGCCTTCTTCGTCACCGACCCCTCCCGCTCCCTTTATGAGCTGCGTGAGCTCAAGGAGATAGACAAAGACCTGAGCGGCACTATCGATTCCTACGAACTCTCATTGGTGCGAGGAAAAGAGGTCAAGCTGGACCTGGGCGACCGGCTCATCGAACTGGTGAGCACACACCCCAATATGCTCAAGCGCATCCAGCGCCTCTCCAGCGTCATGTTCGACCCGCGCGAATAGCCTGCGGCCCATGACAGCCAACTGGGCGCGAGCCGGGAATGAGATGGCCTAGACCCCGAAGCAGAAGACGGGTATCCCCTGGCTCAAATATGCCCTCCTTTACGGGCAGGTACCCTTTGAGAAAAGATAGGGAGGCGGCTGCCAGATGGCCAGCCGCCTCCCCGCTGAGCTAATTCAACCTGCTATCTGTGGCAGGTGCCACAGAACTTGTTGTTGTCTTCGAATAGGGCGTGATTGACCGTAGTCGGAAACTTGGGGGCTCCGGCAGCGCCCGCCTCATGGCACACCTTGCAGGTGGTGCGCCCGGCGTGGTTTGCCGGCAGGGCCTTGACCGTGGTGAGCCCGCTGCTCGCCGCCGGGGAGAAGGTCAGCTTGAGGGCGCCGCTGTTCCAAGCATGGCGTACCTGGGCGTTGTCGAAGACGGCCACTCCGAAGTAGTAGCTCTTCTTCAGGTCGGTGAACTGAATGTCTGTCTTAGAGCCAGTGTCCAGCTTGCGGGAGAGCTCCACTGTCCAGATGCCATCCCGCCAGAGCTGCGCCGAGGAGATATCACCCCTATCGCCCGTCATGGGTGCGATGATGATGCTGGGCACCTCGTCGCCCGGCTGGTACTTGGAGTTGTCGAAGGCCACCTTCTCGCTATCGAGCAGCCAATAGGGCGGCGCTGGCTTGTTGTCCGGTAGGGCGAAAGCCGGCAATTTCTTGTCCGCGGTCTGGTTGTCGGAGTAGCCGCCGCTGGTCTTGGCATCGCTCTTCCGGCCTGCCTCGGGGGCCTTGTCCTTGTCGTAGCGGGTATTGTCCAGGTACTGGTCGTCCACGTTGCCGACGGGGCCAGTCCTCACCGACTTCCAGTGCCAGATGTCGCCGAGCTCGCCGTCAGCCGCGGTGTACTTATTGCCGAAGGGCTTGGTCTCGCCCGGGTGGCAGGTCACCAGACAGCCTACCTGGTTGAAGCTCTTGATAGAGTCATTGATGTTCCACAGGAGGGCCAACTTGTCCTCGTAAACGAGATTGCTGTCGCCACCCAAGTCATTGGGGTCGCTGAGCTTCTTCCATGTGCCATCGGCCTGCTTCTGCCACGGCGCCCGCCTGTATGACTGGGTCTTGTCGGCCCACTGCGCGAGCACATATACGCTCTTGTCATCGTACAGCGCCCTCAGTGAAACCGAGGTGGCGCCGCCAGGGAGGTTGGCGCCGTTCGCGACCGAGACCACCAAGGGCGTCGCCTGCAGCCAGCCGCCATCAACTCCTCCATCGAGGACGGGGGCAACCCCAACCTTGGCCGCTCTCAAGGTGTTGAGTTCAACCGCTGCGCCTGGGGCTCCCTGCGGTCCCGGGAGGCCTGCTGGCCCCTGCTGGCCTGGGGGTCCCGCAGGCCCTGGTTGTCCTGCTGGACCCGCACACGCCGCCGCCAAATACCCTACCGCCAGGCCAAGGCCGATAGACGCTTTGACCAGTACACTAGGCCACTTCATAGGTCTCCCTTACCCTTTCTAACAAGTAGCGATTGCTGTTTCCCCAACAGCATTAGCTTGTTTTAAGGCAATGACCCACGGGGATTTCCAGGTATAGTCAACCCCGACTCATTCAACCACGAGACGACGACCCTGTCCATATATCGCCCCTATACCGTAGGATACATTTTTGCGGCCCTGGCCTCGCCAGAGGGTATGCAATACCAGGAAATGGGCCTGTTTTGACTTCGGGCTTGAGCCACAGCAGAAGTCCAAGCCAAGCTTCCCCTCAATGCCAAGGCTACTTCAAGGATAGGCCGGCGGCTCGGGAAGTGCCTATGGGGAGCGCCAAACTGCAACTCATCCTCACCTAATAGTGGGCCATCTGTCGCATCGGCTGGTGCACCCCGACGACCTATCCGCCAGCCAGCGCTGAACTCTGTCCAACTGGGGCAGTCAGCGCAGTATCGGCGCGCCGACGTCCAGTGAAAACTCACCCTACACCCATGTCTAGCCTTGCGAGGGCTTGGGGGCCGCGGGGCGCGGCGGGAGCATGGGGGTCAGTGTGAGCCCTCTTCCTGCTGCACCAGCTCAGCTTCGGGGCGATTCCGCCTCCGGGACAGGAGCTGGGCGCTGCTCCTCCCAGGGGGGCACTATCGCTGTCATCAGGAACACCAGCACCACGGGCAGCGCCAGTATCAGGAGCGCCGTCACTATCCCGTCTTGTCCTAGAACCGGGAAGATTAGGTCGCTACGAACGCCATAAAGGCTGCGGGAGAAGAGTTGCCCGCCGATGACCACATTCCAGCGCATGGCGAACACCCCACCCAGCACCAAGAGGGCAGCTACGGCCCGAAACAGGGTGCCCCGCGGCGCATTCTCGGCCCTTACGGTGTTGGCCGTCCACAGCCACACCACCGAGAGGAAAAGCCCCAACAGGAGCTGGAACCCCCCGTATTGCAGTGCCAAACTCCGGTTTATCATCTGGGAGATAATCTCCCAGCTCTCCTCCTGTTCATAGGCGAAGCTCAGCATCTCCAGAAAAGTGAGGGCCGCATCCGCCAGGAGGAATGCTAACAGCCAATTCCCCAGGCTACGGAGACACAGGTGGTCCACAGGCATCCGTTGCAGCTTCATCTGGGCCAGGTAGATGACCATGAGCAGGGCAATACCTGAAACGATGGCCGAGACCAAGAAGATGATGGGCATAAGGGGGGTTGACCACCAGGGGTTGGCCTTGATGGCACCGAAGATAAACCCCACATAGCCGTGGAGCAGGAAGGCGGAGGGCACGCCAATGGCAGACAGGGTTGTTACCAGCCGCTTCTCTTTCTCCAAGGTGGCCGGGGAGACATCGTGGCTCCCCAGGGTGAGGAGGCGGTAGATAGGATTGAGCCAACCTCTCCTGGTCTGAGCGTAGTGGACGATGTCAGGTCGGAAGACCAGCCAGGTCTCAATAGTCACCAACAAGAGATAGAGCAGCCAAATATAGCCGAACCCCGCCATGGCCGAAGAGAGGTTGGGAGTCCAGAAAATCTCAAACCCCCGCTCCGGCCGGCCCAGGTGAGCTAGCAAGGGTAGAGGGGCCACCAGCAAGAACCCCAAGGCGGTGAGCAGGGCGAGCCGGGAGACTGGCCTTAGGGCCTCTATCTTCAATAGATGATAGAGGGCACTGACAATAAAGGCTCCCGCCACCAGGCCCGTGATGTAGGGGTAGAGGACGATGAGCAACCCCCACTGAAGCTCTGCTTCGTTGGGATAGAAAAAGCCAGGCATTAGCGCACCCCCGATTGGAGTCCAATGTAGTAGACCTTGGGCTTGGTGCCCAGGTCCGGCTTGAGCACCCCCACTGAGAACTTCCGCAGCACCTGACGGACTGGGCTCTCGGGGTCTTTAAAATCGCCGAAGATGCGGGCTCCCACTGGGCACACCTCCACGCAGGCGGGCTTCATACCCTGAGCGATGCGGTGGTAGCACCAGGTGCACTTATCAGCCACCCGTTCCTCGGGGTCCAAATAGCGAGCACCATAAGGGCAAGCCTGTATGCAGTAGCGGCAACCGATGCACCTCTTCCGGTCCACCAGGACAACACCGTCCGCCGTCCTATGGGTGGCGGCCACCGGACACACCTGGACGCAAGGGGGGTCGTCACATTGGTTGCAGAGCTTGGGGACGAAGAAGCTTCGGCGAATCTCTCGTCCGCGCAGCCGGGCGTTGGCCACTTCATCCTTAAAACCATGCATCCCGGCCTCGGGGGAGTCCACCAGCACCTCGCCATCCTCCAGGATGACATAGCGCTCCACCCAAGTGCGCGTAAACTCGGGCTCCGGGGGCAGCCGGTTTTCCACCTTGCAGGCGACCACACATCTGCCGCAGCCGATGCATTTGGTGGTGTCCACCGCGAAACCCCAGTAATGTTTCTCCCACTCCTTGGTCCAATCCCCTATTGGGGACGGGGCTGTCTCCGGCGCTGTCCCTGCCAGGGACGTCTCGATTCCCTTGGGAATTAAAACCAAGATGAGAGCGCCCCCACCCAGGGTCAAAAACTTACGGCGACTGAGCTTCATCGTCGCCCTCCCGGCTGAGGGTTGTGGGGGCTATGGCACAAGGTGCAGGCTGTCTTCCCCGCATGAGTCTCAGGGTTCACCTGAGGGAACCCGACCGGACGGCCCACCACTCTGGCGTCGTGGCAGGTAGAGCAAAGCTCAATCGGGGGCATAGCCACCAAAGGGGCCAACTCTGGGGAGGCAGGGCGTGGGTCTGGCTTCCCTAGCACATGGTTGGCCCGGGTGCCGTGGCAGGTCTGGCAGGAAATCACCTTATGGGCTCCTCCCGACCAGGAGCTGAACTGGCCCTGGTGGCAGGTGTTGCAGACCGCCACATCGCCGGCAAAGCGGGGAGCAATGCTGGTCCACTCGCCAACATTGCTCCCCCGATAGTATCCATTCTCCCCAAAGGTGCGGGGCACCAGGGACCAGGGATATGTCTCAGAGGCAGCCACGGGCAAGCCCCTGAGCGCCCACGGCAAGCCTATCACCACCAACACCGGCACCACCACCAGGATCAGCGCCAGACGGAGGTGAGGAGTCATATCGCCTTCCAGTCTTCTTTGCTATATTCTGCTGACCAGCAGGGCTGTGAATACCAGGCTTTTAGATACTGGCCGCCAGCTCTTGGCTACTTCGCCATAGTGTGCCGTCGGACCAGGAGGGGTGGCACCAGGTAATATGCCAGGATCCCCACCAGGACCACGGGGATGACCAGCGCTGCCGCCAGAATGCCGCCCGCCAGGAAGAGGACGCTCAGGCTGAGCCCTACGGCGGCGGTGAGTAAGACAGCGATGACCAGCGCCGTGGTCTCTTTGATGCGGTGGCGAACCTCTTGCCTGGCCAGGTCTTGCTCCGTAGCCATCCTGGCGGCCTCAGGTCGGGCCATGCCCGGCTTCGCCACCAGCTCCCCTCCAGAAGAAGTGGCCCAAATCTTCTCTTCCATTGCAAACCTCCTTTTTTGCTTACACTTTCAGCAGCCCTTGATTCAGAGCGAATCGGATGAGCCCACCCACCTGGCGCACTCCCACCTTGCGCATCAGCCGGGCACGATGGCGACGCACCGTGTTCACGCTCACCCTCAGGAATTGCGCCATCTGCGGGTTGGTCAGCCCCTGGGAGACCATCTCCAGCACCTGCAGGTCCCTGGGGGAGAGCTCCTTTGTCTGACCGCTCCGGGGACGCGCGGACCGGGAAGCGAAATCCTGCATCAACCAACCACCTACCAAGGGATGGATGTAGCCTTGAAGGCGGGCCGCACTGCGGATGCCGCTCACCACCTCGGCGTGCTGGGCAGACTTGGGGATATAGGCATGGCATCCACAGCGCAGGGCTTCAAAGAAGTAACCAGGGCCGTCCTGGCTGGTGAGGATAGCCACCCCCACCTGGGGATTGTGCTGGCGCAGGCTGCGACAAAGGGACAGCCCATCCAGAGCCCTTCCCTTGACCTCCATCACCACCACATGGGGCGAAAGCCCCTGCACCAGCTGGAGGGCTCTCTCAGCATCCTCAGCTTCCCCCACCACCTGGAGATCCTCCTCCGCTTCCAACAGCAAGCGTAGTCCCTGGCGCATGATGGTCATATCATCCACAATCACTATCCGGATAACGCCCGTTGGTGCTGTCATCGCCCTCTCATCGCCTCTCGGGGGTGCCCTCCAAATAGTCCCCAGGTCATCCTCAAACTAGCCCGTTCTCTTTTTCACAACTCTATTTTAGCTATCGCCCCGCCGAAGGGTAATCAAGGTAATAGGCCATTGAGCCGAAATGATAGGCCTATTTTGGGGCACTAGATTGACTATTCTGGGCGTGCTGAGAGTATCAACCAGGAGCAGACTGCTGAAAAAGAGGCGCAGGATACTTCCTGCCGGAGGTCTGAGGGTGTCCCCCAAATTCCAATAGGCCCCCCCAAGACTGGGGGATATAGGGGTTGACATAGACTGTTTCAACAGTCTCAGGAGTTTAGGGACAGCAGCTAGGATATTGGATACGGAGGGGGCCGATAGGGAAGATGGCAGAGAAGGCTCCGCCCAAGAAGGAGGGAGGCTAGGGCTGGCGGCTCCTACGCTGGGCCGCCCCCACAAGCAAAGGGAGGAGACAAACTTGGCGTCCCAGCCAGGAGTGAAACCATCGAGCCTGAGAGAAGAAGAGGCTCAGTTCTCCTGGCTCACCAATCCTTTGCGGATGGCATAGCGCAAAAGCTCCATCCGGCTGTGCAACCCCAGTTTCTCCATGAAGCTGGCCTGATGGTTATGGACGGTGTTTATGCTCAGGTTCAGCCTTTCGGCAACCTGCCGGTTGGTAAAGCCAGCCACTATCAGGTGAAGAATCTCTTTCTCTCGGCTGGTCAGGGTATCGTAGGGGTCCTCGGTCTCCGTGCTCTTGAGCCTTTGCAGATGGTCGGTGACCAGCATATGCGCGACGTCAGGATGGAGATAGGTCCGCTTGGCCTTGACCGCCCTCACCGCCGCTATGACCTCGGTGTCGGCTGCAGACTTGGGGATATAGCCAGAGCCGCCCACTTTTAGCGCCGAAAAAAGATACTCCTGACTCTGGTGCATGGTGAGGAAGAGGACGCCCACCAGAGGGTTCTGCTTCAGGATTTGGCGAGCCGCCTCCAGCCCGCTCAGGGTGGGCAAGGTGATATCCATGAGCACCACGTCTGGAGCGAGGGTGCGGGCCATCTCCACGGCTTCAAAGCCATCACTAGCCTCCCCCACCACCTCCATGTCCCCCTCCCCCTCCAAAATCAGCTTCAGGCCTGCCCTGACCACACCATGGTCATCCACCAACAACACTCTTGTTTTCTCCGGGGAGTTCTTTTCCTTCATCGGACCCTCCTGCGGAATCCAAAGGCACTGAGACGGAGAGCGTCGTGCCCTGGCCGGGTTGGGACTGCACTTGCAAGCTGCCCCCCAGCAACTCTACCCGCTCTCGAATCCCAAACAGCCCCAGCCAGCGCCGTTCCGAGGAGCCCAAGACCTTTTCCACCTCAAAACCTACACCATCGTCCCGCACCGTCACCACCAGCTGGTTGGGAGAGATGTCAATGGAGACCCAAGCGTGGTGCGCCTGGCTATGTTTTAGGATATTGGTCAGCCCCTCTTGAACCACCCGGAAGAGGGCGGTCTCCGCCTCCGCGGGCAGGCGGCGCTCCTCCCCGTTGACCTGAAACTCAATGGGCAACCCGATGCGCTGGGAGAACTCTCGGATATGGCCGCGCAGGGCTGGGATGAGTCCCAACTCATCCAGGGCGCTGGGGCGCAGGTCCAGAGCCAGCCGATGCACCTCGCCCATGGTGGCCACGGCCAGGGAGCGCAAGGCCGCCACCCGCTCCCGGAGCTGAGGGGAACCCGCCTCCCGCTCCAACCGGGCCAGCCCCATCTGGAGGGCGGTGAGGGATTGCCCCGCTTCGTCGTGGAGCTCCCGGGCCACCCGCTGGCGCTCCTCTTCCTGAGCTCGAACCACCCGGCGCAGGCTGTCCTTGAGGAGACGGATATGCTCCTCCCTCATCTGGAGGGATTCCTGGGTTAAGCGCAGGTTCTCCTCCTGGCTCATCTGTAGGGATGCCACCATGCTATTGAAGGACCGGGTTAGTTCGCCGAATTCGTCCCGGCTCACCACTGCAACGCGGTGGGACAGATCTCCCCCGCTTACCCGCCGCGTCCCCTCCAGGAGACGTCCCAACCCCCCAGAAAGGGAGTGAAAGATATAATACCCCAGCCCTACCTCCCCTAGTGCAGCTAGAGCCGTTACCACGATGAAGAAATAGCGGGCGCGACTGGCCTCCTCCACCGCCATCTGGCTCAAGGTCTGGGAGATGCTCGCTTCCTCGGAGCTAAGACGGTGGATGTGGTAGAGCATCTTGTTGAACGCTGGCTGAGAGGCGGCGAAAAAATCCTGGGCCTCAGCCCGCTCCCCCAGGTCCACCAGCGCCACCAATTGCTGGTCTACCTTGCGGTAGTCCTCGACATGTAGCAGGAAGGCTTCATAGTCCGCCAGCCGAGCGGGGTCGCCTATCGCCTGGTGGTAGCGCTCCACAGTGAAGGCTATGTTCTCACGCAGGCTGACAATCTCTGCCCCGTATCGGCTGCGCTCGGCGGGGAGAAGGCTCAGCACATACCCCAACTCGGATGCCCGGAGCTCCGCCAGGGCTGTATTGATGCGGGTGACCTGCTCCAGACGCTTCATGGCCATTCCCGTCGCCTCTTGACTGGTGACGGTGAGGCGGGTTATTTGATCCGTGGCGATGACCGTCTGCCCCACCATGAGGATGAGGAGCACGGCGAAACTCAATATGAGCCTTGCCCGTATGGACATTCCTCACCCCCTGTTCCCGAGCCTGTTCCTCCCCCCTCCCTTCCCCTCAAGCCCGTGGCGGCAAGCCGAGCCATACTCGCCCATCACGTTAAATATGGCAGACAGCCATGAACCCCTGACCCTCTAGCCCGCAGGAAGCCTATCCTAATCATCTCGGGCCCCCAAGCGAACCCAAGTTTCGATATTGGCAATACGATTGGGGGTCAACTTCTCTCCGTGGAAAGGCATCTTAGTAATAGACTCATGCGCTATCACTTCCACCAGGAGGCTCTTCTCAGGGGAGCCGGGGACGACCACAGGCACTTTTCGGGGGCTCCTCATGATACTGTCATAGGTTTCCAGCACCAGCTCGCCATGGTCGTCGGCGTTGTTGTGGCATTTGACGCAGTACTCCGCCAGGATGGGCTGGATGTTCCTACGGAAGCTGGGGTCTTCCAGCAGTTGCGCGTCGGGGGGCAGGGGAAGCTGGCCTGACCCCTGGGTGCAGCCGGCCACAACCAGCAGGGACAGGAACAGGACTCCCGCCCCGCTGCCTATCCAGCGCCCTAAAGACACAACCATCTCCATACCTAAGGCCGACCCCGCTGGGACCAGTCCGCGCTTCCTCTCCACGGTGGCCTGGCCAAATCAAGATGCTCCTGCTCAGCTGGTATACATTAACACAGACCCTGACCATTGTGAAGTTTTTCCCACCCTGTGGTTACGAAAGGGGGCGAACATACCAAAAAGCGGAGAGACACTGCTCCCGGCCGCGGCAACAAAAGGGGCCTGCCCCGGCCAGGGCAGGCCCCCTTTCCCCCAAAAGCAGGGTCAGCGTCTAAGAGAAGGCGGGCGGCGCGGCGCCTCCATACCCCAGTCGGCGAAGACCCAGGTGAGGAGGAAGGCCGCCCCAGTAAAGACGAGGGTGAAGTAGCCGAAGAGCCAGAAAGCTTCTAGCCCAAAAAACCATACCATGGACCAGAGGATTGCTCCCGGCATCACCAAAGCTAGGATTAGGCGCGTCTTGCGGGAGAGCTTCACAGGCCCCTCCTTAAGGTCTTGCTAGGGCTCAGCCTAGGGACAGCTCACTCAGCTCCTTGCGCCTTATCCCCATCGGCGGTGACCGCCCTACCGAAGCGGGACAAGAAGCCCATGATGTCTATGGGGATAGGGATGATAGTGCTGCTCCTCTCCCCCGCCATCTCCGTCAGAGTCTGAAGGTAACGGAGCTGAAGGGTGGCGGGCTGAGAGGAGATGATTTTGGCGGCATCAGCCAGAGTCTGGGAGGCCTCGAACTCGCCTTGGGCGTGGACAATCTTGGCCCGCTTCTCTCGTTCCGCCTCCGCCTGGCGGGCCATGGCCCGCTGCATGGCCTCGGGCAGGAGCACATCCTTCACCTCCGCCACCGTCACCCGCACCCCCCAGGGTGTCTCCGTCTGCTCCTCAATGATTGTCTGGAGACGCTCGTTGATCCGCTCCCGCTGGGACAGGAGCTCGTCCAGGTACGATTGGCCCAGGACACTCCGAAGAGTGGCCAGGGCAATCTGGGTGGTGGCTGCCCGGTAGTCCTCCACCTGGATGACCACCTTCTCGGGGTCCACCACCCGGAAGTAGACCACGGCGTCCACCCGGATGGTGACATTGTCCCTGGTGATAACCTCCTGGGGCTCCAGGACCATGGTCACCACCCGCATGTCGGCCTTGACCAGCCGGTCTATGAAGGGAATGATGATGTTAAGCCCCGGTTGGCGCAGCCCAGTCAGTCGACCCAAGCGCAGATGCACCCCTCGCTCCCATTGCTGAACCACCTTCATCCCCAGGGCGCCCCAGAGGAGCACCAGGACCACCACCGCCCCTGCCACAATCAAGGTAGTGGGTTCCATCTTTCTTAACCCCCTTTACGAACTTTACGCATTCCTCTAACCAGATACGATGCGGCGTAGGGCCGCCAGTTTCCCCTCAGGTTTGGGTTCGGCCAGAACTCGCTGAGCCTTCTCCCTTTCCTCCTCCTCCCCCTCTTTAATCTCCCAGAGGGAGACAATGGGGAACAGGCGCGTGAAGAGGACATAGAGGAGAGCCAGGCCGGCAAACTCCCCTAGGGTGATGGACAATTCCACCCAGGTGGGTAAATAGACCCCTATATCGTAGGGGAGACGGGGCCGGGTCAGGGTGGGCACCACGATAGTGTACCGCTCTATCCACATGCCGATGTTAATCAAGATGGAGGCGATGACCACACCCGTGATGGTCCTGGTCCTGGGGATGGCCAGGATGAAGAAGGGGATGATGAAGGTTACCACCACCATGGTCCAGAAGAGCCAAGCGAACTCCCCGTGCCACTTGGAGTAGAATACGCTCAACTCATCGGGCGCGTTGCCGTAGAAGGTAGTCAGGTACTCGGAGAAGGTGAAGTAGAGCCAGAGCAAGGTCATCACCAGGAGGAGGAGGCCTAGCTTGTTGAAATGGTCCGGCTTAAGATAATCCTCAAGATGAAGCATCTTGCGCAGGACGGCCATGGCGATGAGGAGGGTGGCGATGCCCGAGAAGATGGCCCCCACCACGAAGTAGGGCCCGAAGATGGCACTGTGCCACATGGGCTGGACGGTCATAGCCAGCACCCAAGAGACCACCGTGTGCACCGACACGGCAATGGGGATGATTATCACGGACATAATCCCGATGGCTCGGTGGAGCCGTTTCTTCTGTAACTCGGTGCCTCTCCACCCCAGAGCCAGGAGGGTGAAAAGGAGGTGCTTCCAATGCCCCGGCCGCACCCGGTCCCGGGCCATGGCGATGTCGGGGATAAGGGGCAAGTAAAGATAGAGGATGCTGCCCGTGAAATAGGTGGTGATGGCCAGGACATCCCAGAGAAGGGGCGACTGATAGCGACCGAAGATGAAGACATTCAGCAGACGGTCGGGGCGGCCCAAGTCGAAGATGATGTTGATGGGTCCCACCATGAGGGCGAAGACGGTGATGGCCTCCGCCGAGCGTGTGATGGGCCGGCGCCATCCGGCATGGGCCACTCGCAAGATAGCGGAGATGAGGGTGCCGGCGTGGCTGATGCCGATGAAGAAGATGAAGTTGGTGATATAGATGCCCCAATAGACCGGCCGGTTGAGGCCCGTGGCCCCCAGGCCTTGGGTGAGCTGATAGAGCCAGGCGAAGCCGGCCCAGGCTACCATGCTCCCCAGGATGAGGACCGCTACATAGAACCGCCAACTGGAGCGCATCAGGGGACGGAAGAGGACGGAGTCGGCTTCTTCCTGAGGTAGTCTTCTCATAGTTGCTTCCTTCGCTCGCTCAAGCGCCTCCGGGATATGGCCTCCTCATCGGGATGCTTGAAAACATCCCACTCCCCCGAGGCGAGGTAATAGACCTTGGGCTCGGTGCCTAGGTCCTCCATAAGGCGGAAGGCGCGCCCGCTGTGGGCCAGCCGGGAGACGGTGCTGTTGGGATCATCCAGGTCCCCGAAGTAAATGGCGTGGCCCGGACAGGTCTGGGCGCAGGCGGTTTGGACCTCCCCATCCCGAATTTCGCGGCCCTCGGCCTTGGCGGTCTCCTTGGCCCGACGGATGCGCTGGACGCAGAAGCTGCACTTTTCCACTATCCCCCGGGGACGCACATAGACCTCGGGGTTAAGGGAGGAAGCCATCTCCGTGGGCCACTGAGGATCATACCAATTGAAGAAGCGCACTGTATAAGGGCAGGCCACGGTGCACAATCGGCAGCCGATGCAGCGAGTATAGATTTGACCGACCAGCCCCTCTTCATTCTTATAGGTGGCATTCACGGGACAGACCTTGACGCAGGGGGGATTGTCGCAGTGCATACAGGGGACGGGGATGAAGGATATCTTCATCCTAGGGTATTCTCCCTCGGCCACAGGCAGAAGCTGCATCCAGAAGATGGCCCGACCCTTGGCCGCCTCCTCTTCCCCAGCGAAGGCGACATTGTTCTCCGCCCGGCAGGCCACCACGCAGGCCTGGCAGGCCGCGCACTTGTCCAAGTCTATCACCATGCCCCAGCGTGTCATGGCAGTCCTTTCTGTCCCAGGGCCCCTTAGGCCCGATAAACCTTGACCCGGGTGCCGCTCCAAGAGGAATTGCCTCCCAGAGGGCTGTAGATGTTGGGCAGGAGCTCGTTGGGGTTGGCACCCCGCCCTCGGGACCAGCGTCCCCCCTCCCGATGGCCGAAGCCATAGGGCATGTTCACCACCTCGGGCATGGCTCCCTCGTATAGCTTGGCCACGGCTTTAATGCGACCCACCAGGCTCTCCACCCAGACCTGCTCCCCGTCCCGAACCCCCAGGCGCCGGGCCGTCTCGGGATTTATCTCCACCCAGGACTGCCATTTCTTCCGCACATGGGGCCCGTAGATTTCCAGCATGAAGGGCACATTGGCCATCCTGCTGCCGGAACCCGTCATGGTCTTGAAGGTGACCAGGGTGAGGGGATATTCCCTTTCCTCCCCGGCCCTCAGGCCAGGCTCGTAGTGGGGGAGGAAAGCCTCATCCCCCCGGGCCTGTACCCCCAGGCTCTCCAGATAGCGTTCCACGCCCTGGGAGCCAGCGGCACCGCTCCGCGCCAAGGCCTCCCGAAGTCCCATCTCCAGGGCCTGGGAGTAAAACTCGAACTTTCCCGAGGGGGTAGCAAACTTGGGGCCTCCGGCAGGAGGCAGCGGGGGCGCATCCCACCATATCCCCTGGGCCTTCAGTTCTCTCCAGAACTCCTCCCAGGTGGGGAATTGCAGGGTGCCCCGCTTGGCCAGGAAGACACCCGCACAGGATTCCTGGAGGGCCTCCAAGTAGCTCCCCCAGGGAAAGCTCTCCCCGATGGTTCCCCCCATCTCATGGGCCAGGCGCACCATCACCTCCCCGGTGGAGGCCACATCGTAGAGAGGAGCCACCACCGGCTGGCGCAAACCCAGGATGGCACAGCCATCGGAACAGGGGGGGGTCTCCACATCCCAGCGCTCCAGGTAGAGGGCGTCGGGGAGCACCAGGTCCGACTGAGCGGTGGTCTCATCCATGAAGGGGGAAAAGCTCACCGTCAGGGGGATTTTCTCCAGGGCCTCCCGGTGGAGCTGGGCCTGGGGCCGGCTGAAGAGGGGGTTGCTGTAATAAAAGAACATGGCCTGGGGAGAATAGGGCTCCCCCCTCAGGATGGCCTCGGGCAGGGCCTGGCTCGTGTCGGTGGCGAAGGGGAGCTGGAGGCTGCCCGCACCGTCCAGGCGGGGTTGCTCCCCGCCCGCACGAGCCGTGGCATCCAACACCGGGGGCTGCCAAGGGGTGAAAGGGGGCATGGATTCCGTGAGAATGCCCCCGGGCTGGTCGAAGCTCCCCACCAGGGCGTTGAGGCAGTGTATGGCCAGGCGGTTGTAAAGCCCGTTGGTCTGGCTCTCCCCACCCCGCCCGCTGATGGCCACCGCAGGGGGGTTGGTGGCAAATTCCCGGGCCAACTTTGTTATGGTTGCGGCGGGGATGCCAGTCAGCCTCTCCACCCGCGCAGGGGCGTAGTCACGAAGCACCAGGGTCTTAAAGCCCAGGTGCGCCAGTCCCCCCTTATCGCGCCAGTCTTCGAAGCCGAAGGTGTGAGCTCGGACAAAGTCCTGGTCGTAGAGCTCCTCGGCGATGATGACATGGGCCAGGGCCAGAGCCAGGGCTCCATCGCTTCCGGGGTGGATAGGAATCCATTCGTCCGCTTTGGAAGCGGATACGGAATAGCGCGGGTCAATCTGGACTATCTTAGCCCGCAGGCCGGGCCGACCCCGGCGCATCTCTCCCAGGAGCCGCTGCGTCTCCACCGTGTGGCGCCAGGCCTCCATGAAGCTGGCCCCGAAGGAGAGGACGTAGTTATCATGGGCTAAATCATAGCTCACGAAGTCTCGGACGCCCTGGCTGAAGTAATTGGCCAGGGTGGTGGCCGCGGCCCCCAGATGGTGCTGGTGGACCAAGTTGGGGGAGCCATAGGCCGTCATGAAGCGCCCTATGAGGCCTTCCACGAAATGGGAGCCGTTGCCAACCTGGAAGACTACGGTGTGGGCCAAGCCCCGGGCTCGGAGCTCACCCAACTGCTCCGACACCTGAGTCAGGGCCTGGGGCCAGGATACCCGCTCCCATTTCCCCGAGCCCCGGGGGCCCACCCGGCGCATGGGCCAGCGAAGGCGGTCGGGGTCGTACAGAACCTGGAGGCCCGCCTGTCCCTTGGGGCAAAGCCGACCCAGGTTGTGGGGAGCGAGGATGTTGCCCTCCAGTTTGACGACGCGGCCGTCGACAACCCGGGCGACAATACTGCAGCGGGCGTCGCAGAGAGCGCAGGTGCTAGAAACCTGCCTCTCCCCTTTGACCAGAGGCAGGAACTCTTCAGCCGCTTGGGCGGGGGGCATGTCCCCCAAGAGCGCTTGGGGGAAGGTAGCCCCTACGGCAGCCCCGGCGGCAGCCCCGGCCAAGCCCAGAAAGCGCCGACGCGATACCCTCATGGCAGGGCCATCCTCCTTATGCTCTCCCTAAGAGCCTCATGACCTTTCATTTATGGCAAGTGACACAGTCGGTGCTGACGCCCCGGGCCTGATGGCACGAAAAACAGCGTGCCATGAGCTCTCGCCCCCTGAGCCCGTTCACCCCCTCGGTGCCAAACCCCTGGGTTATCCGGGCCATAGAGCCAATGTCCCCATGGCAGGTCTGACAGGCCAGCCCCTTCTGAATATGAGGCTTGTGAGCGAAGATTAAGTCGTCCCTCAGGTCAAAGAGGCGCACCCATGGTATCTGCCGCCCCTGCTCAGCGAAGACCTTGACCTTGGCCGCCTCGGGACTGGAGGACACCGGGGCCTGATGGCAGACCATGCATTTATCCGCCTGGGGAATGGTAGCTGCCACCCCTACCTCCACCCCAGAGTGACAACTGGTGCAAGCCAGGATAGGGCTGTGCTTAGCATGATTGAAAGCAATGGGCTGCTCTACCTGTGCCTGCCAAGGAGAGGTGGTCAACACCAAGCCCCCTCCCGCCAAGAGCACCACTACCCCCCCCATGAAGACGAGGGTCTCTTTCATCAAACTTCCGCCCCCGAACTCATAATCAATTTATTTCAAGGTGCCCAAGTAGGCTAACACGTCTGCCAACTCCTTATCACCAATCTGCCCCGCGAAGGCGGGCATCACGCCTCGCCCCCCTTTGACAACTTTTTCAACCCCGTCCTCTCCCAGCCGGCCCGTCACGCCCACTAGCGCGGGCCCCAGACCCTTTTGGCCGCCGGGGTGGCACACATTGCACATCTGGTTAAAGAGGCCCCGCCCAGCCGCTGCGTCGCCTTGGGTCGGGGCTAAAGCCGGCCCCGGGGAGATGGGGGCAGCCTGGGTCTGAGGAGAGGGCAAGGCCAGGACCACCTGGACCGGCGTCTTAGGCGAAGGGAGCTCAGGGAAGGTCTTGCCCACCGAGGCAATGGGGGCGCTCTGGGGCACTTTTTGCCCCTCGGGCTGGCAGGACAGCAACGCCAGGGTTACCCCCCCCGCCACGAGGGCCAAAGCCATGCCCCGAAGCCAGGGCTGCCCCACCAACACCTTACAATGTTCCTTCATTCACATTCTCCTGCCTTTTTACCTTATCACCTTCACCTTACAATCTTCCTTAAAAGGGCCTGGGGTATATATCTTTCTTCCTACATCACCAGGCCATTTTTGAGGCCCGCCCGCTTGGAATTAGACAAAAGAGTGTAGTAAATAATATGATGTTGATATAGTGAGGAAGCAGGGACATCCTTGACGGGTCTTTTTACTGCCATCGGCTTACAAAGGCGCATCCTCTTCCTGGTGGGGCTGGCCCTTCTGGTAGTGCTGGCCGTTTTCGCTTTTCTCGGCTTGCAGGCGGTGGACCAGGCCTTCCAGCTTGTCTTCAGCCAGCACTCCGCTCAAGCCCAGGGCGTGGCCGCCAGCCTGGACCGGGAGGTGAGCCAATCCCTTCTGGATTTGAGCACCTTGGCAGCCTCGGGGCAAATAGACCCGGGGGACGGCGAGCTGGCGCGAGAGGCTGGAGCCCTGACAGATTTCTATGGGCTCTGGGCCCACGAGGATCGGGGCCAGCTCGCTCTGGTGGTCCTGGTGGACGAACGAGGGCTCCCCCTGGCATGGGAACCCCACCACCTCCCCCAACCCGCCTCTTTCCAGGGTCCCGAGCTTCAGAGGGCTTTGAGTTCAGGCCATCTGGTGGTAGAGGATTTACCGACCTCCCTAACAGGGCCACTGCTGATGGCGGCGGCCCCCGTCTTCGACCGAGCAGGGCACGTGGAGGCGGCCCTGGTGATGGAGTTTACCCCTAAGGTGGCCTTTGCAGAGAAGGCCCTGAGCCCTGACTACCGCATGGAGATAGTAAATAGCCAGGGGGAAATCATCCTGGCGGCGGACGCTCGTTATCCCCCGGGGGTCCTCACGGAGCACAGTGCGGTGGCCATGCCCTTCATAGACGCTCGGAGCCCGGGGGCTGCCATTCATCATATGGCCTCTGCTGACTCTAGCTATAAAGACCACGTCGTGGCCTACGCTACCCTTGACACGCTACCCTGGGGCGTGGTGCTGGAATTTCCCCATGGCGAGGCCCTGGCCATCCCTTATCAGCTTAGGGACCGTTTCATCGCTCTCGGCTTCCTGGCCCTCCTGAGTGCCCTGGGCCTGGCCTGGATCACCAGCCGCAACGTGGTCAAGCCCATCAAGGCCCTGACCCAGGCCGCAGAGCACATAGCCGCCGGGGACCTGGACCACCCTGTCGACGTGAAGGCCCAGGATGAGGTGGCCATCTTGGCCCGGGCCTTGGAGGACATGCGCTCCAGGCTCAAAGGCTCCCTGGCGGAAAACGAGGCCTGGGGACGGGCTCTAGAGGACAGGGTGCACCAGCGCACCAAGGAACTCCTGGCCCTCCATCAGGCCTCCCAGGAGCTGGCTTCTACCCTGGACCGGGAGACCCTCCTCCGTATCATCACTGCCCGAGGGAGGGACCTCTTCCCCCTGGCCCAGGCAGGGGCCATCTACCTTTCCCCGGCCCAGGGGCAACCCCTGCGGGCTGAGGCTTCCTTCGGCTTTCTCTCAGAGCGCCTGGGAAAGGTCGCCCTGAGGCCCGAGGAGGACTGCGCTGGGCAGGCTTTCGACACTCACCAACCCCAGGTCTGGGACCGCCGGCCCCTACCGGCCCCCTTGCGGGCCTGTCTTACTCCGGAAAATCGGGCTCTGGCCCAGGATGGGGATGAGACTTCCCTGGCCGTGCCTCTCCTCCATAAAAGCCAGGCCCTGGGGAGTTTGGCCCTCTACGCCTTCCGACCCGTCCAGCATTTCACCCCAGCCGATGGCCAGCTGCTCCAATCTCTGGCCAACCAGGCAGCCATCTCCCTGGCTAATGCCCAACTCTTCCAAGAGGCCAGCCAGGTAGGCTCCCTCCAGGAGCTCAATCACCTCAAGAGCGAGCTAGTGGCCCGAGCCTCCCACGAGTTGCGGACGCCCCTCACATCCATCAAAAGCCTGGCGGAGACTCTGTTGCGCCAGGACCTGGCTCTGAGCTCCCAGGAGCAACGAGAATTCCTGGAGGCCATCGACATCGCCGCGGACCGCCTGGCCCGGATAATCACCGACCTGCTCACGGTGTCCCGCATCGAGGCTGGCCGTCTGGAAATCCGCCGCCAGCCCCTGGACCTGGAGAGCCTGGGGCAAAAGGTGATCCGGCAGTTTCAGTCCCCCCAGCCGGAGCGTTCCTTTGCCCTGGCCATCCCCGCCCATTTGCCCCCGGCCCTGGGAGACCCCGACCGCCTGGAGGACGTGCTCACCAACCTTCTCTCCAACGCCGTAAAGTATTCCCCCAAGAAAAGCCTCATCATGCTTCGGGTGATTGAGGAGCAGGGAGAGCTGGTGGTATCCGTCATCGACCAAGGCCCCGGCATTCCTCTCCAGGAGCAGGATAAGCTCTTCCAACGGTTCAGCCGCATTGGGGGCCAAGGTGGGGTGGGTGGGGTGGGGTTGGGCCTCTATATCAGCAAATCCTATGTGGAGGCCATGGGGGGTAGGATTTGGGCCGAGAGCGCCCCGGGGCAGGGTTCCACCTTCAGCTTCACCCTGGCTGTGGCGCCGGCCGACCAGGCCACGAGCGGTGCCCTGGTCGGCTCCAAGACCGCCCCCTCGCCCCCCCCCACCAGACCAGGCGGTTCAGTGCTGGTGGTGGACGACGAACCAGACGTCCTCCGGGTCGCGGGGGTAAACCTGAAGGCCCAAGGCTTCCAACCCTTGCTGGCCAGCACCGCCCGAGAGGCTCTGGAGCTAGCCCGTCGCCGCCGTCCCGATGCCATTGTCCTGGATATCGTCCTCCCTGACCGGGACGGGTTTGAGGTGACGCGCATCCTCAAGCGCCGGGTCAGCACCCGCCACATCCCCATCATCTTCCTCTCGGCCAAAGCCCAGGAGCAGGACGAGGAGCAGGCCCGACAGGCGGGAGGGGTAGCCTTCCTCAAGAAGCCTTTCTCCCCCCGGGAGCTCTGTGACGTCGTGGCCGCTGCCATCAGGGGCAGTGAGGTGAGAGCAACCCCCTGAGTCGCGTCCCCTGTTAGGGGTTTCGTAAGGTAAAAACATTATATTTCTCACCAGTAGCATTGAGCAAGGACGGAGGAGAATTACCATAAGGGGTCAGGGGGAAATATGATACTGGTGCGGTTTCCGACTCTCCTGGTGGTGGACGATGACCCCACTATCATCCGCTCCTTGCAGATGAATTTGGAGGCTGACGGCTTTCGCACCATGGCTGCGGCCACCGCTCAAGAGGCCTTGACCCAGGTGGAGCACCAACTCCCGGACATGGCTATCGTGGACCTCATCCTCCCCGACATGCATGGGTTCGAGCTCAGCAAGAAGCTCAAGGAATACGTGGATATCCCCATCATCATGCTCACCGCCGTGAGCAGCGAGGAGAGCATCGTCCGGGGCCTAGAGCTCTACGCCGAAGACTACATCGTCAAGCCTTTCAGCTACCGAGAGCTCCTAGCGCGAGTTCAGCGAGTCCTGCGGCGCACCAGAAACCAAGCCGTGCCCCCCGAGACAGTAACAGTGGTAGACCCCCGCCTGTCCCTGGACTTCGCCCGCCATCGGGTGCTTCGGGACAGACAGGAAATCCACCTCACCCCCATCGAAAGCCGGCTCCTGGCAGCCCTAGCCCGCAACCTCAACCGTACAGTGACTAGCGGGCGTCTCATGGATGAGGCCTGGCCCGATGGCGAGGGGGACGTGGGCCGCCTCTGGGTCAACATCCGCCGGCTGCGCACCAAGCTCGAAGATGACCCCGACCACCCCCAACGCCTCCTCACCCAGCGGGGCGGCGGCTATAAGCTCCGCTCCCAGGATGACCCTCCCGGCTAAATCCCTACAGCCCGGCCAGCCCAAAAGGACATCCCAGTGCCGCCATTCCCCCACCCGCAGGCCTGACCTGGCCCTGTTTCAAGGTTCACGCCCGCCGAATGTGGATTCATTCTTAAAGACACAAGGGTTGACTTATTTTATGTGAATATGCTAGACTCATGGTGGTTTTTTGCTTTTATCCAGCCTCAAGGGTTTGAGAGAGGGTCTTTTATTTAAAAACCGGACAATCAAAAGACCCTTAATTTCCTCAAAATGAATAGCTGGGAAGTGGTGGGGTATGGGTAGTAGTAACCTTCAGCGGCCAAAACCAATGAGCTGGCCTCTGGAGGTTTGTGTTTTTTAGGGACTTGCGGTTTCCCTAAAGAAAGGGGGTGGTGAAAGCAAACTTGCTCTGGCAAAAGAGAGGGTGCGGTGCGGGGATAACACCGCGGCGCGCCCTAAGCTGTAAGCCTCGCCCGACGGGAGGGGCGGATATTGTGGAGGGTGGATTCTTTAGCCAAAGGAGGCTTACATGGCGACTCAAGCGGAAGTCAAGTGGGCGCTGAAGCGGCCCCGGTTCTTTCCCGGCTACTTGCAGGCGTTTCTCGGCGCCCTGAACGGATTCATCGGTTATGGGGCCTACATGTATTCCTGGAGCGCCCTCGTCTCGGGCATCCTGCGGGCGGAGGCGAAGACGGTCACCCGGGGGGATATCGCCTTTGGCGCCGCCCTGGGGCGGTTGGAGGGGGGCCTGGAGGCGGCCCCGGCGGGCTATATGATTGACTCCTGGGGCCCCAAATACATGTCCACCCTGGGGTTCATCGTCGCTGGCATCGGGTATATCCTGTTGGGCCTGTGGCTGGTGAAGGCGGGGTGGTGGATATGGCTCTGCTATGGATTCCTCATCCAGCTCTCCATGAACTGGGCCCTTTATACCTGCAGCAACAAAATCATCGCCTGGTACTTCATCAAGCGGCGGGGCATGTGGATGGCCCTGCACACCATGGGGGCGGCCTTCGGGGGCATGATTATGACCCCCCTGGCTGCGGCCGTCATCACCGCCACCAGTTGGAACACGGCGGCCATCGCCACCGGGGTGTTCTGCTTCCTGGGCGCGGTCGTCGCCTTCATAGGCTACCGCAACCGGCCGCCCCAGGCCTACGGGCTCCTGCCCGACAACGACAAGCTCCCCCATGAGCGCACCAAGGAGGAGTTGGAGGCGGCCAAGGCCAAGGGCGCCACCAAGGTGATGACCGCGGACGACTTCCTGCCCGACATGACCATCTGGGACGGCGTGAAGACCCGGGCCTTCTGGGCCCTGGCCTGGCAGGGGGCCTTCGCCGGGCTTTATGCCTTCACCTTTCCCACCTTCTTGACCGACCACTTTCGTAGCCTGGGGTTCAGCCTCCAGGAGTCGGCCAACTACATGGCCCTCTACTTCCCCATGACCCTGCTGGGGCGGCTCGCCGTGGCGGGCCTCTCGGACCGGTTCAACCCCCAGATATTCTCCGCCCTGGCTTCCTTCGGGATAGGGGTAGGAATCCTCTTCACCGCCTATGCCACCAAAGAGCGGGCCTGGATGCTCCTGGCCTATGCGCCGTTGTATGGCATCCCCATGGGGATGTCCCCGGCCGTGGGCCAGCACCTGTCCACCACCTGGTTCGGGCGCAAATGGATGATAACCATCCCCGGGCTGCGGAGCCTGGTGGACACCCCCCTTGTATTCCTCGGGACCCTAGCGGTAGGCCTCATCGCCGATGCCTCCGGGGGCTCCTATGTGACGGCCTTTACCTGGCTGGGAATAAGCACCTCCATCGGGGGGATTGGGCTATGGGTTATCGGTAAGCAGCCCAAGGTCATAGCGGAGGCCCGGCGCAAGGCCCGGGAGTTCGGCATCCACATGCAAGGCTAAAAAAGCCGCAGGGGGGCGGCGGCAAGCCGCCCCCCTGTCCTCGGCTAAAGAGTTCCGCCATCAATGGTGGGGAGGTGGGCATGGTGGACCAGGGGATTCTCTCCGGCCTCAAGGTCATCGACCTCAGCCAAGTCATCGCGGGGCCTTATGCCACCAAGCTCCTAGCGGACTATGGCGCCGCTGTCATCAAGGTGGAAAACCCCGCCGCGGGCGACCCGGCCCGGCGGATGGGACCCTTTCAGGGCGACGACCCCCACCCCGAAAAAAGCGGCCTCTTCCTGCATCTGAACACCAACAAACGGGGGGTTACTCTCAATCTGAAGACCCAGCTGGGCCGAAAAATACTCCTGGAGCTGGTCAGGTCGACGGACCTTTTGCTAGAGTCCTATCGCCCTGGCGCCATGGAGTCCTTCGGCCTGGGCTATGAGACCTTGCAGGAGGTCAACCCCCAGTTGGTGGTAGTCTCCGTCTCCAACTTCGGCCAGACCGGCCCCTACCGGGACTACAAGGCCACGGAGATAGTCCTTTACGCCATGGGGGGCGAGATGCATGCCTGCGGCATCCCGGGACGGGAGCCTGTCAAGCTCTTCGGGGATGTGGGCCAGTTCCACGCCGGCCTGGTGACTGCGGGCTATGCCATGGGGGGAATCTTCGCCAAAGACCTTCAGGGCATCGGCCAGCACATCGACATCTCCCTCTTCGAGGTGTGGGCCTCCAGCCAGGACCGGCGCAGCACCAGCATCTTGGGGGCTCAGTATGCCCCTGGGGAGCCACGCCACCCCACGGACCCTGGGGGCCGGGGGTATCCCCCCGCAGGCTGGTATCCCACCCAAGACGGGCTCCTGAAGAGCGGCGTATCGTGGAACCACATTCAGGCCGCAGTGAACTTCTTCGATAACCCGGGCTGGCCCCATCCCTGGATGCGGGACCCCAAGTGGGTGGACCAGGCCAGCACAGGCAACGAGGAGATGCGCCAGCAATTGGATGAGCTCCTCTACCCCTGGATGGCCGAGCGCACCATGATAGAGGCCTGGCGGGACACCCAGAAGTATCGGCTGCCCACCTCGCCTTATTACACCATGGCGGATCTCCTCAAGGACCCCCATTTCGCCGAGGCACGGAAGTGCTTCATCGAGGTGGACCACCCCGTGGCGGGCAAGGTCACCCAGCCGGCGCCGCCTTATCGCTTCGAGGGCGTGGGTTATAAGATGCGTCGCCCTGCCCCCTTGTTAGGGCAACATAACCAGGAGGTCTACGGAGAGTTGGGGTATAGCAAAGAGGACCTGGTGATACTGCGTGGATTGGGAGTAATATAGATGGGGAATGAGCGGAAGATGGCCAAACTGCCCCTGGAGGGGATAAGGATAGCCGACCTCACGGGCGTCTGGGCGGGCACCGTGGCCATGCTTCATCTGGCGGATATGGGGGCCGAGGTCATCCGGGTGGAGTCCACTCAGACCTGGCAGACCTTCACCCGTGGCAGCTTCGCTCGGCCCAGGAAAGAGGTGGTGGCCCGGGGGGACATCGGGAACATGTGTTATGTCAATCGGGACCCTGGACCCCGTCCCTGGAACCGCTGGGCCTTTCACAATAGCCATGCCCGCAACAAGCTGGGCATGACGGTGGACCTTCGTAAGCCCGAGGGTATGGAGGTCCTCAAACGCCTGGTAAAGGTCTCCGATGTGGTGGCGGAGAACTCCCAGGCCGAGGTGATGGAGAAGCTGGGAATCACCTATGAGATGCTTAAAGAGGTAAACCCAGAGATTATCTACATGCGCATGCCCGGCTACGGAACCTGGGGGCCTTACAAAGAATACCGGGCCTACGGGGCCAACTTGGAAGACGCCATTGGCCATTCTTCCCTGCGGGGCTACCCCGACCTGTCCCCTTCTGAGCGCACCCCTACCGTCCTCTTCTCCGATGGGGCCGGCGTGGCCGGAGCCTTCGTGGTGTTGGCTGCCCTCTATTACCGCAAGCATACCGGCAAAGGCATCTATGTGGAGGCTGCCCAGGCGGAGAATGTCATCCCCTGCCTGGGCCAGGCCATCATGGATTACACTATGAACGAACGGGTGCTCGATACTGTAGGAAACCGCCATACCACGGCTATCCAGGGGTGCTACCCAGCCCGGCGGGCCCTCAGCGAGGTGGCCCCCGGGGCCAAGCCGGACCGGGCGGACTTACACCAGAATTGGGTAGTCCTCACCATTTCCAACGATGCTGAATGGCTTGGCCTGGTACGGGCCATGGACAATCCAGGGTGGGCCGAAGGCCCCAAGTTCGTCGACCAGATGAGCCGTCGCCAACACCATGACGAGATAGACGAGGGCATCAGCGCGTGGAGCAGCCAGCATCACGATTATGAGATTTTCCACCGACTCCAAAGGGAAGGAGTCCCCGCCGGCCCCGTCTTAAGCGGCTGGGCCATCAGCAACGACCAGCACATGCGGGCCCGCGGCTTCTTCAAGGAGATACATCAAGAGGAATGCGGCACCCATCGCTATCCGGGGTGGTCGGCCCAGTTCTCGGAGACCCCCATCAGGGTGCGCTATCCCCCGGTGCGCTTAGGGGAACACAACGAGTATGTATATAAAGAGCTCCTGGGCTATTCCGACGAGGACTATAAAGAGATGGAGCGTCTGGGCCACATCGGAATGGACTTTGCCCCGCACATCCGCTAACGTTGACGAGCAGGTAACGCAACTAGATTGGAGAGGGTAAGCAGCTATGGAACAGCCATCGGTACAGAAAACCACGGCGGTGAAGGCCACCGAGACGGCCCGCGAGGTTCGCAAGATGCTCAAGGCCTGGTATGAAAAGGCCCATGAGTACAAGAGGACCGGGGAGCGCCAGGTCACCTGGTCAATGATGGGGACCAACTACAATCTCCTGGTGGCTATGGATGTGATGACCCTGTGGACGGAGAACTACGCCAGCCTGGCCGCCTCGAAAAAGGTGGAAGGCCCCTTCATCGCCAAAGCCGAGTCGGCCGGCTTCTCCAACCTCTGCTGCGGCTACTCCCGGACGGTCCTGGGCTACTGCATCGCCCACGAGGAGCTGGGGATACCCCCGGATTTCTCCCCCGATGGCGGCCTGGCCCTTCCGGACTTCCTGGTCACCTCCACGGGCACCTGCGACCCCCGCTTCAAGTGGTATCAGGCCATGGGGAAATACCTGAAAGTGCCCCTCTTTGCCTATGACCGCATCAATTCACCTCCTTTGAGCATGAAGCTCACCCCTGACCTGAAGGAGCGCTACATCCAGTACGGGACAGCCCAGTTCTGGGGCCTGGTGGAGTTCCTGGAGCAGCAATGCGGCCATAAGATGGACTGGGATAAGTTCAGGGAGGTTGACCGCCTGGACATGGAGACCTGGCGCATGGCCTGGCAGACCTACGAGCTGCGCAAGGCGGTGCCCGGGCCGGTGCCCACCCAAGACATGATGTCCTCCTTCGTCCCGCGGGTCTTCATGCCTTCTGAGCCCGCTACCCTGGACTTCTACACCCGTCTCCGAGACGAGACCAAAGAGCGCGTGAATAAGAAACAAGGGGTTATCCCCAACGAGAAGTTCCGCGTCATGTGGGCCGGCGGCCTGCCCCCCTGGCATAACATGGGCATCTACAACTACTTCGAGAGCCTGGGGGCCGTCGCTGTCTTCGAAACCACATACAACCCCGGGGAGCCCACCGAGCTGGAAAACGAGGAACGCTACCACCCCATCGAGCTCTTTCAGCGGCGGCTGTATGCGGGGATTGAACAGGACTGGGCCAAGGCCTTCGGCCCCGGCGGCAGCGGCTATCCCCAGATTGAGACCCTTAAAGACTATATCCGGGACTACAAAATCGACGGCCTGGTGATGCACGCCACCAAGTCCTGCCGCGCCACCTCCATCGGGCAGACCATGAACCGTGACCTAATACGGAAGTTCTCCCCGGTCCCCGTGCTCTTCTTGGAGAGCGATATCATCGACGCCCGGGACTACTCCGAGGCGGACACCCGCGCCCGCATCGACGCCTTCGTGGAGACCCTGGACGCTATAAAGTCCGGCCGCCGCCGCGCCGAGGCAGCCGCCTCGTAGACGTAAAGCCCCTAGCAGCTTCAGCCATCAGGGAAGATGGAATTATCTTCCCGGATGGAGCCTGGCCGGATGGAGCCTGGATTGAAGAAATAGCCCCTTGCCTGGGGCCAAGAGGGAAAAGGAGCACGCCCATGGGGCCGCTGGAGGGGATTAGGGTTATCGATTGGACCTTTTTCCAGCAAGGGCCGGTGGCGTCCGCCATGCTGGGCGACCTGGGGGCCGATGTCATCAAGCTGGAAGACCCGGTAAACGGCGACCCCGGCCGAACTTTGGGTCGGGTCGGGGGGCAGGACACCGGGTTGCCCGGGGGTCGGAACTACTATTTTGAGGATAAGAACCGCAATAAAAGAGGCCTCACCCTGGACTTGAAGAAGCCCCACGGGAGGGAGGTGCTCTATAAGCTGGTAAAAACCAGCGATGTCCTGGTGCAAAACCTGAGGCTAGGGGTGGCGGAGAAGCTGGGGGCGGACTACCAGACTCTGTGTCGCCATAACCCCCGGCTCATCTATGCCCACGCCACCGGCTACGGCCGCGAAGGCCCCGATGCCAGGGAATCCTCCTCAGACTATGCGGGCATCGCCCGGACCGGCTTCATGACCATGGTGGGAGAGGATGGGGCCGACCCACCCCCCTTCTCGGCGGGGATTTGCGACCAAATTGGGGCCATCATGCTGGCTTACGGCGTCCTGGGTGCCCTTTTCGTCCGGGAACGAACCGGCCAGGGGCAGGAGGTGGACTGCTCCCTCCTGGGGGCCATGATGCAGCTCCAAGCCAACGCCCTGGCCTCGCATCTCTTCGGCCGAGCCCAGCCCCGGGCTCCCCGCACTAGGGCTCGGAACCAGCTCTGGAACCACTACAAATGCGGCGATGGCCGCTGGCTGGCCGTATCCTGCCTCCAGCCCGACCGCTACTGGTCTCCCTTCTGCCGAGCGCTTGGCATCTCTTCCCTGGAGCATGACCCCAAATACGCCGACCGCCTGGCCCGGGACCAGAACGCCGCCGAGCTCATCGCCATTATCGACCCCATTTTCCTCCGCCGGCCCCGGGACGAGTGGCTGCGCCTCCTTAAGGGGCAGGATATTCCGTGCAGCCCCGTGAACCGCCTTTCCGACCTGGCGAGTGACCCTCAATATGTGGCCAACCACTATATCGTCGACTTCGACCATCCAGCCCTGGGCAAAATTAAGGTGCCCGGCATACCCGTGGAGTTCAGCCAGACGCCTGGGGGAATAAGGAGGCCGGCACCTGAGTTCGGGGAGCACACCGAAGAGATTCTCCTGGAGCTGGGCTATACCTGGGACGACCTCGCCCACTTCAGGACAGAAGGAATCATCTAAGTAAATCAGGGGTAGGAGGCTTTCCCAGACACTGCGCAAGCTGGCGCACCCGTCGCTGGTGGGCACCTTCAGCGGCGTCGCCGCCAGGGGAAGGGGCCGCTACCCATGGCCTGGCGCACTTGGGCCATGACCTCCGGGGTAATGCGGGAATGCCCCTGGGCCCGAGCGTGTCCCTCGACGGCCTGCCGGACCCGGCCTCGGATGAAGGCTGGGATGCCCTCCAGCCGCCGCAGGGCCGCCTCCTCCCACTCCACCCCAATCTCAGCCCGAGGAGCCTCGTTGCCCCCCGGCTCATGGAGGCACCAGGGGTCCTCCCCTAAGGGGTCGCCGGTGAGCCCGTAGGCCCGGCCCCGGCAGCCTCCGCAGGCCACCCGATACTCGCAGCGGCCACACCGGCCCCCCAACTCACCGGCCCGCAGCCGGCTCAGCAGGGGCGACTCCTCCCAAATGGCCTTAAGAGGCCGCTCCCGGATGTTGCCCAAAGCCAGAGGCAAGTAGGGACAGGGGGTCACCCCCCCCTCCGGGGTGATGCGGCAATAGCCCGTCCCCGCCGGGCAACCCGCGCTGCCCACCAGGGCCGAGTCCCGCTCCTGGGCCACCCGGTGGATATGGGGGGCGCAGCGGGCGCGCACCAGCAGGTCGGGGCAGCGCTGCTGGGCGTGGGTCAGCAGCGCCAGGGCCTCCTCATACTGCTGGGGGGTGATGTCCGTGAGGGCCTCGCCCCGCCCGGTGCAGACCAGGAAATACAGGGTGAAGCCAGCGGCCCCCTGGCGGTGGGCGAAGTCCACCAGGGAGGGTATCTCATGGTAGTTCTCGGGTGTGGCGGTGGCCTGAACGAGGCAGGGCAGTCCCTCCTCACGGCAGAGGGCCATGGCCCGCACCGCCCCCTCCCAGGCCCCTTCCACCCCGCGAAAGGCGTCGTGGACGGCCGGGGCACAGGAATCCAGGCTGATGCCGACACCCTTGACGCCGCACTCCCCCAGGCGTCGCACCGCTGCTCCATCCAGCAGGGTACCGTTGGTCCCCAGAACCACAGCCAGCCCCCGCTCAGTGGCGCACTGGGCTACATCGAATAGGCCGGGGTAAAGCAAAGGCTCCCCCCCGGTGAGGATGAGCATCTCGGTCCCCAGGGCCGCCATCTGGTCCACCAGCCCCCGGGCCTCCTGGGGAGACAACTCGGAGGGGCCGCCTGCGCCGGCCTCCAGGTAGCAGTGGGCGCAGCGCAGGTTGCAGCGACGCGTCAAATTCCAGGAGATCAGGTGAGGCCGGTGCGCCATAGGGGCTTCCCCCTTGAGGCTAGGAGTGTGCCCTGTCAGGTGGCGAGGTGAGTTTTGACTGCGCCGTCTCTGGGGGCGCCCACGGCCAAGAGGTTGCAGGGGGCCAGGCGGGCCAGGTTCTCCACCACGCTCCCACCACCCCCGTAGCGGTCCCGGTGGGCTCCGGTGCGTCCCACCACCAGGGCGAAGGTGGGCCGCTCCGTCACATAGCGCAGCAGCTCAACAAAGGGCTTCCCTGTCAGCAGCGTCGTGGTCTCAAGCTCTACCCCCAAGCGAATGGCTTGGGCCCGGGCCCGCTCCAGGTGGCGGCCATAGACCTGGGCCAGCCCCCGGTCAATTATTTCGTTGTGAAGCTGCTCCTGCTCCTGGAAGCGAAACCTCTGGGCCGCCTCCGCCGAGAGCACCTGGGTGATGCCCCTGAAGGCAACGCGGTGATAGTCGGGGTCATAGACCGCCACCGCCTCTACTGGAATATCCAGCGCCCGACCCAAGGCCAGGGCTTGCTCCAGGGCATGATAGGAGGCAACGCTGCCGTCTATCCCCACCACGATGCGGCCCCCCTGGGGGCTGGCCCCCTCCCGGGCCACCAGCACATCCACCGGGGAGCGGCGCAGCACCCGCTCACAGACACTCCCTATCAGGCTCTCGGGCACCGCCCCCAGGCCCAGGGCCCCTAGGGCCACCAGGCCGTAGCCATTCCGTCCCAACTCGCGCAGAATCTCCACATAGTTGCGGCCCTCAGCCAGCTTGCGCTGGCAGGACACCTCCCGCTCCCAACACTCCTCCTCGAACCAGTCCAAATAGGAGTCAGCGATGAGCCGCAGCCCGTCCCGAATGAGGCCCCCATGGATGCCCCGCTGGCGCTGGAGCGTCGAAGCGTCCTGGAACCGGGGGGGCAGAAAGGCCTCCAGCTGGCGGAAGCGGCCCCTGTGAAGGCGGGCGGCATAGACATTCATCCCCACCAAGGTGGAGCCCAGCCGCGACCCAATCGTGATGGCAGCCCGAGCCGCCGCCCGGCTGTGAAGCGAATTGTCTATGGGAACTAGAATGTGCTCATACATTTTACGGGCCCTACCTTTCCCGCCTCTCTAGGGGAGTCGCTTTGGTGCTAGGTGCTGACTTGGTCGGTTTGCCTGGCCCTTCTCCGCAGCAGACCCAGTCCAATGACCTGTATGGCGGCGGCGCCAATCACCGCCAGGACGGGGCTGATGTAGGCCAGAGGCCCGAGCGGCTGTTCCAAACTTAAGAAGTACCAAGTGGAGACGGCCTTCTCCCCACCCCGCTCTTGTCTGGCCCCATCCCAGGCGGCAAAGGCCACCGGGAAGGTCTTGCCTCTCTCGAACACAAAGCCCTCTTGGCTTTTGGGGAATGAAATCACGGTCCTCCAGGCGCCGTCTTTCCAAACTCCCTTGCCCGTTCCATTCTGCTGGTCAACCCCCGCCGAGGTGAGGGTCCCGAACCCTTCCGCCGTCAGCTTTTCCACAGGTGTCTTAGCTTGAAGGACAGGATTGCCCAAGGGGCTGCCAGCCCACCAGGAAGGGAGAAAGGCCCGGTCTCCGCCCTCTTTACCATAGTCCGTTGCCTCTGCCATCTCTCCAGCGGCACGGCCGGAGAAGGGATACAGGTCCCACGCCATGTTGGGAAACTCTTCATTGACATCGTAAAGGGGCGCGAACTGCCAGTCGGCCTTCCATTGGTAGATGGTGACCGGTTTATTCGATTCCCCCATGCCGAAGTAGGGGATGCCCTTGCTCGGGTCGCCGGGGAACTCCACGGCGATGGCATCACGGAAGGAACCCACCCTCCCGATGCTCACCTCGCGCTTGGCGTCGCCCCACTCCAACAAGAAGGCGAGCTTTGTCTCATCATAGAGGGCACGGGCGGTGAGGGCCTTGACCCCGGCCTCGTAGGTGCGCGGCTTCACCACCGCCTGGGGCGCCAGGGGCACGTCCAAACTGTCCGAACTCGCCCAGAGGGAGTCCTCTGGGTCCTCCGGCACCCGGGTCACCGGCCGGGCGAGGAGGGTCGCTTTTTGAGCGGCGGCAGCCCTCTCCGCCGGCGAGAGCAGCCATCCGAAGAGGCCGGCTGTGGCGGCCACCAGAATGGAGCGCCGGTTCACAATGGTCTTAGGGACATTCATGGCTACCACCTCATTCCTGAGCCGAGGCTGCCGCCAGGCAATCCTCGCAGCCGGAGGCCTCTTCTTCGGGCGGCTCAACAGGGGCCAGCCCGACCACCTTTCGGGGCTCAAGCCCGAAAGCGACAAGCTCAAACGCCAAAAATGCGGTTAGAAGCTGACCTAGGAGCGCGTATATACTGTCTCCGGATTTCTTCTCCAGCCTTTGGGCAAACCCAAAAGCCCACTGGCCCAGGTGCTCCTCCAGAAACTTGGCCTGGGCCTGGCGGCACAGGGCCAGTTGCTCCTCTCCATGGCTTTGGGCCAAGGCGTAGGCCTCCTTGAGGGACAAGAACTGCATGAATTCCAGCTCCACACTCAAGTGGTCCAGGCGCTCATTAAGATTGGAGGCAAGCTCCAGCCCGAAAGCTCGGTAGAAGCCGGCGATATCGGCCAGGGCATTGGACTGCTGAAAAATGTGGGCCAGGTCATACTCCGCCTCATAGGGTGGGCAATCCTTGGAGATGGTATGCCCGAAGCACTGTAGATGCGACCTTTCCATATCGGTGATGCTCTGGGCGTCCAGGGCCGGGGCCAAAACCCTGACGGCTGCCAGGCCCTCAGGGACTTGCAGCTCGGACAGGCTGGCCTCGACTTGGCCCAATTGCTGCTTTATCTGGGAGAGGACGGAGGATTCCGGCTGCCCGAATCCCAGAGCCAGAAGCTGATAAACCTGGCTCCGCGCCAGGGGTTTGCAACCACAGGTGTCACACATAGCCAGAAAACCCCTTCAAATCGAGTTGGAGTGTATTGGGGGGCGGATGTAGGTTGGCTCCTCAACGGAAACGCGAACCACTTCCTTACCGCTCTTGTTGTATCCCACCACGGTATCGTTAAACATCTCCCACTTCTTGCCGTTGATGGTGGTCTCGAAGACCTTCTGGCCTTCTATGATCTCATATCGATAGATGATGTGCTGAGAGGTTCGGAAGAGTTGGAGCACCGCCAGGAGCTCTCGGGAGGGAGCACGGTATTTCTCAATGGCCTCATCCACCCCGGGGCCGAACATCTGGCGGAGGTAGGGCCGAGGCGCCCAGCGCGGGGGAATATAATAACCGTTGGGCTCGGTGCCGAACTGGGGATAGAGAGGAAGGGCCACCTTCTCCACCTTAACCAGGTAGTAGAGGGGGTGGCGGCGGTCCTCAGCCCAGCTTCCATCCCCATTGAGTTTGACCAGCCCCTGGAGTCGAATCTTGCCCACACAGGCAGTCATGCAGCGGGTCTCCATGGGCTCGCCCCCGGTGATGGGGTCCTTTCCCTCGATACGCGGGTAACAGGCAATGCATTTCTCTGACACCCGGGTGGTGGTGCGGAACATGGGCCTCTTGTAGGGGCACTGAGCCACACACTTACGGTAGCCCCGACACCGCTCCTGGTCAATGAGGACTATGCCGTCCTCCGGTCGCTTATAAATGGCCTGGCGCGGGCACGCGGCCAGGCAGGCCGGGTAGGTGCAGTGATTGCAGAGGCGCGCCAGGTAGAAGAACCAGGTGAGGTGTTCGGGGAGCTGGACCGGCTGGAAGGCCATCACTCCCGGAACTCCCTTCTGGCCCACGGCCGTATCCTCATAAATATTGGGGGAACTCCACTCCTCATCGCTGGGCTCATAGCCCAGGGCGACCTCCTCCCGCTGCTCGGCCCCGTGGGCTGCCTCGAATATGGTCATCCCTTCGAACACGCCGTAGGGCTGCCGAGCTCCGTCGCGTCGTGTGGCGTCCCAGACAGCCTCACGGCCTGCCTTTTGATGCGCCTGGTCCAACAGCTCCAGCAGGCGGGCGTCCCACGCCTGGGGGTAGCCCCCGTAGGGCTTGCTCTCCACATTGTTCCACCACATATACTCCTGCCCCTTGGAGAAGGTCCAGGTGGACTTGCAGGACATGGTGCAGGTCTGACAAGCGATGCACCGGTTGATGTTGAACACGAAGGCGAACTGCTCCCGTGGGTGCTGCTCCTGATAGGGATAATACATGGGCCGGCCAAGCTGCCAGTTATACACTTCAGGCATGGGCTTTACCCCCTAGAATGCGGCCCTGGCTCCATTGGCTGCGGACCGCTTGAATCAACGACCGCACAAATTCTTCCCCCTTGCTCTGGTAGATGCTATGGGTGGAGCGGAAGCAGGGGTTGAGGAAGAGAGACAAGAGCTCCCCATCGCTCCAACCCAGCAGCAGGTATTCCTCCACCAGGCATAGGGCCATGGCTTCCATGCAACCTTGGGGCAGAGCTACCCCCACCAACACCATCGGGTCCTCTGGTGAGCTGCCTGCCATACTCAACTCCTTGTCCTGGTGACTTCGCCTTTGAGGTATTTGCTCATAAAGCTACTCTCGCTGGCCGGGGTATAGCCCGTGGTGGCAGGTGCCCAGATGCCCTTTCCCCCCATTCCCCCGTCCTCAGCCTTCTCAATCTTTATCAGGGTTTCTTTGGGCACGGTGTTGATGCCATGGTTGTCCCCTTCGAACCCTAAGATAAAGGACATAGAGGCCTTGGCTTTATGAAACAGCTGGTCGGTCTGATGCATGGGCATGAGCCAGCTTCGAGTTATGCTCTGCTGAGAGCCGTAGCGAAAGCTGGCCTGATAGCCGGTATCGGCGGACAAGGCTCGGCCGTCAGGGCGAGTCTCATGAGCCAGCACACTCCTCTCCGTAGCGTTAAAAGAACCGTGCTTCATCATGGTGAAGTGATAGGGATAGGCCGGGTTATATTTAACCCGAAGCTTCAGCCGGGACACCTTGTAGAAATGGTCATCAGGCCGCCAGCCCACATAGGGCCTGTCTTTGGGGTTGCTATCCACATAGATATAGTCGCCGTCGTTGATATTCAGGTCTCGAGCCGCCTGAGGATTCATGTGGAACTGCCACTCGCCCACTCCGGGGCTCCGTTTGTCCATGCGGTAAGGGTCGCCGAAATTGTTGCTCCAGATGAAGTTCCAGTCGGTGACAGTCCATTGGGAGTGGACGGTATGTCGGGACTTGGGGGTAGTGCAGAGAAAGCGGAAACCCTGACGCCAGAGGGGGTTCTCTGTTTTCTTCACCTCGGACCAGGCCAGCTTGTTGTTGGCAATGGTGCGAACATCCGCCTCCAGCACCTCTTTCTGAAGCATCTCGGGGGTGATGCCGTAGTTCTCGGGACGAATATAGGGATTGGTGCTGACGATGACATTGGGGAGGTAGGGGGTTGCCTCCGGCCCCTCCCGATGGACGATGAAGTTTTCACCATGCGTAATGGCTTCGGGGATGTCGCAGTAGGCATGGAGTCTACCCGTATCGGTGGAGAAGGGGACATCCTCGTGGATTTGCTCCCAGAAGGGAATCCTGGGATAGCTTCGGAAGAGCATCAAAGCGCCGCCCTTCACCCCATATTTGCCCTCCCGGATGTCCTTGGTGGTGTAGCCATGGCTAGTGGTGGAGGTGTCCAGAAGGCGGTCAATATAGACGTCCTCCCGTCCCTCCAGGGCGAACTTCCAATAGTCCCGGAAGCGCTGGTCGCCTGTAAGCTCGGCCAGCTTCTCGGCCACGCCAGTCATTATGCGCAGGTCATCCCGGGTATCGTAGAGCGGCTTTATCCCCTCCTTTCCCCATATCTGAAGGAAGGGATTGGAGCAGGAGCTGGTAATCTCCAGGGCCTGGAATTCCATCCAACTATTGGCAGGCAGGATGAAGTCTGAGTATTCGCACGAGGCCGTCATCTCGATTTCCTGGGTCACAATCATGTCAATCTTGGGGTTGATGTTCTTGACAAGCTCGTAGGACCACTTGGCGTTGTTAATCAGGTTCACATTGGTGGTCCAGATTACCTTGGTGGGGGTGGGCAGGTGGCTCTTGCCCGTGATTAGCCTGCGGCCGAATTTCGGGGTGTCCACAATTAGGGCCTTATCACCATGGGCCCAGTAGCCAACTTCCTCGTCGCGGGAATAGGCATGGGGGAACTCTTTACTCAAGGGTTTGTCCGCTTCCAAGAGGGGTTGGAAGGGGTCCTCCGCCACCCATCCCTTAAAGCCGGGGCCGGTCCACGCCGAGCCCTGGAAGTTGGCGGCCTTGTAGTTGCCCGCCCAAGTATGGGCGCCGCCTCCTTTGATGCCGATGCTGCCCACCAGCATCAGGGGCAGGTAGGTCGCCCGGTTGTGCAGGGTAGCATGAAAATAGTGGTTGATGCCCTCGCCGTAGTGGATGGAGATGGGGTAGGCCTCCCGGGGCTTGCCCATAAAGTCGGGGTCCCAGAACCGCCGGGCGATGTCCCGGGCCAGCCGCTCCACCATCTCTTGGGAGGCGCCGCTGATTTCGTAGACGGTGTCCAGGTCATAGTCTTGGAGATGCAGCTTATACATCTCCCACAGGGTCATCACCTCCACCTCGGCCCCATTCACCAGGGTTATCTTGCCTTTCCATTCCAGGGCCGGGTCAATGCCCTTGGCGGAGAGCTTGCTGCCCACATCGTCCCTGGTAATGGCCTGGGGCTTCCCGGAGCTGAGATTGCGGACCACAAAGTCACCAATGCTCTCCCTCTGCTCCGCCGTCAGTCCCTGTACAGTATAGCTAGGGCCATGGGAGATATCC
This sequence comes from Chloroflexota bacterium, assembly GCA_016210205.1. GTDB lineage: Bacteria > Chloroflexota > Dehalococcoidia > JACQUO01 > JACQUO01 > JACQUO01. The sequence goes on from JACQUO010000023.1 coordinate 112,873, forward strand.
TGGTTATGATAGCCTGGGAAGAGGTCCTTGGCCTTGAGCCGCTGAAGCGTATCGGCACGCACCAAGAGAGGGAAGTCCGTGAACTGCTTGACGAAGGCCTCATCGTACCAGCCTTTGTCCATAAGGAGCTTGGTGATGCCCAGAAAGATGCTGGTATCAGACAAGCCGGGGCGGACGGAAATCCAGTAGTCGGCTTTGGTGGCGGGGGGGTTGTATTCAGGGGCGATGACCACGATTTTGCCGCCCCGCTCCATAATCTCGTTGAGCCAGTGGGATTCTGGCATCTTGTTCTCAATCAGATTCTTGCCCACCTGGATAGTGAGCTTGGAAGAGCGAAGGTCGTTGAAGTCCATGTCCGAGGCCTGCAAACCGTGGACAAAGGGATGGCCGGGGGCCTGGTCACCGTGCCAGGTGTAGTTGGACCAGTTGCGGCTGCCCCGGGCCTCCTCGTGGCCCACCCCGCGCACCTGGGCGTCTAGAAGGGCCATCATATTGCTGAAACGGTAGAGCCCATACTTCCCGATAACCCCCAGCAGGCCCATGCCGCCCCGGAACTTCATGGTTCGGGTGCCCGCCCCATCCCAGTACTCCAGCATCTCCGGCTGGTAGCCATCCCGGTCCAGGAGACGCCGCCTGCCGGCTTCCCCGCTATAGGTGGTGGCGATAGCCCTAAGCCCCCTGGCTAGATAGCCGTTGATTTCATCCCAGGAGAGGCGGACGAACTCATCGGTGCCCCTGGAGTCGAACTTATATTTAGCGCGCAGAGCCGGGGTGTCGGAGAGGGAGGGGAAGGCGGCGTCCGCCCACTCTTTCCACCCTTTACGCACCATGGGATACTTCAGGCGGTAGGGCCCATAGACCCGACGGTGAAAGGTGTAGCCCTTGAGGCACATCCGGGGGTTCCAGGTCTGAGTAGCCCGGTTGCCGTACAAATCCTGGTAGTTTTGGTGCTCGTAGTATTGCTCGACCCTGGTCACGATGCCATTACGGACAAAGGCGTTAATGCGGCAGGCATGAGTATCGTTGGGAGAGCAGACATAGGTAAAAGAGCGGTCATAGGAGTACTGGTTTCTGTAGACTTCTTCCCAAGCCCTGCCCGGGTAGTATTCCAGGGGATTGCCAATCTGGGTCGCGGGTACGAGGCTTCGCCCGACAAAGCCCGGCCCCTCTTTCTCCAAGGGTCGCAGCACCGCAGGCGTGGCCAGCCCCCCCGCCAGGGCGCCTGCCCCCACGAGGAATTGCCTTCTGGAGATTTTATCTTCAGCCATCTAATGTTCCCTCGAACCGCTGCGATGTCACTGGCTATTCCTTCCTGGGCTCGAAGCCCGTAGTCTTGTAAAGATAAATGATGACCTTCCACGCCTCGTCTGGGGTAAGGTCATAGGTATGAAGAGTAGTGGCGTTGGCAGCGTCGGCGGGAGCCACCCACGCGGGCATGGCGCTGCTGAACTGGTTCTGAATGCCACCGACGGTGAGCCGCCAGTAAACATAGGGGAGGGTTAGCTGCGCGATGGTCCCCGAGTCCCGGAAGTTGGCGGGGCGGATGGGGTAGCGGAAGCCCTCCGCCGCTGGACCCTCGCCGTCAAGGTTATCGCCGTGGCAGACAGCGCAGTTACCCCGGTAAAGAGCCTTGCCCTCGGCGATGGCTTGGGGGCTCCACTTGGCGGGCGTCGCCACCCACTCCGGCACCTTTATCCGGCCCAGGATTTCCTCCCCGGCCGTGGGGTGACGCTGAAAGATTTCCACGGGGGGAGCATAGCTGGGTCGTGTGGCCTCGTAAGCCCACCAGCCCAGGGCCAAGGGGACCACTAGAAGCAGGCCCCAGCGTTGAGCTCGCGTGGCAGCCCCCTCGCCCTCAGCCCCGATGAAGAAATCCCCGAAGCGCTTCAACCGGCCATCGTCCAGAGTGATGTGAATGAGGATACCGGCTATCACAAAAGCCATATACAGAAGGATGACGCTGCCGGGTATGACAGGCTGTATGAGCTTCAGCAAGATAAACGCCCCGGCCAGGATTAAGAAGGCGCCCACAGGCGAGGGCAGGTTGAAGCGAGGCCGGCGGGCGGGGTCAGCTCTCATTGTCCACCCCTTGGCGACAGAAGATAGGCGACCAGGGCCTGCAATTGCCCAGCGGTCAGCTTTGTGCCGAAGTCCTGGGGCATGACACCAGCCACCGCCCCCGGCTTCACGAAGGCGTTGGGGGCGACAATGGACTCCATAATATAGGCCTCAGTGCTAATTCCCCTTTGAGCCGCCCCCTGTTTCAGGCCAGCGGGGTCAAGGGAGGGCCCTACCAAGACCTCTCCGGGCTTCAGGCTATGGCAAGCGGAACACCCATTTCCGGCGAGAATAGCCACCGGGTCCGTAGATGTCTCCCCCTTAGGAAGGCCGGCTTGGGCAGGAGCGGCGCCCACGCCCGCTGCGCCAGGGGGCCGACGGATGTCCCCAATCCTGACGGAGGGCCGGCCCCCCAAGGACTGGAGGTAGTCCACCACTGCCACCATCTCCTCGTAGGTGAGCTTCGCGGGAGCAGCGGTGGCCGCGGGCATAATATTGGCATACCTCTCCACTAAATATGCCCCAGGCTCATATAGCGCTTCCACCAGATAGTCCACCAGGTTCCCTTGCCCACCGGGGACGCCCTGAGCCCTCCGAAGGGCGATGTCCGCCCAGTTGGGCCCTCGCCCGCCCCCTTTGACCCCTACTCCAGGCTCGATGGTGTGGCAGGCCAGGCAGCCGCGTTGGCGCGTCACAGTTTCCCCCAACGCCGCCAGTTGGACCGGAGTCATGCTGGCGGTTATCGCCTGCTTCTGCGGCGGCTCCCAGCGGGTCTGGGGAATCCAGTTGGCAAACCAGACAAAGAGCCCCAGGACAGCCAGCGCCGGAATGGTGGCGGCCAGGTATCGGGCGGCTGACGTCATTGATGCTCCTCCTCGGTCTGGCTTTCGACTTCAGAGACGAGGCTTCTCCCCATGAAGGCGGAGATGGCGAAAGATATCGCCAGCAGGAGAAAAAAGATTAGGGTGATTATGGTGACGATGACGGCCACTTCCCCCAATGATGGAAGCCCAGCCCCAGGGGAGGTATCCTCCAGTATGCCGAAGACATGCCAGTTGAGGCGGGCGGCGCTTCGGGCATAGCCCATGAGCCCCATGAGCCAGACGATGACATAGGATAGGACGATGAGGACATACTGACCTCGCCGGGGCATGGTGCCCCAACGTACCACACCCACCGCCTGAGACCCCCGCAGGAGGAACACGTCCAGGATAAAGGTGAAGAGGATGCCCGCAATTAAAACCACGATTTGCAAGATAGAGGTGGTGATGCGCACCTCGGAGGGAGCGAAGTAGCCGTAAACCCCCAGAGCTATAATCGCCAGGGCCGTCAAAGCCAGCACTCCCCACTGGATAGCATTCCCCACATCCTTCCAGGAAACAGTGATAACGCGGCCGGCCCGGCGGTAGAGGAGATAGCTAGCGTATAGCACCACCAGAATCAAGGTGACGGCAATCATCTTGGGCGCCATCACCCCCAGGGCACCCAGAACGGGATGGAACCCGCCGGTGGACTCCTCAATGGAGGCCGCCATGGTGTGAGGGGTAGCCCAAATCATGAAGCCGACGATGAGGATAGTATTGAAGGCAGGGGTCCACCGCCGTTGGGGCTCCGACCCCGGGATGCGTAGAAGCCCCAGCCAGGCGTAATAGGCGGCCCCGATGAAGAGCACCGCCACGACGATGGCTTGGATAATGAAGAGCCAGGAGAGGACACCTCCCATGAGGGTCACGCCGTAGGTGGCGGAGAAAGAGAACAGCTCGAATCCGAAGTAGTAGCCAGCGAAGGGCAGAAAGAGCATGGTGAAGAGGGCGATGAGGTTCCCAGTGTATCCCATCCAGTCGTAGAAGGCCCGCTCTTCGGCGCGCTCCACGGTGAGGAAACGGTAGGCGGCATAGGCCCCGGCCAAGAGGGCACCGAGGGTGATGTTGGCAATCAGACGGTGGATATTGAGGGGCATCCACGCCAAGTTCCAGATGGCGTTGTTCAGGCTAATCAGATTGCCCGCCGCGTCCACGCCGTTGGGGGTCATCATAAAGGTGGCCCAGGTGTTGGCAATGAACATGACGGCGGTGCCAAAGATGTTCAGGGCAAGGCCGAGGAGCAGGTGAGCCCACTTCAGGTTGCCTTGGAGCCGGTGCCATGAGTAGTAATAGAAGTAGAGGCAAAAGGTCTCGCCCAGGAAGAATAGGGGATAAATCACCATGGTGGGCCCGAAGATATCGGCGAGATACCCCATGAACCTGGGGTAGAGGGTGAACAGGAGAAAGGCTAATGTCGCCCCCAGGATGGCCGTAATGGAGTAGGCAGGGGGCAAGAGCCGGGCCATCTCGTGGGCCAAGAGGTCGAAACGCCGCTCCTTGCTCCGCCAGCCAATAAGCTCGATGACCAGAGCAAACATGGGTACCGCCAGCACGAAGGCGGCGAACATCAGGTGCAGCTGGGACACTATCCACACCGCCAGCCGGCTATCCATGCCCAAGAATACACGGTATTCAGCCGAAGGAGCCGGACCTTGGGCTCCGGCGGTCCCCGCTCCCAGAAGCAGGAACAATGCCACCAGGGATAGCGCTAAACAGATTTTTTCTCGGGGTTTGTCACCCACCCTTTTATCCCATTCTGGCTTCTTGCCCTGCGCCAATAGAGCCCTGTCTCTTTTCATAATCTCTCGGCTAAAAGCTTTCCTATCATCTGAACAGGTTTGAAAGCCGAACTCGTCTTACTGAGGGGGCGGAAGTCCTGTCAGTCTGGTGATGAATGCCAACACATCAGTAGCGCGTCTAAAGTAGGCTTGTTCTCCCGTTTGCACATGGCGCACTCGCCAGCGCCACTCAGGCTCCACCTCGCTATCCTGGGGCTCCAACCAGACCAGCATGATAAAGGACGCACTCGCTCCACCCAGATCTCTTTTCGCATACTGGTCTTTCATCGCCCTTACACACAACCCCTGATTTTTTCCCTGGTTGCTTTGGCGCAAGCGTCTAAAATCTGGTGAGTCCTATCTGGAGCCGCTCCTCATACACTGCCAGACGGAAAAGACTGGGCCGCTCACCAAAAAGCTTCAAGAATACAACCAATATCAACTTAGACCCATCCTCCCCTATGTTTACCTCACCGGGCTTACAGGAGACTTACAGGAGAGCCAAAAAAACAACACCCGCTTCCAGCGGGTGTTGACACGGGAAAAAAGCAGGCTTACCAAAACATCATTATTCGCCGTTGCCCCGAATTAGAGCATACAGCTGTTCCGTTTCTGGCAAAGGGGCCACATCCAGCTCGCGGCACAGGACTTCCTGGCATACTTGATATTGGCGGAGCGCCTCGCCTCGCCGTCCGGCATCCCGAAGGGCCCGCATGAGCCCTCGATGGTTTTCCTCACGCAGAGGCTCTAGGCGCAGGGCTTGCCGATAGCGTGCGATGCTCCGGTCCAGAGCACCTTGTTCTGCATGGAGCGCCCCGAGCCTCTGGAGAATATCGAGATTAGTCAATCGAAGGTGTTCGCGTTCCCCAAAGCACCACTCGGCGTAGGGCTCGTCCTCCAGGAGGTCGCCCCGATAGGACGCCGCAGCGGCTTCGTAGGCCTCTATAGCCCTCACAGAATCCCCACCGCGTTCCCAACGCTCGCCCAGGCTGACAAGCTCCCGAAATTCCTCCACATCGAGATAATAGGGCGCGTCAGGGTTAAAGTAATAGCTATCACCATCACGGCAAATGTAGACCAAGGGCTGCGCTCGCTGCGAAGGCTCAATCACCTGTCTCAAAGTGTGCACCATTACATGCAAGCGATTCGCGCCCGCTTGGGGGTCTGCCTCGGGCCACAGGAGCTCCACCAGGGTATCCCGCGGCACACGACGCCCCAAGTGGATGAGCAGTATCTTGAGTAGGGTCAGGGCCCCCCGCCGCGCAAACACATCTGGGGTGACCAGTGTCCCCTGGCGGTACAGTTGGAACTGGCCGAGGCAGTGAACCTCCAGGAAGGGGCGAACGCGCCCGAGGTCGGCCTCCTCACGCCCCCGTGGGGGCTGAGCAGATTGAGCCTGGGCTAGGTTAACCCTTTGGCCTGGCCCAGATGGCTCTTCGCCCCGGAGATATACCGTTCGCTCTCGGTTTTGCAGGTTCGCCCACCCCTGACAAAGGACGGCAGCCGCCTGTCCGGTGGCGTTCTGCAAGGCCGCCAGGTATTTGGTGGGAGGAGAGGGAGCACGGCCACCGTACCCCAACTGGACAATGCCCAATCGCTCGCTTCCCACCAGGAGCGGTAAGCAGTAGGCTACCGCTCCTCTGGCGGGTGCATCACAGCAAGGCACAGGCCAGCCGCTACGAGGCCCGTAAAGTGCCTCCCCCCGACCATGGGCCAGGGCAGGGCACATTTGAGGCTCTTGGGCATTAGGGCGAGGGCACACCGCCGCCGCGACCTCACCCTGTTTCACCAGATGCACCAGGCCGCCCACCTGCCGGTCGTAGAGGGCCAGCACCCCACCGGTGGCATTGCCAATAAGTATCAGATTGGATAGCACCGCCTGCAAGAGCCCGTCCATACCCCGGCTGGTGTCCAAGAGGGCCCCCAGGGAAGCGCTGCTCATGCGCTCCCTATTCTGAAGCAGACCACCTTGCAAGGCGGTGCTGATGGGGCGACTCGCCCACGTCAGGAAGCGCAGCGCCCGTTCAACATCAAAATTGGGGCGCCGGGCAGCGACATTGAGTGTCCCCATGACCCCCGAGGGGCCGCTGAGCGGCACACAGACATAGGAAAGAAATCCCTTGTCCTTGACACGCGTCCGCAGGTAGCGAGGGTCCAGACGAAGGTTTTGGGTCACCAACGGCGCTTCTCGACTTGACACCAGGCCGGGGAAACCAGCGCCGGGATGAAAACGGGTGATTTGGGAAAAGGCGCTTCTAAAGGGGCCGTGGCAGGCCGTGAGCAGCATGTCGCGGCTCTTTGGCTCCACCAGAAAACATTCCGCCGCTTCGGCGTCCACCGCCTGGCTCACCCATTTCAGAGCTTGCTCCAGGCTTTGCTCTAAGCGCTCCGATGAGAGTGATGTGGCTAAAGTGGCGAGAGCAGCCAAATCAGATACGATATGCCCAGCAAAGGCCGAGGAAAAGCTGGTGGTGGCAACCTGAGAAGCACGGTCTGACGATGCCCTAGAAGACCCCAGGGGTAGCTCGGAGAGAGTCGCAACAGCGCTGCCGGGAACGCTTGGTAGGGCGGCGAGTTCGCAAAATATTTTCCGCCTCGAGCCGCCCTCGGCAGCCGGCAAAAGCAGGGAACAGCGACCCGTCAGGTGGCCGTTTCGTAGCGACTCAACGGCGGTGCAGTTGGGCCTACATATTGGCCTGCCAAAATAATCGCAGCCCCCCACCAGGTCATGACAAAGCTGTCCGAGAGCTGCCTCTTGGCTGATGCCAGTCATGGTGGCAGCGGAATAGGTCCAGTGAAGTACCCTTTGCTGGTCCCCAATAACGAACAACCCATCATGAGGATTAGTCATGACACCTGACCTGCTTCCAGTTCCCTCCCCGCGTTTCAACTGCTTGGCCACTTGTCCAGTCCGCTTGCAACAGCTGCGCTGTAGGCTATTTTCATAATCCTATGTTTTTCTTTCATCGCTGTATGTGACTTTTGTCTCAAGGAGATTATGCCTACCTTCTGCTGGCCATCTTTAGTGGAACAGCCGCGAGCCCATCTTTCTGCCAAGAGCGCTAGCCCGCCCTTCCGACGACCCCCTGATGTCCCACCGAACTTACAGCGTTGCTCCATGGAAGGAATGCCTTACCTCCAGAAACTGGTATCCCGTAGCTGAGCAGATAGTTTGCCCCTGATAGGACTGTCAACACCACCGCCAAGCCCATAATCCACGGCGCCAACTCCAGTACCGAAGACAACGGGATATATGCGCTGGCTTTGGCCAGCAACCCACCCTGATGCAGGTCATGCCGCAAAAGCAGGCCGACTATCGCCACCAGGGAGGTTGCCATTTTGGCCTTGCCCCAGGCATCCGGGGCCGGCGGATGGCTGCGGAACTTTGAAAGGCGCGCCAGCGAGACGGCCCCCTCGCGGAGAGCAATCGTCGCCGGCACCCAAAAGGGGATGACCCCTAACCAGGCGAGGTAAACCACCATCGCCGACACGAAAAGCTTGTCGACTATCAGGTCAAGCTGGCCGCCCATATGAGTGACACATCCCAATCTCCGCGCCACATAGCCGTCAGCTGCGTCGGTCACCCCTGCGAACGCGCAGAGGGATGCGCCTGCCAGCAGGCCGTGGCTCCCTCCGAGCGGAACCGCCAACAGCACCAGCAGCAACAACGCCAGCCGGGAGGCGGTGATCCAGCAGGCGACATTCCACTGCCTCACAAGGCCTTAAGCCTCCGTCCTTTTTGGTAATGTCGGCTCACGAGGACATCACAAAGAAGTGCTGGGGTTGACCCTCTCCAGAAAAGCCCAGGTGCAACGGGGCACCTTGGCCCCCTGGCGCTTCACTAGCTGCTGCACCTCCAGACGCAAGCGGTGCAGATCACCAATGGTATCCACATCAGGGCAGATTTCCAGCAAGCCCAGTGACAACCCTGCCGCCTTGGCTCTTTCGACAGTAGCCTGGAGCACCTGCGGCGTGCTCCAGGGTATACCCTCAAAAAGACAGCGGTGAGCAGCTCGTGCTCCGATGAGATAGTATCCGCCGTCGTGACTCGGCCCCAAGCATACCTGGCAATGACGGAGCCGCTCTACCGCAGCCTCTAGGTGGTCCGGCTGCATGGTGGGATGGTCACTGCCGACGGCCAATATCGGGGAGTATCCCCTCTGGTCAAGCTCCCGGAAAACGCTGTAGAGTTTTTGACCCAAGTCGCCGTCGCCTTGGCGCAACAGGCTAACAGAAGGCGGCATAGACTGCCGGAAGAAGGTTTCTGCCTCCGGTGGTGTGAAGGCCAGGAACGGAGTATATGTGCTCAGGGAGGCGACCAGTTCCACCGTGTCATGCAGGAAGGCCGAATACAGCTCGGCGCTCTGTACCGGGGTCAAGTGGGGCCCGAGCCTGGTCTTGACCTGACCGGGGACTGGCTCCCGAGCCATAATAGCCAGGGCAGGTCCGCTCATCGGGCCTCACCATAAAATCGTTTCAGCTGAGCCGGAGGGCAGCCCAACATAAACAGAAGACGCAGCAGCCACATCAAGAGAACGGTCCTGAGGACCCCGTCTCTCCGCCAGCGGCGGGCCGAGGTGACGACCTTGAGGGGAACCCTGGCTGCCCGGCCCACCCGGGTCATTCGCTTCCCGAGATCCAAATCCTCCATGAGGGTGATTTCACAATAGCCGCCCAGCGCGCGGAACACGCTGGCCCGCACAAAGATGCCCTGGTCGCCAGTAAATCCACCGAAAAACCGGTCACGCAGGTTAATGCTAAAGGCGATAGCGCGATAAATCCAACCAGGGTGGTCTAGTCTGAGCTGGAACCGTCCTCCTACCACCCTGGGGTCCCTCAGCGCGCACTCCATCGCTGCGAGCGCTCCCTGCGGCAAGAGCGTATCCGCATGCAGAAAAAGGAGCACATCGCCCCGGGCCTCGCTAGCGCCCAGGTTCATCTGCCAGGCCCGCCCCCGCGAGCTTGAAAGCACCCTGGCGTAGCGGCTGGCCATTGCCACCGTAGGGTCGCTGCTGCCCCCATCCACCACTATGACCTCGTAGTTGCCCTCTAGGGCTAAAACACGCCCCAGCGTCCCGGCGATGGTCGACGCTTCATTTAGAACCGGGATGACGATGGATATCATGTTTCAGCTACTTGCGAAAGGCAAAGATAACCCCGCCGACCAAGCTCACCAAGCCCACCAGGGCCCAGAAGAAAAGAGAGCCCGCTATGGCCTGGGCGGCAGACACCCCCGCCCAGCCGAAGAAATAGACATAGGCTCCCTCGCGGACCCCCAGGCCATTGATGGAGATGGGCATAATCTGGATTGCCATGATAATGGGGGTAAAGAGAAAGTAGTACGCAGGGGGGATGTTCACCCCCAAAGACATGAAGATGGCCCAATTCAAGCAGACCAGCACTAGCTGGAAGACCAGGCTCCAGAACACCACCCAGACCACTGTCCGGGGTTGGGAGAAGCTGGTTGCCAGGCTGTTCGCCACCTGCTCCAGCCTTCGCCCCGGGGAGAGCCAGCCGGGCAGCTTCAATCGCAGGGAGATAGCTCGGCGCAGGCGGGCGCTAGCGAAGGGCGCCACCAGGGCGGCGGAGATCAGAAGGACCCCCAGGACTATGCCGGAAAATCCCCCTGAGACCTGATAACCTAGGGCCAGCCCCAATACGGCCATCAGCCCCAGGCCCAGGGAGGCCAGAAGCCTTTCCCCGATGACCGAGGCCGCCGCTTCTGGCCCTTTGCCGGTATGTCGGGCTACATCGTGAATGCGCACCACATCCCCACCGATGTTGGAGGGGAGGAAATTATTGAAGAAAAGGCCTACCAGATAATAGACGAAAAGCCTGGGAGTAGAGACCGGGGTGCCTTGAGCCGCTAGGAGCAGGCCCCATTTGTAAGCGCTCACCACCAGGGCCAGCACCACCAAGAGCACCCCCACCACCAGCCAACGAAGGTCAGCTTGCCGAGCCTCTTCCCAGAACGAGGTGAAGCCCACCCGACTCAGGAGAAGGTAGAGGAGCCCTCCACTCACAGCGATGCGGAGAGCCCAGAGGAGCCAGCGCCCGTTCTGCGCTGGTCTACCCTGGGTTTCCTCTACGGGCATCGCTTTCAACCGCATATTTCCTCGCGTATTACCGACAGCCCATAGTCCCCAGGCATGTCAAGACGAAGGGCTTGAGCCAGTCACTTTCCTTCTTGTGGTTGGTCTGCCTCCCCGAGAAGGCGGCGTTCGAAGATGACCTTGGCTCCCCAGGCCAGTGCCAGGAGCAGGGCCAAGGCCCCGACTACCCATAACCAGAGGTTAGCGGTATCGGACAGCCTCTCTCCCAGAATAGAGTATATCACCGTGGCTGGGAGCTGGCCGAGCCCAGTGGCGATGAAGAACTCCCAGGAGCCAATAGCCGTAGGCCCGGCGGCATAGGACACCAGGTCGAAGGACATGATGGGGATAAGCCGCGCCAAGAGCACCGCAAAGCGGCCATAGCGCCGAAAGAAGCGGTCCACCAGGCCCAGGGCCCGTGCCCCCAGGGCCCGCTCCAGCACCGGCCGCCCCAGGGCCCGGCCGATGTAGAAGGTCAGCGCCGCCCCCACCATGGAGCTGCTCCAAGAGAGGATGGTGCCCCAGAAGGCTCCAAAGAGAAGGCCATTGGTCACCGTGATGACGAAGGAGGGCAGAGGGGCCACCACCGACTGAAAGACCATGAGGGCAGCGGAGATAAGGGGCGCCCACAGCCCAAAGGCCAGGAGATACTCTTTAAACCGGAGCACATCGCCCCGAGCCAGAAGCCCTGCTGCCTCACCTATCCCGTCTCGGAAGCCAGGCGACAGGGCATAGGTCAGGCCGAACAGGGCCCCCAAACCCAGCACCAGGACAATCTGGCCCCGGCGACCCATCATATCCCTTTAGCCTCCAGGGCCAGGACGCAGGAGCAGTGATAAGTCCCCACCTGGAAGGCCGCATCCAGGGTCTTGGTGGAGCTCAGGGCACAGCTGGGAAGCTCACTGGCCATGGCCTGATAGAGATGGGGTCCCGGTGTCACCGGCGCCTCCTGGGGCAGGGCCTCGGCCCACATCATCTCCACCAGTTGCGATTTATAGACCCCGCAGTACGGGTCTGGGGCCATGAGGCAACCTTCCCCGGTGGACATCTCGTAGTCATAGTAGGCCTGACAGAAGCAGCCGCCCCCACAGATATACTTCAGGAAACAAGCGGAGCACCCCACCCGCTTCTGCACGCTATTCTCCCGCACCCACTGGAAGGACGACGCCTCCCGCCATATCTCTCCCAGGGGACGAGCGCGCACATCGCCACCGTCGAACTGGGGCGCCCCGGTGAGGGAGGCGCAGGGATAGACATGGCCGTCGGGCCCGATGCTAAGGAGGGAATAGCAGGCATTGCAGAGGTCATGCTTATAGCCCCGCTTGCCTCGAGCCCGCACCTTGAGGGATGCGAAGTTGTCCACGGTAATGGGGAGATGGGCACACGCCTCCCGCAGTTCCGCCATGATTTCCTGCACTCGCTCTCCCGACACCGCAAGCCGCTCCCGGTTGCGGCGCAGCCGCCCCCGACCATGGAGCCAGAGGATGTGGTGGTTCTTTATCCCCAGCCCTGCCAGAAAGCGGGAAGTGTCCACCACCCTGCTCGCGTTGAGGGCGGTGAGAGTAGTGGTCACCGTAGGCTCCAAACCCGCCGACAGCAGCCGCTTCAGAGCCGCTACCGTCTTCTGGAAGCTGCCAGTCCCGCGCAAAGCATCGTGGGGCACTGCCTCCGGAGCCTCCAGGCTAATCTGAAGCAGCAAGGGCCGTCCGGCATAGGGAGCGAGGCGAGCCACCGCCTCCTCATCCAAGAGCGTGCCATTGCTCAGGATGACCAGCTCGCAACGCTTCATCGCATAGTCAATAAGGTCGAAGATGTCCTGGCGCAGAAAAGGCTCGCCGCCGGTGAAGTAAAGCCGCTGGGCCCCCAAGCGCAAGGCCTCCTCCACCCAGCCCCTGATTTCGGTGGCGGTGGGCTGGCCGGGCAGCCACTCACCACCGCTCACCAGACAGTGGGCGCAGGATAGGTTGCAGGAGTTGTTGGTGTAAATCCACAGCTCCTCCAACCTCTGGGGCCCGATGGCTGCTCCCCGACCCCGGTAGGCCGGGCTCAGGTTGGGGGCATTGGCCACGAAGCCCACCTCAGCCGCCCGACCCAAAAAGGCGGCCAGCCCCTGGGAATCGACCCCATACCCCAGGGACGAGAGCACCTCGGAAAAAGTGCGACGCCCATCACAGAGGCGCAGGGCCCGGGCCCCGGTCGCATCGACGCTCACCCAGTTAGGGGCCTCGGGATCGATGAGAAGATAGACCTCGCCGCGACGCAACTGCACCGCAGGTGGAGAGTAGAGAACGCCGTCGAACTCAAGGCCCATGAGGTACCTCCGGCCTAGCTATAACAAACGCTTTCCACCATAGTGAGAAGGCCCCTAATAAGCCATAAACCATGACAGGGTCTCCTGGGCCATTTACTTCAAGGCCCGCCTCAGGCCCAGCCCCACGAAGGCCCCAGAGACCAGGAGCAGGGGCACCCTGGTGGCCAGGGCATAGGCCCAATAGGGCCACCGGAGACCACCCAACAGGGCGAAGGCCCCATCGAAGTAGAGGCCCAAGGGGGCATTGAGAAGCGCCCCCAGTACATACCAAAGGTCGGGCATGGTGGACAGCCAGACGAAGGCGTTCACCAGGGCCATCAGATGCCAGGCCAGATAGAAAAGGGCCAGCAGGGCCACCAGCCACCACAGGGCCCTTGTCCGTGCTGTCCGTCTTCTCACTGGTGCAGCCTTGGTGGGGGAGAGCCCGGCTCCAGGGCTAGGCCCTCCCCTGACCCATTCTTATTTCTCGATGGGGGTGCTGGGGTCATTGCCCCACTCCACCCAGGAGCCATCGTAGTTGCGGACCTTCTCATAGCCCAGCAGGCGCAGGGTGAAGTAGGAGACCGCGGAGCGCTGGCCGGTCTGGCAGTAGGCCCAGGTCTCCTTGCTCTTATCAGTAGCCCCGGCCGCCTGATACATGGTCGTCAGCTCCGACACCGACTTGAGGACGGGCACATCCCCTTCTGTGAAGAGAGTCGTCCAATCGAGATTCTTGGCCCCGGGGATGCGGCCGCCCCGGGTCGCCCGGAGATCGGTGCCCGCATACTCCGCCGGGGAGCGGGCGTCCACCAGCTGCACCGTGCCCTTCCCCGCCACTCCCAGGACTTGCTCCTTGGTAGCTAGCAGAGAGGGATTCGCCGCGGCCACGAACTTGGCCGAGGTTATGGCGGGGGCCGCCGTCTCTGTGGGGAGCTTCTCTGCCACCCACTTGGTATAGCCGCCGTTGAGGACGGCCACATTCTTATGGCCATAGTACTCCAGGGTCCAGAATACACGCGACGCGTTGGTATCCTTGCCGACGCCGTAGGCAACAACCTTGACATCATTGCCGATGCCCTTAGCGCCGAAGAGTTGTTCTATTTGCTCCTTGGAGCCGGCCATCTGGGGAATGGGTGAATCCTTAAGGAAAGTATCGGCCACGGGGATGTTCACCGCGCCCTTGATATGGCCTTTGTCGTAGTCCGCCGCGGGGCGCGTGTCCACAATCACTAGGCCCTTTTCTCCCAGGCGCTGGGACAGCCCAGCCGTCTCCACCAGGAGCTGGGGGTTGGCGAAGCCCACGGGAGTGGGCCTGGGGGTGGGAGTGGGGACAGGGGTGGGGGTGGCGCAGGCGGCCGAGAGGGCCAAGATGGCAGCCCCCAGGGCCAGAGCCCCAACCCGGCGCTCCCAGTCGCAGGCTACCCAGCCAGCCAGTCCAAAAAAAAGTCCCGGCGCCCTTCTCATTTGGTACCTCCTAATTTGATTAGCGTCAGGCCCGTGGGGAGGCCCGGCATGACAGGTCACGGTGTTCCTCCAACTCCCGGTGGATTTTTAGCTAGCGGAAGCGTAGAAGGATTTGCTCCAACCCCGCCTTGGCCTTGCGGCTGAGGGACTTATACTTGCCCATCTTGCCAGGCAGTTCCAAGAGTGTCTGGTAGGGCAAGGAGAGGATGATGTCGTTGGTGCCGTAGCCTCCTCCCCGGAGACGAGCCCCATTGCACAGGAAGGACACATTGGGCTGCCCATCCAGGACCACCTGGGCCACCCCTTCGCCACATACCGCCATATCCCCTTTGAAGCGGGCGGTCATACCGTCCAAGAGGATAGCCATGGTCATCACCTGCTCCGAGTTCAGGATGAGGAGGACCACATCGGCCTCCTCCACCGGACCGATGCGTATAGCCTGGGTGCGGATTTTCAGGCGAGGCTCAATGTTGACGAATTTGGGCTCTCTGAAGCCCAACGAGATTTCGGCATTGAGGCAGTCCAGATCCCCCATGGTAATCAGGAAGTCCTTGCCCTTAGCTGCCTCAAGGACGAAGCCACAGAAAGTGCGGCGCTTATCGGTGAAGGACGGAGGTGGGCCATCCAGGGCAGCAAGCACCTTCACCCCCACCGGGCGAAGCGTCATCCCCAGAAATATTACCAACTCTTGAGCGATTTTCTCCGGAGTTAAGGCCAAGGCCATCCTCAATATGTGAATTGTAAATCCACTAAGTAGACTATCCGATTAGGCAGAATAGCAGCTTATCTGAGACCTGTCAATAGTGTCACCATGTTTCATAACACACAGCTCTTCGACTTTGCCGGGGGGGTTGCCCCAGCCCGTCATACTATGGCCGGAGGTCCAGTGCTTTCCCGGCTCCACAGCAATGGCAGGAGATATGGCTGGCCCAGTACAACCCAAGGGAGCTGCTAATAGTCCGCTTCTTCAAGTCGCTTGCTCAGCCTGGCCTATACCACTTTCTCTATCACGATTTCCCAGTCGGTGCGGTTGACCTGGGCTACTCTCAGAATCTTCTGCCCCTCGTTCTCCATACTGCGGGGGACATTCTCCACGGCAGGGAGGTGATCCACCACTACCTGAAGGACCTGGCCCACCTCCAACTCCTCCAGGGCAAGCTTGGATTTGATAAAGGTATAAGGGCAGACTTCTCCCTTAAGATTCAGCTCCTGAGAGACCTGCGACAAGGTTTCTCTCCTTTCTCATTATCAGATTTGACACGGGATGATGCCCTTAAGCGGCCGGGCCATCTCCTCAAAAGCAGCTCTGGGGTCTGCCGAAGCCAGCGCGTGCCGTCATGACACTCGACTCTTGGCGCAGGCAAAAGATGAAAACCTCTGGAAGCAAAGCTCAACGCTATTCTAGCTGAATTGTCCTTCTCCAACAACCTCGGCTAAAGGACAGCCCTTCGGGGAATGCAGTCCAATATGGCTCATAATTGCAAGGTTGTCCAGGAAAGAGCTCTGGCTCCTTGAAAGAAGATTTGACCTTCCCTCCGAACCCCCGTCAGAGTGGCCACCTTACTCAAAGGGACTTGGGGGCCAGGCTCAGGACCAGGGCGGTCTCGTCGCAATTGGGGAACTTAGAGCAGCGGTAGCACTCCCCCCACACCTTGCGGGGCAGGGACATGACATCAACCTGGCGGAAGCCCAGCTTCTCGAAGAAGGCAGGCTTGTAAGTGAGGCAGAATAGCGTGGGGATTTCCAGGGCCCGGGCCTCTTCCAGGCAAGCTCGCACCAACTCGAAGCCCAGCCCCTGGCTCTGACGCGACTCCTCCACCGCCAGGGACTTGATTTCCGCCAGGTCACCCCAGGCCACATGGAGGGCCACGCAGGCCACCACGACATCGCCCTCTCGGGCCACGAAGTAGTCGCGGATGTTCTCGTAAATCTCACTCAGAGGGCGCGGCAACATCTCACCCCGGTCGGCGAAGAAGTTGATGAGCTTGTGCATGACGGGGGCGTCCCCGATTCTGGCCTTGGCTATCTTCACGGCGCTGGTCTCCATGTTTTAACCCCCAGACCCCCGATTTTGGCGGGAGAGCCTCTCCACCAGGGTGCGATAGAAAATACCCGTAGTCTGACGACGCAGGAAGCGGGCCATCAAGGGGCTGCGCCGCACCCGAACCAGGTCGCCATCCTCCAGAGGCCGCTCGATTTGGCCGTCCAGGGTGAGGGAGGCCTGATGGTCACAGTGAACCCGGAGCTCCACCGCTGCCTCCGGCGGGAGAACCAGGGCGAAGGCCAGGGACAGGTGAGGGGCGATAGCCTTGAGGAGCAGGTCCTGGGACCAGGGGGACAGGATGGGGCCGCCCGCGGCCAGGGCGTAGCCGGTGCTGCCCGTGGCGGTGGACACCAGGACACCGTCGGCCTTGAAGGTGGTGAGAGGCTCGCCGTCGATGACCGTCTCCACATAGACCACCCGTGGATCCTTGCCCCGCCCCACCACGGCGTCGTTGAGGGCCAGGCTGTGTAGAGCCTCGCCCTTGAGCTCCACCTGGAGCAAGGCGCGCTCATCGACGCAGCCCTCGCCCGCCAGGAAGTGCGGCAGGGCCTCGACCACCTCCTCCGGGCCCAACTCGGTGATAAAGCCCAGGCGGCCCAGGTTCACCCCCAGGACGGGCACGCCCCAGGGCACCGCCATGCGGGTGGCCCGCAGCATAGTGCCGTCACCGCCGATGCTTACCAGGAGCTCGCTGCCGGGGACATGGGCACGGGCGCCATCCTCATCCCAGGCGGAGCTGAGCCAGGGGGCCGCCTTTTTCCCCTCCAGGGCACGGGCCAGCTCCTGGGCCAGGGCAACGGCCCGCTCCAACTTGGGATGATAGATAAACCCGACTTTTTTCACTTCACTCCGCCCCCGGCTTCTCCAGAAGTGCCAGGAACTCCCGGTTGCCCGCGGCCCCCAGGAGGGGGGAGGGCACCACCCCCTGAAAGAGCCAGCCTTCGTCCCCAGCCCAGGCCAGGAAGCGGGCCAGCGCCTGGGCGTGAAGCCTAGGGTCTCTGACCACGCCCTTTTTCTCCGTGCTCCCCCTGGGCAGCTCAAACTGGGGCTTGAGGAGGACAAGGAGACACCCGCCCGCCTTGAGATGACCCGCCAGCGCGGGTATCACCTTCTCCACGGAGATGAAAGAGACATCCATGGTGGCCAGGTCTACCGCCTCGGGCAGATCGAAGGGATAGCGGGCGTTGACCCGCTCCATGACCACCACGCGCGGGTCGGTGCGGAGCCGGTAGTCCAGCTGGCCGTAGCCCACATCCAGGGCATAGACCCGCCTGGCCCCCCGCTGCAGAAGGCAGTCGGTGAAGCCCCCGGTGGAGGCGCCCACATCCAGGGCCACCTTGCCCTCCACCTCCAAGTGAAAGGCGTCCAGGGCATGGGTCAGCTTCTGGCCGCCGCGGCTCACGAAGGTCGGCGGCGCCACCACTCGCAGGGAGGCTTCAGGCGAGGCCAGGCTGCCTGGCTTGAGGGGCATCTCCTCCCCCACCCGCACTGCCCCCGCCATGATGAGGGCTCGGGCCTTCTCCGTGCTGGGGGCCAGGCCCCGCTCCACCAGGAGAGCATCGACTCGCCTTTTGGCCATATGTCCGTTGCCTTTTGCCACAGGCTTACATTATATTAGAGTCAAGGCCACAATATCAATGATACCTGTTTTTCACCCCTCAACTGGAGCGCTGTCCCATTGACTACCCTCAGGCTTCTGGTGGCCTCCCTGCGGCCGCGGCAGTGGAGCAAGAACCTCATCATCTACCTGCCCCTGGTCTTCGCGGTGAAGGTGGAGCCCGGGCCCCTGGCCCTGGCGACCGTGGGCTTCGTCCTCTTCTGCCTGCTCTCCGGAGCCGACTATCTGGTGAACGACTTAGCTGATTTGGAGCGGGACAGGGGGCATCCCCTGAAAAAGCAGCGGCCCCTGGCCTCGGGGAGGCTGAGCCGGAGTGCGGCCCTGGGGACGGCGGCGGTTATCTTCGCGGCGGTCCTGCCCTTCAGCCTCTGGTGGAGTCTGGGGTTTGGCCTGGCGGCATGGGCCTACTGGGCCCTGGCCCTCCTCTACACCTTCGCCCTGCGCCGGGCCATCATCGATGTCTTCGTCATCGCGGCGGGGTTCGTGCTCCGGGCCGCCGCGGGGGCCCTGGCCATCGGTGTCCCCATCTCCCCCTGGCTCTACCTCTGTACCTTCCTCCTGGCCCTCCTCCTGGCCCTGGCCAAGCGACGACAGGAGCTGGCTCTGCTGGGAGCCGACGCCGCTCAGCACCGGGAGGCCTTCCAGTCCTACTCCATACACCTCCTGGACGAGATGCTGGCGGTGGTGGCCGCCGCCACCATCATGGGATACAGCCTCTACACCTTCACGGCGGAGAACCTGCCCAAAAGCCACGCCATGATGCTCACCATCCCCTTCGTGGCCTATGGGGTTTTCCGCTATCTCTACCTGGTGCACCGGCGCAACCTGGGCCATGCCCCCGAGGAAATCCTCCTCACCGACTGGCCCCTGATTGTGGATATCCTCCTCTGGCTGCTGACCTCCGCGGGCATCCTCTACGGGGCCCAGGGGCGACTGCCCTTTATGCCGTAGGCCGGCTTGAGTTTCCCATCAGGCTGACACCCGCCCTCCAAACCCCATCCTGAGGTCAGATACCTCATCCCCCTGGCCCCCTTCTCCTTCAGGAGAAGAGGGCGGAGAAGATGGCTGGGGAACACCGCAGGCCCCTGCCCAAGGGGCCTGGCCCCTCTGAACTCCCCCTGCAAGAGAGGGAAGAGAAAGATTGGGGAGACACCCCTAAATTAGGGCGCAATATCCTGACACGACCTCAGACACGGTGAAAGGGGAAAACCAGGCGCTTGAGGTGAGCCACGGAATCCTCGGCGGTGCGCCGGGCGGCAGCGCTGACAGCGGGGTCAATGTTTGGCCCCTCGGCATCCCGCAACAAGGAGATGCCGTACTTCTCCCAGTACTCGTGGGGGATTTCATCGGGCCAGTCCACCCCTAGCATGGCGCCGTAGGCCAAAGTCCAGGTGCGGGGGACTACGCTCATCTCGTAGCCGCCGCCTCCCACGGCCACCCAGGGGCGGTCCAGAGCCGCCAGGCGCTTCACCACCTCGGCATACCCCTGGGCAGTAAGGCACAGGTGGGTCAGGGGGTCTTTGTAGTGGGTATCGGTGCCCAGCTGGGTGACCAGCAGGTCGGGCTTGAAGCACTCGATAAGCTCGGGCACCACCTGGTCGAAGGCCCAGAGATAGGTGTCATCGGTGGTATGGGGAGCCAGGGGGAGGTTGACGGAGTAGCCGAGGCCGGGGCCGGTGCCGATTTCCTCCACCTGGCCTGTGCCGGGGAAGAGGTAGCGGCCCGTCTCGTGGAGGGAGATTTTCAGCACGCGGTCGCTGCCGTAGAAGGCATCCTGGAGGCCGTCGCCGTGGTGGGCATCGATGTCGATGTAGGCCACGCGGAGGCCCTGCTTCACCAAGTGGTGGACGGCCACGGCGATGTCGTTGAAGATGCAGAAGCCCGAGGCGTACTCGGAGGCTGCGTGGTGATATCCCCCGGCCACATTGAAGGCCACCCGTGCCCGGCCCGAGCGCACCTCGTCCACGGCCACCAGGGTGCCCCCCACCGCCAGGCAGGCCGCCTCATACATGCCGGGATAGACAGGGTTGTCCCCATCGTCGGCGAAGTTGTATTCCCCCTGCTCCTCCAGGCCCTCGCCGCGGGAGAAGCGCTGCACCGCCTCCACATATCTGGGGGTGTGGAAGATACGGAGCTCCTCCGCGGTGGCGTGGCGCGGGGCCACCAGGCGGGAATTGGGGAGCTTGAAGGCCCCATAGGCCTCCAGGAGCTCGTAGGTGAACTGGAGACGGGTGGGCCGCATCACATGGTCGGTGCGCACCACATGCTGGGAGACCTGCTTATCGTAGATGAAGGCGGCTTGTCTCACGGGGACGGCTCCGTGACTTGGGCCAGCGCCTGCTTCATATGGGCCCAGTGAGTCCCCTGCCAGAAGGTGCGCCCGCACTGGGGGCAGTGGCTAAAGGTTTTTTGGGTCTCGAAGACATAAGGCGGGACCCGGCCCAGGGCGTCCCACTTCTCCAGGGGCAGGAGTTCCACATTGCAGTCCAGGCAGCGGGTGAAGGGACGCGCCTCCGCCTCCAGGGGCAGGGTGGCCAACACCTGGCGCATCTGGGAGGCGATGTCGTCAGCATGGATGTGAATCACCCGCAGGCGGCCGCTGCGGGCGAGGCCCCGGCTGGCGATGTGGCCATCCCGGGTGAGGACAATACGGCCCTCGTTAAGGGCCGTCCGCACCAGGGACGAGTCGTCCTCCTGACTGGGGTGGAAGGTGGCGTCATAGCCCAAGCGGCGCAGCCACCGGGCCAGCTTGCCCACATTGGCGTCCACGAGGAAGCGCGGTTCCATACCCATATAATAGCATACCCAGTTAGAGCAAATTCGCCTCCGCTCAAATAATCCTGTAAAATGTCCCCATATCCCAGGGAGGTGCACGATGCCAGCGCAACGCGGCAGATTCGCCACCGCCATCAACTGCATCGACGGGCGCGTCCAGGGGCCGGTACTAGAATGGATGAAAGAGCATCTGGGCGTCGATTATATTGACAAGGTCACAGAGCCCGGCCCCGACAAGGCCCTGACCCAGGGAACTGCGGGAGTGGTAGAGGCAATAAGACAAAAAGTCCAGGTGTCAATCAGCGCCCACGGCTCCCGCGCCATTGCCATTGTGGGCCACTATGACTGCGCCGCCAACCCCGTCTCCAGAGAGGAGCACCTGCGGCAAATCAGAGAATGCATCGGGGTTATCGCCTCCTGGGGGTTCCCCGCTCGCATCCTGGGGCTGTGGGTGAATGAGCAGTGGCAAGTGGAGCACGTGAGCGATACGGAACTCGCAGTCCTGCCTAATGGCAATCACTTTTAGCCTCGCCCCACCCACACCAGCGCCGTCATTCATGCCCCCTGGCCCACCCTTGCTATAATTAGGTGAAGCCCCGGCCAGGAGGCCCCCCATGCGCCGCTACCGCCTGCTGGAGCACACCGCCGACACCGGCCTCGTAGCCTACGGGCACGACCTGCGGGAGGCCTTCGCCAACGCCGCCTACGGCATGTTCACCATCATCGCCGGCCGGCGCGGGGTAAGGGCCAGGGTGAAGCGGGAAATCGCCGTCAGCGCCCCGGACCGGGAGGCCCTGCTGGTGGCCTGGCTCAACGCCCTCCTCTACCATGTGGACGCCGAGGAGCTCCTCTTCTGCCGCTTCCAGGTGACGGAACTTACGGAGACAGCCCTCACGGCGGAGGCCTGGGGCGAGACCATCGATCCGGGGCGACACCGCCTGCGCACCGCCATCAAGTCTGCCACCTACCACATGATAGAGGTGGCCGAAGGGGAGCCCTGCCGGGTGCGAGTCATCCTGGACTTATGACATCTTGAAGGCCACCAAAATCCAGGCGGGAGGTGGGCCATGACCAAGCGTTGGGAAGGGCCGCTGCAGCAGGTGGACGAGTTCCGCTGGGAGATACCCCAATCCTACAAGCCCGGGATGCTCACCAACGCCATCGTCTATGCCGACGAGGCCATGATGAAGCACATCCGGGAGGACTTCTCCCTGGAGCAGGCGGCCAATGTGGCCACCCTGCCGGGGATTGTGGGCTCGTCCCTGGCCATGCCGGACATCCACTGGGGCTACGGCTTCCCCATCGGGGGGGTGGCCGCCACCCGCCAGGCCGACGGCCTGGTCTCCCCGGGAGGCGTGGGCTTCGACATCAACTGCGGCGTGCGCCTCCTGCACACCAACCTCACCGTCTCTGAAGTGAAGCCCAAAATCGCGGAGCTGGTGGATGCCATGTTCGTCGCCGTGCCCTCGGGCCTGGGGACCAAGGGCAAAATCCGCCTGCGGGGGAAAGAAATCGACGAGGTGCTGCGCAAGGGGGCACGCTGGGCCGTGGAGTCGGGCTACGGGGAGCCGTCAGACCTCATCCACGCCGAGGAGGGCGGGGAGATGAAGGGCGCTGACCCCGATAAAATCAGCGCCCGGGCCAAGGAGCGAGGCGTCCCCCAACTGGGAACCCTGGGCTCCGGCAACCACTTCCTGGAGGTCCAGGTGGTGGAGGAGATTTACGACGCTGAGGCGGCCCGCGTCCTGGGCATCGAGGCAGTGGGGCAGGTCACCGTCTTCATCCACACCGGTTCCCGGGGCCTGGGCTACCAGGTCTGCGACGACTACCTCAAGGTCATGGCGGGGGCGGTGCCGCGCTACGGCGTCGTCCTGCCGGACCGCCAACTGGCCGGGGCCCCGGTGCGCTCGCCGGAGGGCCAGGACTACCTCGCCGCCATGGCCGGGGCTGCCAACTACGCCTGGGCCAACCGCCAGGCCATCACTCACTGGGTGCGGGAGGCCTTCGGCCAGGTGCTCCGCCAGAGCCCGCGCGACCTGGGGATGTGGCTGGTCTACGATGTGGCCCACAACATCGCCAAGCTGGAGACCCACCCGGTGAAGGGGAAACCCACACCCCTCTGCGTGCACCGCAAGGGGGCGACCCGGGCCTTCCCGCCGGGGCATCCCGAGGTGCCCGCCCGCTACCGGGGCGTGGGCCAGCCGGTGCTCATCCCCGGCGACATGGGGCGCTACTCCTATGTGGCCGTGGGCACCGAGGCGGCCATGAGAGAGACCTGGGGCTCCACCTGCCACGGGGCGGGGCGCCGGGCCAGCCGCGGGGCCGCCCTGCGCGCCCTCAAGGGGGTGAACATCCTGAAGCGGCTGGAGGAGCAGGGGATTACGGCCCGGGTCGTTAGCCCCAGGTCCCTGGCGGAGGAGGCCTCGGAGGCCTACAAGGATGTGGCGGAGGTGGTGCGGGTGGCCGACGGCGCTGGCATCAGCCGCAGCGTGGCCAAGGTGCGGCCCTTGGGCGTGGTCAAGGGGTAGTGTATAGTGCATCATGAATATGCAAGACGACCGACTTCACGTCATCTTTGAAAAGACCGCGGGCCGTTGCTTCCATTGCGGTAAGAAGCTCTCGTTCAATGCTTATGGGAGAGTGGATGGCCGCGGTTCTTGGGAGATAGACCACAGCAATCCTCTTAGCAGGGGCGGCACTGATAATTTGAGCAACCTCGTCCCATCCTGTCTTGCATGCAACCGTAGCAAGGGTGGGTTAACGAGCACCGAATTCGGATCAGGACGTTACCTTGACCCTAAAGCTCCCAAGCCACTCATACATCCTAAGAAAAAAATTAAGAATGCAACTTGCGAGACATGGAGAAGCTGTCACCGCAGGAGCAGGCTCGGTACTGGCGCGAGTTCAGGCGCAGATGGCCCGGCACATGGCGTCGTCTCGTACGCATTCTAGAAAAGCGTATGCCTCGTCCATAAACTGGAGAACGTGGCCACCAACCGCGGCAGTGACTTGGCCCGCGTGCACCCGCATCACCCGACGGTGCATCCACACCACCCCCCTTACGCGAACTGCTCCAGGAGCTCCTGGAGGCTCCCTTTGCCCTCTGGTGCAGCCTGCTGGCGGATTTCCTCCAGCCCCTCCTCCAGGGTCGGGCGCGAGGCCTGATAGAAGAGCCCCAACGGTATCTTCTCTCCCTGGGCCAGGGCCTGCCCCAGGGCCGCCAGGCGGTCGGAGGGGTTATGGGTGGCCGGCAGGTTCGTCACCCGCTCCTGGTAGTACCGGTAGGTCTCGATGGGGTTGAAGGTGACGCAGGGGCTGAGCACATGGATGAAGCCGAATCCTCTGTGCCGTATCCCCTGGGCCATCAGCTCCGTGAGCTGCTCGTGGTGCTGGGCCCCGGCGAAGCCCCGAGCCACGAAGGAAGCTCCATAGGCCAGGGCCAGGAGCACCGGGTTCACGGGCTGGTCTCGGTTGCCGTAGGGCGCGGTGCTGGTCACCTGGCCCTGGGGGGTGGTGGCCGAGGTCTGGCCCTTGGTCTGGCCGTAGAGGGAGTTGTCCACCAGGATATAGGTGAGGTCCGGGTTGCGCCGGGCCACATGGGGCAGGTGTCCCCCGCCGATGCCCATGCCGTCGCCATCGCCGCCCACGGCGAGGACGGTGAGCTCGGGTCGAGCCACCTTGGCCCCCACCGCGATGGGCAGGGCGCGCCCGTGGACGGTGTGGAACCCGTAGCTGTTGACGAAGCCCGGCAGCCGTCCGGAACAGCCGATGCCGGAGACGATGATGGTCTCCTCGGGCACAGCCTTCACCTGGGAAAGAGCGCCGTAAAGGGCGGAGAGGACATTATAGTCGCCGCAGCCGGCGCACCAGATAGGCCGGCGCGCGCTCTGATAGGTCAGCGGAGAGATGCTGACAGTAATCATGGCTGGCTTGCCTCCTTGATGGCCGCCACCACCTCCCCCGGGGTGATGGGCCGCCCCTCTGGGATGGCCAGGGAGGTCACCGGCAGGCCCAGACGCGCCTTGAGCAGGCTGGCGAACTGGCCGGTGTAGTTGGATTCAGGGACGATGATGGCCCCCAGCCCCCGGACGAAACGGCGGATTTGCGCCTCCGGCAGGGGATTGAGGGCCAGAGGATAGAGGGCCCGGGCCGACAGGCCCTGCTCCCGGGCCTGGGCGATGGCCTCCCGCACGGCCCCCTCGGTGGAGCCCCAGCCGATGAGGCCTACCCTGGCCTGGGAGCTGCCGAAGACATGGACCTGGCGCAGCTCCCTCCCCGCCATCGCCAGCTTGTGGAAGCGCTTCTCGGTCATGCGGCGGTGCATCTCGGAGGTGTAGCTGGGAGCGCCCTCCTCGTCGTGTTCCAGGCCCGTGGCCACATAGGTGCCCCCGGGAGTGCCGGGGCGGGCCATAGGGGAGACCCCACTCTCGGTGAAGCGATACCTCTTATAGCCGCCAAGGTCATCGGGGGACGGCAGGAGGCGCCTGGTTTTGTGAACCTGGAGGAGGCGGGGCCGGTCGAAAGCCTCCCTGCGCTTGGCGATGAACTGGTCCAGGAGGATGATAACGGGCATCTGATACCTGTCCGCCAGGTTGAAAGCCTTCAGCGTGAGCCCAAAGCAGCTCTGGACATCGGTTGGGGCCAGGACGATGCGGGGGGCCTCGCCATGGGAGCCGTAGAGCGCGAGGTTCAGGTCGGCCTGCTCGGGCTTGGTAGGGAGGCCCGTGCTGGGA
Source organism: Chloroflexota bacterium (assembly GCA_016210205.1). Taxonomy (GTDB): domain Bacteria; phylum Chloroflexota; class Dehalococcoidia; order JACQUO01; family JACQUO01; genus JACQUO01. The sequence goes on from JACQUO010000023.1 coordinate 138,588, forward strand.
CCACCCCGCTGCACATCCACGATGACCGCGGGGATTTCGGCCATGCTGGCCAGGCCGATGAGCTCCTGCATGAGGGTGAAACCCGGGCCAGAGGTGGCCGCCATAGCCCGCTCCCCGGCGAAGGAAGCCCCCAGAACCATGCCCAGGGCCGCCATCTCGTCCTCGCCCTGGAGCACGGCGCCGCCGAACTTGGGCAGCTCCCGGGCCAGGAACTCCATGATGTCCGTGGCCGGGGTGATGGGGTAGCCGGCGAAGAGCTTGAGCCCCGCGGCGATGGCCCCCAGGGCCACGGCCTCGTTGCCGGACATGACCAGGTGGGCGCCCATTTCCCCCTGTCGGGGGCGCAGGTGGAACTTGAGGTGAGCGGAGTCCGCGGCATAGGTGAAGCCGACCTTGAGGGCCGTCAGGTTCGCTTCCATCTGGTCCGGGAAGCGCTCTTTCACGGCCTCGGTCAGGTACTTCTGGGGCAGACCCAGGAGCCGGCCCGCCAGCCCCAGGGCCACCATGTTGCGGGCTCGGGCGCTGGCTCCGGCCAGGCGGAGGAGCTCTGCCATGGGCACAGGACAGATATAGTGGCCCTCGTGGTCGAACTCGCAAGCCAGGGGGTGGTCGGTGGCAGCGGCCCCCTCGTAGATGGCCATGCCGCCCTCCTTGAGGGCCTCCAGATGGGGCAGGGCCGCCTCCCTATCGATGGCCAGGAGCAGGTCCAGACGCTCCCCGGGGTCCGTCACGGGGGCCGGGCTGATGCAGACCTGATAGACGGTGTCGCCGCCGCGAACCTCGGCGCCATAGCTTTCGAAGGTATGGCTGTGGAGGCCCCAGTGGCCCGCGGCCACCGCCAGCAACTCGCCTGCAGTGATAATCCCGTCGCCGGCGCGGCCGCTGACCCGGACTACGACCGCTTTCGCTCGCCTCATGTCATGTTATCCTGGGAGAGCCCTTCTTGGGGTCTCCTTCGCTCTTATTGATGATATAGCTACAGCACTCCTGGCCCCCCGCCCGGGACGTCTCCCGCATCACATTCACCCCCAGCAGCCCCTTGATGAAGGTCTGGTCCACGGCACAGAGGGACTGGTGAGCCTCGGCCACCAGCCGGTAGGGACAGTTGTGAGCCACCAGAGCGTAGTGGTCGCCCTCGGTGCGGCACTCGGCAGAAAAACCCTCCTCGTTGAGGATGCGGCAGACCTCAGCAACCCGCTCCCCCAGGTCTTTGCCCAGCATACGCTCCCCGTGGCGAGCAGCGAGCCGCTGGCCCATGCGTTGATAGAGATGGGCTAGCACCTCAAGGCCATCCTTCCCGTATAGCTCCTGGACGCCAAGGCTAGCCAACTCCTGAATAAGGGAACTGGAGAGTCGATGGTACTTCCGGGGAAGCATCTCCAGGCTAGCCTCGGTGAGGAAATAGCTGTGGTGGGGCCGGCCCGTGTCCCGGTGCACCACCTCATAGGCCACCAGGTTATCTCGCTGCAGGATGTCCAGGTGACGCCGCACGGTAGCGGGCGCCAGCTTGAGGAGCTCTGCCAACTCCTCGGCCCGGGCCTCCCGCTGCTTCTGCAGGATTTCGATGATGTGTTCTCTTGTGCCCATCTCTTTCTATTATAAACCCCCCTTGAAGTGGAATGCCCTTGCGGTGTTCAGTATACCAAAGGGGTTTCGTTTTAGCAATTAAAATCATTTAATGGTTAAAAGCTAGACTTAACCACAATATTATGCTAAAATATCAACAAAGCCTGGAGGGGTGAGCCATGAGGAAAAAACTAGCCCCTGTCCTGGAGACCCCGCCCCAGGAGCGAGAGAAGCCCCTTGCCGATTGCCAGCATCACTGGGTCATCGATTCTCCCCATGGCCCTGAGAGCCGGGGCGTCTGCCGCAAGTGCGGCGCCCAAAAGGCCTTCCTGAATACCTTCCGCTCCTATTTCTGGGAGGAAGACTCCCAGGGAGAGGCCCGGCGGCGGGCCGCCGCCTCGGATCAGGGCTGAGGGACAGGTGTTGACAGAGGGATAGCCGTCCCACAAAATGGTGGCGCTGGCGGAACGGCCCTGGGGGGCCGGTGCCTCCGACGAGGTGGGGATGGCGTCAAAAAATCATGACCTAGAGCGAGAGCTCCAATCGCTGCTGGCCCGGGAAGGCCGTGTCACCTTCGCCCAGTTCATGGAGGTGGCACTATACTGGCCTGGGGCGGGTTATTATACCTCAGGGCGCAGCCCGGCGGGGCCGGAGGGCGACTATTACACCAGCCCCTCCGTCCATCCCGCCTTCGGCGCCCTCCTCGCCCTGCAGATGGAGGAGATGTGGCAGCGCTTGGCCCGCCCCCACCGCTTCTGGGCCGTTGAGTTGGGCGCGGGGCCGGGCCGCTTGGCCCAGGACATCACCGGCTTCTCCCGCCATCTCGACCCCCAATTCGCTGCCGCCCTCCGCTATGTCTGCGTCGACCGCGGTGGGGGCGGCGGTCCGGGCGGCCTCCGCGCCCTACGGGCCACGGGCATCCCCTTTCGCAACCTGATAGGCTGTATCCTGAGCAACGAGCTCCTGGACGCCTTCCCCGTCCACCGGGTGAGGAGGCAGGGCAGAAGGCTTCTGGAATCCTTCATCTCCCTGTCAGAGGGCAAGCTCACAGAACTCTGGGCCGAGCCCTCCACCCCGGCTCTGGCAGAATACCTGGCCGCCCTGGGAATAAGCCTGCCCGAGGGGTGTCTGGCGGAGGTCCGCCCCGCCTTAGCACCCTGGATACGAAAGGTGGGCCAGGCCCTATCCCGCGGCTTCGTCCTCACCATCGACTACGGGGGCCTGGCCCCAGAGCTTTATGGCGCACATCAGCCCCAAGGGACGCTGCTGTGCCACTATCGCCATACCGTCCACCAAGACCCCCTGGCCCATCTGGGGGAGCAGGACATCACCGCCCCCGTGGACTTCACCACTCTGGTCATGGCGGGCGAGGAGGTTGGGCTGGAGCCCCTGGGGCTGGTGAGCCAGGGCCGCTTCCTGGAGAACCTCGGCCTGCGCGAGTACCGGGAGGCCCTCGCCCGGCGAGGGCTGCCCTCCGCGGAGCACCACGCCAACCAGATGGCTCTCCTGGACCTGGCCCGGCCCGAGGGGATGGGCAACTTCCGGGTTCTGGTTCAAGGCAAGGGCGTGGCGACGGAGCCGCTCCTGGGCCTGATTCCCTCCCCGTCCCACTGGAGGCGGCTCAGGGAACTACCCCTGCCCCAGCTGGAGCCAGAGCGGGCCTTCCTCCTGCGGGGCCGCTATCCCCACCTAGCCCAGGAGATTGACCCGCAACCCCCATCCGAAATGCCCGTGGCGCCGAGAAAGGGTGACTAGCATGCCCGACCAGGAACACCTTCTGGATGCCTATTCCCAGGCGGTGACCAGGGTGGTGGAGAAGGTCAGCCCCACCGTGGTGAAAATCGGGGTCTCCCAGCCCGCCCAGGGGGGGCGGGGCCGCCGCCACGAGCACACCGGCGCCGGCTCCGGTGTCATCATCGCCCCCGACGGCTACATCCTCACCAACAGCCATGTGGTCCACGACGCCCAACACCTGGAGGTGACCACCGCCGCCGGCCAGACCTTCCCCGCCCAGACGGTGGGGGAGGACCCGGACACCGACCTGGCGGTGATTCGCGGCGAGGCCCGGGACTTGCCCGTGGCGAACCTGGGGGACTCGGACAAGCTCAAGGTGGGCCAACTGGTCATCGCCATCGGCAACCCGCTGGGGTTCCAGGCCACGGTCACCGCCGGGGTGGTGAGCGCCCTGGGCCGCTCCCTCCGGGGCCAGGCGGGAAGGCTCATCGAGAACATCATCCAGACCGACGCAGCCCTCAACCCGGGCAACTCCGGCGGCCCCCTGGCGGACACCCTCTCCCAGGTGGTGGGCATCAACACCGCCATCATCCCCTTTGCCCAGGGGATTTCCTTCGCCATCCCCATCAACACCGCCCGCTGGGTCATGGGGCTGCTCATCAAGGAAGGGCGGGTGCGCCGGCCCTACCTGGGCGTCTCCGTAGCGCCCGTGCCCCTGCATCCCCGTATGATAGCAGCCCTGAAGCTGCCCGCGGAGCGGGCCCTGCGGGTGGTGGAGGTGGTGCCGGGCAGCGGGGCCGACGCGGCGGGCCTGGAGCCAGGGGATATCATCGTGGCGGTGGACGGCCGCCCTATCCAGAGCGCCGACGAGCTGCACCAGCTCCTGGCCAAGATGGGCATCGGCGCGGAGCTCTCCCTGGCCGTCATCCGGGAGTACCAGTGGCTGGAGTTTCGCATCAAGACCCGGGAAGCGCCTCCCCCCAACTGAGAGGGCGAGGCGTGGCCATAGGCCGGGATAGCACCGGCCCCATAAAGTCGACAGGAGGCACCCCATGGCCTTTGAAATCGCCAAGGACGTCTATTGGGTGGGCGCCCTGGACGCTCAAATCCGCATTTTCGATGTCATCATGAAGGCCCCCCATGGCACCACCTACAACGCTTACCTGGTCAAAGGTCGGGACAAGACCGCCCTGATTGACACCGTCAAGGCCAAATACAAAAACACCCTCCTGACCCACCTGCGGGAGCTTATCGACCCCAAGGAGCTGGACTATATCATCATCAACCACACCGAACCCGACCACACGGGGGCTTTGGAGACCCTCATGGCGCAGGCTCCCCAGGCCCGGGTAGTCATCTCCCGCACCGCGGAGAGCTACCTCAAACACCTCCTCAACCGGGATGTGGCCCCCCTCAAGGTGGGCGACGACGATGTCCTGGACCTGGGCGGGCGTGAGTTGCGCTTCTTCTCCACCCCCTTCCTCCACTGGCCCGACACCATGTTCACCTACCTGCCCCAGGAGAGCATCCTCTTCCCCTGCGACTATCTAGGATGCCACTTCTGCGACGAGCGTCTCTGGGATGACAGCGTGGACGACTTCTCCGCCTCCTTCGACTACTATTTCCACATCATCATGCGCCCCTTCAAGGAATATAGCCGCAAGGCCCTGGAAAAAATCACGCCCATGGACTGGAAGCTCATCGCCCCCAGCCACGGGCCGCTATTGCGCAGCAACCCCCGTCGCTACCTGGAGCTCTACCGGCGCTGGAGCCAGGAGCCCCCGGCAGCAGACCGACCCAAGTCCCTGATTGTCCTCTACGCCTCGGCTTACGGCAACACCGGGGCCATGGCCCAGGAGATAGCCCGGGGGGCCGAGGCCGCCGGAGCCAAAGTTATGGTTTATGACCTCATGGCTTTAGATAGCGACCCCCGGCTAGTGGACGCCGTGGAACAGGCCGACGGCCTGGCCGTGGGCTCCTGCACCATCAACGCCGACGCGGTGCGTCCGGTCTGGGAGTTCCTGGCCAGCCTGGCCACCTTGCGGGTCAAGGGCAAGGTAGGAGTGGCCTTCGGCTCCTACGCCTGGAGCGGCGAGGCCCCCAAGCTCATCGAGGAGCGGCTGCGGGGCCTGAAGCTCAAGGTGAGCGAGGAAGCCCTGAGAGCGCACCTGGTGCCCACGGCGGAGGACCTGGCCCACTGCCGCGAGCTGGGGGAGCGGTTGGCCAAGTCCCTATGAGTCAAGTCCATCCCCCGGCCCCCTTCTCCTTCCAGTTCCAGGAGAAGGGAGTAATGCCAAACTTGAGGGACACCCCAAGCCCCCACCAGAGGGGCTTGGCCCCTCTGGACTCCCACTCACTTGCCGGTATAAACGGCATTGAGGCGTTCCGCCTTCTCTAGGCGGGCGCTCACCACCCCCCAGTCAATGTTCTTCATGAAGGCGTCCAAATAAGCAGCGCGGCGCACCCCGTGGTCAATCATGTAGGCGTGCTCATAGACATCCAGCACCAGGACGGGGACGGCGTTCCAGACCCCGCCCACATCGTGGACATCGCAGAGATAGTGGTGGAGCCTGCCGTCCTCCAGGTTCAGGGCCAGTGCCACCCAGCCCCGGGCCGAAATGCCGCAGGCCCGCAGGTCCGCCTTCCAGGCCTCCACGGAGCCGAAATCCCGGGCCAGCCGCTCCGCCACCTTGCCCGATGGCTCCCCACCACCCTTTTTCAGGTTGCCGAAGTAATACTCGTGGAGGTAGATGCCGTTGGTGGCGAAGACCTCCTCCTTCTTCAGCTCGCGGATGTCGCTGAAGGTGGCGTTGGCCTTGGTACGGTCCGCGGGGCCCAGCTTCTCTTCAATTTCGTTGAGCTTGTTCACATACCCCACATAGAGGGTGTCCCGGTGCTGGGCCAGCTGGTTCTCGGAGATTCCATCCAAACCCCCAGGGAAGGGGTAGCTCTTGGGCATGTGGGCCATGGTGTCCTCCTCAAAATCATGATTATCTCCATGGTAAAGTAAGGACAGGGGAGGGTCAATAGGCCCAGCTACCCTTTACAACGGGAAGCTGGAAAGTTATCATGGGTCAAACGCCTTCACCAGCACCTTTCAGGGAGGCCTTATGGAGCCTGACCCCCAGGCCCTCAAGCACAGCCCCCTCTTCGGGGAGCAACAGGCCCTGGGGGCGCGCCTGGTTTACTTCGCCGGCTGGCAGCTTCCCGTCCAGTACCGGGGCATCCTGGAGGAGCACCGGGCGGTGCGCTCCCGGGCCGGCGTCTTCGATGTCTCCCATCTCTGCCGCACCGAGCTTCGGGGGGAGAAAGCCGCCGCCTTGCTCCAGCGGGTGCTCACCACCGATGTCACCCGCCTGACCCCAGGTGCCGGCCAGTACACCCTCCTCTGCCAGGAAGACGGCGGTATCCTGGACGACGCCATCCTCTACCGGCTAGAGGACTATTTCCTGCTGGTGAGCAATGCTGCCAACGCCGAGAAGGTGAGGGCGTGGCTGGTGCACTGGGCCGGACCTGCAAGCCAACCTCAAATAGAGGACACCACAAGACAGACGGGGATGCTGGCCTTCCAGGGGCCTCTGGCCGCCCGAGACCTGGATGCCCTGACTCACCACGAGGCCGCCCAACTCGCCCCCTTCCACATCCGCGCCCTGCGCATCGGCAGGCATATGGCCCTCATCTCCCGCACCGGCTACACCGGTGAGGACGGCTTCGAGCTTATCCTCACCCCCGAGGACACGGTGCGGGTCTGGCGGCATCTCCTGGCCCACGGCGCCGCCCCCTGCGGCCTGGGGGCCCGGGACACCCTGCGCCTGGAGGCAGGCTATCTGCTCCACGGCAACGATATGGATGCCGCCACCAACCCGCTGGAAGTGGGCTTGGGCCGTTTCGTCCACTGGGACAAGGGCGAGTTCATCGGGCGGGAGGCCCTGGTGAAGGCCAAGGAGCGGGGCGTGGCCCGCAGGCTGGTGGGCTTCGAGATGGTGGGCCGGGGCATCGCGCGGCGAGGATACAATGTGCTCGCGGGAAGCGAAGTCATTGGCAGTGTCACCAGCGGCACCTTCGCCCCCACCCTGGACCGGGCCATCGGCCTGGCCCTGGTGCGGGCCCAGCTCGCCCAGCCGGGCCAGGGCCTCGCGGTGGAGATTCGCGGCGAGCCGGTCGAGGCCCGGGTGGTGGCCCTGCCCTTTTACCGCCGCCCCAAAGTAAACTGAACCGGGAGGCTCTATGCATCCCCAGAACTGCTACTACTCTAAAGAACACGAGTGGCTCAAGCTTGAGCGGGACGGCACGGCCCTGGTGGGCATCACCCACTACGCCCAGGACCAGTTGGGGGATGTGGTCTTCCTGGCCCTGCCGTCTGTGGGGGCCCGCCTCCAGCAGTTCCAAAAGCTGGGGGAGATTGAGTCGGTGAAGGCGGTCTCGGGCCTCTTCTCCCCCGCCAGCGGCCAGGTGCTCGAGGTGAACCAGCAGGTGCTGGACAAGCCGGAACTGGTGAACAAGGAGCCTTATGTCCGGGGCTGGCTACTGCGCCTGCGCCTGGACGACCCCGGGGAGCTGAAGCGCCTCCTTTCCGCCCAGGCTTACGAAGACCTCCTGGCGGGGATGGGCGCCCCCCACACCCCTTAGGTTCAGGAGCGTGCCGCCTTGATTAACCCTTACATCCCCAACACCGACGCCGACCGCCGAGCCATGCTGGAGACCATCGGCGTCTCCTCCGCGGAGGAGCTGTTCCGTGACATCCCGGCGCAGTTTCGTGACCCCCCCCTGCGCCTGCCCCGGCCCCTCTCGGAGCTGGAGCTGCGGCGGGAGCTGACGGCCCTGGCGGAGGAGAACACCCACGCCGAACGCTACGCTTGCTTTTTGGGAGGTGGCGCCTACCGCCACTTCGTCCCCGCGGTGGTGAGGCACATCATCTCCCGCAACGAGTTCGCCACCGCCTACACCCCCTATCAGGCAGAGGTGAGCCAGGGCACCCTCCAGGCCATCTACGAGTTCCAATCTTTGATAAGCCTGCTCATGGGGATGGAGGTGGCCAACGCCGGCATGTATGATGGGGCCTCGGCCCTGGCGGAGGCGGCCCTCATGGCCTGCCGGGTCACGGGACGGCGCACGGTCGCCTACCGGGAGACCCTGAACCCCCGCTGGCTGGAGGTGGTGCGCACCTACACCGCCCCCCAGGGCATCGAACTGCTGCCGCTCCGGGGCGGCGAGCGGCAGCGCCCCCGCCTGCCCCGTGGCCCGGAGCTCGCCGCTGTCCTGGTGCAGAGCCCCAACCACTATGGCTATCTGGAGGACTGGGAGACCTGGGCCGGGGCCGCCCACGCGGCCGGCGCCCTTCTGGTCGCCGCCGCCGACCCCATCGCCCTGGGCCTCTTCCGCCCGCCCGGCGACTGCGGGGCGGACATCGCGGTGGCCGAGGGCCAGCCGTTGGGCAGCGCCCTCTCCTTCGGCGGGCCGTATCTGGGCCTCTTCGCCTGCCGGGAGCGGGATGTGCGCCAGATGCCCAGCCGCATCGTAGGGCGCACCACCGACACGCAAGGGCAGGAGGGCTTCGTCCTCACCCTCCAGCCCCGGGAGCAGCACATCCGCCGCGAGAAAGCCACCTCCAACATCTGCACTAACGAGGCCCTGGTGTCCCTGGCAGCCACAGTGTATCTGGCGGCGCTGGGGCCGCGGGGCCTGCGGGAGATTGCGGAGCTTTGCTATCATAAAGCCCACTACGCCGCCCGGCGCATCCGGCAGCTGCCAGGTTATTCCGTGCAACGGGGATTGTTCTTTCAGGAGTTCCTGGTGGAGTGCCCGGCCCCGCCTGCGGAGCTCAACGCCGCGCTCCTAGAACGGGGCATCATCGGCGGGCTGGAGGCGGGCGAGCGCCACCCCCACGGGATGATATTATGTGTCACGGAGATGAACACGAGAGCGGAGATTAATCAGCTCGTGGCCGCCCTGGGGGAGTGGGGCGAGCCAGGCCGAAAGAAGTAGAGGAGGCTATCATGAGGACGAAAATGCTCGGGCTGGCCCTGGCGGGAATGCTGCTGGCGGCTTGCGGCGGCCCCGCGCCAGCGCCCACGGCTCCAACGGCAGTCACGCCGACCGCGGCCGCACCCGGAGCAACCGCCGCGCCCAGGGCAACCCCAGCCACACCCACACCCACTCGGGCCCCCACTCCGGCTACGACTCCCACTCCTATTCCCACCATTCCGCCCCTGCAAGACCCCATGAGGGGACAGGTGGAAGCCTTCGGTAAGGCCCTGGCCGCCATCCAGAGCGATGGGGCAGTCTGGAAGGCCAACCTCAATACCTTTGTCAGCGACAGCGCCACCATGCCCTTCGCCAGAAGACAAGAGACATACAATGGCCTGGGGCTCCGCCTCACCGCCTTGAAAAGCCGGATGGCCGAGCTGGCCGTCCCTCCCGTCGCCGAGGCGCGCCCTCCCTACGACAAGCTCCTCCAGCTCTGGGCCAAGCACACCGAGGTGTTCAGCCGGCAGCAGCTCTATGCCGCGGCGTCCTATAACCCGGATGAGGCCGCCCAGGTGGACGCCCAGGTGAAGGCCCTGGAGGCGGAAATCGCCCAGCTCAAGACCCAGTTCAACGGGCTGATGGACCCCTTGCTGGCCAAATACCAGCTCACCCGGGCTGGGGTGGGGCTGTAGGCGGGAAGATTGGCGCTACGAAACTGGAGATAGACCGGCTGGTGGCCGCCCTGGGGGAGTGGGGCGAGCCAGGCCGAAAGAAGTAGAGGAGGCTATCATGAGGACGAAAATGCTCGGGCTGGCCCTGGTGGGGATGCTGCTGGCGGCGTGCGCTACACCGACGCCAACTCCTACGCCCATACCCACGCCAACTCCTACGCCCATACCCACGCCAACCCCTGACCCCATGAGGGCTCAGGTAATCACCTTCGGGAAAGCGATTGCTGCTATCGAAACCGACAGCGTAGCTTTGAACGATGACTCCAAGACTTTTCTGAGCTACAGCTCAGGAATGACAGCGGCGGCTAGACTGACCAAGTATCAAGAGCTGGTGTCCCGCTTTAACGGGCTTAAGGACAGGGCGGCGCAAATCTCTCGTCCTCCCATCCCCGAGGCACGCGCCGCCCATGATAAGTACCTTCTAGGCTGGTCGAAAGGGGCCCAAGGGTTCACCTTACTAAACACCTTAATTCAATCGGGAAGAGCGCTTTCTCCCCAGGAAGGTGCCCAAATCCAGGCCCTAATGGATGAGGCCACTCTTCTTTATAAACAGTTCTATGAGCTAATGGATGACCTGCTCGCCAAATACAAGCTCACCCGGGCCGATGTAGGCCTGAAAGCAACGATAAAATGATGTTCGCTGAGAAAGCCAGCCCCAGCCAACGCCAGTTGCTCATGGACCGCTCCCGCCCCGGGCGGCGGGCGGCCACGGTGCCGAGGCGGGATGTCCCCGCCGCGCCCCTGCACCCAGTCCGCTGGCGGCGCGCGTCGTTGCCCCTGCCCGAGGTCAGCGAGGGGGAACTCGTCCGCTACTTCGTGGCCCTCTCCCAGCGCAACTACGGGGTGGACAGCGGCTTCTACCCCCTGGGCTCCTGCACCATGAAATACAACCCCAAGTGGCACGACGAGATGGCCGCCCTGCCCGGCTTTGCCCAACTCCACCCTTTGCAGGAAGAGGAGTCGGCCCAGGGGGCGCTCCGCCTCATGCACGACCTCCAGGGATACCTGGCGGACGTTACGGGCCTGGAGGCGGTAAGCCTGTGCCCCGCCGCCGGGGCTGGCGGCGAGTTGGCGGGGATGCTCATGATCCGGGCCTACCACCGCGCCCGCCGCGATGCTCAGCGCGCCCAGGTCCTCATCCCCGACTCCGCTCACGGCACCAACCCCGCCTCCGCGGCCATGGCCGGCTTTGAGGTGGCCCATGTGCCCTCGGACAGCGACGGCAACACCGACCTGGAGGCTCTACGGGGGATGCTCTCGGGGCGCACCGCCGCCTTCATGGTGACCATGCCCAACACCCTGGGCCTCTTCGAGCCACGAATCGCCGCAGCCTGCCGCCTGGTGCACGAGGCCGGGGGCCTGGTCTATGGCGATGGAGCCAATCTCAACGCCATCCTGGGCCGGGCCAAGCTGGGGGAGCTGGGCTTCGACATCGTCCATATGAACCTGCACAAGACCTTCTCCACGCCCCACGGCGGCGGCGGGCCCGGGGCCGGGCCGGTGGCCGTGGCCCGCCGCCTGGCCCCCTACCTCCCCGAGCCCCAGGTGGCGCGCCAGGGCGGGGTCTACCATCTCGCGCGACCGCGCCGCTCCATCGGGAGGCTCACGGCCTTCCACGGCAACTTCGGGGTGCTGGTGCGGGCCTGGGCCTACATCCGCCTCATGGGGGCGGTGGGGCTGCGGCAGGTGAGCGAGAACGCGGTGATTAACGCCAACTACCTGCGGGTCCAACTCAAAGATGCCTACCAGCTTCCCTACGACCGCCCCTGCATGCACGAGGTGGTGCTCTCCGCCTCCCGCCAGCGGGCCAAGGGCGTACGGGCGCTGGACATCGCCAAGCGGCTGATTGACTATGGCTTCCACCCCCCCACCATGTATTTCCCCCTGATTGTGCCCGAGGCCCTGATGATTGAGCCTACGGAGACGGAGTCCAAAGAGACCCTGGACGCCTTCATCGCCGCCCTGCTGGCCATGGCCCAAGAGGCAGAGGAGAACCCTCAGCTGCTTCAGGAAGCGCCGCATCATACCCCCATCTCCCGCCTGGACGAGGCCAAGGCGGCCCGCCAGCCCGACCTGCGCTGGCGGCCCCGCTGACGGCTGTCGCCCCTCGCCAGGTATGCCTGGTTCTGGAGCGATTCATTGACGATTTATGCAACTTGGACTACAATGCCCTTGCAGACGGTCTAGGAGGGTGGCACCATGACCATGAACACCCTCAAATGGATTGCCATCATAGCGCCAGCGGCTTTCGTTGGTCTTTTTGAGTTCATTCGCCACGAGTATTTCCACGAGCATGTGCCCAGCGTCCTGGGCAACCTCGCCACCATGGCCATCGCCCTGTCCTTCACCGGCCTCTTCGCCCACTTCATCTTCTCCAACGTTCGCAATCTGCAGGAGAAGATAATCCGTCAGAACCAGCATCTGTCCACCATCAACGCCATCACCAACGACATCAACCGCACCCTGGACTTGGAGACCATCCTCAGCAATTCCCTGGAGCAACTCGGCAGCCTGTTTGACCTTAAGTGCAGCGGCATATACCTCAAAGACTCCCAGGGCCGACCCTTCCTGGCCCACCATAAAGGTCTGACTCCGGCGGCATTGAAAGGGCTAACAGCATCCGGCGCTGCCCCACCGCCGCCCCCCTGCGGCTGTTCCCAGGCCATGGATAATAAGGCGCCTGTGCTCATCCTGGAAGCCCAACAGGACCTCCGTTGCTCGCCCGTGCTCCTGGACGAGGTTTTGCCCTATACCTGCGCTAGTTTTCCCCTAAAATCCCGGGGGGAAATCATGGGGGCCATGTTCTTACTAAAAAAGTCCGGGTCCCCCAACTTTTCCCCTTCGGACATGGCCCTCTTGGAGGCCATCAGCCACCAGATGGGTTCTGCCATCGAGAACGCTCGCCTGCACCAGCAGATAGCCGAGGTCTCCGTCATGGAGGAGCGGGACCGCATTGCCCGAGAGCTCCACGACAGCTTGGCCCAAGTCCTGGGCTACCTGACTTTGAAGACCGCCACCACCCGAGATTACCTGGAGCGCCACCAGGAACATCAGGCTTTAGAGGAGATAAAGGAGATGGGAGGGGTGGCGGAGCAAGCCTATAAGGACACCCGGGAGGCCATCCTGGGCCTGCGCACCTCCGTCAGCCCCGAAGAGGGCCTCATCCGGAGCCTGAGAGAATACCTACGCAAATTCGACCGCCAGAGCGGAATAAAGACGGAGTTGGTGGTAGCACGGGGGACGGTCATACAATTCACCCCCAAGGCGGAGGTTCAGCTCATCCGCATCATCCAAGAGGCCTTAACCAATGTGCGTCGCCACTCCGGGGCCCGCCACGCCTGGGTTCGCATGGAGCGGGTCAAGGGCCAGGTGAAGATAACGGTAGAGGACGACGGCCATGGGTTCGACCCCGCCGCCGTGACACAGAGCAAAGATGGCCGGGTCTTCGGCCTCCAGACCATGCGGGAGCGCACGGAGAGCATCGGCGGCTCATTCCAAATTCACTCTACCCTGGGCCGGGCCACCAAGGTCGTCGTCTCCTTGCCTGAGAAAGGATAAAGAGCCCCCAGGAGGCTAACATGAACCCTATCCGCATTTTGCTGGTGGACGACCAGGTCCTGTTTCGTAAGGCCCTGGCATCTCTCATCAATTCCCAGCAGGGCATCATGGAGGTGGTAGGAGAGGCCGGGGACGGCCAGGTGGCCCTGGAGGCGGCCCGGAACCTCCAACCAGACCTCATCCTCATGGATGTCCGCATGCCCGGGGTCGACGGCTTGGAAGCCACTCGCCTCATCAAGGAGGAACTCCCCACGACAAAAATCGTCATGCTTACAGTCTCCGATGAAGAGGGGGATGTCTTCGAGGCCATCAAGCTGGGGGCTCAGGGCTATCTTTCTAAAGACCTCAAACCCAACCAACTCTTCGAATTCATCAAAGGGGCGGCTGAAGGCGAAATCGCCATCACCCCTGGAATCGCCAGCAAAATCCTCCAGGAATTCCGCCAGCACCCCCCTCGCCGGGCGGAGCCCAAGAAGCTGCCGGGGTTGGAACTGACGGCCCGGGAAAAAGAGGTCCTGCGGCTGGTAGCGGAGGGAGACACCAACAAACAGATTGCTCTTACCCTCTTCGTGGCCGAAGGGACGGTGAAGAACCACTTCCATAACATCTTGGTCAAGCTCCAGCTCAAGAACCGGGCTCAGGCCGCCGCCTTTGCCTTGCGGGAGGGGCTGGTGCCCCTGAACCCCCCCGAACACTAGCCCCCACTTACCGCTCCCTGCCCTCCCCCCACCACACCATTTCTTTCAACCTAGCCTTTACCCCGGGCCGTGAAACCAGGACGGCGCAGGGATATATATCTTATGGCCATGGGCGAAGCACAAGATATGCCGAGCGATATATGGACGGAGTCTGTGTCTCGTGGGAAAATTGAATTGTGAAACCATTCATTTGGGCTAGAACAAAGATGACAGGAGAATAACATGGCGAACACAATAGCCCACACGACACCTAGCTCCACTCCAAAAGGCGCCATAGGCCGGCGGCAATTCATGGCCTATGGGACAGGCGTGATTGGGGCCGTCATCGCCTCCATCGTGGGGATTCCTATCATAAACTATTTCATTTCACCAGCTCTGGGCCATAGCCAGGCCACCGCGAAGTCGGAATGGAAGGAAATGGGAGTGATATCCCAGTTCCCTGTAGGGGTGCCCACAAAAGTGGAGTATTCGGAAATCCAGAAGACCGGCTGGGAGGTGGCAGAGGCCAGGAAAACCGTCTGGGTGGTGAACCAGGGCAATGGCCAGGTTACCGCGTACAATCCCCGGTGCACCCACCTCGGTTGCGCCGTTTACCACGACGAGAAGGCCAACACCCTCAACAGCCCCTGCCATGGCGGCGTCTTCCGGGTCTCCGATGGCAAGGTGCTGGCAGGCCCACCTCCCAGGGCGCTGGATACCCTTCCAGTAAAAGTTGAGAACGGGCACATATCCGTCATCTACAAGGACTTCCGGGTGGGCACCACCGAGAAGATTGAGCTCTAGGACAAAGCCGAGGAGGTTTCCATCGTGCTGAACCGGTTTTACAATTTCCTCGATGAGCGCTACCGTGTCACCCCGCTGTTGCGGGACATCGCCGACCACCAGGTCCCCGACCACGCCAACCCCACTCGCGACATGCGAGCCTTCGTCTACTGTCTGGGGGGCATCTCCTTCATGGTCGCCATCCTGCTGTTCACCACCGGGGTCTTACTGGCGGTCTACTATGTCCCGGCCCCGGAGCGTGCCTACGACAGCATCCAATACATTATGAACGGGGTAGCCTTCGGCCCCCTGATTAGGGGCATCCACCACTGGGGGGCCAGCCTCCTCATCATCACCATGGTCCTCCACATGCTGCGGGTTTTCTTCCACGGCGCTTACAAAGATCCCCGGCAACTCAACTGGGTGGCGGGGCTGCTCCTCCTGATGGCAGTGATGGGAATGGGCTTCACGGGCTATCTCCTGCCCTGGGATCAGAAAGCCTACTGGGCCACCAATGTAGGTACCTTCATGGCAGCCACGGTCCCCTTCATTGGGGATTTCATAATGCGGGTCCTGCGGGGTGGCCCGGAGCTGGGGGCCATTACCCTAATCCGCTTCTATGCCCTCCACGTGTTGGTGCTACCAGCCATCATAGGCCTTTTGCTGGCTTTCCATTTCCTGATGATACGCCGCCAGGGCATCTCCGGCCCACTATGACTCGGGGCAATCCCCTTAAGATTAGGAGTGACAGGCATGATTGAGCCAGGCTCATTGGGGGCCAAAGAGACTAAGGCAACCCGCCAGCCAGCAACCTTCTGGCCGGAGTTCATCTTCATCGAGGCGGTGGTGGCTCTGGCGGTAACCTTGGGGTTGCTAATAGGCGCCTCCTTGCTCTCTATACCGCACGAGAGAATAGCCGACCCCATCGACTCTTCCTACATACCCAGGCCTGAATGGTATTTCTTGTTTCTCTTCGAGCTGCTTAAGTATTTCCCCGGCGAGTTGGAGTGGGTCGGGGTGGCGGTCATCCCCACCATCGTGGTGCTCATCCTCCTGCTCCTGCCCTTTATCGACCGCAGCCCAGCGCGGAGGCCCACGGCCCGCCCTATAGCTTCCAGCCTGGCTATCATCGGCCTGCTGGGCATCGTTTTCCTCACTTACCGGGCCCTAGCGGCCACGCCCCCCACGGTCACTTCTCACACGCTGCTGGTGGCCCAGGGCGAGAAGCTCTTCCAGGAGGCAGGCTGTCTCGGTTGCCACAGTCGGGGACCCATTATCGGGGGCAACTTCGGGGGAGACCTCGCCAATGTGGGCAATCGCCGCACCCTGAGCTGGGTGCACCGCTTCATCGAGAACCCCGGCCGCATCGACCCCGACTCCAAGATGCCGGCGTTTCTGGGCCAGCTAAGCCATGAGCAGGTGGAGGCCATCTCCCTCTACCTGATGGAGCAACGCATCGGCCCCGCTACCGCCTCCGCCCCCGTCCCCGTAGCAACAGCACCAGCCAAGCCCGAGACCAGCGCAGGCGTGAAATCCCCCGCCGCAGAGCTGAGCATCGGGGAGACCTCCTTCAAGCAGAACTGCAACATGTGTCATCCCGGCGGCGGTGTGGGTGTCGGCCCCCCACTGAAGCAAGGGGCCTACAAGGGCACCCAGGCTGAATTCACCAAAATCATCCGCCAGGGCAAGGGGGCCATGCCACTCTTCCCCCCAACGCGCATCGACGATGGTGAGCTCCAGACCCTGTACCAATACATAAGCGCACTGCAATAGGGAAAAAGAGATAGGGGGACCGCCCATAGCGGGTTGGCTCCTCCTATCTTTTCTTTACCTGCCATCAGACCGGCTGCCTTCCCGGAGGAGCCAACCCTACATTCGGCCCTACGACAGGCGCTGCCGGCACGAGGTGGCGCTCGCCGCCTCTCACCAGGGTTGACAGGGCCGTCCCCGCCCTGTATTGTCAGAAAACCCTGTGCCCCATACCAGCGACTAACCTCACGGCGCAGAGCGTACCGGCATCTCTAAGGATAGTGGCGGAAGGAGGAGAGCGATGGCGGAGACGAGAGACCACCCACAGGCCCTGGAGGACATCCGCGTCCTGGAGCTGGCCGATGAGAAGGGCCTATATTGCGGGAAGCTCCTAGCGGACATGGGCGCCCAAGTCATCAAGGTGGAGCGGCCCGGCGGTGACCCCACCCGTGACATCGGGCCATTCTACCAGGACCGACCTCACCGGGAGCGGAGCCTCTTCTTCTGGCACTACAACACCAGCAAGCAGGACGTCACCCTGAGCCTGGAGACCCCTGAGGGGCGCGGCCTCTTTCGCCGCCTGGCGGCGAAGACCGACATCATCATCGAGACTACGCTGCCGGGCAGCCTGGAGGCCCTGGGCCTGGGGTATGATTCCCTGGCAGCAGATAACCCGGGCCTCATCATGACCTCCATCACCAGCTTCGGCCCTCAGGGGCCTTACTCCCAGTATAAGGCCCCGGACATCGTGGGGGTGGCCATGGGGGGAATGATGACGGTCTGCGGGGAGCCGGAGACGCCACCCGTCCAGCCCTACGGGGGCCAAGCATATCACGCTGTGTCCTGCCAGGCGGCCATCGGCGCTCTCATCGCCCTCTACGCCCGTGGGCTCACCGGGCGGGGGCAGCATGTCCAGGCCTCCATGCAGGCGGCGGTGGCCTTCTCCACGGAGTTCACCAACCTCTGGTGGATATACCAGAAGCTCAACCTCAAGCGCCACGGCAGCCGCCACGGGGCTTCTGGGCCCGGCCCCGTGGGCAACATCTGCCATACTAAGGACGGCTATATTTGCATCATGGGGGGCAACCCACCCCTGGATTGGATGGAGCGGGAGGGCCTGGCAGGAGACCTCAAGGGCCACCCCTACTGGTCCAACCCGGCCCTACGGCGGGACCCCCAGGTCTCCCTGCATGTCTTTGGTCTCACCGACGCCTGGACGCGCACCCACTCCAAGATGAAACTTTTCCACGCCTGCCAGGCCCAGCAGATAAACTGGGCCCCGGTCTATTCCCTGGAGGAAGTCCACGCCGACCCCCATATCCAGGCCCGGGATTTCTTCGTGGAGATAGAGCACCCGGAGCTGGGCGCCCGCTTCGAGTACCCCGGCGCCCCCTACAAGTTCGGTGAGACCCCCTGGAGCATCCGCCGGCGTGCCCCCCTGGTGGGGGAGGACAACTCAGAGGTCTATGGGGCCTTGGGCCTCTCTAAAGAGGAGCTGGCCCTGCTGGCCCAGGCCGGGGTCATATAGAGGGAGGGGGAGATGGAAGGAGCACTGGCGGGGCTACGGGTGCTGGACTTCACCTGGGTGCTGGCCGGGCCATCGTCCACCAGGTTCCTGGCTGACCACGGGGCGCAAATCATCAAGGTGGAGCAGCGGGGCACGGGTGACCGTGTGCGCCAAGCCGTCCTGGCCGACGCCAAGCCGGGGGTTAACCGGGGCGGCTATTTCAACTGCATCAACCGGGGCAAGCTCAGCATCACTTTGAACATGGGAGACCCCCGTGCCCAGGGGCTGGTGCGGCGGCTGGTGCCCCTGTGCGACATCGTGGTGGACAACTTCCGCCCCGGCATCATGGAGCGCTGGGGGCTGGACTACGAGAACCTGAGGAGGCTGAGGCCCGACATCATCGCCTTGAGCCTCTCGGGCATGGGGCGCACGGGGCCTTACGCCGGCTACGGCAGCTTTGGGCCCAACCTCCAGGCCCTCTCCGGCATCACCTACCTCACCGGCTTCCCTTGGCGCGACCCCGTGGGCTTCGGCTACTCCTACTCCGACTACACCGGAGGCTGGGCCGGGGCATTGGCCATGCTCCAGGCCCTCCACTACCGCCGGCGGACGGGCCAGGGGCAGTTCGTGGACTTGTCGCAACTGGAGGCGCTGCTCCCCATGCTGGGGGTGGGCCTGATGGACCTCACCGTCAACGGCCGCCAGGCCACCCGCGCGGGCAACCGCTTGCCGGGCCAGCCCGCCGCCCCCCACGGGGCCTATCGCTGCCGGGGGGATGACCAGTGGTGCGTCATCGCCGTCTTCACTCCCGCCGAGTGGGAGGCCTTCTGCCGCGCCCTGGGCAATCCCCCCTGGGCCGTCGACCCCAAGTTTGCCAGTGTCACCGCGCGAGTCCAGCATCAGGACGAGCTGGACAGGCTGGTGGAGGAGTGGACAGGCCAGCGGACGCCCGACCAGGTCATGGAGCATCTCCAGTCCCACGGCGTGGCGGCGGCGGCGGTGCGCGAGGCCCCCGACCTCATCGACCGCGACCCGCAACTGCGGGAGTTCGGCTTCTGGGTGGAAGCTGACCATCCGGAGCTGGGCCGCCGCCTCTACGAGGGGATGCCCTTCAAGCTGTCGGAGACGCCGGGGGCGGTGCGCCGCGGCTCGCCCCTCTTAGGGGAGCACAACGACCTGGTCTTCGGCGAGCTCCTGGGATTGAGCCCGGAGGAGATAGCGGGTCTGAAGAAGGCCGAAGTCATCTGATTATTTCCTGAGGAGGCAGCGCATGCCAGACTATTCCCGCACCGATACCCTGCTGGGCCCCTACCGCGTCCTGGACCTCACCAGCGAGCTGGGCCTCATGTGCGGCAAGATGCTGGGGGACCTGGGGGCCGATGTCATCAAGCTCGAGCGCCCCGGAGGCGACCCGGCCCGCAATCGCGGCCCCTTCTATAAAGACCAGGTGCACCCTGAAAAGAGCCTCTTCTGGTTCGCCCACAATGTGAACAAGCGGGGTCTCACCCTGAACATTCGCTGCGCCGACGGCCAGGAGCTATTAAAGCGGCTGGTGACCACCGCGGACTTCCTCATCGAAAGCTACGCGCCGGGCTTTCTGGAATCCCTGGGCCTGGACTACGAGGACCTGAGCCAGATTAACCCCCGTCTGGTGATGGTCTCCATCACCCCCTTCGGCCGCACGGGGCCCAAGGCCCGCCACAAGATGAGCGAGCTCACCATGTGGGCCAGCGGCGGGGAGATGTATCTCACCGGCGACCCCGACCGAGCGCCCCTGTGGATAAGCCTGCCCCAAGCCGGACTGCAAGGCTCCCTGGAGGCCCTGGCCGGGGCCATGGTGGCCCACTGGCATCGGGAGAACACCGGCGAGGGCCAGCATGTGGATGTCTCCATCCAGGAGGCTGTCATCTGGCAGCTCATGGGCACCCCCATCGGCCTCTGGGCCTGCCACGGGGAGAACCAACAGCGCCGCGGCACCATGCAGGTGCAACCCAAAGCCACCTACCCCGGGGCCGGCCAGTGCAAAGACGGCTTCTTCACCGGCGGCATCCTCGGCGGCGGCGCTTCCCTCCACACCGTGAGGACGCAGCAGGGTCTGGTGTCCTGGATGGACGCGGAGGGCAGGGCCACCCCGGAGCTCAAGGGCTACGACTGGCGCCGCTTCGACGGCCGCTCCGTCACCCAGGAGGAGGCGGACCGGCTGGCCAAACCCATCCTGGACTTCTACAAGACCAAGACCGTACGCCAAATCCACGAGGAGGGCGTGGTGCAGCGCCGCATGACCACGGCGGCCTTCTACACCGCCAAGGATGTCTTGGCGGACCCCCAGCTCCAGGCCCGAGACTACTGGGTCAAGCTGGAGCACCCCGAGCTGGGGGAGTCCCTCACCTACCCGGGTGCCTACGCCAAGATGAGTGAGACGCCCCTCAAGTTCCGGCGCCGCGCCCCCCTCATCGGCGAGCACAACGACGAGCTCTACCGGGGGGAGCTGGGACTGAGCGCCTCGGAGCTGGCCCTGCTCAAGGGGCGGCGGGTCATCTAAACCAAGACTTCCCACACATATCGGGAGAGGGAGAGGACTGTGGCGAAAAAAGCCTTTGAAGGGATAAAGTGCCTGGACTTCGGCTGGATAGGGGTGGGGCCGGTGCCCCTGCGGCTCATGGGGGACCACGGAGCTACGGTGGTGCGCCTGGAGTCCCATACCGCCCCGGAGACCGCCCGCAACTCGCGCCCCTACATCGGGAACACAGCCCATGTGGACCGGGCCTACTGGTTCGCCGACTGGAATAGCAGTAAGCTCGGCCTCAGCATCGACCTGAGTAAGCCCCGAGGCAAGGAGATTGCCTGGAAGCTCATCCGCTGGGCCGACATCATCACCGAGGGCATGACCACCAAGACCATGCGCAACTGGGGCATGGACTACGAGAGCGTGCGGAAGGTGCGCCCGGACATCATCTATCTGAGCACCACGGTAAAGGGGCAGACGGGTCCCCACCACTCCGCCGCAGGCCATGGGACGCTCATTGCCGCCCTGGCAGGCATCTCATCTCTGGTGGGCTGGCCGGACCGCTACCCCTTAAGCCAGTGGGGCGCCTATACCGATATGCCCAACTGGCGCCTGGCCTCGGCGGCCATCCTGGCGGCCCTGGACTACCGTCGCCGTACCGGTAAGGGGCAGTTCATCGACTACTCCCAGTTCGAGGGCGCCCTCCACCTGGTGGCGCCCACCTTCCTGGAATACGCTGTCAATGGCAGGCTCATGGAGCGCAACGGCAACCGCTGGGCCTACGCCGTCCCCCACGGCGCCTTCCCCTGCCAAGGGGACAACCGCTGGGTGGCCCTATCCGTCGGCACCGACAAAGAATGGCATTCCTTATGTCAAGCCATGGGCGACCCGGCTTTGGCCCAGGACTCCCGTTTTGCCACCTTCATGGCCCGCAAGCGCCACGAGGATGAACTGGAGCGCATAGTCGCGGGGTGGACTAAGCAACATACTACCGACGAGGTGGTGGCCAGTCTCCAGACAGCAGGGGTAGCCTCCAGCGTGGTGGAGAGCGTAAAAGACCTCTTTGAAGACGACCAACTCCAGCACCGGCGGCATTTCCGCTGGCTCCTGCATGCCACCGGGGAGAAGGTACCCCACGAGGCCTGGGGCTTCCAACTCTCCAAGACGCCAGACACCATGTTCGCCGCCCCCGCCATGGGCCAGCACAACGAGTACGTGCTGAAGGAAATCCTGGGCTACGCCGATGAGGACATCGCCCAACTTCTCATGGATAAAGTCGTCACCACCGAGGACGACCTGCCCAAGGCCTGATGACACTCTCGGGCTAATGGCTACAGCCAAGCGACCATTGCTCCGTTAGGGGGCTCGCGGCGGCTTGGTCTTTCCCGAAAGGATGGCCGCCACCTGGTCCCGATGGGCTATCTCCCAGACCGCGCCGTCCTTGACCAGGTACTTCCAGGTCAGCCTGGGCGTCTGGGCCAAGTCGGCGGGGGTGGTGGAGAGCAGGGTCTCCTCGTCCGCCTCTGCCTCCACTTCGGGGTTGAAGATTACCTCCTCCAGGCTGGCCTCGGCTAACTTTCCCCCGTCCTTGAGATAACCCCTCACCCCTTCGTAATAGGCCCACTGGACGAAGCCGCTGCAGATATAGGAGTCCACCCGCAGGGCCCGGGCCAGTCGGGGTCGCCGCACCCGGCGCAGCCCCTCGGGCTTGAAGCGCAGGAAGCCATAGACAAACCCCAGGACGAACTGCCGCATAAGCCAGCGGCCGAGGGTGAGTATCATCCCGTAGTCGTATTTGGCATCAATCTCCTGGAGAGCCAGGCCACGAATATAGCGCTGCAGGTCTTCCTGAAACCAGGGGGCCTCCAGGCTGAGCACCGCCACATCGGTCCTCCGGCCCGAGCCCAGGAAACGGGAGATGTTGTGGATGTCGATACCCTCGCCGCCCGACTCAATGATGAAGGTTTGCTGATAGCCTTTGTCCGTGTCCCGCAGCACATAGACCAGCGCGGCGTGGTTCCAGTATGACTTGGTTCCGAAGCGGATAAGCCGCCCGATAAGGCTGCCCTTGGAGTGGGTCAGGAGGATATCCACCCTTTTCAAGCGCCCCTCTTCCACCAGAGCCCTCATAGCATCGCGGGACAGAAAAGCCGCCTCCCTGGCCATGGAAACACCTCCCGACGGAAGTCCCCCCAGTCTAGCAGGCCAGCTTGAAGGGGACAACCTCCGCTGTCCTGCTAGCCGCCCGCACTTGGGCGGCCCCTGATGACCAAGGTGTGCTGGCCTAACTGCCCCGCATTCTAGCCCCCCGGCCGTTGACAAAGCTGACCGCCGAGCCATAAACTAGGTTTGGCCCCACAGGTTAGTTCACTCCCTCAGGAGGCAACCCTTGGAAATCATCGCCACCAACCTCAACTTCCGCAGCCGCAAGCTGGCCACCGCCGCCAAAGAGGGCCACGTCGAGGCGCTCCAGCAGCTGGCGCGGGACTGCGCCGCCGCCGGCGCCCACCGCCTGGCCATCATCCCCCAGCCCGGCCAGCACAACGTGGTTGACCTCATGAGGTTTGCCATCGACGCTGTCCAGAAAGCCGTCGACCTGCCCCTAGCCCTTTGCTGTGACGACCCCAAGGCTCTTCAGGCCGCACTCAAGGCCTGCAAGCGCCCACCTCTCATCAACTATATCTCCTTCGAGCAGGAGAGGCTGGACATCCTGCCCATGGCCGCGGCCGCCCGCGCCGAGGTGACCCTGCTGGCGGTGCAAAAGGGCATCCCCGACGATGTGGACGAATCCTTACACCTGGCCTCGGTCCTGGTGGGGGCGGCGGCGGAGGCCGGCATACCGCACGAGCGCATGTATTTGGACCCCATGGCGGTGCATGTCACCGCTGATGTAGGGCAGCACCATGCTCAGACTGTGCTCGAGTTCTTCCGCGCTCTGCCCGACGCCTTCGACCCGCCCGTGAAAGGCGTTTGCTGGCTCTCCAACATCTCCGCGGGCGCCCCGCGTCAGGTGCGCCCCGCCATCAACAGCGTGTTTCTGGCCATGCTGGCAGGGTTGGGAGTTTCCACCGTCTACATGGATGTCCTGGACCGGGAGACCATGCGCTCCCTCCGGGTTATCCGCGTCCTCCAGAACGACCTGCTGTACTCCGACGCCGAGGCGCATATACGGTGATTACCCCGCCATAGCGTTTCCGCCTTTTCTCGCGGGGTAATTGCAGACCCTGGTTTCGCCGCCGCCAGCCGCCCGGGACACTGAACCCTGTGGGCCTTCTCCCACTCCCTTTACTTGAGAGGAAACCGCAGGTGCCACGTCCTCGCTCTTCGCGAGCAAGAGCTTTTATTTCCACCAGAATGTCATCGATAATCACACTTTGAAAGAACTAAAAAAATTCCTTCAAAATTATCTTGCCAAAAGTCTTTTCATGTGTTATTATGCTGACTCGTGACGGAATAGAACTCTCGGAGGGGCCCTATGAGCAGCTCTACCCCTCTCATCGATGGGCTGGCGATGTACACCGCGGGCCGTGGGCCACTAAGGCAGGCCAACTATGAGTCCGGGCGCACCCGTCCACCCGAGCTACCGAATCCCTACCCCTGGCGTCCTCCCCAGAGTTGGCAAGGGCTACCCTCGAGCCAAGTAACGCGACGGAGGCGATTCTCCGCCCCGCCGGTGGAAGATGAAAGCCCCAATGCCGCCTGGCAGGCCCCAGCCACAACCTACCGCAGCCGCTGGAACGGCTTCATCGAAGAGGACCGAACGGCCCACCCCGCCAAGACCGCCTCAAGGGCCTGGGGCAGCCTGGACCAGGCCCCCGCCCTGTGGAGCGATTCCCCTCCCACCCCATCGCCTCGGCCCGTTGCCCTGGCGGCCACGGCGGTTCTGGAGCAGCCGCTAATCCCGGCAGCCCTCCTGGGCCGACCTCGCCTCATCCCCACTGTTTATCCTCCTTCCCTCACCCGAGAGTGGGAACCGGAGGAGAAAGCGGAATCGCCCACGCCACCAGAGGTGAGTTTGCCCGTTGCCAAGGCAGCTGGAAAGCCTGCCTCTGCTTTCAGGCTCTTCCAGCTTGATGAAAGCCTCCTCAATATTCTGGTCTTCGCTTCCGTGGTGGTGGTGGTCTTCGGCTTCCTGTACATGTTCTCTGAAAGCGTGGGCAGCTACACCAATAGCCCCTTCGGCGTCCAAGACTACTTCCTCTTCAGCATACGCACCTTACTGACCATGTCCATGCCCGACATGGGCCCCCTCAATTCCTTCGGGAGGCTGTTGAACTCTCTGGAGGGCACCTTCGGCATGTTTTCCCTGGCGCTGGTTAGCTTCATCCTGGGCCGCAACCTGAGCTCCAGCCAAGAGGCCAGCTAAGGAGATAGACCAACCCGGCCCGCTCACACCAAGCAAAGGCTCGCCTCCTGGGGTGAGCCTTTGCTTGTTCCTCCGCCTCAAGGCCGGCCTAGGGGGCATATCCGGCGGTGGCAGTGTGGGCTGATGACATGGCGACCGATATGGGGTTGCCGGCGACCGCAGCGCCATCCACAGACCATCCCTGGAAGTTATACACCACCCCCGACTTGGTGATGGAAGCAGGGGCCGTAAGGGTGACGGCGCTGCCGCTGTCATACCAGCTTTCCCCGGCTATGACGCCCAGGCCAGGGGGATTGGTAACCACTTTAAGGTAAAACTGCGTTTTCCAACTGGCCGTGGCGGTCTTGGCGCTATTCATCTTGATGGCATTGGAATAGTGGTAATAGGTCCCGCTGGCAGCACCGCTCCAGGCAACGAAGACATAACGAGTTCCTGGGTCGCCGCTGACAGGGTCGCTGCTGACAGTATCGGTATTGAGCGTAGCCCGGGCCTCTTCTTCCCCCTCAACGAACCAACCCTCATCAGTGGCATGACCGGTAGCGGGGTCAAACGAGCGCTTTTCTCGGCCCGGCGTACCGTAGGGCGAGACCACGGTCAGGTAATACTGGCGCTCTAAAGTGGCAGTGTACTGGACGAAGTAGTCAGGGGTGGTTACGGTATGGCGCTGGGCCCCGCCGTCGCTCCAACCGGCGAAGACATAGCGTACGCCCGCCGCAGGGCTCTGGAGAGACTCCACATAGAGGGTATGGGTGGTGTTCTGCTCCCACACCAGGTTTACGGGGGCGCTAAGAATTTCGCCATCCACAATGACTTTGGTGCCGCTGCCGATGTTGGTGGCCACCCGCACGGCTACGGCAGGGGGAGCTTTGTACTGGGCAGAGATGGTATGGGGGCCATCTATCTTAACGCTGATGGCGCCGCTCACCGAAGGAGGAGCGCCATCCAACGACCATCCCTTAAATGTATAGCTGATGTTGTTGAGGGAATAGGTAGTCGGCGCCGTGACGCGAACGGAGGCATTCTCATCTTGCCAGCCCTGCCCAGTAAGGCCGGCGATGCCGGGGGGGGCCGAGAGCACATTGAGGTAATACTGCTGCTTCCATAAGGCCATCACGGCGCGCGGCCCGGCCATGACGATGGGGGTTGACTTCTTGTAATCGGTCCCCGTGGCCCACCCGTCCCACTTCACGAAGGCTTTTTGGGCCTTGTCCCCAGTAATGACAGCCCCTTCCTTAAGGCCCGCGTAGGCAGTGCTACCTTGGTCATACCAGCCCTGGCCCAGGGCCTCCCCCACCTCCGTGGTGACGGTGAGCTCATATTGCTTCGTAAACTTTGCCTCATAGGTTGCAGGCTCTGCGGGGCGAGCCTCACGACTCTTCTCCACCACCCCATCACTCCAGCCGCTAAAAACATACCGCGCCCCCGGCTCTCGGGAGACAGGCACCGCGACTTCAAGGGTGTGTCGGGAGCCCGGGGACCAAAATCCCTGGAACGGGGTGGTGATGGCTTGGCCGTCAACAATGACCGGGCTCCCCGGCCCCAGGTTGGAGGTGACGAAGACCAGCACTTGCTTCGCCGATGGGGGTTGAGCTTCCAGACCAGGGGTAGATGGCGCGGCGGAAGATGCCGCCCCGGGGGTAGTTGCCCCAGGGGGAGTCGCTGCCACCGACGTGGGAGTGGGGGGCGGGGTGGTCCGGGAGCGCAAGGGGAACGGGAAAGCCCCAGCTGGTGTCGGCGTGGGCGTCGGGACGAGTGTAGGTATAGGAGTGAGCGGCAGGCGTGTCGCTGCTGGCGGGGCAAAGGTGGCAGTGGGCGGGGCGCCACTGCAGACGCTGCCAGCCAGGGCCAAGAGGGCAACCAGGAACGAAAGCCCTTTTATGGCCGATGGTATTCCAAGCATGACAGCTACAAGATACCATTTTATCCCTGCCTGGTAAAGCACAAAATCTCCCTTCCATGCTTGTCCTGCTTGCCCACATGGATTTGAATGTCAAAGAATCTGATGGTAGAATGTCCGCATCAGCTCAGGAGGAAGACCCTAATGGCGGGCTACGGCGGGAAGCTGCTGCGGGTGGACCTATCCCAGGGCCAAATCAGCCAGGAGCCTATTCCGGAGGAGGTCAAATTGGCCTTCGTGGGCGGGCGAGGCATCGGCATCAAATACCTCTACGACGAGCTGGCCCCGGGGACAGACCCCCTGGGCCCTGGGAACAAACTCATCCTGCTCAACGGCCCACTGGCCGGGACCAACGCCCAGTCCGTCTCCCGCTGGATGGTCATCACCAAGAGTCCCCTCACCGGGGCCTATGCCCGGTCTGTGGCGGGAGCCGATTTCGGGGCCTGGCTCAAGTTCGCCGGCTATGACCTCATCATCCTCGAGGGGCAGGCCGCGCGGCCTATCTACCTTCATATCGGCCGGGAGGGGGCAGAGCTTAGGGACGCCGGAGAGCTCTGGGGGAAGAATACCCAAGAGACCCAAGAGTGGCTATCGCGACGGCATGGCCCTCTCACCCGGAGCGCCTGCATCGGCCCGGCCGGGGAGCGCCTGGTGCGCTTCGCCGCCATCGTCAGCGCTCGGCGCACCGCCAGCCGCTGCGGGGTAGGCGCCGTCATGGGCGCCAAGAGGCTCAAAGCCGTGGCCATCACCACCCAGCGGCATCTTGAGCTGGCTGTCCCCGAGGCCTTCCAGGCCCTGGTGCGGGAACAAATCGGCTATAACAAAGCGGATCTGGGCTATCAGAACAGCCACGAGATGGGCACCACCGGGGCCTCCGCCCACTTCAACCGCTTGGGCATCTTCCCCGTGCGCAACTTCCGGGCCGGCCAGATGAAGGGCGCCGAGGAATTCTCCGGCGAAGAATACCGCAAGCTTAGAGTGGGCGAGTTCGGCTGCTACTCCTGCTCCGCCCGCTGCGGCAAGCACCACCGGGTGCTTGCCGGCCCTTATGCCGGAGCCGAGAGCGAAGGGCCGGAGTATGAGAGCATCTGGGCCTTCACCGGCCCCATTGACAGCGCCAACCTGGGGGCCACCGTGGCCGCGGACCAGCTCTGCGATGATTTGGGCATGGACACCATCTCCACGGGCAACGCCATCGGCTTTGCCTTCGAGCTCTTCGAGAAGGGCATCATCACGGAAAAAGATACCGACGGCCTTAAGCTCCGCTACGGCAACCATGCCGCCATGGTGGCGTTGGCCCACAAGATAGGCCGACGCGAGGGCTTGGGGGATGTCCTGGCCGAAGGCGTGGCGCGGGCCGCCGAGCACATCGGCCACGGCGCCTCGGCCTACGCGATGCACGCCAAGGGCCTAGAGCTCCCCGCCTACGAGCCCCGGGCCGCCAAGGCCCATGGCCTCAACTACGCCACCAGTAACATCGGCGGCAGCCACTGCTTCGGATATGCCACCCAGGAGATTTTCGGCGTCCCCGTGCCCCGACCCGTGGATCGCTTTGCCGACACGGGAAAAGGGGACATCGCCGCTTTCAACCAGAACCGCACCGCCCTGACAGAAATGGGCATCGTGTGCACCTTCGCCGCGGGCTGGCGCTGGTTCGGCCAACTCTACCACCGCATGCTGACTGCTGCCACCGGCATCCCAGAGTTCGGCGACCGCGCCTACTTGGCGGCGGCGGCGGAACGCCTCTACAACCTGGAGCGATGCTTCAATGTCCGGGAGGGCTTCTCCCGCGCCCAGGATACCCTGCCCCAGCGCATGCTCACGGAGCCTCTGGAGCAGCCCGGCGGCCCCGCTCACGGCCAGGTGGTGCGGGCCCAGGATGCCCTTCTGGATGAGTACTACGCGGCGCGGGGCTGGACCACCGCCGGCATCCCCAAGGCAGAGAAGCTGCGCGAGCTGGGACTGGAGGGCATCCTGGGCAACCTAAAACAAGCGCCCAGGGCAAGGTGAAAGCTTGCTTTCGAGAATACCCCACAGCCAGACAGCCAGGACGAATGTTATGCTTTTGCGTGTTAGTCTGCTATAATGTGGAGGAAATTGTCCACTAACCCAGTCGTTTGTCGGCGCGCAATAACAACGATGAGATTAATGCTCCCAAAGAAATCCTCAAACAAGAGTTGATATGGGCCGCATTACCATAATTGCTACCTTCGTAGTATTCTTCGGCCTGATTGGCCTGGTTGGCTTCGGGTTGGGGGCCCGTGAGCCCCTCACCGGGGCCAGCGGCGTGGCCCGGGTGGGCCGTCCCTCCATCGACTTCACCCTGAACCTCTTCGACGGGAACAAGCTATCCCTCAGCAGCCTCAAAGGCAAGCCCGTGGTGGTGAACTTCTGGGCCTCCTGGTGTCCCCCTTGCCGCGAGGAGGCCGCCACCCTGGAGAAAACCTGGCGGGTCTATAAAGACAAGGGTGTGGTCTTCATTGGAGTGGACATCCAGGACACGGAAGCCGCCGCTCGGGCCTACATCGAGGAATTCCGTGTCACCTACCCCAACGGCCCCGACCGGGACGGGAAAATCACCATCGACTACGGGGTCAGCGGCATTCCCATCACCTTCTTCATCAACCGGGAGGGCATGATAGTCGACCGCTGGGTGGGAGCCATCACCGAGCCGATGCTGGTGGCCCAAGTGGAGGCGCTGCTGAAGTGACGGAACTAGCGCCGCCGGTGAACCTGACCCTAGCCTTCACCGCTGGGGTGGTATCCTTCCTCTCTCCCTGTGTGGCCCCCCTGGTCCCCGGCTACCTGGCCTACCTCTTCGGCACCTCCGTTGATAAGCTGGAATCCCCCGGATGGGGGCAGATGCTCTACGGGCTGGCGGCCACCTCCCTCTTCGTCCTGGGATTCACGGCGGTCTTCGTCAGCCTGGGCACCTCAGCCTCACTCCTGGGCTCACTATTTGAAAGCTACCAGCGGGAGATGATACAGGTATCCGGCGGGGTGATGGTCTTCATGGGCATCCTGCTCACCGGCCTAATCCCCATCCCCTTCTTCAACCAGGAGCTCAGGTTCCACGGCGAGATGAAAGGCATGGGCCTGCTCAAAGGCGTGCCCCTAGGGATGGCCTTTGGCCTGGGCTGGACCCCGTGCATCGGGCCCATCCTGGCCTCCATCCTCTTCTATGCCAGCGCTGCCACGACGGTGGCCCAGGGCTCGGTGCTGCTGCTGGTCTATTCCCTGGGCCTGGGCCTATCTTTCATCATCACTGGTCTCTTCTTCAGCCGCGTCCTGAAGGCGCTCCGCTGGCTTATCCGCTACCGGAGGCACTTGAACATCGCCAGCGGCGCCATCCTCATCGGCATCGGGCTGCTATTCCTGACCAACAACTTCTTCTACATTAGCCTGGCCACCCAGAGGTTTTTCTACCAAATCTTCGCCAGATGATTACGAGGCCATGAAGAGCTATAAATTTCTCACTGCCCCTCTCATATTTGTCCTTCTAGCCACAGCCTTGCTTCCGGGATGTCTTAGCACCTCCACCCCCTCCTTAGAAGAGCGGGCCCAGGACCTGGAACGCAGCCTCATGTGCCCCATCTGCGAGGGCCAGACCATCTACGAGTCTCAAAGCGCCCTTGCCGTGCAAATCAAGTCCAACATCCGAGAGCAGTTGGCCCAGGGCAAGACCAGGGAGCAAATCATCCAGTTTTATGTCGAGCGCTACGGAGAGCGCATCTTGGCAGCGCCGCCGCCCGCGGGGATAAACTGGGCCCTCTGGCTGGGGCCTCTCGCCGTGCTCGGCATCGGCGGTTTCATCCTCTACCGCCTTATCCTCTCCTTCCGCCGCCAGGGAGCGGCCGTGCCCGCAGAGATGCCAGTCACCTCTCCAGAGGAGCGCCGCTACTGGGAGGAGCGCATCCAGGCGGAGCTGGAGGGCCGGAGTCCCCCCGTCCCAGATAGGAAACAAGCGCGCGGGCCATGAATCAATACTCTGACGTCAAACTATGCCGCTATCTTGCTTTTAAAAGGAGGATTTGCCTGTGATAAAAGGGATGGTCTTCATCGATGGCAGCTGGCTTTACTATAACCGGCGCAACCTGGGGCGAGACCATGGGAACCCCAACTTCCAGGTAGACTATGGCCTGCTCCCCAAGGTCCTGGCGGAAGTGGTCTCCGAGCGGCTCTACCGCACGGAGGTGGACCTGGTGCGCACCTTCCTCTTCGGAAGCTACGCCGAAAACTATGATTTGCGGGACGATGCGGCGGTCCAGGACCGCCTGGACTTCTTCGCCATGCTGAAAGAGGAGTACCAGTACGAGGTGGAGGCCTTCCACATCGACTTCCGAGGCAAGCGGCTGCGGCGACAGGACCGGGAGCCCGAGGACGAGTTCGAGCCCCATGAGAAGTGCGTGGATATCGCCCTGGCCACCGCCATGCTCTACTATGCGGCCATCCCCAACGCCTACGACATCGCCATCGCCATCCTGGGGGACCGGGACTTCACCCCCCTGCTCAAGGCGGTTCGGCGGCTGGGAAAACGCACCGTCATCGCCAGTATCAAGGGCAGCTGCGCCCCCGACTACGCCGACCCCCAGGACGCTGCGGGGGTCAAGGACATGGGCATCATCTGGCTCAACGACCTGGTGGACCGAATTGAGCTTAAGTACGAACGTCAACAGCTGGATTGCCAGTCCCCCCTCCATCGCGGCCCCAAGAAGGTCTGGACCACCTACCGACCGCGGACGGGGAGGCCCTTCTACTGCGATGTCTGCCGGGAGAGGTTCACCGCGGAGAAGGCGGCGGTGCAGGCAGAGTTCCTGGCCCCCGAGAACAACCGCGCCGACAGCGAAGAGAAAGCCCCGCCTGTCCTGGGCCGAATCCTTGCGGGGCTCATCCTGAAGCGCATCGAGGACAAGGGCTACGGCTTCATCCGGGGCGCCGACGGCAAGGACTACTTCTTCCACCTTACCGACCTGGAGCCCAACCTGCCCTGGCTGGAGGCCCAACTGGGACAGCGGGTCGTCTTCGAGGTGAAGAAGGAGGCCCAACTGGATAAGGCCGGGGCCGCCTTACGCGTGCAGAAGGCCTCTGCCCCCAACGGCTCCCAGGGCCAACCCTAAGGCCGCTGAAGAACACCCCCAAACCCCCTCAAGGGGGTTCAAGGTATCCCCTTCGGGGAGGATTTATATCTGGGGGACACCCCCAGACCCCCGCCAATTGTTCGCCCCTCTGGACTCCCCTTTTTCCGCAGCCTGCTAGGGCCGCCGCAGCCTCACATCCAGGACGGCAGCCTGCCCCGCCCGCACCCGCTCCAGGCCCCGCTGGAGGGCCTCCGGCAGCTGGGCCGGGTCCTCCACCGTCTCCCCATAGGCACGGCAGGCCTGGGCTACCAGGGCATACTCCGGGCTGGGGGCGATGTCCATCCCCACCCAAGCCCCCGTCCGCTCGGAATAGGACGAAGGACCGTAGTCCGTCCGCAGGGAGGCCTTGGGGGCGTTGTAGGCCTGGTTGTTGAAGATGACCGTCAGGAAGGGAACATGGTAGGCATCCGCCGCCCAGAGGGCCGCAGTGGGGCAGCCGAAGACGAAGCTGCCATCCCCCATCAGGGACACCACGGTGCGATCCGGGGCAGCGAGCTTGGCCCCCAGGGCCGCCCCCAAGCCCCACCCCAGGGAGGAGCCGCCGCTGCCGAAGATGGTGCCGGGGCGGGTGCGCGCCAGATGGCGGCTCACGAACCCGGAGCTGGTGACAGCCTCGTTGAGGACAATGTCTTCCTCCCCCACCGCCTGGGCGATGCAGTAGCCCAGCCAGTCGGGCGAGATGGGGCGCTGGGCGGCCAGCCCCAAGGCCCCTTGGCGCCAACCCTCACGCCGGGCCTGCATCTGCTGGCCGTGGCGCTCCAGCCGCTCCCGGGCCGCAGCGCGGGCCGACGCGGTGAGATGGACCTTCAGGGCTACCGTGAGGGCGAGGATGGCCTTGGCGGAGTCGGCATGGAGGGAGATGTCCACGGGGAAAAACCACATGGGGATGGTGGGCTTGACGGGGTCGAGGTCTATCTGGATGATTTTGGCCCCCGGCCGGGGACGGACGACGCCGGGGATGTAGGGGACGTCGTGGTCGATGACCAGGATGGCATCGGCCTCTCTAAGATAGGGGTTGGCCAAAACGCCCGCCCAGAGCGGGTGAGCGGTGGGGAAGTTCATCCGCAGGTCGGCGGATACCACCGGGGCGCCCAGGGCCTCCGCCAGGGCGACTAGAGCCCCGACGGCGGAGGGGCTGCGCCCGGAGCTCCCCGTGATGATGAGGGGGCTCTGGGCCCGGGCCAGAATCCGGGCCGCCTCCTCAAGCAGGTCGGGGTCCGCCTGGGGCGCGGCGGGGGCGCCGTGGCGGGCCACCTCCGGCACCTCCAGGTGCTCCAGCTTCTCCATGAGGACTTCCCGAGGGAGGGATAGATAGACGGGGCCAGGCGGGGAGGCCGAGGCCACCTGGAAGGCCCGCTGCACCACCTGGTGCAGGTTGTCCGCCAGGCGCACCTCGTAGTCCCACTTCACATAGCCCCGGACGATGGCGGCCTGATCGAACTGCTCCTGAATCCAATGAATCATGCCGCTGCGCTGGCCTCGCCGAGAGCCCTCCTGGGTCCAGGGGGCGCGGCCCGCGCAGAGGACCACCCCGATGCGCCCGCGCTGGGCGTTGTGGAGGGCGCCTCCCACCTGCTGGGTGCCCAAATCCACATGGACGAAGACCACCTGGGGCCGGCCCGAGAGCATGAAATGGCCGTGGGCGGCGGACATGGCCACGGACTCGTGGAGACTCAAGATGACCTTGGGGACCCGTTTCTCCTGGGCCTGGAACTTGGCCAGGGCCTCCTGGACGGGGAAAGTGTCGGTGCCGGGGTTGAGAAAGATGTAGTCCACCCCGTTGGCGTCCAGCATCTCCACAAAGGCCTCCGCCCCCTCCTCCACCACTACCCTTTTTCCTGGGGTCATGGCATCCTCCTCTGCTGGGCTAACGCGTGCCGCCCACGATGCTCGCGCCTGAGGTGGCGCGCCCTTAGGGGTCGGGCTGGTCCTCGGGCTGGCCCTCGGGCTGGCCCCAAGCCGTGGCCTCCGGGCCAAACCTGGTGAGGCTGCGAGCCAGCTCCCGGAGGCGCCGGTCCACCCGGCCATTGATGCTGCTGGCGGGAAACTCCCCCTTGCGCCCGCGCTGGCCGGCCCTCCCCCCCGTGAGCACCTCCATGCCGTCGTCCACGGTCTTGATGGCGTAGATGTGGAACTTGCCAGCGGCCACCGCCTCCACTACCTCCTCCTTAAGCATCAGGTGGCGGACATTCTGATGGGGTATCATCACGCCCTGACGTCCCGTGAGGCCCTTCACCTTGCAGACGGCGTAGAACCCCTCGATTTTCTCATTCACCCCGCCGATGGCCTGGATTTCCCCCTTCTGGTTCACGGAGCCGGTGACGGCGAGGTCCTGCCGCAGGGGCAACTCCGCCAGGCTGGACAGGATGGCGTAGAGCTCCGTGGAGGAGGCGCTGTCCCCTTCGATGCCCTCATAGGACTGTTCGAAGCAGACGCTGGCAGAGAGGGACAGGGGCTTGTCCTGGGCGTACTTCCATCCCAGGTAGCCGCTCAATATCATGACGCCCTTGTCATGGATTCGACCAGAGAGATGGGATTCCCGCTCGATGTTGATGACGCCCCGGCGCCCCATGAAGGTCTGGGCGGTGACCCGGGAGGGCCGCCCGAAGGTGGTATCGCCCAAGGTGTAAACGCTCAGGCCATTGACCTGGCCCGCCTGCTCGCCATCCACCTCAATCATGATAGTGCCCTGTCTAATCATCTCCCGGATGCGGTGCTCCAGCAGATTGTGGCGGTAGAGCTTCTCGTCGATGGCCCGCCGCACATGGCGGGCCTCCACCCGCTCGGCCCCGTCCCGGGCGGCCCAGTAGTCCCCCTCCGTCACCAGCTCCTGGATTTGGGCGAAGCGGGAGGACAGCTTATCCTGGTCGGCCACCAAGCGGGCGCCGTACTCCGCCACCTTGGCCACCCCCGAGGGGGTATAGTGGCGCAGGCCCTCCTTCTCGCAGGTGCCGCAGATGAAAGCGGCGTAGGCATGCAGGTTTTGGGGCGTGCGCTCGATGACGAAATCGAAGTCGGCCTTGACCCGGAAGAGCTCCCAGAAGTCCTCATCATACGTAGAGAGCGTCTGATAGAGATTGCCATCCCCCACCAGCACCACCTTCACCTCCAGGGGAGTGGGCTGGGGCCGCATCCCCTGGGGAGCGATGAAGCCCATGAGCTCCAGGGGGTCCTCCAGGCGCACCTCTTTTTTGCGCAGGGCCCGCTTGAGGGCTTCCCAGACCCCGGGGCTGGTCAGGACATCGCGGGCCGCCAGGAGCAGGTAGCCGCCGTTGGCTATGTGGAGGGCGCCGGGCTTGAGCATGGTGTGATCGCTCAAGTACCCCCCCATAAAGAAACGCCGCTCTATTTTCCCGAAGAGGTTGCTGTAGATGGGGTTGGACTCCTCCACCACCGGTGGGCCTTTGGTGTCGCCGTTGTCCACAAAGACATTGACATGGAAGGGGATGTAGGGGTCCCGGGGGCCGGCGGAGGTGGTGATGTACTGAGGGGATTGGGCCTGGCCCTCCGTCTGCTTGAAGATATCCAGGTGGTCCCGGGTGTAGGTCTTGAGCTGCTCCAGGAAGCCCCAGAGGGGCTCGTCCTTATACTCCTCGGCCACCTCGCCAAGGAGGCGGGAGATGGTGAACTCGCCCAGCTGGCGGTCCTGCTCCGACACCCGCTCCATGGTGCGCCGCTCCGTGTCCCGGGCCTTCTCGAAAGTCTCGTCCACCCGCTTGGACAGCGCGCTGCGGCGCTCCTCTATCTGGTTGCGCTCCTCCTCGCTCAGGGAGGCGTAATCGGCGGTGGGGATGGGCTTGCCCTCGTGGAGGGGCACCAGGTGGGCGCCCGTGGAGGTCATCTGCATGACGAAGCCCTGCTGGCGAGCCTCCTGGTCCAGCCCCTCAAAGAGCTGTTTTTGCTCCGCCTGCGCCTCCTCGACGATTTGCTTCTTCTGGAGCTCGTACTGCTCGCTGGAGAAGGCCTGGCTCAGCCCATCCTTGAGGTCGTCCTTGAGCTGGAGCACCCGGTCGCGAAAGATCTTTCCCCGGCCGGCGGGCAAGGGCACGATTTGAGGGCGGTCAGGGTCGGCGAAGTTGTGGAAATAGCACCAATCCTGGAGGCGGAAGTGGTCGCGGAGGTTTTCCTTCTCCCGGCTCACCTTCTCGATGTAGGTCTTGACCATGGAGGTCTTGCCAGTGCCCGCCAGCCCCGCCACATAGATGTTATAGCCGGCCCGCTCCATGGCCAGCCCGAACTCGATGGCCCGGGTGGCCCGGTCCTGGCCGATGAACTCCCCCAGGGGCGTCAGGTCCTTAGTGCACTCGAAGGTGAAAATCTTCTCGTCGCAGGTCCAGCGGAGCTTGTCTGCCGGGACCAAATAGCGGTTAATAGCCATGAATATCCTCCTGGATGGGATGCTCTCTTTGTCCTTGTCCCAGGCATTCTAAGGAAGTGCGCCAAGATTGGCAATAGCCCAGGGACGCACGGGTTAAGGCCAGGGATTATTCATGCCCCCAGCTTGAGTACTGCCATGAAGGCCTCCTGGGGGATTTCCACATTGCCCACCCGCTTCATGCGCTTCTTGCCCTCAGCCTGCTTCTCCAGAAGCTTGCGTTTGCGGGTGACATCGCCGCCGTAGCACTTGGCAAGGACATCCTTGCGCATGGCCTTGACATTCTCCCGAGCCACCACCTTCCCCCCGATGGCCGCCTGCACCGCC
This sequence comes from Chloroflexota bacterium, assembly GCA_016210205.1. Classification (GTDB taxonomy): domain Bacteria; phylum Chloroflexota; class Dehalococcoidia; order JACQUO01; family JACQUO01; genus JACQUO01. The sequence goes on from JACQUO010000023.1 coordinate 175,469, forward strand.
ACCTCGAAGAGCTGGCGTGGGATGAGTCCCCGGAGCTTCTCCACCAGCTCCCGTCCCCGGCGATGGGCGTCGTCCCTGCGCACGATGGTGGAGAGGGCATCCACGGGCTGCCCGTTGACCAGGATATCCAGCTTCACCAGGGGCGCGGGACGATAGTCAGCGAAGGCGTAATCCAGACTGGCGTAGCCCTGGGTGAGAGACTTCAGGGGGTCGTAGAAATCCACCAGCATGTGGGCCAGGGGCATGGCGTACTCCAGATGCACCCGGGCCCCCACCTCCTTCTCCCCGCCGATGTAGCTCATATGCTTATACTCGCCACGGCGGGCGGTGACCAGCTCCATGATGGGGCCGATGTAGCGCGAAGGGGCGATGATGGTGATAGCCATCCAGGGCTCGCGAATCTCCGCCGTCTCCTGAGGCGGCGGCAGGCGGGCGGGGCTGTCCACCGTCATCAGAGAGCCATCGGTCTTGAGGGCCTGATAGGCCACGCTGGGAGCGGTGATGACCAGGCTCAGGCCATACTCCCGCTCCAGCCGTTCCCGGACAATTTCCATGTGAAGGAGGCCCAAAAAGCCGCAGCGAAAACCGAAGCCTAGGGCGGCGCTGGACTCGGGCTCGTAGGAGAGGGAAGCGTCGTTGAGCTTGAGCTTGTCCAGAGCGTCCCGGAGCAGGGGGTAATCGCCCCCCTCCACGGGATAGAGGCCGGCGAAGACCATGGGTTTGGCGGGGCGATAGCCCGAGAGGGCCGTCGCCGCAGGGCGCTCGGCCCCGGTGATGGTGTCCCCCACCTGGCAGTCCTTGACATTCTTGAGGCCGGTGGCAATATAACCCACCTCGCCAGCGGCCAGACCCTCCCCTGGGGTGAGAACGGGGCGGAAGGTCCCCACCTCCAGCGCTTCCATCTCTTTGCCCGTGGCCATGGCGCGCAGGCGCTGGCCCGAGGCCATCCGGCCGTCCACCAGGCGCACATAGGCGATGACCCCCTTATAGGGGTCGAACATGGAATCGAAGATGAGGGCGCGGGCCTCCGCCTCGGGCCGGCCCCGCGGCGGGGGCACCCGGCGCACCACCGCCTCCAGCACCTCCCGGACTCCCGTCCCCTCCTTGGCGGAGACCAGGAGGGCCTCCCCCAGGCCCAGGGTCTCTTTTATCTCCTGAACCACCCGTTGGGGGGCGGCGGAAGGCAGGTCTATCTTGTTGACCACGGGGATGAGCGTCAGGTTCTGCTCCAGGGCAAAATAGACATTGGCCAGGGTCTGGGCCTGGATGCCCTGGGTGGCGTCCACCACCAGCACGGCGCCCTCGCAGGCGGCCAGGGCCCGAGACACCTCGTAGGAGAAGTCCACATGGCCAGGGGTGTCGATGAGGTTGAGCTGATAGGCCTGGCCATCGGCAGCTTTGTACTCCATGCGCACCGGGTGGGCCTTGATGGTGATGCCCTTTTCCCGCTCCAAGTCCATGGCATCCAGCACCTGTTCCGCCATCTGGCGGGGGGCCAGGGTGCCCGTGAGCTCCAGGAAGCGGTCCGCCAGGGTGGACTTGCCGTGGTCGATGTGGGCGATGATGCAGAAGTTGCGGATGCGAGATGGCTCCATGGGGCTCATAGTAGCACGGGGAAGGGGTGGATACAAGGAGCGGGAAGGGGACTACCTCAGCTCCCAGCGGAAGGAACGTTCGGGCACACCGTAGAGACCGAGAACAATGAGCCGCATCCAGCGGGCTCCCGGAGCCACGGCGGGGAAGGCCAGGGAGACTTCACGATGATGCCCTCCGGCGGGCGCGCCGTCCCAGGACAGGGGCCGGTAGCGGTTCCCTTGGCTGTCCTCCAGCACCGCCACCGCCGCGGGGTCGAAGGACAGGGAGCCCTGGTGCGTATCGAAAGCAACCTTGAGGTTGACCGGGAAGCCGGGGGCCCAGGAACGCGGCGAGACCTCCACCCCCAGGCCGCCGGCCTCAGCGCTCTGGGGCACCAAGCTCATGGGAGCGAGAATGGCGCTGACGTTGGCAGCCTGGCTCCCCGAGTTCAGGTTGAGCCAGAAGACCATAGGAAGAGCCACCAGGGCCAAGGCGATGACGCCTCCCCTGACCTTGGGTAAGTTCAGGACCGCCAAGGGGCCCAAGATGCCTTTCCCCGGCTGATAAAGCCCCCGGGCCCGAATATGCTGGAGCATCTGGAGTATGCCCCAGAGGTTGGCCACCAGGCCCACCGCCAGGAAGAAGGGCTGGTACTGCGAAAGGAACGGGGCCAGGGCAGAGAGGCCGAGGAGGGGCAGGACATCGGCGCCGTGATGCAAGCAGCACGCCACCATGGCCCCGCCGGATACCCCGCCGCTGGCGGCCACGGAGGCCAAGCCCTGGGCCTGGCGCAGGTGCGCCTGCTGTCGGATGTGCCAGAAGAGGCCGGCCTGTAAGCCGAAGCCCGCCGCCAGCAGCCCCAGCCACGGCTCCAGGGCCAAGAACTGCTGCCAGGCATGGGGCCAGGACTCGGCCACGCCCAGGACCACCAAGAATAGACTGATGAGCAGAGCGCCTGCGGCAACTCCCACCGCAAGGGGTCGAGGCGAGGACATAACTAATCTCCGGGCATTTCGTGGGCCTGTCCGACCAGTCACAACCTAACGGCCCCATGTGAAGAAGGGATGGAGAAGCCGGGGAGAATTGATGGAAGTGGGCCGGGGGCTCAGCCTCGCTTAAGGCTGGTGGCTACCGCGGCAGGGGGTAGTTGGCGAAGAGCCACTCCTGGGCCTCGAGGCATTGGGGGCGGCCCTCCACCATCACATTGTTGTGGATGCGGATGAGGCGACGCTCCCAGGCGGCGGGCAGGGCGGGGATGTCGGCGGCGGCGGAGAGGAGCACCCGGGCCTGGAGCCGCTGGAGGTGCCCCAGGAGCGCCTCCCAGTCCTCCTCGCAGAAGGCGCAGGGCGTCTTCCAGTCGGACTGCCAGTAGGGGGGGTCAACGTAGAAGCAGGTGTCCGGAGCATCGTAGCGTTCCAGCACCGCCGCGTAGTCCCCGTGGGTTATCTCCACGCTCTTCAGGCGGCGCTGCCAGTGGAGCAGGCCCTCCACCACCTCCATCCGCTCCCCCACGCAGTCACCGCTCACCTCCAGGCACTCGTAGTTGCAGCTTCCCAAAATCAGGTACATGAAGCGGTAGAAACGCTCCACCGGGTCCTCGCCCTCACGGGGGCAGGCAGCCTCCTGGGCCAGGGCCTGGAAGCGGTGCTGGCTCAGCGCCCATTCCTTCGCTCGCAGGACACGGCGCTGGGCGGCGGTGTGGTCGCGGATGAACTGGTAGGCGAAGGCGATGTCAGGGTTGAGGTCGTTGATGACCTCTTGAGGCGAGGGGCTCTTGCGGAAGAGGACGGCGGCGCCGCCGGCGAAGGGTTCGGCGTAGAGGTGATGGGCCGGTAAGAGGCTGAGGATGATGCTGCTGATGCCAGTGTTGCCGCCGGGGCTGCCGAAGGGCTTGCGCCGGGCCCAGGGCCGCTGGCCGCGACGCTCCACCTCCACCTGGTACTCCCAAAGCTCACGCTTGTCTTTGGCCCTGGTCATGTCTTCGCTCCGGGACTCGGGCTGGCGGCGACGGTGCTGGCCGTCCGCGGCTCCAGGCTCCTCTTGGGCAGGGGCAGGAAGTAGAGGAAGACCATACCGATAAGGCCCAGGAGGCCCGAGACCAGGAAGGCGAGGGTGTAGGTCCCGGTGGCATCCCAGAGCAAGGCGTAGAGGAAGGTGGCGCTGGCCGAGGCCGCGGTGGTGATGGGCGCCATCACCCCCATGATGATGGGCAGGTTAACTACCCCAAAGAGGTCCCCCACATAGACATTCCACAGGGCCAGACCGCAGCCGTAGCCGATGCCGAAGATAACGCTAAAAATGAAATAGGTGGTAGCATCCCTCACCGCGAAAGCGGCGAAGAGCATACTGAAGGCGGTGGCCCCCAGGGTTATCCACAGGATGGGCTTGCGCCCCCAGCGGTCCATAAGGCGGTCCGAGGTCCAGCCCCCCACAATCCGCCCCGCGATGGCGGCGAGGACGATGGCGGAGTAGGCGGCGGTGACGAAGCCCCCGTCCAGCTTGAGGTCGATACGGCCCCAGGCCTGGACCTGGCCCAGGGTGGGCACCACGGAGGTCATGTAGCCCAGCTCGGTGAGGACGAGGAGCCAGAAGGTGGGGGTGCGCAGCACCTCTTTCATAGACCAGCGCGTCGAGCGCACGGCGAAGTCCCGGCGGCGCTTCAGCTCCTCCTCAGTGGGCTTGATGCCGTCGGGATAGGTGCCCGCCTTCTCGGGGCTGTCCACGATGAAAGCACCCCCGATGAGGGCCAGGACCGCGAAGAAGATGGCGAAGCCCAGATAGCCGTTCCGCCAACCCCAGTTGCTGTTGAGCCATTCCGCCATGGGAGCCCCTATAAAAAGGCCCCCGCTGAGGCCGATGCCCGCCAGGCTCTGGGCCAGCCCCGCCCGGCGCATGAACCAGCGCCGTACCGGGACATTGGTGGGGATGCCACTGGCAATCTGCACCCCGATGCGAGTGAGGACGCCATAGGTGAGATAGAAGTGCCAGGGCTCCCGGGTGAGGCTGATGGACCAGGTGGCCAGGGCCCCGATGATAGCTCCAACGAAAATCATGCGCCGGGCCCCCACCCGGTCCAGGAGGGTTCCAATGAAGGGGGAGGAGAGGGCCCCGGTGACGAAGGCGATGGTGAAGCCCAGGGAGAGGGTGGAACGGCTCCAGCCAAATTCTTGAAGCAGATAGGGGAAGAAATAGCCGAAGGAGAACTGGACAGCGTTGCCCCCCAGCATCACCACCGAGGCGCCTACCAGCACAATCCAGCCGTAGAAGATGCCCTTCTTGTGCTCCGTCAGGGTCGCCATCGTCTCGTCTTTCTTTCTAGCGGCCTGCAGGGCCGATGAGAGAGCCGAGAAATCCCCGGCCGGCGGTGAGGGCACGAGATGCTATCGCTGCGGGGCAAGCCAGGTATGGCCTTAGCTTATGCGGAATTTATCCAGCATCCTTTCCAGAGGAAGGATAGCCAAACCCCGCCCTTAAGTCAAGCCAAGCTAGGAAACCAAGTGCCGCAGGATGATCGCCAGACCCGCAGCGAAGCTTTTCGAGCCGGGCCCTGGGGCTAGGCCACCACCCTAAGGGCCCGCCGCTGACACCAGCCTCGGCAGGCGCTCCTCTCTGGCCTCTAGGGCCAGGAAGGCGTCTATCCTGGAGTCCGCCCAGGCACGCTGGTGCTGGTGGGTGGGGTGGGGTCGGAAAAGATGGCGACAAGCCTCCGGATCAGCCCCTCGTATCTCCATATCCTCCAGCCGGCCCGCCCCCAGGCCGCCTCGCACGCAGTAAGACAGATACCCCACCTGGGCCACAGGGAAACCCATAAGCTCGGAGGCCAAGCAGTCAGCAGCCACGGGGTCGACGCTGGCTATGGCCACATCCCAGGACACGGCATGGCCAGCTCCCGGGCCATCTCCCTCCATGCCCCAGTAGCCGTCGATGACACTGAGATGGGGGCGGAAGCGCCGCGCCACCAAATACAAGTTCAAATTTTGGGTAGGAAAGCCCTGGTGCATCCGCTGGCGGTCGTTGTCGCTGACGCCTTGCACCACACCGCCCTTGACCCGCTCCATGATGGGCGTGTACTTCACAAAGGCGGGGATATAGTAATAGGCCTGGCGCATGAGGTCCCGAAACGCCCCCTGGGGACCCGAGGGCACCTGATAGTAAAGGCTGCCCATAATCAGGTTCTTGAGGGAGAGGGTGACCAGGACGCAGTCATGGGTCTTGGGAGGGCAAAGGGAGACCACAAAATCCGCCTCGGCCACGGGGCGGGAGAAGCGCAGGGTCATGGGGTTCAGGTCTCGGTCCCGAACCTCCACCTTGCCCCAGGGGCCATCGTTCAGGTCCAAAAGTTTCAGGCCGTATTGCTTAGCCATCTCCCGGTAGCCGAAGCTGCGATAGGCGATATGGGCCGGGAACCCCGTCCCCTCGGCGATGGCGATGGGGCCGGCAAACCGAGGCCGCAGGAAGTCTAGCAGCGCCCGCACGGCCTCGGCCTGGGTGGAGGCCAGGGGCACGGTAACAGAGGCCAGGTTGACCTTGATGAGGATGCGCCGGACGCCCTCCAGGTGAATCTCGGGGGCGATGAGGTCTAAGGCACGCCGGATATTGTCGTAGCGGCCGCCGCCCCGGGCCAGACCCACCTTAGGCTTTGGGGGCACCCTAAGCGCCTTTGGTGACCGAGAAGTTCTTGATGTGACCTGCCGCCTTCTTGCCCGAGCGCCAGAGGAAGGCTAAATCGCGAGGGCGGCGAATCCCAGCTACCTTCCTGAGGACAAACTCCGGCTCTAAAATCACCTTGTATACCCCCGCGACCAGGGCCCGCACCGCCTCATCCTCCATGGGGGTGACCATGACCGGCTCGCCCATGTCATAGCGCTCCCAGTCCAAAGTCTTGAGCAGGCCCTGCTCCTGGCACTCCCGGAAGAGGGGCGTCCCGGGATAGGGGATGACCACCGTAGCCTGGGCTGTCTGGGCATAGCCTTTCTTAAGGAGGTATTTCCCCAGCTCCAGGGTCTTCTGGGCCTCCTCCCGGGTCTCCCAGGGATAGCCAAACATAATGGTGATGTGGGGCTCCAGCCCCGCCCGGCGCGCCGCTTTGCAGGACTCTTCGATTTGGCTCACTGCCAGACCCTTGTCCAGCCGGTCCAGGGTCTTCTGGTTGGCGGACTCCAGGCCGAAGAGGAGGAGGCGGAAGCCCGCTTTCTTCATGAGACGGTATTCCTCGGCGTCCAAGGCCCCGAAGCGCATGTTGCAATCCAGGATGACCTCTTTGTGGTAGCCCCGCTCCATCATCCCCTGGCAGAAGCGTCGCAGCCACTGCCCCGTGGGAAAGCTGCCCGTATCGTCCATGATTTCTTTGACTTTATAGCGCTCGATGAGTTGGCCGACCTCATCCAGGAGCGACTCCGGCCGCCGCACCCGGTACTTGGGATAAAGGGTGGTCCAGGAGCAGAAGGAGCAGCGGTGATACCAGCAGTCCCTGCCCGCCATGGTGTAGGTGCCAGGGAGCACACAGTAGTTGCCGTTGCGCTCGCTGTAAAGCTGCCATTGGGTCAGGTCACGGTCGATGAGGGGGAGAGAACTGAGGTCATGATGCAGCTGGAAGGGGCCGGTGTTGGCCACCTTTCCCTCCCCGTCCCGATGCCAGATGCCCGGCTCCAAAGGGTCTTCCCCCTCAAGGTGGCGGGCCAGGTTGGCCAGGAGGAAATCATAGTCTCCCCCCGTTAGCACATAGTCCACGAGGCTGTTCTCAAAGGATTCCTCTGGAAGAGCGGTGACATGGTCGCCCATGAGGGCCACTTTGACGCCCGGCAAGGCCTCCTTAAGCTGGCCCAAGATGCCCCAGTGGGACTTGACCACCGGGGTCTTGGTCTCCATGGCGATGAGATCCGGGGGGGCCTGGCGCAGCGCCTCCAGCCACTGGGGAAAGGTCTGCTCGCCAGCGATGCCGTCAGCCCAGATGACATGGTGTCCGTCCCGGGCCAGGAGGGTGGCCGCAGCGGCGGGCACCACTGGGTAGATATAGGTAGACTCCTTGAACCACTGGAACTGGCGGTTCTGGGCCAGGAGGGGGGTGCCCTTGCCCGCCAAGGGAGGGAAGCCGATGGCAATCTTCAAGGCTGGCTCCGTCGATAGTGGCGCCGGAAGAAGATTCCCAGGGTGTCCAGGATGATGTTGCGGATGTCCCGCGGCCTGATGCGCCCCATCTGGCGCTGATAGTCCAGCTCTATGGGGGCTTCAGCGAAGCGGTATCCCAGCATATGGGCCACCACCAGCAGCTCCAAATCGAAGGCGAACCGCTTCACCACCAGGCGGGGCAGCACCCGGCGCAGCACCTCCGCCTTGAAGAGCTTGAGCCCCGTCTGGGTGTCCCGCACCGGCAGCCCGAAGAGCAGGCGCACCATCCCGTAATACACAATGCTCATGAGGCGACGCTTCCAGGGGTAGCGGAGGTTGGACTGGGGGTGCCGCTTGGAGCCGATGACCAGGTCCGCCCCTGTCTCTTGCATCACCCGCCACAGGTTAGCCAGCTGCCTGGGGTTGAGGTCCAGGTCGGCATCCACGAAGGCCACATAGTCCCCCGTCGCCTGGCCCGCCCCGTACTTCAGGGCGTAACCTTTGCCAGCGTTGTTGGGGTAGCGCACCACCTTCACCTGGGGGAGCTCCTGGGCCACCCCTCGGGCCACCTTCGCGGTGTTGTCCCGACTGCCATCATCCACCACCACCAGCTCGAAAGGGACACCGTTCAAGCAGCGCACCGTCTCCCGCAGGGTGTGGGCGATGTTCTCCTCCTCGTTATAGGCGGGCATGATGACAGAGAGTTTGCTGGCCCTCAAGCCTTCCATAGCATAGCATCCTATCTTAGCTACCCATGACAGCCTGCGCCGGCCCTAGCCGCGGCCCCGGGGCTTTGCGGCAGCCAACGAATCTTATCGGATGAAATCCCCCTAGTGTATCCTGATAAAAGTCTAAGCTTGGCTTAATACCCTTGTCAAGGCTTCCTTCTCAGGCAAGCAGAATTACAAAGACAAGCTGTTCCCCGCAAGCCCAGGAAGACTCTATCCAAGGGGCCGGTCTGACCTGAAGGCGTGGCGTATTGACAAGCTGTATGGCTATTGGTATCATCTGCAATTAATTACCTCAGGCAGGCGCATACTGTGTGTGGCATAGCTGGCTTCGTCGGGTCGGAACCCGCCGCCCCCATGGTCTTCAAGGCCCTGACTCGCCTGGAGTACCGGGGGTATGATTCGGCGGGCCTGGCCACCATATCGCGCGGCCACCTCTGGCACAAAAAGGGCGTGGGCAAGCTGCCGGAGGTCCAGGCCCAGCTGAACCTGGATAAAATGCCCGGGACAGTGGGCATCGGCCATGTGCGCTGGGCCACCCACGGCGCGGTAACCGATGCCAATGCCCACCCCCACCTGGACTGCCGCGGGCGCATCGCCGTGGTCCATAACGGCATCATCGAGAACTACCAGGAGCTTCGGGCCAGCCTGTCCCCCACCCACCGCTTCCTCTCCGAGACCGACAGCGAAGTCATACCCCACCTTATCGAGGCCCACATGGCCCAGGGGATGTCCCTGGAGGACGCCTGCTATCATACCTCCCGGCAACTCAAAGGCTCCTATGCCTTTCTGGCCATCGCCGCTTCCGAGCCGGACAAAATCGTGGCCTGCCGCCAAGACAGCCCCCTGGTGGTGGGCCACAGCCAGGGACGATGCTTCATCGCCAGCGATGTCCCCTCTTTCCTGGAGCACACCAACCAGGTGACCTATATGGAAGACGGCGAGATGGTGGTGCTGGTTCCCGGCCAGGCCACCTTCTACAACGGGCTGAAGGGAGACCTCCGGGAGCCCTTGGCTAAAGAGGTCAGCCAGATAGATTGGACGCTGGAGGACATCTCCAAGCAGGGCTACGACTACTTTATGCTCAAGGAGATAATGGAGGAGCCCACCACCATCAGGCGCGCCCTGGAGCAGGACCGCCAGCTTGTCATGGATGCCGCCATGGATATCTTGCGGGCGCGGCAGGTGGTGATAACGGCCTGCGGCACCTCCCGCTATGCCGCCCTCATCGGGCGCTATCTCTTCTCCAAGCTGGCAGGCAAGTTCTGCGATGTGGTCATGGCCTCGGAGTTCCAGTATTTCTCCGACTCGGTGGACAAGAACACCCTGGTCATCGCCGTGTCCCAGAGCGGGGAGACCGCCGATGTCATGGAAGGGGTGCGCCGGGCCAAGGCCAACGAGGCCCAGGTCTTGTCCATCGTCAACACGCAGGGCTCCTCGGTAGCCCGGGCCAGCGACCGGGTGATTTATCTCGACTGCGGCCCAGAAATGGCCGTGGCGGCCACCAAGTCCTTCGTCTCCCAACTGGCGGTCTTCTATCTCCTGGCCTATGCCATGCGCTCCAGGCTGGATGAAGGGATTGCCAAGCTCAAGGCCGCGGCTGGGGCAATCGAGCGGGAGCTGAAGGATAACTTCAAGAAGGTGGAGCGGCTGGCAGAGGTCACCAAAGACAGGGCCGACTACTATTTCATCGCCCGGGGGGCTAACTTCGCCATCGCCACCGAGGGGGCTCTCAAGCTCAAGGAGATTTCCTATATCCACGCCGAGGGCATGCCCGCGGGGGAGCTCAAGCATGGCACCCTCTCCCTCATCGAAGACGGCACCCCGGTGGTGGTCATCTGCCCCCAGGACTACACCCATGCCGAGACCCTGAGCAACGCCATGGAGGCGCGCGCCCGGGGGGCCTACATCATCGGCGTCTCCGATGCTGACCACGAGGCCTTTCACGAGTGGATAAGAATCCCCCAGACGGAAGAGGTTTTCTACCCCCTGGTCACCGTCATCCCCCTCCAGCTCCTGGCCTACTACCTGGCCCTGGCCCGAGGCCTCGACCCCGACCACCCCCGCCACCTGGCCAAGTCCGTTACCGTGAAGTAGCTCCGCCCGCTGCCGTCCAGCCGCTGGCCGGTGAACTTCCTGTACGTGGGGACGGAGCCGGAGCGGGCCGAGCCGAAGGGGTAGAATCGCATCTCACCCACCTTATCTCCAGAGCTATCGGTGGTCAGCGCCGTCCCAGTCAGGTGGTCTTGGTGGAGCCAAGGGAGGTTCGCGCCCTTCTTCGTCGTCACCAGTCTCCCCCCCAGATAGTAGCTCAGCGTCGCCCGGCTGCCGCCTAGAGAGACGTTGCCCTCTATCCACCCCTGGCCCGGCGCCTGGCGGAAGACTATCGGCAGAGAGTGAGCACCAGCGCGGGGCGTGAGGGCCACGAAAGGCTGTCAGAGCGCGAGCGGCAGGTCCTGGCTTTAATCGCCCAGGGCTGCACCAACCAGGAAATCGCGACCGCCTGGTCCTCAACGTGTACACTATTCAGACTCACCGGGCCTGCATCATGGAAAAGCTGAACCTCTGCAGCAAAGCCCAACTCATTAAGGCCGCCATCCGTATGGGCTTTCTCAAACCACTTGGGGGCGCCGTCATACCAGTCAATAGAGATGCCCCTAACCAGCGTAAGTAAGGTAAAGCCGCCGACGTCCGGTTCTTCTCTCCGCCTCCTCCTGTGGCCCCCGCGGGCCGCTCAGCGCACAAGGCGACTTGACAACCCCAGGCCGTTTCTGGTATACATCACGCAGCGAAGACACTTATCGTGCCCCTATCTGAGCCAAACCTAATAATGAAATGATTGGGAAAAAGATATATCCCGCAGGCCTTTTTGAAGATTGTAAGGTAAAGGTGATAAGGTAAGCGGGCCCAAGAATGTGAACTTAGGGAGGCATCTCGTGAGGGGCGCTAAGTCTTTATCCCTAGTAGCCGGCATTTTAGCCGCTGGGCTGGCCCTGACTCTAGCTGCCTGCGCCGGCCCGGTGGGCCCAGCGGGGCCTACGGGCCCGGCCGGACCGGCGGGGCCTGAAGCGGTCGTCCCCGCCGATGGGGTGGTTTCCACCATCACCGACGTCACCATCGGCGCCGACCGCAAGCCGGTGGTGAGCTTCACCGTCGCGGACGGGAAGGGACAGCCCCTCAAAATCTCCGACCTGGGCGGCTACCCCCGCTTCACCATCGCCTATGTCAAGGAAGACGCTGCCACCAAGCTCACCGAGTATGTCAACTACGTGCTGGCCGATGTCACGGGCGCGCCTTTCACCTACAAAGGAGAGACCAAGCAGCCCGTCCTGGCCTCGGTGAAGGCCCGCCCCGGCTACGACCCCCTGCCCACCCCCGCCCCCGTCTTCCCCGCGCCTCTCCCAGGGCTTAAGGAGGTCGCAAGAGGCAGCTACACCTACACCTTCGTCACCGCCCTTCCGGAAGGGTTTGACCGCAACGCCACCCATGTGGTGGGAGGCGCCATCACCCGGCTCGATCCCATCACCAAGGCCACCAGCACCTTCGCCGCCAACCCCATCTTTGAGTTTGTCCCCGCCGGCGGCGAGGTGAAGGCGACGCGCAAGGTGGTGGCCACCGCTTCCTGCAACCAGTGCCACGACCCGCTGGCCCTCCACGGCGGCAGCCGGCGCGAGACCCGCCTCTGCGTCCTGTGCCACACCCCCCAGAACATCGACCCCGAGAGCGGCAACACCCCCCTGTTCAAAGTGATGATTCACAAAATCCACCGGGGAGCAAACCTGCCCAGCGTGAAGGCCGGCACCCCTTACTTCATCGTGGGAAATGCGCAGAATGTAGCTGACTTCAGCGAAATCGGCTGGCCCCAGGACATCCGCAACTGCACCACCTGCCACGGCCGGCCGCCCGCGGGGGTGAAGGCCGAGGACTACGCCAAGCTGGCTCCCCAGGCTGATAACTACAAGACCGCCCCCAGCCGGGCCGCCTGCGGCGCTTGCCACGATAACATCGACTTCGCCACAGGCAAGGCCATCAACAAGGGCACCAGGGACCACCCCGGCGGGGCGCAGGCCAACGACCAGCTCTGCGCCACCTGCCATGTGGCCGACAGCGGGGCGGAGTTCGACGCCTCCGTCGTGGGCGCCCATGTCATCCCGGAGCGCTCCAAGCAGCTCCAGGGCGTGGTCCTCGCCCTGGACGGGGCCACCGTCAAGCCCGGCGAGAAGCCTCAGGTGGACTTCTCCCTCAAGGATGGCGCGGGCGTGGCCCTGGACCCCAACAAGTTCGACTTCCTGGAGCTAACCTACGCCTACCCCACCACCGACTACGCCAACCGGGTCACGGAGAATGTAAACCAGATAGTGGCACCTCCCGCCGCTCCCTTCGTGCGCGCGGGAACCCTGGCCGACCTGGGTGGCGGCAAGTACCGCTATACCTTCTCCGCCCCCATTGACGCCAGCGCCAAGGGCTCCGTGGGCATCGGCATGGGCGGCTACAGGAATGTCACTATCAAGGGAAACGAGGGCAAGGATGTCCTGGTCCGGGAGGCGAACATCAACCCGGTCATCTATGCCTCCCTGGATGCCACCAAGGCGGTGGCCCGCCGCTCCGTGGTGGACCGCAACAACTGCAACCAGTGCCACCTGGACCTGGGCAACCCGGCGGGTATGTCCCTCCACGGTGGCATCCGGCGCAACACCGAATACTGCATCCTCTGCCACAACCCCAACCAGACCGATGAGGCCCGCCGGCCCAAGGAGAAGATGCCCCCGGAGAGCATCCAGTACAAGTACATGATTCACAGCCTCCATATAGGGGAGGAGCGGTCGGTGCCCACCGAGTTCATCGGGCGAGCCGTGGCCGCCACCGAGGAGGTCTTCTTCCCCACCCCGGGCGGGCAAGCCAACTGCACGAAGTGCCACAAGGCGGGCACCCAGACCATCCCGTTGCCCGCCGGCGTGCTGCCCATGACGGTGACCCAGGAGGGAAAGGTGGTCTCAGTGACCCAGCCCATCTCCGCCGCCTGCAAGGCCTGCCACATCGGGAAGCCCGGCTTCGATGCCCACGCGGATACCATGACCTCGGCCAAATTCGGCGAGGCCTGCGCCAACTGCCACGGCGAGGGCGCAGACTTCGCGGTGACCAAGGTGCACCAGCTGCTTCGACGCTAAACGAGCGTGAGCGACAGTACGGAAGCAAAGGGGCCCCCTTTTAAGCAGGGGGCCCCTTCCTTGCCCTGGAAATGGACTCCGCCGCCTCGTTCCATTATGATATGTGATAAGCGATACCAATGGGAGAGCGGGCAGGCCGAGGGCGACCGCGAGGATACACCCCTTGAAGGACGGAGGACCAGCCGATGACCAAACGCAACAGGAAAGTCAGCCGGCCCAGCCAACCTCGGCCTAGAGGAAGGAGCCGGAAGAGGCTCTACTTCGGCATCGCCATCGCCGCCACCCTGGTGGTGGGACTGGGGGCCGTGCTGGCGACCAGAGGCGGCGGGCCTTCCCAGGGAGGTGCTCCCTCAGCGGGGGGCGCCCCCCTGCCCGAATGGCTCGCCCGGTCGCCCGCCCAGGTCAGAGAAGCCTACGCCTATGCTGCCGAGCACCCCGAGACCACGAGCTACGTCCCCTGCTACTGCGGCTGCGGGATCCACGATGGCCATCGCAGCGCTAAGGAGTGTTTCGTCGCTGCTCGGCCATCCGGCTCTGCCCTGGTCTATGACCGGCATGGGGCGGGCTGTGACATGTGCGTGGACATCGCGCTGATGGTGAAACGGACGCTGGCCGGGGGCGGCTCCCTGCGGGAGGCGAGGCTGGCCGTGGAGAAGAAGTATAGCTGGGTGGGGCCCCCCACCGATACCCCGCCCCTTCCCTGAAGGAAAGATACCACCCCGATAGCCCTTCGGGCTCAGCCGCAGGGCTCAGACTCCGAGCTAACCACATATGGTGAGCCGGGTGGGATTCGAACCCACGACACCCGGATTAAAAGTCCGGTGCTCTTCCACTGAGCTACCGGCCCCCACTTACCACGCCGCGGGGCCTGCGGCTGCCTGGGTATTCTATCAAGGCCAAGCCCTGGGGGCAATGCGCTCGGGCCCTTTAGCCACCCGGCCTCACCAAGGGGAGACCTGCCTTGCACTGGGGACAGTCCGCGGGCTCATAGGTGTTGATGTCAATGTTGAAGCAACTGTAGAGGGGCACACCGAAGTCCGACTTCCCCTTGGCGCGGTCCGCCAGCACCCCTACCCCCATCACCTCGCCCCCCCAGCGCTTCACCTCCGCGATGACCTCGCGAATGGAGCCGCCGGTGGTCAGGATGTCGTCCACCACCAGGACGCGCTCTTTGGGGAGGAGGGAGAAGCCCCGCCGGAAGGAACGGCCGTCGCCGTCTCGCTCGGCGAAGATGCCCCTCACCCCTAATGAACGGGCCACCTCAAAGGCGATGAGGATGCCGCCTACCGTCGGCCCCGCTACCACCTGTACGCCATCCTTCTGGAAATGGCGGGCAATCATCCGGCAAAGCTGGGCCGTGTAATGGGGGTACTGGAGGACATGAAACTTCTCCAGGTAGATGGGGGAGTGCAACCCCGAAGTCAGAAGGAAATGGCCCTCCAGGAAGGCCCCGGCCTCCCGGAAGATGAGCTCCGCCGTTTTGGTCACGTTGGCCTCTTTGCTCTCTTATTTCTCTGAGGAAGCCACTGCCAAGGGAGGGGAGGACACCAGGCCAAGCCGGCTGGTGGGCCAGAGAATGAGCCAGACCCGCCCCACAATGTCCTGCTGGGACACCGTGCCCCAGTGCCGGGAATCGGTGCTGTTGTTGCGGTTGTCCCCCATGAGGAAGTAATGATAGGGCTCAACCGTCACTTTTTCCAGGGGTTTTACGATGGCCTCGGGGAGGTAAGGCTCTTCCAGAGGCCTCCCGTTCAAATAGACCTTGCCCACCTTTATCTCAATGGTATCCCCCGGGCCGGCGATGACGCGTTTGATATAGGTGGCGTCGGAGGCGTTGGACCACTTGGCGACGACCACCTCGCCCCGCTGGGGCAGCCCCAGCAGATAGGCTTGCTTGTTCACCAGGACCCAGCCGCCATTGGGGAAGTTGGGTTCAGAGCTGGCGCCCACCACTTCATAGACCTGTAGCACCGCCTGAAGGCTAATGTATATGACAACTGCGATGGCGATGATTTGCAGGACTTCTTTAACAGCACTCCGCATGGTAAAACCATTATAGTGCAAATTCCAGGCTCCTTCCAGTATGGCCAGGCTGAAGCTTGAAACCAAACGAGCCCCCGATGAGAGATCGTTTAGCAAGCCTTACGACCATCCCCTTGACCCCCCTTCCCGGTCAGGAAGGGGGAATCGAATGAAGCTGGGGGACACCCCAGACCCCCGACAAGGGGAGCATTGCCCCCTTGTAACCCTCATTTCTAAACGCTCTACCCCCCGATGACCCCCAAAAGCCCTAACTTCATGACGGATTATTCGTTATACTAAGCGAAGACACCCGAGAGGAGGCACCCTATGAATCCGAGACCCTGGCGTCTCTATCTGGGCCTGGCTTTGCTCTTGGCCCCCCTCCTAGCCGTCGCCTGCGCCCCTGCCACCACCCCCACGCCGTCAACAGCTGTCCTGCCGGCCCCTCCTGGCAGGGCAGCCTCCGGTGTCCCTGCGGCAGGCTCCCTGGCAGCCCCGTATGGCTCCCCAGTATCCAGCTCCCAGCAGACAGGCTTGTGGGTGAGCGGCACTGGCCGGGCCACCACCAAGCCGGACATCGCCCTCCTGCAGTTGGGGGTGGAGGCCCGGGATAAGACGGTGGCGGCCGCCCAGGCCAGCGCCACCGGGGCCATGGCCAAGGTCATGGGCGTGCTCAAAGACCAGGGCGTGGCGGAGAAGGATCTCCGCACCACCCAGTTCTCCATCGAGCCCATCACCCGCTGGAATAAAGATAAGGAGCAGGCGGAAATCACCGGCTACCGGGTAAGCAATATGGTGAACGCCCGACTCCGGGCCCTGGACAAGGTGGGAGCCATCATCGACGCCGCCGCCGCCGCCGGGGGCGACCTCGTCCGCATCCAGGGCATCTCCTTCACCGTGGAGGACCCCACCCCCTACGCCCAGGAGGCACGGGGCAAAGCGGTGCTGGAGGCCAAAGCCAAGGCGCAGCAAATCGCCGCCGCCGCCGGCATCGCCCTGGGCAAGCCCATCTACATCTCGGAGGGCAGCGTGAGCCTCCCCGTCCCCGCGCCCGCCATGCGGGCCCTGACGGCAGAGGGCATGGCCGCGGCCGTCCCCATCAGCCCGGGGGAGCTGGAGGTCACCGCGAGCATCCAGATGGTCTATAGCCTGGAGTAGCCCCCAAAGGCTCACCGAAAGCCAGCGGCTGAGCCCAGCGCCGCTGGCTTTTCTTACCTTGAATTGCCGCCTGCACCTTGATACAATGGCCCAGGAAAGGGCGGGCAGATGGTCTTAAGTGACCGCACCATCAAAGAGGAAATCGCCAAGAGCCGCATCGTCATTGAGCCTTATGACGAGAAGATGGTGCAGCCTGCCAGCGTAGATGTGCGCCTGGACCGTAAAATCCTGGTCTTCCGCAACTCCCGTCGCCCCTATATCGATGTGCGCCAGGAGATGGACGACCTCACGGAGATAGTGGAAATTCCGGGGGACAACCCCTTCATCCTCCACCCCGGGGAGTTCGTCCTGGGCAGCACCCTGGAGTGCTTGACCCTGCCCGACGACCTGGTCTCCCGCCTGGAGGGCAAAAGCAGCCTGGGGCGGCTGGGGCTCCTGATTCACTCCACCGCCGGCTATGTGGACCCAGGCTGGAACGGCCACCTCACCCTGGAGCTCTCCAATGTGGCCAATCTGCCCATCACCCTCTATTACAGCATGAAAATCGGCCAGCTTTCCTTCCACCGCCTGAGCGCCCCTGCCGAGAACCCCTACGGGTCGCCGGCCCTGGGGAGCAAGTATCAGGGCCAGCGGGAGCCCACCGCCAGCCGCTACTTCCGGGACTATTCCAAGCCAGCCCCGCCCCAGGCTGGCCGCGCCGACAAAGGCCAAGGCCCCCGGCGGAAGTAGCGATGCCGATGGACTACATGGCCCGCGCCCTGGCCCTGGCTCGCCAGGCCCTGGGCAATGTCAGCCCCAATCCGGCGGTGGGGGCCGTCATGGTCAGAGACGGCCAGGTCATCGGGGAGGGCTGCACCCAGCCCCCCGGGGGCGCCCACGCCGAGGTCATGGCCCTCAAGGCCGCCGGGCCAGCCGCGCGGGGGGCGGCCCTCTATGTGACCCTGGAGCCCTGCTGCCACAAGGGGCGCACCCCACCCTGCACCGGGGCCATCATCGCTGCGGGCCTGGGGGAGGTGCACCTGGCCGCCCTCGACCCCAACCCCCTGGTGAACGGCCGGGGGAAGGCGGAGCTCGAGACCGCGGGTATCCGCGTCCGGGTGGGGGAGCGGGAGGAGGAGGCCCAGGAACTCAACGAGGCCTTTTTTAAATACATCACCACGGGCCTGCCCTTCGTTACCGCCAAGTTCGCCGCCAGCCTGGACGGGAAAATCGCAACCAGAAGCAGGCAGTCCCAATGGCTCAGCGGCGAGGAGGCGAGGCGCTTCGGCCACCGCCTGCGCCAGATTTCCGACGCTGTCCTGGTGGGGGTGGAGACGGCGCTGGCCGATGACCCCCGCCTCACGGCGCGGCTGGGAGGCGAGGGACGGCAGCCCCTCCGAATCATCCTGGACAGCCAGGGACGCACCATGCCCAAGGCGCGCCTCTTTCGGGAGCCGGGCCCAGTGCTCATCGCCACTGCGGGCCCCATCCCCCTGCCACGCCGCCGCGCCCTGGAGAGCGTGGGGGCGGAGGTCGTGGCGCTCCCAGCGGAGGCCGGGCACGTGGCCCTTGCGACCCTCCTGCGGGAGCTGGGACGGCGGCAAGTCACCTCCCTGCTGGTGGAAGGCGGGGGCACGGTGCTAGGCGCCTTCTTCGATGCGGGGCTGGTGGACCGGGCCACGGCGGTGCTCTCGCCCCTCATCATCGGGGGGCGGGAGGCCGTCTCCGCGGTGGCCGGCCACGGCGCGGAGACCCTGGCCCAGGCCTGGCGCCTGGCCAAGGTGCGGACAGAGGTTTTGGGGCAGGATATTGCCATTTCAGGTAGAATAGTGGGCGAGGGCTAAGGGTTTGTTCAGCGGCATCGTGGAAGAGATAGGGACGGTGGCCAGGGCCAGACCTGGACATCTCGCCGTCCAGGCCCGCCAGGTTCTAGAGGGCACCAGCCTGGGCGATAGCCTCAATGTGAACGGGGCCTGCCTCACGGTTTCGGCTCTGGCGCCGGGGGGCTTCTCCGTGGACATCATGGAGGAGACGGCCGGGCGCACCAGTTTGGGCGCGCTGCGGCCCGGCTCGAAGGTGAACCTGGAGCGGGCCGTGAAAGCGGAGGGCCGCCTGGGGGGGCACCTGGTGCAGGGCCATGTGGACGCTACGGGCAAGGTGGCCTCCGCCACGCCCCGGGCCCGCTCGCGGCTGCTGCGCATCGCCGGGCCGCCCGAGGTGATGCGCTATGTGGTAGAGAAGGGGTTCATCGCCGTG
Organism: Chloroflexota bacterium; assembly: GCA_016210205.1. Lineage (GTDB taxonomy): Bacteria > Chloroflexota > Dehalococcoidia > JACQUO01 > JACQUO01 > JACQUO01. The sequence goes on from JACQUO010000023.1 coordinate 194,463, forward strand.
GACGGGGTGAGCCTCACCGTGGTGGGACGGGACGCCCGCTCCTTCACCGTCTCTTTAGTGGGCTTCACGCTGGAGCACACCACCCTGGGCCAGAGGCGGCCTGGGGACGGGGTGAACCTGGAGGCGGACATCATGGCCAAATATGTGGAGCAATACACGAACCCCCAAAAGGGGCTGACCTACGATTTCCTGGCGCAGCACGGATTCGCCGCCAGACGCTGAGGGCCACGCCAGGTGGGGAGGACGAAGACCATGGGACTAGCGACCATTGAAGAGGCCCTGGAGGACATCCGGGCCGGCAAGTTTGTCATCATCGTGGACGATGAGGATCGAGAGAACGAGGGCGACCTGGTCATCGCCGCGGAGAAATGCTCGCCGGAGGCCATCAACTTCATGGCCAAGCACGGCCGGGGGCTCATCTGCGTGGCTCTGACCGGGGAGCGCTTGGATAACTTGCGCCTCCCCCTCATGGTCCAGGATAACACCTCGCCCTTCGGGACAGCCTTCTGCGTGTCCGTGGAGGCCAAGCACAAGGTGACCACGGGCATCTCCGCCCACGACCGGGCGGCCACCGTCCGGGCCCTGCTGGACCCCGCCACCCAGCCCGAGGACCTGACACGCCCCGGCCACATGTTCCCGCTGCGGGCCCGGGAGGGCGGGGTGCTGGTGCGGGCCGGCCAGACCGAGGCCAGCGTGGACATGGCGCGCCTGGCAGGGCTCCAACCAGCGGGGGTCATCTGCGAAATCATGGACGAAGACGGCACCATGGCCCGGAGGCCGCGGCTGGAGGTCTTCTCAGCGCAGCATGGCATTAAAATCATTAGCGTGGCCCAGCTCATTGCCTACCGGCGGCGGCACGAGAGGCTCATCCAGCGGTTGGCCGAGGCCAAGCTGCCCACCCGTTATGGCGACTTCAAAATCGTGGCCTACAAGAGCACCATCGACCCCGAGGAGCATGTGGCCCTGGTCATGGGGGACATCACGGGACCTGACCCGGTGCTGGTGCGGGTGCACAGCGAGTGCCTCACGGGGGATGTCTTCGGCTCCCAACGCTGCGACTGCGGGAGCCAGATTGCCCTCGCCCTGCAGGCCATCGCTAAGGTGGGACGGGGCGTCTTCGTCTATATGCGTCAGGAGGGCCGGGGCATTGGCCTGGTCAACAAGCTCAGGGCCTACGGCCTTCAGGATAACGGCATGGACACTGTGGAGGCCAACCAGCACCTGGGCTTCCCCGCCGACCTCCGGGACTACGGCATCGGGGCCCAAATCCTGGTCGACCTGGGGCTTGCCAAAATACGCCTCCTCACCAACAACCCCCGCAAGGTCATCGGCCTGGAGGGCTATGGGCTTCAGGTGATGGACCGCGTGCCCATCGTGGCCCCTCCCCACGAGAACAATGTGGCCTATCTGGAGACCAAGCGCCGCAAGCTGGGCCATATTATGTAAACTGCGGGTCGCGGCCCGCTCATCAAGCTTAAGGAGAGAGATATGGCAGGAGAGTTCAAAGGCGCCTTCCACGGCCGCGGGCTGCGGGTGGCCATAGCCGTGTCCCGCTTCAACGAGTTCCTCTCGGGGAAGCTCCTGGAGGGCGCTCGGGATGCCCTGGTGCGCCACGGGGTGGAGGAGAAGGACATCGACATCGCCTGGACGCCGGGCTCCTTCGAGCTGCCCCTGGTGGCCAAGAAGCTATGCCAGAAGGGGACTTACCACGCCGTCATCTGCCTGGGGGCCGTCATCCGGGGGGACACCCCCCACTTCGACTACCTGTCCGCCGAGGTCACCAAGGGCATCGCCCAAGTGGGGCTGGACAGCGGCATCCCGGTGGTCTATGGGGTCATCACCGCCGACACCCTGGAGCAAGCCATCGAGCGCTCTGGCACCAAGCAGGGAAACAAGGGGTTCGACGCAGGCATGAGCGCCCTGGAGATGGCCAACCTGATGCGAGAGTTGGGCTGAAACGGCCCGCCTTCGCCTCTGTGAAATCAAAAGCCGCCCCAGCCGGGCGGCTTTTCGTTGGCGTCAGGCCCTTGCTTGGCAGTTCAGGCCGTCACTTTATAGACCTGGTCGCCGCGGCGAACCCGGTCCGGGACCTTAAGCCCCACACTATCCCCCGCCTTGGCTTCCTTCACGGGCACGTTGTTAATCTGCATGGACTCCACGGTCATCTCCACATCCGTAGTGTGGCCGGTGATATGGATGCGGTCACCTACCTTGAGGGCGCCGGTGAGGGCGATGCCCGCCACCACGGGCCGGGCGAAAAAGTCGTTGACCTGGCCAATTTGCACCTCGGGCATGGCTACACCTCCGGAGGCTTTTTCCCAGCTGCTCCCGCCCAGTATAATTCCCCTCCAAGCCCAAATCAATAGGTGGCGACCGCAATTTGCCACCGCCTCATCCCCCTTCCCCCTTCTCCAGATGGAGAAGGGGGAAGAGAAGGGAGCGGGGGACACCCCCGCACCCCTGGCAGGGGGCACGGCCCCCTGCACCCCCAGGGGCTAGAGACTGTGGGCAGGACACCCCCGACTCCCGCCAGGGGGCAAGCCCTCTGGACTACCTTACTTTTGGGGTGGGGACTGGACGCCCTTGACACTACCCCATACACCACCTTATAATGCCAGAGAACACCAGTTCTATTATGTCTCTCTATGCCACGCCAAATCTTTCACCTCGACCTGGACGCCTTCTTCGTCTCCGTGGAGCAGGCGCTGAACCCTTCCCTCAAGGGAAAGCCCGTGGTGGTGGGCGGCCAGCCCAGCAGCCGTGGGGTGGTGGCTTGCGCCTCCTATGAAGCCCGGGCCCTGGGGGTGCGCACCGCCATGCCCCTGGCCCAGGCCCAACGTCTCTGTCCCCAGGCCGTCTTCCTCCCCGGCCAATTCGCCCGTTACCAGGAGGCTACGGAGGGATTCATGGCCATCCTCCGGAACTACACCCCTCAGGTCCAGCCCGGGGGCAACGACGAGGCCTTCCTGGACTTGACGGGCTTCGAGCCCCTCTATGGCCCGGCGCGCCAGACGGCTCAGACCATCAAGGGACGCATCCAGAAAGAGCTGGGACTCACCGCCTCCGTGGGCATCGCCACCTCCAAGGTAGTGTCCAAGGTGGCTTCTGACCTGGAGAAGCCCGATGGCCTGGTGGAGGTGGCTCCGGGCCAAGAGGCATCCTTCCTGGCCCCGCTGGCGGTGGGCCGTCTCCCCATGGTGGGGCCCCGGACGGAGCAGGCCCTGGGGCGCTGGGGCATCGCCACCGTAGGCCAGCTTGCTTCCCTTCCTCTGTCTTCCCTCCAAAGCTATTTCGGGAAGGCCGGCTTCACCCTCTACCACTTCGCCCGGGGGATTGATGCCAGCCCGGTGATTTCGGAGACCGCTCCCGCCAAGTCCATCAGCCGCTCCACCACCTTCCCCCAGGACCTCTGGGACCGGCGACTCCTCAAGGCTGCCCTCTACTACCTGAGCGAGCGGGTGGGGGCCCAGCTCCGACGAGAGGGCCAAGCGGCCCGCTGCGTCACCCTCAAAGTCCGCTACGAGGACTTCCTGACCATCGGCCGCAGCCGCACCCTGAGGCAGCCCAGCGATGCCCATCAAGCCTTCTTCGCCGCCGCCTGGCCCCTCCTGGAGCAGGCGCTAGAACGCCGCCGCTCGGTGCGACTGGTGGGCATCGGCGTCTCCCGCCTCACCGAGGGGGAACACCAGGCCCTCCTATGGCCAGACCCTGGGGAGCGCGTGCGCCACCTCAACCAAGCGGTAGATTCAATGCGCCAGCGCTATGGCTTCACGGCCCTCCGAGCGGGGCTGACCCTGCCCCTGTCCCAACTTTACCCTGAAGACCAGGGCGGCCTGGTCCTCCAGACACCCTGCCTCTCCCGCTAGTTGAAGAGCCTCCCCCCCGATGCTATACTGGCCCCCAGCCTGGAAAGAGCGCAGAGTGAAGCCAATGTCTGCAACCGTAACGGTGCGAGTCCCCGCCACCGCGGCCAACCTGGGCCCCGGGTTCGACTGCCTGGGCCTGGCCCTGGAGCTGCATAATACTGTGTCTCTTGCCCCCGCCCGGAGGGCCACCATCTCCGTCGCGGGGGCCGGGGCGGAGAGCTTGCCCCGCAGCCAAGACAACCTGGTCTTCCGCGCGGTGGCCGCCGTCTATAACAGGGTGGGCCAGCCCGTGCCGCCGCTGCGGCTTCACTGCCAAAACAACATCCCCCTGGGACGAGGGCTGGGGAGCAGCGCCGCCGCCACCGTGGGGGGCCTGGCCGCCGCCAACCACCTGCTGGGCCAGCCCCTCTCCCAGGAGGTGCTCCTGGCCCTGGCCGCCCAGCTAGAAGGACACCCAGACAACGCCGCCCCGGCCCTGCTGGGAGGCTGCCAGGTGGTGGTCAAGGATGGCGAGGCCTTCCAGACTGTCTCCGTCCCCTTGCCCGCCAGGCTCAAAGCTATCCTTTTCATCCCCGACTTCGAGATGCCCACGGCCCAGGCCCGGGGCCTCCTGCCACCCCAGGTGAGCCGGGGGGACGCGGTGTATAATATCGGGCGGGCGGCCTTGCTGGCGACAGCCCTGGCCACGGGCAAGCTGGAGTTGCTTCGGACAGCCACCCAGGACCGGCTGCACCAGGAGGCCCGCCAGGCCCTCTTCCCCGCCATGCCTTTGCTCTTCCAGGCGGCGCTGGAGGCGGGGGCCCTGGGGGCCTGCCTCTCCGGGGCCGGGCCCACGGTGCTGGCCCTGGCCACCCAAAAGGGCCAGGCCATCGCTCGGGCCCTGGCGGGGGCGGCGCAGAGGGCGGGCCTCGCGGGGCGCACCCTTGAGGTAGCCCCCAGCTCCAGAGGAGTCCACCTTACCTCAGCAGAGGAGGACAAAGCCAGATAGCCATGCCCCTGATAGTGCAGAAATATGGCGGCAGCTCCGTGGCTGATGCCGCCCGGATAAAAAATGTGGCCCGGCGCATCGCCGCCGCCCGAGAGCGGGGCAACGAGGTGGTAGCGGTGGTCTCCGCCATGGGGGACACCACCGACGAGCTCATCGAGCTGGCCCGCCAGGTCACCGACCAGCCGGACCGTCGGGAGTTGGACATGCTCCTCTCCACGGGGGAGACGGTGTCCGCCACCCTCCTGGCCATGGCCCTGCGCGCCCTGAGCCAGCGGGCCATCAGCCTCTCGGGGGCCCAGGCGGGCATCAAGACCGATGCCACCTACAGTCGGGCCATCATCGAGGCGGTGCGGCCCCGGCGCATCAAGCATGAGCTCAAGGACGGCCAGATTGTGATTGTGGCCGGCTTCCAGGGCATCACCACGGAGGAGGACATCACCACCCTGGGGCGCGGCGGCTCCGACACCACCGCGGTGGCCCTGGCGGTGGCCCTGGGGGCCAAGCTCTGCGAAATCTACACCGATGTGGAGGGGGTCTACACCGCCGACCCTCGGCTGGTGCCGGAGGCCCGCAAGCTGGTGGAGATAGGCTACGAGGAGATGCTGGAGATGGCCTCCTACGGGGCACGGGTCATGCACAACCGGGCGGTGGAGCTGGGCCAACTGCACCACATGCCCATCCTGGTGGCCTCATCGTTCAAAGAGGCCGCGGGCACCCTGATTCACGGAGGAGCGAATATGGAGACCAGGAAGAAGGTCCGGGGCATCGCCCACGACCTCAATGTGGCCAAGGTGACGGTCCTGGGCGTCCCCGACCGGCCGGGCATCGCCGCTGCCCTCTTCGAGCCCCTGGCCCAAGCGGGCATCAGCGTGGACACCATCGTCCAGAATGTGAGCCACCAGGGCCTCACTGACCTCTCCTTCACCGTGGCCCGGAGCGACCTTGCGGAGACCATGCGCCTGACGCAGCCGGTGGCCCAGGGCATTGGGGCCCAGGGCTGCCGGGAGGACGCCGCCCTGGGGAAGGTGAGCCTGGTGGGGGCGGGCATCCAGAGCGCCCCGGGCTTCGCCGCCCGCATGTTCCGGGCCCTCTTCGAGGCGGGCATCAACATCGAGCTGATTACCACCTCGGAGATTCGCATCACTTGCCTCATCAAGGAGGCACAGGTGGCGGACGCCGTGCGTGCCCTGCACCGGGCCTTCGAGCTGGAGACGGACTAGCGCCCCGCCTGAATTCAGGCTAAAAAAGAACCAGGGAGACGGGAGACCGTCCCCCTGGGCTATTTCCCTGGCTTCGCCAGCTTATACCGCCAGAACCTCTTTGACCTCCGGCAGCTGCTCCTTGAGGAAGCGCTCGATGCCGTACTTGAGGGTCTGGGTGGACATGGGACAGCCGCCGCAGGCTCCTACGAGCCGCACGGACACTACCCCGTCGCTGACATCCACGAGCTCCACATCGCCGCCGTCGGCGATGAGGTAGGGGCGAATTTGTTCCAGAGTGGCTTCGACTTTCTCTTTCACTAGAGCCTCCTTGGGCCTAACTTGCTTTCTCTACTTGCCTAGTAGGAACTGCTTTTACCAGCTAACTTTACCAGAATAGCCCCCCCTTTGTCAAAGGTTTGCCACAGGCAGATACCCCCCCAGACCCCTGGCAGAGGGACTTCGCCCCTCTGCACTCCCCAGCGCCAGGCAGGCGGGTATTCTAAAATCGCACAGACCGCACGGGGCGGATATCTCGGGGCACAATCCCGAAGTCGCCGGCGGCACCCAGGGGGCGGGAGACCTCCACCCGCTCCCCCGCCACCTCGCCCCAGCCGTGAATTACCGGCACCGTGAGCCAACACGGCCCCACCTTGGCCCGAACCAGCCCGAGGCAAACCACCATCCGCGTCGCTATCCCCCGCCGTCGGCAGGCCCGCCGGAAGCGAACGGACTTGGTGAGGCAGTCGTTCCAGAGCAGATGATAAGGCTCCTGGCGCAGCCGTTCCGCAATCTGCTGGATTGCCTCCGGCAGTGAGGGCATGGCCGCTTCAGCCATTACCATCACCCCCGGGCATCCCCTGGCAACGGGGACAGTAGTAGGCGCTGCGGCCCCGCAGCCCCAGGCGGGCGATGGCCGCGCCGCAGCGGTAGCAGGGCTGCCCCTCCCGCCGGTGCGCCTGGAGGCAGGAGGCAAACCCGCCGCGGGAGCCGTCGGGACGGAGGTAGTCCGAAAAGCTGGTGCCGCCGCCGGCCAGGGCCTCCGCCAGGGTGGCCCGGACGGCCCCGTGGAGGGCTGCCGTCTCCGGGGCCGTGAGGGAGCCCGCGGCGCGCCAGGGGGCCAGGCTGGCCCGGAAGAGGGCCTCGTCGGCGTAGATGTTGCCCAGCCCTGCGATGACGCCCTGGTTCAGGAGGACGGCCTTGATGGGGGCCTTCCTGCCCCTCAGTCGTTCCCCCAAGACCCCAGGTGTGAAGCCAGGCTCCAGAGGCTCTGGCCCCAGGCCCCCCAGCACCTCGGCGGGGTCCAGCACCAGCCACACCGCCCCGAAGCGCCGCGGGTCGGAGAAGCGCAGCTCCAGGCCGCCGCCGAGGAAGAAGACGGCCCGGAGGTGCCGCAGGGAGGTGAAGGGCGCGGCGGAGAGGAGCAGGGCCCCGGTCATCTTGAGGTGGGCGATGAGAGTTAAGGAGCCAGACAGATGAAAGAGGAGGTACTTGCCCCGCCGGGAGATGCCGCTTATCTCCTGACCCAAGAGGGCCTGGCTGAACTCCTGGACGAAGAGGCGCTGCACCAAGCGGGGGTCTAGGACCAGGGGAGGGGCGACGAAGGCCCGCCCCACGATGCGGGCGGCCAGCTCCCCCCGGATGGTCTCCACCTCAGGCAGCTCGGGCATGCCTAAGACATCTCCTCCCAGTTGCGCCCCGCTTTAAGGTCCACCTTCAGGGGCACCGCCAAGGGCAGGGCCTGAGGCATGAGCCCCAGGCTCAGCACCTGGGGCATGAGCTCCTGGGCCAGGGCCCGCACCACCTCCACCTCGCCAGGGGGCACCTCGAAGAGGAGCTCATCGTGAATCTGAAGCAGCATACGGCTCTGCAAGGCCCGCTCCCGGAGGGCGCGGTGCATGGCGAGCATGGCCAGCTTGGCGATGTCCGCCGAGGTGCCCTGGATGGGCATGTTGATGGCCTGACGCTCGGCCTCCTGCCGGTCCAGAGGCCGCGCCGAGTTGACCTCGGGGATGTAGCGGCGCCGCCCCAGGAGGGTCTGGACATAGCCTCGCTCCCGCGCCTGGCGCTTGGTGTTTTCGAGATACTCCAGCACCCCAGGGTAGCGCTGGAAATAAGAGGTGATGAACTGGCGTGCCTCCTCCCGGCTCAGCTCCGTGGCCTGGACCAGGCCATAGTCCGTCATGCCGTAAATCACGCCGAAGTTCACCGTCTTGGCCACCCGGCGCATGTCTGGGGTCACCGCGCCCGCCTCCACGCCAAAGACCTGGGAGGCGGTGGCCCGGTGGATGTCCTGGTCGGCCCGGAAGGCGGCGAGGAGGTTGGGGTCCTGGGAGAAGTAGGCCAGCACCCGCAGGTCTATCTGGGAGTAGTCGGCGGAGAGGAGCAGCCAGCCCGGGCGGGGGATGAAGGCGCGGCGCACGGTGCGCCCCTCCTCAGTGCGGATGGGGATGTTCTGGAGGTTGGGCTCGCTGGAGGAGAGCCGTCCCGTGGCGGTAGCCGTCTGGTTGAAACTGGTATAGAGCCGCCCTGTCTTGACATCCACCTGTGCGATGAGGGCATCCACATAGGTGGACTTGAGCTTGGCCAGCTGTCGGTAGTCCAGGAGGGCCTTAAGCACCTGGCGGGCCTGGGGTGTGATGTCCTGCCCGATGAGGGACTCCAGGACCGCGGCGTCGGTGGAGTAGCCGGTCTTGGTGCGGCGGGCCCGAGGCAGCTGCAACTCCTCGAAGAGCACCCGCCCCAGGGCCTGGGGAGAGTTAATCTTGAAGATGTGGCCGACGGTGTTATAGGCCGCCAACTCCAGCTCCCCCATCCGCGCCCCCAACTCGTGGCCGTAGCGCTCCAGCAACGGCACATCCAAGGCGATGCCGTCTCGCTCCATCTGCACCAGCACCGGCACCAGGGGCGTCTCCACATAGCTGAAGAGGTCCCAAAGGCCCTCCCGGCGCAGCTCCTCCTCGAAGATAAGCTTCAGTCGGAGGGTGAAATCGGCGTCGGCGCAGGCATAGGGAGCCGCGGCCGCAATGGACACCTCATCCATGCCCCGTTGCTTCTTCCCAACGCCGATGAGGTCGGTGATGGGGGTCATCTCCATCCCCAGGCGGGTGAAGGCCAGGGACTTCAGGCCCACGGAGCGCTCCCCCAGGAGGTGGGCGGCAATCATGGTGTCGAAGGCCAGAGGCTCAAGCTCGACCCCGTGCTCTGCCAGGGCCGTCATGTCGAACTTGGCGTGGTGGGCCACCTTGCCCTTCCTGGTGTCGCGGAAGTATGGCCGCAAGGCTGCCAGGGCTGTCTCCAGCGGCAGCTGCGCCCCCTCCCGGTGGCCCACGGGGACATAGAAGGCCTGGCCCGCCTTCACAGCCAGGGACAGCCCGACGATGGCGGCACGGCGGGGCTCCAGGCTGGTGGTCTCCAGGTCCACCGCGAACTGGGGGGCGCCCTCCAGCACGCGGCAGAGGACCCGCAGGGATGCGGCGTCGGCCACCACCCGGTAGTCACGCTCCGCGACGGCGAAGTCAAGCGGCAGGGTGGGAGCATGGGCCGCCTCTTGGCCCTTGGGCAAGCGGGGGAGGAGAGCCGAGAACTCCAACTCCTGGAAGAGCTGCCGCACCGCATCCCCTGGGGGATGGAGACGGCAGGCCTCCAGGTCCAAGGACACCGGGAGGTCCCGGACGATGGTGGCCAACTTCTGGCTGCGCTCCGCCTCCTCCCGATGGGCCAGGAGCAGGTCCCGAACCCGCGAGGGCGTCACCTCACCGATGCGCTGGTACAGGGCCTCCAGGCTGCCGAACCGCTGGAGGAGGGCGATGGCCGTCTTCTCCCCGATGCCTTTGACCCCCGGGATGTTGTCCGAGGCATCCCCCATGAGGGCCTTGAGGTCCACCATCTGCCCCGGGCCGAGGCCACCATAGCGCTGGCGCACCTGGGCCTCGTCGTAGAGAATGGTATCGCTGAAGGGTCGCATGGGCCTGGGGGTGAGGATACGCACCCGCGGGCCCACCAGCTGGACAGTGTCCAGGTCGCCGGTGACGATGATGGTGTCGATGCCCTTTTGGGCCGCCTGCTCCGCCAAAGCCCCCAGGAGGTCATCGGCCTCGTACCCCTCGCGTTCGAAGACAGGGATGCCCCAGGCCTCCACCATCTGATGCACCCGGGGGAACTGCACCCGGAGCTCATCGGGGGCCCTGGCGCGGTTGGCTTTGTAATAAGAAGCCAGCTGGTGGCGGAAGGTGGGCCCCGGGGCATCGAAGGCGGCAGCCGCATGGGTGGGAGCGTAGTCCGCCAGCACCTTGAGGAGCATCTGGGTAAAGCCAAAGACCGCAGCGGTGGGCTCCCCGCTCTTGGTGGCCAGGGACCGCTGGATGGCGTGAAAGGCCCGGTGCACCAGGGCATGCGAGTCCAGGAGCACCAGCAGGGGCGTCTTGGCTACGGCTTCCACATCTTCTCCTCCCCCAAGTCCCGGGGGGTCTGAACCCCATTGTAGCAGATGGAGACAGGGAGAAAAACTAACATTGCGTCGTCCTGGAGGTCTATCGCAATTTGAGGATGCTATGGGCGAAGCCCGCCGCAGACGGATTAGGAGTGTCCCCATCTCTCTACCTCCCCCTCACTGACAGACATGGGGGACCCGAGGGTGCAGGGGGAACGCCCGCCGCAGGCGGGCCGGGGGCCTGGGGGTGTCCCCCAGTCTTCCTTACCTTCCCCCTCTCCTTCCAGGAGAGGGGGAGAAAGGGGGTGAGGTGTCCAGAAGACTGGGAGATTTAGGGGGTGGAAAAGCGTCTCTAAAGGCCTTGACAACTGGGCTGAGATACACTATTCTGAATTATCAGCATATACTGATAATGATGAAGACCGGCTCTAAAGGAGGCGAGAGATGACAACCAAACTTGCTGCGGAAACCTGTTGCGAGGCCGCGGGGGTGGGCCTCACCTCCCTCAAAGTTGAGTGGGTGATAGGCGTGGACGAGCGGGGGCAGATGGTCCTGCCCAAGGAGCTCCGGGAGAAGGCCAAAATTAAGGCCGGGGACAAGCTGGCGGTGGTGAACTGGGAGAAGGACGGCCAGGTGTGCTGCATCACCCTGATTAAGACCGATGAGCTGGCCCAGATGGTGCGGGGGCTTCTGGGCCCACTGGCTAAAGAGTTAATCTGAAAGGAAGGGCTCACCTCATGAAGAAGCAGGACAAGTTAATCAAGACCTTTGTGAGGATACAATATGCGGCCCTGGCCCAGAGGGCGGGGAGTTGCTGCGCCCCCGAAGCAACCAGCGCCCGCCCGGAGGGGGCCGCCTCGGTAGAGCAGCTCTACGGCAAAGAGAAGCTGGCATCCCTCCCCGAGGGCGCCACTGCCATCGCCGCCGGCTGCGGCGACCCCACGGCCTTGGCGGAACTGAAGCCAGGGGAGGTGGTGCTGGACCTGGGCAGCGGCGGCGGCATCGACTGCCTTCTGGCGGCGGAGCGAGTCGGCCCCCGGGGCCGGGTCATCGGCATCGACCTCACCCCGGAGATGGTGGAGGTGGCCCGTCAGAATGCCGCCGCCGTGGAGGCCAAGAATGTGGAGTTCCATCTGGGGGAGATAGAGAGCCTGCCTTTAGAGGAAGCCTCCGTGGATGTAATCATCTCCAACTGCGTCATCAACCTTTCCCCCGACAAGGACGCTGTCTTCCAGGAGGCCTTTCGGGTGCTCCGGCCCGGGGGGCGGCTGGCGGTGGCCGACATCGTGGCGCTGGGCAAGCTGCCCACCACGGTGCGGGGCAGTATGGCCAGTTGGGCTGCCTGCGTGGCCGGGGCATTGGAGAAAGAGGAATACCTGGGCAAGATACAGGCAGCCGGCTTTGAGGTGACGGGCATCACCGAGACCCCCGTCAACCTCAAGGGGATAAGGGTGGCCAGCGCCAAGATTAAGGCCACCAAGCCGTTTTGATTGAATGGGAAAAATAAAAAAAGGACATGGTCGGCCCCCATGAATCTAAAAGGGGCCACCCTGCCCTTTTTTGTATTAAGCCCTGCGCCCTGTGCCGAAGGAGGGCGCTCCGAGGAGATGAGCCCTAGGTCATCACCGGCTGCTGGCCGGGGTGCAAGCGCCGCCACTTGGCCAGGAGCTGCTCCTTGGTCTCCTTGCGGCCGGGGTCAGGGACGCAGGCATCCACGGGGCAGACCTCCACACAGCGGGGGGTAGCGTAGTTGCCCACGCACTCCGTGCACTTGGCATGGTCGATGACATAGACCGGATTGCCCTCGGCGATGGCGTGGTTGATGTTGCACTCCGGCTCGCAAGCGCCACAGTTGATGCACTCTTCTGTTATCTTATAGGCCACCTTGCACAAACCTCCAGTTTTTTTGATTTTGGGCCAGGCTCGGGTTAATTAAGCTCCACCTCCTCTCGCGCCCTTTGCGGAAAGGCTCTCGGGCCTCAAGCCCACATGTTAGATTATACCATCAGCGCCGTCAGGCGCAAAAGGCCCGGCCTAGAGCTTAAGCTTTTTCTTCAGGGCCGTCACCACATGGGGGGGCACCATATCATGGATGACGCCTCCCAGGGATGTCACCTCTTTGAGGAGGCTGGAAGACAGGAACTGGTAGTCCAGGCTGGACATGAGGCAGACCAACTCCACATCTGGGGCCAGTTGCTTGTTCATGAGGGCCATCTCGAACTCCCGCTCGAAGTCCGAGGACATCCGCAGGCCTCTGACCAGAGCCTTGGCTCCAATCTTCTGGGCGAAGGTAACCGTGAGCCCAGAGTAGGGCTGGACGCTCACATTAAGAAGGTGAGCCACCGCCTTCTTCATCAGGTTGACCCGCTCGGCGGTGGTGAACATGAGGTTCTTCTGGGGGATATCGTAGACCCCCACTACCAGCTGCTCGAAGAGCTGGGAGGCCCGGGTGGCGATGTCCAGATGCCCGTTGGTGACAGGGTCAAAGCTCCCAGGGTAGAGGGCTTTAGTCAACAGCCACCTCCTTCCTTGCTGGTATCCGGTATACGGAGACCCGGGTATCCCCGTGCCGCAGCGCCTTCACCAGCTGATAGCTGCCGTAGCTCGGGGCGAGGCTCTGCCGGCGGGAATGCTCCACCACGATGGTGGTCTCCGCCTCCACCACCGGGGAGGCCGCCAGCTGCTCCAGCATCTGGCCCAAAGACGGGGCCTCATAGGGCGGGTCCAGGAGCACCAGGCCGTAAGGGGCCTCACCCCCGCTGGCGATGGCCGCCTCCACTTTCTGGCAGCGCACCCTGGCCTGGGCCGCAAACCCGGTGCGCTCCAGGTTCTCGCCGATGATGGCGCAAGCGCGGTGGTCCTGCTCTATGAAGTCCACCCAGCCTGCTCCGCGGCTCAGGGCCTCGATGCCCAGAGCCCCGCTCCCCGCGTAGAGGTCCAGGACCCGCTCCCAGCGGATCCCCATAGCCCCCAGGGCCGAGAAGATGGCTCCCCGAACCAGGTCTGAGGTGGGACGGATGGCCATGCCGCGCAGGGTCTTCAGAGGATGGCCCTTGGCCCGTCCCGAGATAATCCTCATCTTAACGGCGCCCCCGGATACTGGGCCAAAGCATTCCCATTATAGGCAGGAATTCAGCATAGTCAAGGGGCAGCACCGAAAGGGAGCCACCTTCAGCGAAGGGGTCAGGCGGCGACCGTGGCTTCCTCCCGGCGGAAGACGAGGCCCTGGGCGGAGACATCCACTATCACCTGGTCCCCATCCCTGAACTCGCCTGAGAGGATTTTCATGGCGAGGGGGTTCTCCACATGGCGCTGGAGGGCGCGACGCAGGGGCCGGGCGCCGAAGGCGGGCTCGAAGCCCTCCTGGGCCAGCCAGTCCCTGGCCGCCGGGGTGAGCCGCACCGTCACCCTGCGTTCCGTGAGGCGTTTCTGCACCTCCCGCATGAGGAGGTCCACAATCTGTTTCACCTGCTCCATGGTCAGGGGCTGGAAGATGATGACCTCGTCCAAGCGGTTCAGGAACTCGGGGCGGAAGGCACGCTTGAGGGCGTCTTCCACCGCCTTCTGGAGACGGGTCTCCTCGCTCTGGGTCTGGCCACCCTGGTGGAAGCCGATGGCCTGGCGCTGGAACTCCTCGGTTCCCAGGTTGCTGGTCATGATGACCAGGGTGTTCTTGAAGTCCACGGTGCGGCCATGGCCGTCGGTGAGACGGCCATCCTCCATAATCTGGAGGAGGATGTTGAAGACATCGGGGTGGGCCTTCTCTATCTCGTCCAGGAGGATAACCTGGTAGGGGCGGCGGCGCACAATCTCCGTGAGCTGGCCCCCCTCCTCGTAGCCGATGTAGCCGGGGGGCGCGCCGATGAGGCGGGAGACGGTGTGCTTCTCCATGTACTCCGACATGTCCAGGCGCAGCAGGAACTCCTCATCGTCGAAGAGGAACTGAGCCAGGGCCCGGGCCAGCTCCGTCTTGCCCACGCCGGTGGGGCCCAGGAAGATGAACGAGCCGATGGGCCGCTTGGGGTCCTTGAGGCCCGAGCGGGAGCGGCGGATGGCATCGGAGACGGCGGTGATGGCCCGGTCCTGGCCGATGATGCGTTCGTGGAGCCGCTCCTCCATGTGGAGGAGCTTCTCCGACTCGCCCTCCATCATGCGGGCCACGGGGATGCCGGTCCACTTGGCGACCAGGGCGGCGATGTCCTCTTCCTCCACCTGGCCGTGGATTTTCTCTTGCTCCAGCCACTGGGAGCGGGCCGCGTTGAGCTGGGTCTCCAGGCCCAAGCGCTGGGTGCGGAGCTGGGCGGCCTGCTCGTATTCGCTCCGCTGGGAGTGGGCCTCCTCCTCGTCCTGGAGCTTCTTCACCCCCTGCTCCAGCTCCCGAACCTCGGTGGGGGCACTCTCGGCGTCGATGCGGAGCTTGGAGGCTGCCTCATCGATGAGGTCGATGGCCTTGTCGGGCAGGAAGCGCCCGGAGACATAGCGGTCACTGAGACGGGCCGCAGCCACGAGGGCGCCGTCGGTGATGGTGATTTTGTGGTGGGCCTCATAGCGGGGTCGGAGGCCCTTGAGGATTTCGATGGTGGCCTCCGCGCTGGGCTCGCCGACGAAGACGGACTGGAAGCGCCGCTCCAGGGCAGCGTCCTTCTCGATGTGCTCTCGGTACTCGTCCAGGGTGGTGGCGCCCACGCACTGGAGCTCGCCCCGGGAGAGGGCGGGCTTGAGCATGTTGGAGGCATCGATGGCGCCCTCGGCGGCGCCCGCGCCCACCACGGTGTGGAGCTCGTCGATGAAGAGGACTATTTCCCCCTGGGCGCGGCGGATTTCGTCCATGACGGCCTTGAGGCGCTCCTCGAACTCGCCGCGGAACTTGGAGCCCGCCACCATGGCCGGCAGGTCCAGGGCCAGGACCCAGCGGCCCTTGAGGGAGTCGGGCACATCGCCGGCCACGATTTTCTGGGCCAGGCCTTCCACGATGGCGGTCTTGCCCACCCCTGTCTCGCCGATGACCACGGGGTTGTTCTTGGTGCGGCGGGTGAGGATTTGCATCACTCGCTTTATCTCTTCGTCCCGGCCGATGACGGGGTCCAGCTTGCCCTCCCGAGCCAGTTGGGTGAGGTCGCGGCTGTACTTCTCCAGGGCCCGGTACTTGCTCTCGGCGCGGGGGTCGGTGGCCCGCTGGCCGCCGCGTATCTCCTGAAGAGCCTGATAGACCCGCTCGGTGTCAATGTGGAAATCATGCAGGATGCGCGCGGACTCCCCCTCCCGCTCCATGGTGATGGCGACGAGGAGGTGCTCCACGCCAATGTATTCGTCCTTGAAGCGTTCGGCCTCGGCGAGGGCGTTCTGGAAGAGTCGTCCGACGCGGGGGGTGAGGTAGATTTGGGGGCTAGTGTAGCCCAGCCGGGGGGAACGGCCCAGGGCCTCCTCAGCCCGGCGGCGAATGGCGGAGATATCCACCTGCAGACGCGTTAGGATGTCCTGGGCCAGGCCCGCCTCCTGCCGCAGGAGGGCCAGGAGGAGGTGCTCCACATCCCACTGGCTCTGCTGATAGAGTTGGACTAGCTGCTGGGAGGCCGCCAGGACTTCCTGGGCCTGCTCGGTGAACTTATCTTGACGCATCATGCAAAAAATCCCTCCTCTGGCGGTATTTCCGCTGGCCGGGCTAGTCTTCTTTAGGCTTGTCGCCCTGGGCCCGGACCTCCAGGTCCCGGAGGCGCTCTTCCAAGAGGGCCAGGCGCTCGGCCATGCGGAGGATAACCTCCACTCCCGCCAGGTTCACCCCCAGATCATCCATCATGGACTTGACCTGACGCAGGCGATTGACGTCTTTGATGGAATAGAGGCGGATGTTGCCCCGGGAGCGGTGAGGCTCCACCAGGCCGGCTCGCTCGTAGTAGCGCAGCGTCTGGGCATGGACGCCCACCATCCGGGCCACCACGCTGATGACATAGAGGGGTTCCAACTCCTCCATCTCGGGCCGTCTCATGATAGCATACCTTGCTTTCGCATTTCCGGCTTTCCTACCAATGTATCCTATACGGCGGTGGGGCTGCCCCGAGACCTGAGGGCCCTAAGCTCCTGGAAGAGGGCTTTTTCCCGTGGGCTCAGGCTCTCCGGCAGCACCACCTTGACCACTTCGTAGAGGTCACCCCGGCCCGGCCCTTGAAGCTGAGGCATGCCCTGTCCGGAGAGGCGAATGCGCTTCCCGTTCTGGGTCTCCGGCGGGATTTTCAGCTTCAGCTTCTTCCCCGCCAGGGTTACCACCTCCGCCTCGCCGCCCAGGACGGCCATGTCCAGGGGGACCTTCACCTCCCCTTCCAGGTCAGGGCCCTGACGGGTGAAAAGGGGGTGAGGCTCCACCGAGACTACCAGGTTTATCTCCTGGCCCTGGGGGGAGAGATGCACGCGGGAGCCGGTGTCCACGCCCTGAGGTATCTTCACCTCCAGGACACGGGGCTGGGAGACCGCACCCAGGCCGCCACACTGGGGGCAGGCCCGTCCCCCCCGGTGCCCCCGCCCCTGACAGATGGGGCAGGGCGACTGCGACGGGATTTGGAGGCGGCGGGTGGCGCCGCCATAGGCCTCCTCCAGGGTGACGGACACGGGGAACTCCACCGGGAAGGGGTGCAAGCCCGCGCCCCTCCCGCCCAGGCCACCCCGCAGGAGGCTCTCCAGGATCTCCTCCACGCCGTGGCCGGAGGGAGAGCCGCGAAACTCGAAGCCGCCGAAGGGCGCCTCCTGGGTGAAGGGCTGAGCCTGCTGCCAGTTGGGGCCAAGTTGGTCGTACTTGGCTCGCTTCTCGGGGTCTGAGAGCACCTCGTAGGCCAGGTTTATCTCCTTGAAGCGCTCCTCTCCCTCCTTATTCCCGGGGTTGACATCGGGATGGTAGCGCCGAGCCAGGCGGCGGTAGGCCTGCTTAATCTCCCTATCGCTGGCGGTGGGGCTAACCCCCAATAGGTTATAGTAATCCTTCTGGGCCATAGCCTTAGCTCCTCATGAACATTATAGACATTAACAACATCCATGTCAAGAATAACTTATAAGCATATATGTAATACATGGTTATAAGCTAATTAGGAGTCTTGACATTATCATGTTAACATGATAAGCTTAAAGAAATAAGCGGGGGCCCAGCCGTCATTGGGCCTTCTGCAGAGATAAGGAGGAACCAACTATGACTATGGTGCGCTGGGACCCCTTCGGCGAGCTGCGCCGACATCAGGGCCTGGTGGAACGTCTCTTCGGCGAGCCCGGGCTGCGGCCTTTCCGGTTCGCTGACTTGGTAACAGCCCATGACATCCTCGTCGATATGTACCAGACGAAAGACGCCGTGGTGATCAAAGCTACCATCCCCGGCATCAAGCCCGAGGAGGTGGACATCTCCATCACCGGCGACCTCCTCACCATTAAGGGCGAGCTGCAGGAGGAGCGAGAACACAAAGGGGCCGACTACTTCGTGCAGGAGCGCCATACCGGCAGCTTCAGCCGCTCCTTGGCTCTGCCCGGAGCCCTCAAGACCGACAAGGCTGAGGCGGTCTTCGATAACGGGGTGCTCACCCTGACTATCCCCAAGGCGGAGGAGTCCAAGCCCAAGCAGATTAGGGTTAAGGCTAAAGGCCTCCTGGAGGGGCAGAAGGGCAAACCGAAATAGGGCCTCACCTGGCTAGCATTGCCCTCAGGCCAGCTACGAAGCTGGCCTGAGCCATATCCAGCGAGCCTTAGCTTGACGCCCCTCCCCCCGTCGTGTAAAATGTCCCCGTTTGGGGAGCACCCCACCGCACAGGACGCAGACAGGAGGAGCTGCTTGACAACATCCTCACCCGACGAGGCCGAGAGGCCCTCTCTCAGGGGTTATGCCCGCCGCCCGGGGCCAGGCCAGGGCCAGGGCGGCAGCTTTGAAGAATTTTGGCGGCGACTCACTGGCCGTGGGGTGGGCGCTCCCGGCGGCGGGGGCGGCGGGGGCGGCAGGCCCAGCGGGCCTAGCCCCCGGGCCAGCGCTAACATCATCATCGCCATCCTGGCGGTGGCTGTGGTCATCTGGTTGGCCACCGGGACCTACATCCTCCAGCCCGGCGAGCTGGGGGTGGTGCGCCGCTTCGGCAAGTACGTGGGCCAGCCCACCCTCCCCGGCATCAACTACCGCCTGCCCTTCCCCATCGACACCCTCAACGTGGTGAATGTGGCCGAGGTCCGCCGCGTGGAAATCGGCTACCGCACCACCACCACGGCGGGCGGGGTCGTCAGCAAGCGCACCGTCCCCGCCGAGTCTTTGATGCTGACCCGGGACGAGAACATCGTGGATGTGGAAATCCTGGTGCAGTACCAGATTAAGAGCGCCCCCGACTTCGTCTTCAGGGTCGAGAACCCAGAGCCCGTGCTGGGCACCGCCACCGAGGTGGCCCTGCGCAGCGTGGTGGGCAACACCAACATCGACGATGTGCTCACCACGGGCCGCGGCCAAGTGGAGAATGAGGTGCGGAGCTTTCTGCAGCGCCTCTTGGACGATTACCAGGCCGGCATTCAGGTGACGGCGGTGAAGCTCCAGGTGGCCGACCCGCCTCAGGAGGTCAAGGACGCCTTCAACGAGGTGGTGCGAGCCCTGGAGGACCGCCAACGCCTCCAGCGGGAGGCTGAAGGCTACGCCGCCGATGTGGTGCCTAAGGCTCGCGGCGAGGCCCAGCAGGCCATCCGGGGCGCCGAGGCCTACCGGGAGCAGCGCATCGCCCAGGCCAGGGGCGACGCGTCCAAGTTCACCTCGGTGCTGGCCGAGTACCTGAAGGCCAAGGATGTGACCCGCCAGCGGCTCTACCTGGAGACCATCGAGAAGGTGCTCCCCGGCATGGAGAAAATCGTCATTGACCCGCAAGCCTCCGGCGGGGGCTTACTCCAGTTCCTGCCCCTGAGGGATGGGGCATCCTTACCTGTGACCACACCGGGCGCTGCGGGGACAAAATGAGATTCGAGTTAAAGGAAACAGCAGCATGCGGCTCTTAACGGCAATCGTCGTCCTAGCTATCATCGGCCTTATTATTGGCACCCAGGGCCTCTATACCGTCAGCGAGACGGAGCAGGTCGTCATCACCCAGCTGGGCGAGTACAAAGAGACCGTCAAGAGCGCTGGCCTCTACTTCCGCATCCCCCTCTACCAGCAGGTGAACCGCTTCGAAAAGCGAGTGCTGAGCCTGGATGTCCCCCCTAGCGAATACCTCACCCAGGACAAGAAGCGACTAGTGGTGGACCAAA
The DNA here is from genome assembly GCA_016210205.1 of Chloroflexota bacterium. GTDB lineage: Bacteria > Chloroflexota > Dehalococcoidia > JACQUO01 > JACQUO01 > JACQUO01. The sequence goes on from JACQUO010000023.1 coordinate 214,191, forward strand.
TCACCCGCTGGAGCATCTCCGACCCCCTGGAGTTCTTCAAGACTGTGCGCGATGAGCCCGGGGCCCGGGCCCGCCTGGACGACATCATCTCCTCAGAGCTGCGGCGAGAGCTGGCCCAGGACAACTACTCCGATATCTTCTCGGTGAAGCGCGAACCCATCATGGAACGGGTGGCAGCCGCGGCCCGGGAGCGGGCTGCCCAATACGGCATCAATGTGGTAGATTCCCGCATCAAGCGGGTTGACCTGCCCCAAGAGGTAGTGCAGAGCGTGTACCAGCGCATGCAGCAGGAACGCCAGCGCATCGCTAAAGGCTCCCGCGCCGAGGGAGAGGAAGCCGCCCTGCAAATCAGGGCCCAGGCGGACAAGGAGAAGACCATCATCCTGGCCCAGGCCTACGAGCAGAGCCAGAAGCTCCGCGGCGAGGGCGACGCTGAGGCTACCCGCCTCTACGCCGAGGCCTATAATAAGGATGCGGAGTTCTACGCCTTCGTGCGCAGCCTCCAGGCCTACGAGGCGACGCTGGGCACCAAGAGCACCCTGGTGCTGGACGCCAACTCGCCCCTTCTGCGCTACCTGGCCAACCCTTCGGGCCTCTCCAGCCCATCCAGAAAGCCTTAGGGTCTCTCCGTCCGCTTCATCGCAACGACAGCGTGCCCCAGCGCCTTCTTCAGGCTGAAGGCAGGCCCTCGATTAGGACAGCCCGCACCGGGGAGCCGTCCCCGTCCTTGATGCGCAGGGGCAGGCAGGCCAGGAAATAGGGGCCCGGCGGCACTGCCCTCAAGTCCACCCCCTCCACGATGAGCACCCCCGCCCCCAAAAGCTCCAGATGGGTCTGGGCAGGCCGCACCCCCCACTGCTCCACGGAGAGGTAGTCCATGGCCACCAACCTTATCCCCCGAGCCACCAGCCAGCGGGCGCCTTGGGGCGTGATGTAGGCGAAGTCCTTCTGGAAGCCCGGCCGCTCCAGGAGGGCTGCGTTCACGGTCTTGAAGAGCAGGCGCTGAGCTCCGGCGGGGAGGCCTGCGGCCTCCAGGGCCGCCACCCCGATGTCCCGCCCCTGGGGGAACTCCGCCACCCAGGCGGGGCCGATGAGGGCGTCCAGAGACACCTGGTCCACCGCAGCCCCCTGGTCGAAGAAGTGGCGGGGCGGGTCCAGGTGGGTGCCGGCATGGGAGCCCAGGATGAGGGTGGAGAGGTTATAGGCCTTGCCCTGGGCAATCCTCGACCCCGGCTGGACGGCGAAGCCGGCATCCCCGGGATAGACGGGGGTCTCTGGGGAGAGGGTCAGGGTGATGTCGTATATCTTCATGGGTTCCTCGCGCAATCCTCGCCCTTGCGGCGCCAGTTCGTCGTAAAATATAATAGGCCCCAAGGAAGGTGGCGTCAAAGGTGGATAGCGAACTGCCCCGCCCTCGGGTGGCCCTGGCCAGCCTGGGATGCAAACTCAACCAGGCCGAGGTCCAGGCCCTGGCCCGGCGCTTCACCCAGGCGGGCTACTCCCTAGCCCAAGAGGGCGAGCCATATGATATCTTCGTCCTCAACACCTGCGCCGTCACCCGCACCGCCGACCGCAAATCCCGCCATCTCCTGCGCCTAGCCCAGAGGCGCCAGCCCCAGGCCTTCGTGGTGGCCACAGGGTGCGGCGCCCAGCGCTCGTCCCAAAGCCTGGCGTCCCTCATCGGGCGCGGCCTGGTGGTGGGCAACGAGGAGAAGGAAGACCTGGTATCTCTGGTGGCCGCCCGCCTGCCACCGGGGCCAGGACAGACGCCCCCTGCGCCCGTGGGCCGCACCAGGGCCCTGGTGAAAATCCAGAGCGGCTGCGCCCTTTCCTGCGCCTACTGCATCGTGCCCCGACTTCGGGGCCAGTCCCACAGCATCCCCCCCGATACGATAGTGGCCGAGGCGCAGGCCCGTCACGCCGAGGGTTGCCAGGAGGTGGCCCTCACCGGAACCTGGCCCAGCGGCTACGAGAGGGGCCGGGCCGAGCGCGGCCAGGGTCGGCCCCTGGAGGCCCTGCTCAAGCGGCTACTGGCGGAAACCGCCATCCCGCGCCTGCGGCTCCCCTCCCTCTTCCCCCAGGACCTGACGGAGGAGCTGATGGCGCTCTTCGCTACGGGGAGGCTGTGCCGACACCTGCACCTGCCGCTCCAGAGCGGCTCCGAGGCGGTCCTGCGCCGCATGGGCCGTCCCTACACCGCCGCTTCCTTCCGCGCCCAGGTGGAGCGGGCCCAGCAGTCCATCCCCGGCTTGGCCATCACCACCGATGTCATCGCCGCTTTCCCCGGAGAGAGCGAGGCCGAGTTCCAGGAGGGCCTGGGGCTGTGCCGCGCTCTGGGCCTGGCGGCCATCCATGTCTTCCCCTTCTCTCCCCGGCCCGGCACCAGGGCCGCCGCCCTGCCCGGCCAGGTGGCCGAACCCGTGAAGAAGGAGCGGGCCCGCCACCTACGGGAGCTCTCCCGCCAGGGCAGCCTGGCCTTCCGGAAAGGCCAACTGGGGCAACGCTTGCCGGCGCTGTGGGAGGGGGAGAAAAGCCCCAGCGTCTGGTCGGGGCTGACGGACAACTACCTCCGAGTCATGGCCCCCGGGAGGGGGAACCTCAGGGGCCGGGTGCTTCCCGTGCGACTGCTGTCCCTGCGCGATAAGGGGATTTGGGGCGAGCTGGAGCCTTAGGCTCGCCAGGAGGACTCTATGCTGCCCGGTGAGATTATTGTCTATCTCCTTCTCATGCTGTTGTGCCTGGTGTTGTCCGCCTTCTTCAGCAGCTCCGAGACCGCCTTCACCTTCCTATCTAAACTTCGCCTGCGCCATCTGGCCGCCACGGGCGTCCCGTGGGCGGGCCGGGCCGTCCGGATGATGGAGCACCCGGAGCGCTTCCTGGCTGCGGTGCTCCTGGGCAACAACATCGTTAACACCGCCCTGGCCGTCCTGGCCACGGTGGTGGCCACAGCCTACCTGGGGGAAAAGCAGGCAGTGGTGATTACTACCATTGCCGTCACCCTGACGCTCCTGCTCCTGGGGGATGTCATCCCCAAAGGGGTGGCAGCCCACCACGCCGAGAAGGTGGTGAGCCTCTTCGTGCGCCCCATGGGGCTAGTCACCCTCCTCCTCTCCCCCCTCACTACCGTTCTTGCCTGGATAAGCCGCGCCGTGGGCAAGCTCATCGGCGTTTCCTATGTCCCCAAGTCCCTAGTCACCGAAGAAGAGGTCCACAATATCCTGGCCCTGGGGGTGGATGAGGGCACCATGGATGCCACCGAGGCAGAGCTGATTCGGGGGGTTTTCCGCTTCGGGGACCGTCGGGTGAAGGAGGTGATGTTCCCCCGCTCGGAGATAGCCTGGGTGGAGAAGGGCACGACGCTCACCGATTTCCAGGCCAACTTCCTCCAGACCCCCCACTACCGCTTCCCGGTGTACCAGGATAGCATCGACAATGTGGCAGGCATCCTCACCCTCAAGGACATCACCACGGCCCAGGCCCGGGGCGAGCTGAAGGACACGGACGATGTCACCGCAATGGCCCGCCCTGCCTATTTCGTCCCCGAGACCAAGCTGGTGGCGGAGCTCTTCGAGGAGATGCAGGGCTTGGGCCTTCACATGGCGGTGGCCGTGGACGAGTACGGGGGCACCGCAGGCCTGGTGACCATACAGCAGCTCCTGGAGGAAATCGTGGGCCCCATAGCCGACGAGACGGGAAAGACAGACCAGACAGTGGAGACCATTGACGAGAGCACCTCTCAGATTGAGGCCAGCATGTTGGTGGACGAGGCCAACGAGGCCCTGGGGCTGAACCTGCCCGAGGGCCAGTACGATACCGTGGCTGGCTTCCTCCTGGCCACCCTGGGCCGCATCCCCGCAAAGGGGGACTCGGTGCGCCACCGCGGCCTCCGCCTGGTGGTGGCCTCCATGAAAGGCATTAAAATCGAAAAGGTGCTCATCATCAAGGACTAGGAGACAGAGTTGAACGGTCCCTTGCAGCGCCTGCGGGTGACCTTCTCCCGGGGCGCGGAACTCAAGTTCATCACCCATCTGGACCTGATGCGGCTGTGGGAACGGGCCCTCCGCCGCGCCGGGGTGGGCCTGGCCTACTCCGAGGGCTACACGCCCCATCCCAGGATTTCCCTGGCGGCGCCGCTGGCCGTGGGAGTCACCAGCGAGGGAGAGCTCATGGATGTCTATCTGGAGCGGCGGCTGGCCCCCTCCCAGTTCCAGAGCCTGATGCAGCCCCAGCTCCCGGTGGGCATCAAAATCCTGTCTCTTCAGGAAATAGGGGTGGCCGTGCCCTCGCTCCAGTCCATGGTGCGCGCGGCGGAATACCGCGTGGAGATGGAGTCCCCACTCTCCCCCCCGGAGGTGGAGGAAGCCATAGCCGCCCTCTTGGCCCGCACCAGCCTTCCCTGGCAGCATCTCCGGGACACCCAGGTGCGCCAGTATGACCTGCGCGCCCAGGTCCAGGACCTGTGGCTGGAGGGCTGCCGGGATGGCGTCTGCGCCCTGGGCATGCGGCTCAAGGCCGACCCCGAGGGCAGCGGCCGCCCCGAGCAGGTGGCGGCGGCCCTGGGCCTAGGGGCCAGCCCGGCGCGCATCCACCGCACCAAGCTCATGGTGGAGCGCTACACCCCCCCCAAGCCCGCTTCCCGCCCCGACCACCGCCCTCCGTCGGCCCGGCCCAGGGGACGCCCCGGGCCGGGGTATCGCTTCACGCCCCGTCCCCCCCGCCGTCCCTAGTGTCGTGTCACCCAGATGAGTCTCCATTACCCTTGTCCTCTCCCGGGGTCATACCTCACCCCCTGGCCCCCTTCTCCAGATGGAGAAGGGGGAAGAGAAGGGAGCTGGGGTGTCCCCCGCACCCCTGGCAGGGGGCACGGCCCCCTGCACCCCCATAAGGCGTTTCAATAACCTACAGAACACTAGCCCCAGCCCGTGGGCCAGGCCGCCCCGCTTGATTTGCTCTATACTATAAGGAAAATTTCCTCTCCTTTACCCTTTATGTTATTATGTAAACTGATTCTCCATCAGATGAATACAAAACCCCGAAAAGGCGATGGCTAGAAACGATACCCTTCTCAAAAAGGCAGCCCAGCAGGTGGAGGGCCTGGGGCTGGCCTCCCCAGCGCCCCTGCTGGTGGGGGTCTCCGGCGGGCCGGATTCCGTCTGCCTCCTGCACCTCCTCTGGCGGCTGGCCCCGCGCCTGGGCCTGTCCCTCCGGGTAGCACACCTGAACCACGGCCTGCGGGGCCAGGAGGCCGACGAGGATGCCCGCTATGTGGCCGGCCTGGCGCAGGCCCTGGGGCTGCCCCTCCACCTGGGCCAGGCGGATGTGGCCGCCGTCGCCAAGGCGCGACGGCTTTCCGTGGAGGCCGCCGGCCGCCAGGCCCGCTACGGCTTCTTCGCCGCCACCGCCGCGGCGGTGGGCGCCCAGGGGGTGGCCGTGGGCCACACCGCCGACGACCAGGCGGAGACCTTCCTGCTGCACCTCCTGCGCGGGGCGGGCCTGACCGGGCTTCGGGCCATGGAGCGGCGCTCTTGGTGGCGCGCCGCCGGCCAGCCCCCCCTCCTGGTGCTGCGCCCCCTGCTCGGGGTGGGCCGAGAGGAGACCCTGGCTTACTGCGCCGCCCAGGCGCTCCAGCCTCGCCAGGACCACTCCAACCTGTCCCTGGGGCCACTGCGGAACCGCATCCGCCGTCAGCTCCTGCCCCTCATGGCCCAATACAATCCCCGCATCCGCGAGGCCCTGGGGCGGGCCGCCTCCGCCCTGGCCCAGGAGGTGGCCTACTTAGAAGAGCAGGTGGATGCCATCTGGCCGGGGCTGGCCCAGCCCCAAGGCGCGGGCGTCCTCCTGGACACCCAGGCCCTGGGGCAGCTGCCCCCCGCCCTACAGCGTCAGGTCTGGCGCCGAGCCTGGATGAGCCTCGAGGCGGAGCCGGAGCTGGAGGCAGCGCACCTGGAGGCCCTGGCCCGGGCTCTGGCCCGCCCCGGCCGCCGCCACCTCTCCCTCCCCGGCCGGCGGGCCTTCCTCAAGGATGAGGGGCATGGCTGGCTGGGGCCTGTTGAAGCCGCCCCCTACCCCTTGCCCACCCTGGCAGGGGAGTGGCCCCTGGCCGTCCCCGGCGAGACCCTCATCCCGGGCTGGAGGGTGGAAGTGGAGCTGCTGCCCTCCACGCCTGAAGGGTTTGGGAAGAGGAGAAGCGCCCCCGGCTGGGACTGGGGCCTGGGCCCCACCGCGCCGCTCATGGCTCACATGGACTGGCGCTCCTGCGGGGGCGGCCTCATGGCGCGGGGACGCCGCCCCGGCGACCGCTTCCAGCCCCTGGGCCTGGCACACCCCAAGAAGCTCCAGGATTTTTTCGTGGACGCCAAGGTTCCCCACCCCTGGCGGGACCGCATCCCCATCGTGGCCGCGGGAGAGCGCATCCTGTGGGTGGCAGGGCTGCGGCTGGACGAAAGCGCCAGGGTCACGTCCTCCAGCCGGGAGGTCCTGCGCCTGACTTTTCACCTTGACAGCCGGGGGCGGGGACTTTAACATAAGCCCACAAGTTAATAGATACCAGCACCTCTCCGAGCTGCCTCACCTAAAGAGCCATCCATGGGGGGCAGCCGCAGCGGATGAAAATCCCAACGGTGTGGGGAGAAATCCCCCCGCCCCTCGTAGTGGAAAGGAGTGGTGAGGAATTAGCCTATGCTTTCGCCTCACCCTTTCCGATGAGGCGAATTCTTTTTAGAGCTAGGTGTCCGCTATGTCTCCAAGAATGAGCATCTTACTGGTCTTGGCCCTCGTCCTCAGTGGTGCGGCGGGGTGTCGGCAGGAGACCATGACTCTGGCCACCACCACCAGCACCTACGATACGGGCCTTCTGGACGCCCTGATTCCCCCCTTTGAGAAGGAGAGCGGGGTGAAGGTGAAGGTGGTGGCGGTGGGGACGGGGCAGGCCCTGGCCCTGGGGGCAAAAGGGGACGCTGACATCCTCCTGGTGCATGACCCCAAGGCGGAGCAGGAGTTCATGGATAAGGGCTATGGGAGCCTGAGAGTGCCGGTGATGTCCAGCTTCTTCGTGCTGGTGGGGCCCCAGGCCGACCCCGCTGAGACTACGGGGGCGGCCAGCGCGGCCCAGGCCCTGGCCCGCATCGCCCGCGCCCGCTCCCCCTTCGTCTCTCGGGGCGACAACTCCGGGACCCAGGCCAAAGAGAATGAGCTGTGGGCCGCCGCGAGCCTGAGGCCGCCGTTGGGGGAGCCGTGGTATCTGTCCGCAGGACAGGGGATGGCCGAGACACTCATCCTGGCCAGTGAGAAGCAGGCCTATACCATAAGCGACATTGGCACCTATCTAGTCACCAGAGAGCGCCTCAATCTCTCCATCCTGGTGGCCAAGGACGAGCTCCTCCGCAACCCATACAGCATCATCATGTTGGATACCTCCAGAAATCCTCAAGTCCAAACCCGCCTGGCGGCCAAGCTCAAAGACTATCTCCTCTCGCGGCAAACACAGGAGGCCATCGCCCGTTTTGGAGTTGACCGTTTCGGGCGCTCCCTTTTCACCCCAGCTATGGAGGGGGTGGAGTAAGCCGTGGAAACCGTCCTCTCCGGCCTGGGGGAGGCCTTGAGCCTCATCTTCCGGGCCGACCCGGGGGTCAGGGAGATTGTGCTCCTCTCGCTGCTGGTCTCGGGCACTGCCCTCATCATCAGCGCCCTGATGGGCATTCCCTTCGGGACGATGCTGGCCCTGGCCCGCTTCCCCGGGAAGCGGCTGGCCGTGGCCCTGGTCTACACGGGCATGGGCTTCCCGCCGGTGGTGGTGGGGCTGCTAGTCTATCTTCTCCTCTCCCACAGCGGCCCTCTAGGGTTTTTGGCGTGGCTTTTCACCCCCATGGCCATGGTCGCCGCCCAGGTGGTCATCTCCTTCCCGCTGGTGGCGGGCTTCACCATGGCCGCCATTATGGGCCTTGACCCCAACCTCCGTCTGCAGCTCCTGAGCCTGGGCGCCACGGGATGGCAGGCCAACCTGGCCCTCATCGGGGAGGCGCGGGTGGGGGTCATCGTGGCCCTGGTGGCGGGCTTCGGGAGCATCATCTCCGAAGTGGGCGCGGTGATGATGGTGGGAGGCAATATCCAGGGGAGCACCCGGGTACTCACCACCGCCATCGTGCTGGAGACCCGCAAAGGCGAGTTCGCCCTGGCCCTGGCCCTGGGTCTCGTCCTCCTGGCCCTGGCCTTTGTGGTCAGCGCCGTCATGCTGCGCCTCCAGGGAAGGACCCTGCATTGATGGAGCAGCCAACCTACCATCTGGAGAGAGTCATCAAGCGCTACGGTCCGCGGGAGGTCTGCGCCATCGACTCTCTGGAGGTGAAACGGGGCGAGGTCCTGGGGATTATGGGCCCCAGCGGGGCCGGCAAGAGCACCCTCTCCCGCCTGCTCGCCTTCCTGGAGGCGCCCACCGCGGGGGCCATCTATTTCCATGGCCTGCGGCTGAACGGGGCCTTGCGGCCAACGCTAGAGGAGCGGCGCCGGGTCACCATGGTCTTCCAGGAGCCGGTGCTCCTCAACACCTCTGTCCAGGCCAATGTGGCCTATGGCCTCAAGCTTCGGGGAGAGAGGCACGCGGAGGAGCGCATCGGCCAGGCCCTGTCCCGGGTGGGCCTCCTCCCACTGGCCAAGGCTGCGGCCAGGACCCTGTCCAGCGGCGAGGCCCAGCGGGTGGCCCTGGCCCGGGCCCTGGTCCTGGAGCCCCAGGTGCTCTTCCTGGACGAGCCCACCGCCAACCTGGACCCCTACAATGTGGGCCTCATCGAGGAGCTCATCGCCGCCCTCAACCGAGAGCGGGGGACGACCATGGTGCTGGTGACCCACAATGTGTTCCAGGCCCACCGACTGGCCCATCGGGTGGCCTTCATGCTGGAGGGGAGAATTGTGGAGGTGGGGGGGACAGAGGACATCTTCACCCACCCCAAAGATGCCCGCACCGCCGCCTTCATCCGCGGGGAGATGATATATTAGCACCCCAGGCGCCCCAGGTCCTGGAACCCCCGCCAAAGGATGGGGGAAAGGATTGACAATGGGAGTAATGGTAGTAGAATCTTTATACCCCTTTAGGAGCCTCAGGCAAGGTGGTAGTTATGACCACATCCATCGCCAAAGCCCCGCCGCCCAACATGGAGGTCATCACCCAGGGTGACCTCCTGTGGATAAACATGGAGCGGCCCAAGCAAGCAGAGGCCGACTACCTGGCGGAGCGTTTCCAGTTCCATCACCTGGACCTGGAGAATTTCATCGAGCCCCAGAAACTCCCCAAAATCAACGACTACGACCAATACTTTTTCCTGGTGCTTCACCTGCCCGTCTTCCACAAGGCGGAGCGGGTGACCCGGCCCTCTGAGATAGACTTCTTCGTGGGAAAGGACTTCGTCATCACGGGCCACGACGGCGACCTCAAGCCCCTCATCCGCTTCTTCCGAGAATGCCAAACCAACCAGGAGCTGCGCCAAGAGGTCATGGGGGAGGGGGCCGGGTATCTGCTGTTCAGCATCATGGACCGGCTGGTGGACTACTGCTTCCCCATGCTGAGCAAAATCGCCGATAATCTGGACGGGGCCGAGGAGCAGGCCTTCAGCCATCCTGCGGTAGCCACCGTCTTAGAGATCATGGCCATAAAAAGGGACATCATCTCCTACCGCCGGGTCATCAGGCCCATGCTGGCGGTCTTCGAGGAGTTGGAGCAGAAGGACCGCCCCTACTTGGACGACGATTTGCCCACTTACTTCGGCTTCATCTCCGACCGCCTCAACAAGGTCTGGAACTCCCTGGAGGAATACCGGGAGGTAGCAGAGGTCTTGAGCGACTCCTCCAACTGGCTGGCTAACCTGCGCACCCAGGAGACCATGAGAGTCCTCACCCTTGTCATGGCCATTCTCTTGCCATTGAGCATCATCACCGGCTTCTACGGCATGAACATCTGGCTCCCTGGCGGCAACGCCGAGGGCGGCGACCCCCTGCCATTCTTTTTTTTAATCGGGATTATGGTCGCCGCAGCCGCTGTTATTTTCTACATCTTCCGCCGCTACCGCTTGGTCTGAGGAGCCTGGCCACGCTACAGAAGTACCCCCTGAAGCCATAGCGATGACCGCCACCCTGCTCATCGGGCTCTACATCGCCTGTGAGCTCATCGCCAATGTCACCGCCGCCAAGCCGGTGGAGGTGGCGGGGGCCGTGGTGCCGGCGGCGGTCTTCATCTACGCGCTGACCTTCACCCTCATCGACCTCATCAACGAGCACCTGGGCAAAAGCGGCGCCCGCCAGGTCATCCTGGCCGCCTTTGCCGCCAACCTGCTCCTGGCCGCCTATGTCCAGCTCGCCATCGGCCTGCCTCCAGCTTCGTTCTACGGGGGTCAGGAGGCCTTCGCCTCGGTCCTGGGCTCCACCCCCCGCATCGTGGTCGCCAGCCTGGCCGCCTATGTAGTGGCCTCTTTCATCGACACCGAGGTCTTCGCCTGGTGGCGGGAGCGGGTGGAAGGCTTCCGTTGGCTGCGGGTGCTCCTGAGCAACGCGGTCTCCACGCTGGTGGACAGTGTCATCTTCATCACCCTGGCCTTCTGGGGGGTCTTCCCCGTCCTGCCCCTCATGGTGGGGCAGTATGAGGTGAAGATGGCGGTGACCCTGGTGAGCATCCCCCTGATTTACTTGGTGCGGAGCCGACCCAGAGGGGCAGGCGCAGGGGCAGTAGGGAAGAGCTGAAGGTGGAGCTGCGAGCGCTGGGGGCCCATAACCTGGAATCGGCGGGGAGCCGACTGGTATCCCTGCTGGTGGACGGCGTCCTGGCCCTGGACGCCGGGGCCTTGACCTCGGGCCTGACTTTCGCCGAGCAGCGCCGCGTCCAGGCCATCCTCCTCACCCATCACCACTTCGACCACATCCGCGACCTGGCCACCTTCGGGCTGACCGCCATGGGGCAGCGGAGCCTAGACCTATACGCCACGGAAGAGACGTTGGCGGCGGTGACAACCCATCTCCTCAACGGGGTGCTCTACCCCAAGCTCCACGAGCGCCCCAACCCCCAGGCCCCCACCTTCCGCCTCCATCCCATCGCGGCGGGGCAGCCCTTCGCTGCGGCGGGCTACGCGGTGACGGCCTACCCCGTCCGCCACGGCATCCCCACGAACGGGTATCTGGTGGAGGATAAGGCGGGGAAGAGCCTCTTTTACAGCGGGGATACGGGGCCAGGCCTGGACTGGCCGGGGCAAAGCCCTGACCTTCTCGTCCTGGAGGTCACACTCCCCAACCGCCTGGAGGCCACCTGCCTGGAGGCGGGCCATCTGACTCCCGGCCTGCTGGCGCGGGAGCTGGCGGGGTTCCAAAAGCGGCAGGGGCGCCTGCCCCCCACCCTGGTGGTGCACTGGAACCCGCAGTTCGAAGAGGAGCTGACGCGGGAGATTGGGGAGGTAGCGGCCTCCCTGGGAGGGGCCAAGCTGCTCCTGGCCCGGGATGGGATGCGGCTGGCGCTCTAGCGGGTATTTAGGCTTATCAGCACTGCGGCCACGGCGATGACGGTTATCTGACGGGGGTCATCCCCCAAGCGCACCTCGTGCCCTCCGCTCACGGCCTTGCAGGAGACTTTCCCCTTGGGGATGACCTTCATCACCTCGGCGATGTTCACCTTGTCCGGCTGGGGGACTGCCACGGTCACCTCCACCTCCATCTCGCTGGGGTCCTTCACCCCCAAAGGCCCGAGGAAGAGGAGGTTGTAGCGGTGGATGGCGTCCTCCACCGCCCGCCGGGCGGCCTTGGTGTACTCGGCGCCATGCATGTCCACGCCCATCCCCATCTCAAGAAAGCATCTCTTCTGGGTCATGGATTCGCCTCCGCTCCTATCCCTAAGCCTTAGGCTTCGTTCACGCTCACTAAAATGGCGGCGTTGGCCACCACCGCGTAGTTCACGGGACGGCTGCCGTTGGCCACCCGAAGGCCTCCCCGCACTATCTTGAGGGAGGTATGCCCCACCGGCAGGATGCTCAACACATCTGAGGCCACCACCTCCTGCGGTTTGGGGACAGCGATGGTGATATCTATGTGCAGCTTGCCTAAGTCTGAGATGCCCAGGGCCCGCAAGAAAAGCATCGAGCCGTGGTGGATGGCGTCGTCCACGGCCCTACGGGCGGCCTTGGTATAGTCCTCGCCCTCCAGGTCCATGCCTATCCCCAACTCGAGCAAACAGCGTTTTAGCGCCATAGCCCTTCCTCCTGGTCTGCCTTTGGGTTGGGAGTTTTCCTTCTACCTATCATACCTTCCCTGTCAACAATAAAAGGCAGTCTTGACAATACCGCAGGCAGCCCCGAGGAGAAAATCGCCGAAAAGAGGCGAAAAGAAGAGGCCGAGCCTATACCTTGCCCGGCGCCTCCAGTGAATTGCGAGGCCGCTGGGCCCCCGGCAACGAGCCCCATCCCTTAAAAGAAATGCTCCAACTCTATCTCGTAGTCCAGGAGCTCCGCGTCGTCCCCGATGGATTCCACATAGGCCACCACTTTGGAGAGCATCTCGTTGGCGTGACGGGGGTCGTTGCTGACGCAGGCAAACCCCACGGCCACCAACTGCCAGGAGTCGTTATCCCCCACCTCGGCGATGGCCACATTGTAGCGGTTCTTCACCCGCTGGGTCAGGGAGCGCAGAAACTGGCGTTTACCTTTCAGGCTATTCCCTTCAGGCAGGCGGAAAAGGACCCGGCAAACGCCCACATGCATAGCACCGCTCCCCCCTAATACCGCCCCGGCAAAGGGAAAGGCCGGCCCCGGTCAGGGGCACGGCCTTTCGAGCTTGCCTACTTAGTTAGGCCCGCTGGCTGCGCGTCTTGGCGAAGCAATCGTTGCAGTAGACGGGCTTGTCCAGCCGAGGCTGGAACGGCACTTGCGCTTCGTTGCCGCAGGAAGCACAGATAACCTTGAACATCTCCCTGCTGCCACCAGCGCGAGACTGTCTGCGGGACGAGCGGCATTCGGGGCAACGGGCTGGCTCATTCATCAGCCCGCGGGAGAGGTAAAACTCCTGCTCCCCCACCGTGAAGACGAACTGCGCGCCGCATTCTCGGCAGACTAGCGTCTTGTCCGTAAACGGCATCTCCTACCCTCCTTCATGAAAATTAGCACCCCTGGGTGTTCGATGCGGTTTACGGCCTGGGACCCCTTTTTGTGGGGAGGCAGGTCTGCCTCCCTCTCCTTACCCGTACCGGTCTCCTTCTCCTTGGGTTTTCCTTGGGTTCAGCGCTTGCGTAACAGCACGAACCATGGAGCGCCGTGAAGCATTATACCGCCACTTTTGCTGATTTGCAAGCCCCAGCTTATAGATAGAGCAGGCTCAACTTTCATCTCACCTTCACGGCAACTGAGCGAAGCGCTCCCTCAAGCGAGCCAGCCGGTCCTGATGCTCCTCCAGTCGGGCCCGCTCCTTGGCCACCACCGGCTGGGGAGCCCTGGCCAAGAAGGCAGCGTCTGCCAGCTTGGCGGAGAGGCGTTCCACTTCCTCCAGGGCGCCGTCCATGTCCTTTTGGAGGCGCTGCCGCTCCTTGTCCAGGTTCACCAGGCCCCGCAGGGGCAGATAGACCTGCGCCTCCGGGAGCACTACGGTCACCGCCGCTGTCGCCACTTCCCCTTCCTGGCCCGGGCGCGCCAGTCGCAGCGGCTCCACCCGGGCCAGGCGCTGGATGTAGCTGGCATAGGGCTCCAGCGCCCCGGGGGTGGCGGTGACCACCGTGGCCTCCAAGAAGCGAGACGGCTCCACCTTGTGCTCGGCCCGGGCGTTGCGGATACCCCGGACGATGGCGATGACCTGGCCCATCTCCGCCTCCTCTTTGGGAGCGCGGGCCACCAAATTCGGGGCGGGGAAGGGAGCCACCATGATGGACTCGGCGGGAAGCCCTTGCCAGGAGACAGCGCCCCGAAGGCGCTGCCAAATCTCCTCGGTGATGAAGGGCATGAAGGGATGGAGCAGCCTCAAGGAGCGCTCCAGCACATGGGCCAGGACTGGCGCCGGGGACGGGTGCGCGCCCAGGCGCAGCTTGGCCATCTCGATATACCAGTCGCAGAACTCCCCCCAGAGGAAGTCCTGGATTTCCTTCTGGGCCTCGCTGAACTGGAAGCTCTCCAGGCGCTGGCCCACCGCCTCCACCACGCCGTTGAGGCGGCTCAAAATCCAGCGGTCCTCGGGGAGGAGGTCGCCCGTAGGAGCAACATCCCACGGCAGGCGCTGTCCCGGCGGCAGATTGATGAGGATGAAGCGAGCGGCGTTCCACAGCTTGTTGGTGAAGTTGCGGCTGGCCTCCAGCCGCTGGGGGGAGAGCTTCATGTCCTGGCCGGGGGCCGTGCCCGTAGTCAGGGCGTTGCGCAGGGCATCGGTGCCGTATTGGTCCATGGCCTCCAAGGGGTTGATGACATTGCCCCGCGACTTGCTCATCTTCTCCCCCTTCTCGTCCCGGATGAGGCCGTGGAGATAGACAGTGCGGAAGGGGACCTGGCCGGTGTTCTCCAGGCCCATCATAATCATTCGGGCCACCCAGAAGAAGAGGTTGTCGTAGCCCGTCTCCATGACGCTGGTGGGGTAGAAGTAGCGCCGGTCCGGGGTGTCCTGGGGCCAGCCCAGGGTGGAGTGGGGCCAGAGGGCCGAGGAGAACCAGGTGTCCAGGACATCGGGGTCCTGCTGGAGGTCATGAGAGCCACAGTGTCGGCAGGCCCGGGGGTCTTCCAGGGGCACGGTGAGGCCGCCGCAGGCCCCGCAATACCACACGGGGATGCGGTGCCCCCACCAGAGCTGGCGGGAGATGCACCAGTCCCGGATGTTCGCCATCCAGTTGTCATAGACCTTGGTGAAGCGCTCCGGGAGGATTTTTATGCGCCCGTCGGCCACCGCCTCCCGGGCTGGCGCCGCCAGGGGCGCAATCCGCACGAACCACTGCAGGCTGACGATGGGCTCCACCATGGTCTGGCAGCGCTGGCAGTGGCCTGCGGTGAGGAGGTAAGGCTCGGTCTTCACCAGGAAGCCCTTCTCCTGCAGGTCCGCCAGCAGGGCCTGGCGGCACTGGTAGCGCTCCAAGCCCTGATAAGGGCCAGCGGCTGCGGACATAGTCGCATCGGCCTCGAAGATGTTGATAGTGGGCAGGCGATGGCGCTGGGCAATCTCAAAGTCCGTGGGGTCGTGGGCGGGGGTCACCTTCACCGCCCCGGTGCCGAAGGCGGGGTCCACCGCCTCGTCAGGGATGATGGGGAGGGGCCGGTTCAGGATGGGGAGCACTGCTCGTTTCCCCACCAGACTGCGGTAGCGGCCGTCCCGGGGGTTCACCGCCACGGCGGTGTCCCCCAGCATGGTCTCCGGCCGCGTGGTGGCCACGGTGATGTGCCCGCGGCCGTCCTCTAGAGGATAGCGGATGTGCCACAGGGAGCTGTTATGCGTCTGGTGCTCCACTTCCAGGTCCGAGAGGGCGGTGGCGCAGCGGGGGCACCAGTTGATGATGCGCTCCCCCCGGTAGATGAGGCCCTTCTCGTAGAGGCGGACGAAGGTGGTGCGCACCGCCAGGCTGGGGCCGGGGTCCATGGTGAAGCGCTCCCGGGTCCAGTCGCAGGAGGCCCCCAAGCGTCGGTGCTGGTCGGCGATGATGGGACGGTATTTGACGGCCCATTCCATCATCCGCTCCATGAATCCCTCTCGCCCCAGGTCGTGGCGGCTCTTGCCCTCGGTGGCCAGGAGCCGCTCCACGACGTTCTGGGCGGCGATGCCCGCATGGTCCTCCCCGGGCAGCCATAGGGCAGGCTCCCCCCGCATCCGGTGCCAGCGAGCCATGATGTCCTCTAAGGTGGCGGTGACGGCGTGGCCCAGGTGCAGCTCCCCGGTGATGTTAGGGGGCGGCATGATAATCACGAAGGGCTGGCGGCCCGGCTCTACCTGGGGGGTGAAATAGCCACGCTCCTCCCAATGGGCATACCACTTCTGTTCCACTGGGCGTGGGTCGTAGGCTTTGGGGATTTCACCCGCGGCTGCCATGGCATCCATGAGCACCTCCCACAAGACGGAAAAGGCAACCCATTTTAATCACTCCCCAATCCTGGCGTCAATGCAGGCCCTGGCCACCCGGTCAGGGCGAGCCAGGCATCCCCAAGGAACCCTGGCTTCCTTGGCTTTGCTCCAACTTCCCCAAAAGCCCTTCGTCTTGACTTGCCTCCCTCAAGGTGCTAGGATTTTTTTGCCAAACCGAAGGGGAAGCAAATCGCCCTGGCCTTGGCGCAATTGAGGCAAATGATAGTCATTGGGGTTACGGGGGGCATCGGCACGGGCAAGTCCTTTGTCTCTGGCTACCTGCAGGAGTGGGGGGCCGCCGTAATCAACGCTGACAAGGTGGGCCACGAGGCCCTGAAGAAGGGGACCAAGGTCCACGCCGACATCGTCGCGGCATGGGGGCCTGGTCTCCTGACTCCCGAGGGGGAGATTGACCGCAAGAAGCTGGGAAGCATCGTCTTCGGCAACCCCCAGGCCCTGGCTCGCCTCAACGGCATCATCCACCCCCAGATGGCCCAGATGATGGCCCAGGAGATTGACCGCCTGCGCCGGCAGGGGGTGGAGATGGTGGTGCTGGAGGCGGCCATCCTCATCGAGGCCGGCTGGCAGGGCCTAGTGGACGAGGTGTGGATGACCACCGCCCCTGAGGAGGCAGTGGTAAAGCGTCTGGCGGGCCGGGACGGCCTGGCCGCAGAGCAGGTGCGGGCCCGCATCCGCTCGCAGATGCCCGCGGAGGAGCGAGCCAAGCACGCCACCGTCCTCATCAACACCGACCAGGACCTGGCCGCGACCAAGGCCGAGGTGCGCAAGCTCTGGGAGCGGCTCAAGGGCCACGGCCCGGCGAGGAACTAGTCCCATACATTTTCCCCCAACCTAGAGAAGAGGCGCAAAGGCATGACCACAGAAGGAATCCGGGGCAACTATCTGGAACATATGGTGGAGGAGTACACCCTCCACACCGAGCCTTACTACCTGCCCATTGCCGATGAGGTGGAGATTTTCGAGGCGGCCTACTCCTTGAAGATACCCGTGCTCCTTAAGGGCCCCACAGGCTGCGGTAAGACTCGCTTTTTGGAATACATGGCCTGGCGGCTGGCCCGGCCCGTGACGGCCATCCGCTCCCGAGCCCACTCGGCCAAAGACGGGGTCTCCCTGCCTTTGGTGACGGTGGCCTGCCACGAGGACCTGACCTCCAGCGACCTGGTGGGGCGCTACCTCCTGGAAGGGGACTCCACCCGCTGGATTGACGGCCCCCTGACCCGGGCGGTCAAAGCCGGGGCCATCTGCTACCTGGACGAGATTGTGGAGGCCCGCAAGGACACCACCGTCCTCATCCATCCCCTCACGGACCACCGCCGCATCCTGCCCGTGGAGAAGAAGGGCCAGGTGATTGAGGCCAGCGATGGGTTCATCCTGGTGGTCTCCTATAACCCCGGCTATCAGAGCGCCATGAAGGACTTGAAGCAGAGCACCCGCCAGCGCTTCCTGGCCATCGAGTTCCACTATCCGCCGCGAGAGTCGGAGAAGAGGATTATCCAGCACGAAGGCGGCGTGGCTGAGGAGCTGGCCTGGGAGTTGGCCAAGCTGGGGGAGAAGGTGCGCAACCTCCGGGAGCATGGGCTTCGGGAGGGCGTGAGCACCCGCCTCCTCATCTACGCTGCCAAGCTTATCAAGCAGGGCATCGCGCCCCGGAAGGCCTGCCAGGTGGCCATCACCTGGCCTCTCACCGATGACACTGAGGTGCAGCACAGCATCGAGGAGGTCATCACCTCCATCTTTGAGTGAAGCGGCTTCATGAAAGAACACCTGCGACAAATTCTTAATAGCCGCCAGCGGAAGCTCTTGGCAGTGGATGGCCACAAGCCCGCCGCGGTGCTGGTGCCCCTCTACGGCGAGGAGGGCCACTACAACCTGGTCTTCACCCGCCGCACGGAGACGGTGGAGCACCACAAGGGGCAAATTTCCTTCCCCGGCGGGGGCCGGGACCGGGATGACCCCAATCTGGAGGCCACAGCCATCCGGGAGACCCATGAGGAAATCGGGGTCCGCGGGGAGGACATAGAAATCCTGGGCCCACTGGACGACATCCGCACCGTTTCCAGCCGCTATCACATCACCCCCTTTGTGGCCACCATACGCTATCCCTACAGCTTCACCATGGGCCCTCAGGAGACGGCTGAGGTGCTATGCATCCCCCTGTCCGCCCTGGCCGCCCCCGGCTGCTACCGCAAGGACCTCCTCACTCAGGGAGGGCAGACCATAAACACCTTCTTCTACGAGCACCAGGGCCACAAGATTTGGGGGGCTACAGCCTTCATCCTCAAGCAGTTTCTGGAGCTGGCTCTGGAGAGCAGCACCCCATGAGCCAGGCTGAGCTGACCCGCATCGAGAAGAAGCTCCAGGAGCTCTCCCCGCAGCTGCACCAGAGCTTCCAGGCGGCGGCCCCGGCCCTGAAGTCCCGACTGGAAGAGAGCGACCTCATCGCCTGGGCCCAGGACGGCCTTACCATCGCCGGCCCCACCTCACGGACTTGGGAGGCCGGGTGGGAGTACTTCCTGGCCAGCCCCACGGTGGCCCAGGCCCTGACGAGCAGCGAGTTCGCCGCCTGGGCTCAGTGGGGGAAGCTCCTGGCCCGGGAGTCACCCACCCTGGCCTGCTCCTTCTTCAAGGCCAGCATCAAGGTGGTATCCCACCTTTCCCCCCATGACCTGGGCACCTGGGCCCAGTTGGGCAAGAGCCTATACCAGGGGAACTGGCGCTCGGGAACCCTGGCCTGCGCCTTCTTTGACGCCAGCGACACCCTGGTCCCCCACACTGAGATGCTGGTCTTGGACCATTTCGTCCAGTTTTTGGACAAGCTAGCCCAGAAGTCCCCGGACCTGGCCCTGTCCATCGTGGGCGCCGCGGGGGAGGTCTTCCATGAGGTAGAGCGCCCGGACCAGCTTCACTTCCTGGCGGTGGCCTCGGCCCTGGCCGAGACCAGCCCCACTGATGTCAAGCCTTACCTTCGGGCCGGCTCTAAAATCATCGCCAAGGTGGCCCCCCAGCAGCGGGCCCGGTTCCTCACCCTGGCCCAGCGCCTGGCCCTCCAGAGCGGGAGCGATACCCTGCCCTTCATCATCGACGGCTCCTGGGCCCTGGGGGAGATAGCCCCGGACCTCCATCCCCTGCTCCTGTCCCTGGCGGAGAGACTCATGGCCCTGGCCCCTGGCCTGGCCATCGCCTTCCTCAAGAACAGCCCCGCCCTCATCTCCCGGCTCAAGCTGGAGGACCTGGACACCTGGTACCAGGAGGGGGTGCGGCTCTACCAGACCACCCCCGAGGCGGGCCTGGCCTTCTTCAAGCTGGAGTCCTCCCACAGCGAGGCTCTGCTGAGCCATCTCTCCTGCCGGGTGGAGTTGGGCCAAATAGTGGACACCCTGCAGATGTATGTCACCGCCCTCACCGGCAAGGAGGTGGGGGTGGCTACCACTGACAGCCTGGTAAAAAAGAGAGTGGGCTGGACCGCCCAGGATCGGCCCACCACCGAGGGCATGTCCATCTTCCTGCCCGGCTTCGTGGAGCGCTATGAGACCAAAAAGGAGAACTTCACCTGGTATAAGGTGGCCTCCACCCACCAGTCCGCCCACATCGAGTTCGCCAGCTTTGAGTTCGACTTCCTGCGGGAGGCCCTGGTCTTCAGCAACCTCCGTCCCGAGCTGGCCAAACGGGCCAAGAAGGACGGCCATGTCACCGACCTGGAGCGCTTCTTCGACCTCTTCTCCGAGCGCAAGCTGGCCAAGGATGTCTTCACCACGGTAGAGGATGCCCGCATCGACGCTCGTGTCTGCCACGAATATCGGGGCTTGCGGCCGGCCTATCAAGGGGTACAGCGAGACTCCGTCCAGGAAAGGCCTCCCTTCTTCCGCCTGACCCTGAGGGAAGCCTTCCTGGAGATACTGACCCGCATCGGCCTGGGCAGCGAGGAGCAGTTCAATGTCCCGCCCAAGGTGCGGCCGCATCTAAAATGGTGCCGGGAGCTTTTAAGCCAGGCCCAGCTGCCCCAAGCCACCGTGGAGGACGCCGCCGAGGCCACCATCCGCCTCTACGCCATCCTGCTCCAGGTGCCCAACGAGATAGCGCCCCAGGAGGACTGGCAGACTGCGCCACAGCCAGGGGAGTCCGAGGCACCCCCCGTCCAGGACTTCGACGACCCCCACTGGTTCGACATGCTCCAGGAAGGCGAGGGGGGCCAGGAGGAGGAGCCCGAGCCTGACCAGGAACGCCCGGAGGTGGACTACCGGGGTGACTTCAAGCCGGAGTTGGTCCAGCTCATGATGAAGATGAAGCTGGCCGAGGGCCAGCAGGGTCAGAAACCGGGCGTCCCCATGACCGAGGAGGAGCTTCGCCAACTCTTGGAGAAGACTGCCGAGTTGGATATCACCATGGATCTCTCCGGAGACATGTCTCAAATCTCCCAACTCTTCGCCCACAACATCCTGGAGCAGATGGGCATGGAGAAGATGACCACCTCGGAGGATAAGGCCCCACCCCGGCCCCAGGGGCCCGACCGCACCGCCGGAGAGCCCCTGCAGGAGGAGCCCCAGACCTTCCTCTACGACGAGTGGGACTTCCGGGCGGGCGACTATAAGCCTCGCTGGTGCCGGGTGCGCCAGAAGCCCATGGAGGAGGGCACGCCCGATTTCTACAAGCGAACCCTGGAGACCTACTCCGGCCTGGTGGCCCAAATCAAACGCCAGTTTGAGCTCCTGGCCCCCGAGGGCGTGCGCAAGGTCAGGCGCCTCCCCGACGGTGAGGATTACGAGATGGACGCTGTCATCGAGGCGGTGGCGGATGCCAAGGCAGGCACTACCCCCAGCGAGAAGCTCTATTGGCAGCGCAAGAAGGTGGAGCGGGATGTGGCCATCGCCTTCCTCCTGGACATGAGCGCCTCCACCGCGGAGATTATCACCGAGAGCAAGCGTGGCAGCTCTGACCCCATCCCCGACAACCCGCGGCAGTACCTGGCCTGGCTCCAGGGTCAGCGCACCGGCGACGAGCGGCGCTACCAGCGCATTATCGACGTCGAGAAGGAGAGCATCGTCCTCCTCATCAAAGCCTTAGAGACCATGGGGGACGCCTACGGTATCTACGGCTTCTCCAGCTACGGACGGGAGAATGTGGAGTTCTACACCATCAAGGATATTGGGGAGTCCTTCAGCGACCGGGTGAAACGGCGTATCGACAAGGTATCCCCCATGCACGCCACCCGCATGGGCCCTGCCATCCGCCACGCCACCAGCAAGCTGGCCGCCCAGGATGCCAAGACCAAAATCCTCTTCCTGGTGAGCGACGGCCGGCCCCAGGACCAGGGATACTCTCGGGACGGCGTGGAGAAAGAATACGCCATCCATGATACCAAGATGGCTCTAAACGAGGCCAAGAGGAAACAAATCACCCCCTTCTGCCTCACCGTGGACAAGGCCGGCCACGGCTACCTCAAGACTATGTGCGAGGATATGGGCTACGAGGTGGTGACGGAAATCGAGTCTCTGCCCACCCGCATCCTCAACCTCTACCGCCGCCTGGCATTCTAAAGCCCCCAGACACAACGCAAAGTATAGAGCGCTCCCTCTAGCGAGGAAGCGCTCTTCAGTTTTACCTTCGGGCCGTTAGGCGCGGCCGTGGCCCGGGCTGCTCTCCACTGCGACCTGCGCTATCTGCTCCGCCTGCTTTCTCCGGGCATGCGCCGGGAGCTTGGGGCGGGTGGTGAGGAAGGCCAGGGGGATAGAGACCAAAGCCAGGCCAGCGAAGACCAGCCAGGCCGTCTGGTAGCTGCCCGTGGTGTCATAGACCCACCCTGCAAAGGGGGGAGCCGCAATCCCGGCCCACATGGTGATGAGGGACTGGAGGCCCTGGATGGACCCGAAGGAGTGCCGCCCGAAGTAGCTCCCCAACATGGAGGGCCGCGTCGGGGTGCTGGCCCCGTAGCCGATGGGAAAGGTGACCAGGAAGAGCACCAGCAGGAAGGGGCTCCCTGGCCCTATGAAGGAATAGGCCACCAGCCCCACCACCTCCAGGGCAAAGAGCATCATATAGACGAAGCGCGGCTCAATGAAATCGGTGAGAGAGCCCAGCCCTAACCGCCCCAGGAGGCTGCTCAAGGTCATGGCCGTCAAGATGAGGGCCGCCGTGCTGGTGGAGTAGCCGACGCTCTCCAGATACGGCATTTCCAGGACGAAGACGGGGCTCATGAGAACCGCCTGGGTGCTGCCGATGAGAGCCATGAGGTAGAAGGAACGGGTCCTGATGGCCTCCCTCCAGGTGAAGTTGTACTCCTCGATGACCGGTATCCGTTCCGCCCCCTTAGAGACGGCCACCGGCTCCTTGGGCAGGTCGCCATCGGGGAGATACCCGTACCGCTCGGGGCGGTGTCGCATCACCAGAGCGATGGAGGGCCCCACCACCAACCAGCCCACCGCCGCAACCACCAAGGCCATGCGCCAGCCCACCCCGGCGATGAGCATCGCCACCAGGGGCACCCCCGAGCCGCTCAGCCCCATCCCCACGGCCAGGATGCTCAGAGCGCGCCCCCGCCGTCGCCGGAACCAGTTGTTCACCGCCACGGTGACCACCCCTAAGGAGCACATGCTTGTACCGCTGGCTATAACCACGAAGGCCGCATAGAACATCCACAGGCTGGTTACCTGGCTCAGGAAGAAGAAGCCCAAAGCAGCGATGGGCACCCCAATGAGCATCATCTTGCGGGAACCAATCCGGTCCAGGGCGAACCCGATGATGGGAGCGGCCAAGCCGGTCTCCAGGCGCTGGAAAGAGAAGGCCAGAGCAGTCTGGGCGGAGCTCCACTTGAACTCGCTACGAATGGGATTGAAGAAGGCGGTAAAGCCGTAGGTCCAGATGGACCCGCTCCACATATTGAGGATAAGGCCGGCTCCCACCATATACCAGCCGTAGAAGATGCCTTTTTTCTTTCGGGCAGCGGTGTCAGTAGCCAAATATCTCTCCTTTTTCAGCGCCCTGCACTTGGGGCATTTTCGTGTACCCTGCAGCCCCCTGGGAGACCGAAGAACGCGACTCAGGCTCAGTCCCCACCGGCATTGCCACCCACGGCTTGCGCTACCCGCTCGGCCTGCTTAACCCGGGCATGCGCCGGGAGCTGGGGCCGGGTAGTGAGGAAGGCCAGGGGGATAGAGGCGAAGGCCATGACCGCGAAAACCAGCCAGGCCACCTGATAGCTACCCACGGTGTCATACATCCAGCCCGCAAAGAGGGGGGCCACCATCCCCGGCCACATGGTGATAAGGGCCTGCAGGCCTTGAATGGCCCCGAAGGAACGCCTGCCGAAGTAGTTCCCCAGCAGGGACGGCCGCACCGGGGTGCTGGCACCATAGCCGATGGGGAAGGTGGACAGAAAGAGGATTATCAGGAAAAGGTTCCCGGGAGACATATAAGAGTAGGCCAGCAGCCCCACCCCCTCCAGGGCAAAGAGCATCATATAGACGAAGTGGGGCTCAACCCAGTCGGTCAGGGCCCCCAGGCCCACCCTACCGATGAGGCTACTTAGGGTCATGGCCGAGAGGATGAAGGCGGCGGTGCCGGTGGCAAAGCCAATGCTCTCCAAATACGGAATCTCATGGACGAAGACCGCCCCCATGACGACGGCCTGGGTGCTGCCAATGAGGCCAGCGAAATAGAAAGCCCGGGTCCGGATGGCCTCTCGCCAGGTGAAGTTGTACTCCTGGCGGATGGGCACCCGCTCCGCAGCCTTGGCCGGCTGGGCGGCGTCCCCTGGGGAGTCGCCGTCGGGCAGATAGCCATACTGCTCCGGACGTTGCCGCATGAGGCTGGCGACGGGCAGCCCCACCACCAGCCACCCAATGCCGATGATTAACAAGGCCGTGCGCCAGCCCCCCCAGTCCAGCAGCATCACTACCAGGGGCACCCCGATGCCGCTCAGGCCAATCCCCACGGCGATGATGGAGAAGGCCAAGCCCCGGCGGCGCCGGAACCAGTTGTTCACCGCCACCGTCGTGATGGCGAAAGATCCCATGCTCTGTCCGATGGCGATGACCATGAAGGCGGCGTAGAACATCCCCAGGTCGGAAATCGTGCTCAGGAGGATGTTGCCGATGGCGATGATGGGCAGACCTATCAACATGAGCTTGCGGGGCCCCAGACGGTCCACCATGAAGCCTATTACGGGGGCAGCCAGCCCAGTCTCCAGGCGCTGGAAAGAGAAGGCCAAAGAGGTCTGTGTGTAAGTCCAGTTGAACTGGGTGCGGATGGGATTGAAGAAGGCAGTGAAGCCGTAAATCCAGACGGAGCCATTCCATATATTTAAAATGAAGGCTCCGATGACGATATACCAGCCGTAGAAGATGCCTTTTTTCTTTGGGGCTACGGTATCAATAGGCAAGGTCTTTCCCTCTTTGTCACCAGGGGCGTTAGGCCATTTTATCCCGCCGCCCTGGCCAGGGTGGTCAATTCTGGCCTTCGGAGGCCGGATCGGCCTGAGCGGCGGGCACAGACAGCAGCTCGGCCGTTTCCCCTGCCTTCGCCCGCTGGGGCGGCTTCGCCAGGAAAATGAAGGGGACGCCCAGGGCGGCCAGGAAAGCGAACACTAGGAAAGCCACTCGGTAGCTCCCGGTGGTGTCATATATCCAGCCGGCGAAGATGGGGCTGGCGAAACTGAAGATAACCGAGGCGGCCATCATGAGGCCGCTGATAGTGCCATAAGCCTTGCGCCCAAAGTAGTCGGCGGTGATGGCAGGCCGCAGGGGGATGGAGCCGCCATAGCCCGGGGCGTATATGAGCACCCAGATGCCCAGCATCCACATCTCGTTCATGAGGACCAGGACCATGAAGCCTACGACCTGGAGCAGAAAACAGACGACGATAACATACCTTTTACTATAGAGGTCACCGAGCCAGCCGAAGCCCAGGCGCCCCACGATGCTCACCGCACCCATGGCGGACACGACAAAGGCCGCGGTGCCCCGCTCCAGGCCAATGGACTCCATGAAGGGTATGGCATGCAGGGTAACTGCAGTCAAGGAAGACAGGCCGATCCCGAAGCCGACGGAGAGCAGCCAGAAGGCGGGCGTGCGCAGGGCCTCCCGGGCGGTCAGGCCTCCGCCGGCCCCGGAGCCATGCCCGTGGCCATGGCCCACCACATCCGCCGCCTCGCCCTCAAAGCCCGAAGCCGGCTTCTCCCCGTCGGGGAAGTAGCCATAGGGCTCGGGGTGATGGCGCATGAACAGGGCGGCAGGAATGCCCACCACCAGAAAGCCCAACCCCACCAGTACCATGGCTATTCGCCAGTTGAAAAGAGCAATGACGAGCACCACCCCCGGCACCAGGAAGGTGCTCACCCCATTGCCCACAATGAGAATGCCCATGGCCCGGGAGCGATAGCGGTGGAACCAATTGGCTACCGCCACCTGGGGGGGCAGCCCGTTGATGCAGGCGAAGCCAATGGCCAGCACCATACTAGCACCGTAGAAAGAAAAAAGGGAGTCCATGGTGCTCATCCAGAGGAAGCTCAAGCAGGTCACTATTGCACCAAAGACCATGACCTTGCGTGGCCCCAAGCGATCAATGGCCATACCCAGAACGGGGTCGATGAAGCCAGCCTCGGCGCTCCGCAGGGACATAGCTACGGAGGTGGCCGCCCGGCTCCAGCCGAACTCCACGATGACGGGGGTAAAGAAGGCTCCGAAACCATACATCACCGTCCCCATAGCATAGACGGCGATGGTGAACCCCCCAGCCACTATCCACCAGCCGAAGAAAATCCCCCGCCGACCCCCCTCAGTTGCGACGGACTTGGTCATTTCCTTTACCTCATGGAGCTGACTGCTTGCCACTGGTGGCTAGCTTTTCTTTAGCGGCCCGCCTGGCGACGCCAGAGCATTTTCCAAACGAAAAGGCCGGGGCTGCTGTTCCCGGTCTTTCCTCACCAGACACTTTCGGCTTAGCCCAGGCCTGAACTCCCACCAGAAGACCCCAAAAGCAAGAGCCTTGCTGCCGAAGCGGGCCTGAAGCAGCCACTTCCCACTCCGTGGGTTCTTACTGAACAACTCTCCCCCAAGCCAAGTCTCACTCTGGGCATCTTCCCAAAACTGACTATATTCTATCCTACTTATGGCTTCAGGGT
The DNA here is from genome assembly GCA_016210205.1 of Chloroflexota bacterium. Taxonomy (GTDB): domain Bacteria; phylum Chloroflexota; class Dehalococcoidia; order JACQUO01; family JACQUO01; genus JACQUO01. The sequence continues at coordinate 240,370 of JACQUO010000023.1, forward strand.
CAAATTCCCACCGAACCGGCCCCCGATGATTTCACCTCAGGTTTGGGGGCGGGCAGCACAACCAGGGACACCCCGAACTCTCCTTCACTGCTTCACCGGCCGCTCTTTTAGAAGAAATTGAAAGGCTGGCCCCAGCGTCGCTGGCAGCGCACAGCCCGCGGTTTAAGGGGCCAACCTCTCTTTATGTCCCAATATGTCCCTGGCACTACGGGCCGGAACCGTCTCCGTCACGAATTCCGCTGGCGAGACTACTGGCTCTTGGCCAAACCCCAGACAGACTTCAGGGCCACGATGACTGCCGCCGGGGCCACGAAATTCCCCACGTAGCCGAGGATGTTCTCCACCCTGGTCCCGACACTCAGGGGCCGAGTGATGGGGTCCAAAATCTGAAACCCAGCCGTGCCCGCGGCAATCAAAGCTATGGCGGCCACGAGATAGGGGGTGGTCTCTTTCTCGGTGATGTTCACCAGCCCCACGATTATTCCCAAAACCACCAGTGTCAGCGCCATGATGCCATTGTTGGGGATGAAGATGCCCCCCACCAAGGCGATGAGGACGCACACAACAAACGCCCCTTCTCCAATCCGTTGCCAGCTCATATCTTTTCGTTCCTCCTTTTTCTTCGGGGCCGCCCCCGGCTGATTTCGGCGTAAGATATTAGCCCCAGTTCGGGCCAGTGTCAAGACCCAAAAGGTTCATGTGCCCCAGCTTGGCAAGAGTATGGATGGAGGCCCGCTAACAAGCTTCCCCAAGTAAAAACAAAGGCTGCTTAGCAGCAGCCGCGGCCTGAAAAGGAACGATTAACCGGCCGGGAGATTCAGCATGGCGACCCCGATGGGATTCGAACCCACGTTCTCCAGCGTGACAGGCTGGCGTGTTTGACCGCTACACCACGGGGCCGCAGCCATGGGAAGTGAGGCGAGCTGACAGAGGCACATAATAGCCCCGCCGCTCAAGCAGGTTAGCGGTTTAGCCCCCCAGATGTCAAGGACTAGAGCCGAGCCTGGCTCTCCAGCATCACCGTTACCGGGCCGTCGTTGTGAATTTCCACGAGCATCTGCTTCCGGAACCGGCCCTCCGCCACCCGCAGCCCCTGGGCTCGCAGGTGGGCGACGAAGGCGGCCACCAGGGGCGCCGCCAGCGCCGGAGGGGCGGCTTCGGTGAAGCTGGGGCGGCGGCCCTTGCGGGCATCGGCATAGAGGGTGAATTGGCTCACCACCAGAGCCTCCCCGCCTATGTCCACCAGGGAAAAATTGAACTTTCCCTGGGCGTCGCTGAAGATGCGGAGGAAAGCGCTCTTCTCCGCCAAGTAGCGGGCGTCCTCGTGGCCGTCCCCCTGGCTCACCCCCAACAAAATAGCGAGACCCGGCCCAATCTCGCCTATGGTCTCGCCCCCTACGCTTACTGTGGCGCGACGCACCCTTTGGAGCAGCGCCCTCAACTCAAGCGGGCTCCCCAAAGGGCTTCGTTGGGGTTGGGGTGTTGGCGGGCAGCGGCTCCTCCTTCTTGGAGGGTGACGAGGGGTATTCCTGCACCCGGTTGTTGTCGGTGCTGTAGAAGCCCGGCCCTTTGAAAAGGACCAGGACGGAATTGTAAACCCGCTGCCCCTCGGCCTGGCACTTGGGGCAAGTCCCATGAGCATCCTGAGAAAAGCCGTTCTTCACTTCAAAATGGATGTGGCAAGCCGGACACTTGAATTCATAGGTTGGCATGCGAGACCCGCCTCACCTCGGGAAACATCACTTCAACCTGGCGCTCCTCTTTTGGGAGCGCTAGATTATCTTAAATCTTATCACTCGCCTCCAAAGCTGTCAAGGAAAATGCCCCCGGCTCCCCAAAAGGGCCAAGGCCAGCTCGGGCCTGGGAGGTTGTTTAGCACCGCTTTACGACCATCCCCCTGACCCTCCTCCTGGTCAGGAAGAACGCTCTCCCCGCCCTCCCTCTGGCGGTTGCCGTGCCGCAGTCGTTGTGCTAAACTCCTTCACCAGTGCTCCGGGCCAGGCAACAGGCCGCGGGGTTGTGGGACAAATCAAACCTGTGCTATACTGGGGAAAAATCAAGGGTCTGAAGAAAGGCGGGGTAGATTGGCCGTAACGGTATCCATGAAGACGCTCCTCGAGGCTGGGGCCCACTTCGGCCACCAGACCCGGCGCTGGAACCCCAAGATGAGGAGCTTCATCTTCACCCAGCGCAACGGCATTCACATCATAGACCTGCAGCAGACCGCCGTCCTTCTGGCCAAGGCGTATGACTTCGTCAAAGAGCTCGTGGCCAACGGCGGCGAAATCATCTTCGTGGGCACGAAAAAGCAGGCCCAAGAGTCCATCCAGCTGGAGGCCAAGCGGTGCGGCATGCACTTTGTGGACCAACGCTGGCTGGGGGGGATGCTCACTAACTTCACCACTATCCAGAACCGCATCGACTACCTGGTGCGCCTGGAGGACCGCAAGGTCCGGGGCGAGTTGGACTACCTCCCCAAGAAGGAGGCCCATAGCCTGGATGAGGAGGTCTTACGGCTCAACCGCCAGCTGGGCGGCGTCAAAGCCTTGACCAAGGTTCCGGGCGCCATCTTCATCGTGGACCCCAGCAAGGAGCGCATCGCCATAAGCGAGGCCCGGAAGATAGGAATCCCCATCGTGTCGGTGGTGGATACCAACTGCGACCCCGATGAGATAGATTATCCCATCCCCGCCAACGACGACGCCATCAAGGCCATCAAGCTCATCACCAGCATCATGGCCAACGCTGTCCTCGAAGGGAAGGCCCTCAGGGCCGGCACCGAGGGCGAGCCCCCTAAAGATGGTGAAGCCTCTGTGCCCGCTAAGGACGGCCAGCAGCCGGAGAAGGACCTGGCCGCCACCACGAACCCGGCTCCAGGAAGCCAGCCGTGAATATTAGCCCCGAGGCTATCCGCGAGCTCCGGGGACGCACCGGGGCTGGCATTATGGACTGCAAGCGCGCGCTGGAGGACTCCAGGGGCGACCTGGTCGCCGCCACCGAGGCCCTGCGCCACAAGGGTCTGGCCCTGGCGGCCAGTAAGGCCACCCGAGTGGCCACCCAGGGGGTCATCGCGGCCTACCTCCACGCTGGGAGTCGCATCGGCGCCCTGGTGGAGGTCAACTGCGAGACGGATTTCGTGGCCCGCACCAAGGAGTTCCAGGAGTTGGCCCATAACCTGGCCATGCAGGTGGCGGCTATGAAACCCCTGGTCATCAGCCCCCAGGAGCTGCCCTCTGGCACCGAGGCCCGCCCCGAGGAAGCCTGCCTCATGCTCCAGCCCTTCATCAAAGACCCCCAGAAGAAGGTTCAAGATATTGTAACTGAGGCCGTTGCCCGCACCGGGGAGAATATCAAGGTTAAAAGATTCGTACGCTTCGAACTGGGTTCATGATGGGGCATGGCGGATAAAGGGGCCAGACCCTTCCGGCGCATCCTCCTGAAAATCAGCGGCGAAGCTCTGGCAGGGGGGGACCGGTTCGGCGTGGACCGCACGGTGACCGGCGACATCTCCCGCCAAATCCGCGAGGTCCTTGCCTCTGGCATGGAGATAGCGGTGGTGGTGGGAGGAGGGAATATCTGGAGGGGCAGCGAGGCCGCGCGCCAGGGGATGGACCGGGCCACCGCTGACCAAGCGGGGATGCTGGCCACCTTGATTAACGCCCTGGTCCTCCAGGACTCGCTGGAGAAGGCCGGCGTCACCACCCGCACCCAGTCCGCCGTCAATGTACAGGAGATAGCGGAGCCCTTCATCCGGAGGAGAGCCATCCGCCACCTGGAGAAGGGACGGGCGGTTATCTTTGCGGCAGGGACGGGCAACCCATACATGACCACAGACACCGCCGCCGCCCTCCGGGCCATTGAGATAGGAGCCGATGTCATGCTCATGGCCAAGAACCGGGTGGACGGGGTCTATGACGGGGACCCCCGGACCAACTCCATGGCCAAGAAATACCGCAGGCTGACCTACGGCGAGGCCCTCCAGGCTCGCCTAGAGGTCATGGACCCAACGGCTCTGTCGCTGTGCCTGGAGAATAACCTCATCACCATCGTTTTTGACATCCAGGGAGAGAACTCTATCGTCAGGGCCGCCCTGGGGGAAGATATCGGAACGCGCCTTACCGCTGTCGCTGAGGGGGCAGCTCGTGCCTGAAAATAAAGCCTTGGACGCCACCCTGGCCCAGGCCAGGGAGAGGATGCAAAAGGGTCTGGAGAGCCTGAAGCGGGAGCTAGCCACGCTTCGGGCCGGCCGGGCCCACCCCGGCCTGGTGGAGCACCTTAAGGTGGAATACTACGGCGTGCCCACGCCCCTCAACCAGGTGGCCAGCATCGCCGTTCCTGAAGCCCAACTCCTGCTCATCCAGCCCTGGGACAAGGGCGCGATGGGCTCCATCCTCAAGGCCATTCAGAAGTCGGACCTGGGCCTCAACCCTCAGAGCGACGGTGCCAGCATCCGCCTGGTCATCCCCCCCCTCACGGAGGAGCGGCGCCGGGAGATGGTGCGCCAGGCCCACAAGCGCACTGAAGAAGGGCGGGTAGCCCTGAGAAATATCCGCCGCGACGCTCTAGAGGAACTTAGGAGGATGGCCCGAGAGAAAACAGCCTCCGAGGACGAAGAGAACCGGGCCAAGGAGCAGCTGCAAAAAATCACGGACAGCTTCATCGCCTCGGGGGACGAACTGGGCCGGGCCAAAGAAGCAGAAATCATGGAGGTCTAGGCCCCCAGGATGCCCCAATCCCCTCACCCTGATACACGAAAAAAGGCCACCAAGCCCTCCCCTCTGCCCCCCCCTCTCAAACACGTGGGGATTATCATGGACGGCAACGGGCGCTGGGCCAAGGAGCGGGGCCTCCCCAGGATTGAAGGCCACCGCGCGGGCACGAGGAACATCCGTCCGGTGGTGGAGGCCTTCGCCCGGCGTGGCATACCTTATCTCACTCTCTTCGCCTTCTCCACGGAGAACTGGAGCCGCCCGGACTGGGAGATTAAGGGCTTGATGCAGGTCCTGGGCGAGGCCATCGACCGGGAGACTGAGGAGTTCCACCGCCACGGGGTGCGCCTCTGCCACCTGGGACACCTGGACAAGCTGGCTCCAGCGCTTCGGGACAAGGTGCGTCAGGCTCTTGAGCTCACCAAAAATAATACCGGCCTCAGTCTGAGCATCGCCTTCAACTACGGCGGGCGCGCGGAGATTCTGGACGCCCTTCGTGACATCATCCGTGACCACATCCCTCCCGAGGCGGTGGACGAGGCCCTCATCAGCCGGTACCTTTACACCAGCGGACAGCCAGACCCGGATTTCATCATCCGCACTGGGGGGGACTTGCGGCTCAGCAATTTCCTCCTGTGGCAGTCCGCCTACAGCGAAATTTACTGCACTCCGACCTACTGGCCCGACTTCAACGAAGAGGAGATAGAGCGGGCCCTGGAGAACTACCGGCGCCGGGAACGGCGATTCGGGGGAAGGCCCTCGGAGTAGGGCCGAGCCCCCTTCCGCCGCCGGCCTGCTCCCCCCAGGCCCCGAGGTGAAGATGCTGCGCCAGAGAGTCCTCAGCGCCCTGGTCTTCGTCCCCCTGCTGCTCTTGGCGGTCTGGTACGGAGACCCCTGGTTCACTGGGGTTTTCGCTGGCATCGCCCTGCTGGCGGCCTATGAGTTCTTCCGCCTGGCCAGCCGGGCCGGCTACAACCCCATACATCCTTTGGGGTTTCTGGGGACCTTCCTCTTCGTCCTCAACGCCCATTCGGGGGCGCTTTGGAGCACCCCTGCCCTGCTGGGGGCTGCCGCCGTCCTTTCCCTGGCCTGGCTCATTGTCCGCCGCCGCCACCACCGCATCTTACCTGACTGGACCTGGACCATGCTGGGCATGCTCTACATCGGCGCCCTCCTGTCCTTCTTCATCGCCCTGCGAGGCCTGCCCCTGGGACGGGAGTGGACCCTCATGGCCCTGCTGGGGACCTTCGCCGTGGACACCTTCGCCTATCTCATCGGGCGAACCTGGGGGCGCCACCGCATGGCTGGGGCCATCAGCCCCAGCAAGACCTGGGAGGGGGCCTTCGGCGGCGTGCTGGGCGGCATTGTCGTTATCCTCCTGCTCTCCCAGGGGCTCAGAGCGCCCTTGACCCTGTTCCAAGGGATGGCGCTGGGGTTCTCCATCAGCCTGGCCGGCCAGTTGGGCGACCTCTTTGAGTCGGTCCTCAAACGCCTCGCCGGAGCCAAGGACGCCAGCAACCTGGTCCCCGGCCACGGCGGCATCCTGGACCGGCTGGATAGCCTGCTCCCCTCAGGGGTAGTGGTCTATTACTTCGTCACTATGATGGTCCTGCCATGACCTCGGGAAAGGCCAGAAGCGCCGCCAATCCCCGAAAGCGCCTGGCCATCCTGGGCTCCACCGGCTCCATCGGCCGTCAGACGCTGGAGGTGGCCCGGGCCTTCCCCTCCCGGCTCAAGGTCGAGGCCCTGGCCGGGGGCGAGAACAAGGAGCTCCTTCTAGAGCAGCTCGCGGAGTTCCGCCCCGCCCTGGTGGCGAGCCTGGTCCCCCTGGGAGAGGGAGAGTTGGCCCACCCCTGCCTGTGGCTGTCTCTGGAGGAGATGACCACCCACCCCGATGTGGACCTAGTGGTGGTGGCCACCGCAGGCAAGGCAGGGCTGGCCCCTACGCTGGCGGCCCTCCGGGCCGGCAAGGAGGTGGCCCTAGCCAACAAGGAGGTCCTGGTCATGGCCGGGGAAATCGTCATGGCCCAGGCCCAAGCCCAGGATGTGACCATCAGGCCCATCGACAGCGAGCACAGCGCCCTCTGGCAGTGTCTGGAGGGGCAACGGGGCGAGGTGGCCCGCCTCATCCTCACCGCCTCCGGCGGGGCCTTACGGGACTTGAGCCCGGAGCAGATGGAGGAGGTAACCCCCGCCCAGGCCCTCCGCCACCCCACCTGGAGCATGGGCCGCAAGGTCACCATCGACTCCGCCACCCTGATGAACAAGGGCATGGAGCTCATCGAGGCCCACTGGCTCTTCGGGGTGCCCCTGGAGCGCATCGGCGTGGTGCTCCATCCCCAGAGCATGGTTCACTCCATGGTGGAGTTCGCCGATGGCTCCATCCTGGCCCAGATGAGCCCCCCAGATATGAGGCTGCCCATCCAGTACGCATTGAGCTACCCCGAGCGCTGGGAGAACCCCAGCCTCCCCCGCCTGCCCGACCAGGCCACCCTGGACTTCCGCCCCGTGCCCCCGGGCCGCTATCCCTGCCTGGAGCTGGCCCGGGAGGCGGCCCTTCTGGGCGGCACCTGCCCCGCGGTGCTCTGCGCCGCCGACGAGGTGGCGGTGGAGCGCTTCCTGGCTGGGGGCCTGGCCTTCACCGACATCCCGCAACTCATCGCCGCGGCGCTGGGGCGGCACCGGCGGGTGGGCCATCCGAGCCTGAAGCAAATCCTGGCGGCTGATGCCTGGTCCCGCCGCCAGGCCCAGGCCTGGAGCCCTCGAGGAGATAGCTGATAATGTCTGGCTTCCTGTTAGGCCTTTTGTCCTTCGTGGCGACCTTCTTCTTCATCATTCTGGTGCACGAGCTGGGCCACTTCCTGGCGGCGCGCCGGGCCGGGGTGGTGGTGGAGGAGTTCGGGGTGGGCTTCCCGCCACGGCTCTGGGCCACCAAGCGGGGCGGCACCGAGTATTCCCTGAACCTCATCCCCCTGGGGGGCTTTGTGCGTCTGTTAGGAGAAGAGGACCCCCAAGCCCCCGGCAGCCTGGCGGAGAGGAGGCCCTCGGTTCGGCTCTTCATCCTGGCGGCAGGCTCGGTGAGCAACCTGCTGCTGCCTCTGATGCTCCTGCCCCTGAGCTTCATGCTGCCACGTCCGGTGCTCCTGGGCGGGGAGGGGATAAGGGTTGTCCAGGTGGTGCGGGACTCTCCGGCGGCCCAGGCAGGCCTCCAGGCGGAGGACGTCATCCTGGCGGTGGACGGCCGGCCCACCTCGGGCCTGGCCCAGCTGGAGGACTTGAGCCAGCTCATCTCCGCCCGGGCTGGCGCCCCCATGACGCTGCTTTTGGAGCGGGAGGGCCAAACCTCCTCTGTCACCGTCGTCCCCCGGGTGGACACACCTTCGGGCCAGGGGCGGCTGGGCATCGTCTTCACCTGGGCTCGGCCCCTCATCGAGACCCGGGCCTACCTGCCCTGGGAGGCCGTACCCCTGGGGATAGCGGAGACCTGGAACCTGGTGAGCCTCACTTTTCGGGGGCTGGCCACCATGGTGGCGGGACAGTCGCCGTTGGCGGTGGTGGGGGTGGTGGGCATCGCCCAGGCTACGGGAGAGGTGAGCCAGGGGGGCATTGTACCCCTAGTGGTCTGGACCGCCATGCTCAGCCTGAACATCGGCATCCTCAACCTCCTCCCCATCCCCATGCTGGACGGGGGGCGCATGGCCTTCGTCCTCATTGAGGTGCTCCGGAGGGGCAAGCGCATCTCGCCCCAAAAGGAGCGCCTGGCCCATATGATTGGCCTGGCCCTCCTCCTGGCCCTGGTGGCGGTGGTGTCGTATTATGATATCGTGAGGCTAGTCCAGGGCCGGAGCATCATCCCCTAAGGCCATGATGCGCCGCGAGTCCAAGCCCATCCGTATCGGCCCCGTGACCGTGGGGGGCGGGGCGCCCATCGTGGTCCAGTCCATGACCAAGACGGACACCCGGGACGCCGCGGCCACGGTGCGCCAGCTCCACGCCCTGGCTGGGGTCGGCTGCGAGCTGGCCCGCCTGGCGGTGCCTGACACCGAGGCAGCCCAGGCCCTGCCCCGCATCAAAAAAGAGAGCCCCCTCCCCCTCATCGCCGACATCCACTTCGACCATCGCCTGGCCCTGGCGTCGCTGGGAGCCGGGGTGGACGGCCTGCGCCTCAACCCCGGGAACATCGGCGCCCCGGAGCGGGTGGCCGCGGTGGTGCGGGCGGCTCGGGAGCGGGCCGTGCCCATCCGGGTGGGGGTCAATGCCGGCAGCCTGCCCCAGGATGCCCGGAGGGGCAGCGTCGCCGAGCGCATGGTGGCGGCGGCCTTGGCCCAGGTGCGCCAACTGGAGGCGCTGGACTTCGACCTCATCAAGGTGTCCCTCAAGGCCTTCGATGTGCCCACCACTGTGGCGGCCTACACCGGCATCGCCCCCCTCATCCCCTATCCCCTGCACCTGGGCATCACCGAGTCGGGCCTGGCGCGGGCGGGGACGGTGCGCTCCGCCGTGGGCCTGGGGGTGCTGCTGTTTTTGGGCATTGGGGACACCGTGCGGGTGTCGCTCACCGGCCCGCCGGAGGAGGAGGTGGCGGTGGCCTATGAGATTTTGAAGTCCCTGAACCTGCGCCAGCGTGGGGCCACCCTGGTCTCCTGCCCCACCTGCGGGCGCATCGAGACGGACCTGGAGTCCCTAGCCCGGGCCGTGGAGGCGCATCTACAGAAGATAGACAAACCCCTCAAGGTGGCGGTGATGGGGTGTGTGGTCAACGGCCCCGGGGAGGCCGCGGACGCTGATGTGGGCATCGCCTGCGGCAAGGGCCGAGGGGTGCTCTTCCGGGGCGGTGTCAAGCTGCGCACGGTGGAGGAGCAGGACTATCTTTCGGCGCTGCTAGCGGAGATAGAGAAGCTGGCGGCCCCGTGAAACTGAGGCTTGTGGTCAGGGCCCAGGGGTGCGGAGGCTTTGCCCCTCGTAACCCCCATATCTACACAGTTTTACGAGCCAAGCTTGCCTTTCAAGACAGCCCTGGCTATACTAGAACCCAATTGCGACAGGGGAAAGGAGCGCACATGGGCACCTACGCCTTCTTTAAGGGCAAGTTCGTCCCCCTGGAAGAAGCCAAAATCGGCATCATCACCCACGCCTTCAACTATGGCACTGCCTGCTTCGAGGGCATTCGAGCCAACTGGAACAAGGAACAGGAGAAGTTCTATGTCTTCCGCATCCGGGAGCACCTGGAGCGCCTGGAGCAATCGTGCCGCATCCTGAAAATCAAGCTCCCCCACAGCGTGGCGGAGATGGAGAAGCTGGTAGTGCAGCTGGTGGAGCGGTGCGGCTACCGCGAGGATGTCTATGTACGCCCCATGGGCTACAAGTCCTCAGAGATTGTGGGCGTCAAGCTCCATGGCCTTGAGGACGACTTCCTGCTCTTCGTAGTCCCCTTCGGCCCCTACCTGGATGTAGAGAAGGGCGCCCGCTGCTGCATCTCCTCCTGGAGGCGCATCGACGACAACATGATTCCGCCTCGGGGCAAGATAACGGGGCTTTATGTCAACAGCGCCCTGGCCAAGACCGAGGCCAACGAGAACGGCTTCGACGAGGCCATCATGCTCAACTCTGACGGCCATGTCTCAGAGGGCAGTGGCGAGAACATCTTCGTCGTCAAGGACGGCGCCCTCCTCACCCCTCCCCCCACGGACAACATCCTCCTGGGCATCACCCGGGCCACCATCATGGAACTGGCCCGAACGGAGTTTGGCATCGACACCGTGGAGCGGTGCATTGACCGCAGCGAGCTTTACCTGGCCGAGGAGGTCTTCATGACGGGCACCGCCGCCCATGTGACCCCAGTGGTGGAGATAGACCGCCGGCCCGTGGGCAAGGGGGGCGTGGGCCCCATCACCCACAAGCTCCAGAAGCTCTACTTCGATGTCATCTTCGGGCGCAGCCGCAAGCACCTTTCCTGGAGCACCGTGATTTCGCCCCGGCTGGTGAAGGTGTAAAGCCCAGGCCCGGCCTTGCCTGCGCAGATGCAGATAAAGAGACTGGTGGAGACACCCCACACCCCGGCAGAGGGCTGCGCCCCCTGCACCCCCAAGTGTCACCCTGAGTCCGCCCCAGGCAGACGAAGGGCCTTCCCTGCTCCCACTAAGGGCGCCGCTTTGACAGTCCTAAGGCGCCGGCGGCTCCTTCACCGGGGGCTGGCGGAAGGGGAAGGCCAGGCTCACCCGCTTGAAGGTCTCCGCCATGGGGACGCCGTGGCGCTTGCCCGTCTCCTGGGACATGCGGCGCATGCGCTCCCCGAAGTCCATCTCTCCCTGCTCCCGATGGCCCACCTGGCTCTCGTGGCAGCGGATGGCCCGGAGCTTTAGCTCGAAGTAGGGGCTGACATCTATAATGACATCGGGGTCCTCGGAGCCCCAGAGATAGACCTCCTCCACCCGGTGGGGCTCCAGACCCTCCCGCAGGTGCTCCGGGTAGTGGAGCCGGTCGCGGCAGTAGGGATAGACGGCGTCCAGGGTGACCCGCCCGGCCATGCGGTGGTCCCGGTGGTTGATGAAAGGGCGCATGGGGTTGTGGGGGTTGGAGGTGAGCACTCGGTCTGGTTTGTACTTGCGGATGGCGCGGACAATCTCCCCGCGGAACTCGTAGGTGTCCTCCAGGCCGCCGTCGGGATGGCGCAGGAAGACCACCTCGCTCACCCCCAGCACCGCGGCGGCGGCCCGCTGCTCCCGTTCGCGGATGCCCACCAGCCGTTCCGAGGTCATCTCCGGGTCGTGAGAGCCTTTGTCCCCGTTGGTGCAGAGGACATATATCACCCGCCGGCCCTCGGAGGTCCACTTGGCGACGGTGCCGGCGGAGGAGAACTCGGCGTCGTCGGGATGGGCGGCCACCAGGAGGATGGTCTGGGCCTTGTCCTCTGCGGGCGGTTGGGCTGGGGGC
>JACQUO010000025.1 GCA_016210205.1 Chloroflexota bacterium
CTGCTGGGGGTAACCGGCTCCGGCAAGACCTTCACCATGGCCAACGTCATCGCTCGCGCTCAACGCCCGACCCTGATATTGGCTCCCAATAAGACCCTCGCGGCCCAGCTCTACCAGGAGTTCAAGGACTTCTTCCCTGATAATGCCGTTGAGTTCTTCGTCTCCTACTACGATTACTACCAGCCCGAGGCCTACATCCCCCGCACCGACACCTACATCGAGAAGGAGACGGAGATAAACGAAGAGATAGACAAGATGCGCCACGCCGCCACCCGCGCCCTCTTCACCCGGCGCGATGTGCTCGTGGTGGCCTCGGTCTCCTGCATCTATGGCCTGGGCGCCCCGGAGGAATACTACTCCTTCGTCCTCACCCTCAAGCGGGGCCAGACCATCCGCCGCGACCTGGTGCTGCGCCGCCTGGTGGAGATGCAGTACGAGCGCAATGACATCGACTTCACCCGGGGCCGCTTCCGCGTGCGGGGCGATACCCTGGAGCTCCAGCCCGCCTACGAGGAGTTGGCCCTGCGCTTCGAGTTCTGGGGCGACCAGATTGAGCGCATCGTGGAGATTGACCCCCTCACCGGCGAGCTCCTGGCGGAGCGGGAGGCCGTGGACATCTACCCCGCCAAGCACTTCGTCACCTCCCGGGACAAGCTCCAGGCGGCCATCGGGGACATCCGGGCGGAGCTGGCGGAGCGCCTGGCCGAGTTCCAGGCCCAGGGCAAGCTCCTGGAGGCCCAGCGCCTGGAGTCCCGCACCAACTACGACCTGGAGATGCTCCAGGAGGCGGGCTACTGCACCGGGGTGGAGAACTACTCCTGCCACCTGGCCCGGCGGCATCGCCCCGCCCGAACCCTGGCCGAGGCCTGCGGCTCCCCGCCCTGGACATTGATTGACTACTTCCCCAAGGACTTCCTCCTCTTCGTGGACGAATCTCACATGACCCTGCCCCAGGTCCGGGGCATGTTCCACGGCGACCGCTCCCGCAAGGAGACCCTGGTGGACTTCGGCTTCCGCCTGCCCTCGGCCCTGGACAACCGCCCCCTGAACTTCCAGGAGTTCCAGGGGCATGTCAGCCAGGTGGTCTATGTCTCCGCCACCCCGGGGCCTTACGAGCTGGAGCACAGCCAGCAGGTGGCGGAGCAAATCATCCGCCCCACCGGCCTCCTGGACCCCACCATCGCGGTCAAGCCCACCGCGGGGCAAATCGATGACCTCATGGATAACATCAAAGAGCGGGTAGAGCGCCAGGAGCGCTGCCTGGTCACCACCCTCACCAAGCGCATGGCCGAGGAGCTGGCCGATTACCTCAAGGAGATGGGCATCCGCACCCACTACCTCCACTCAGACATCGAGACCCTGGAGCGGGTGGAGATTCTCCGAGACCTGCGGCTGGGCGTCTACGATGTGGTGGTGGGCATCAACCTGCTGCGGGAGGGCCTGGACCTGCCCGAGGTGAGCCTGGTGGCCATCCTGGATGCCGACAAAGAGGGCTACCTGCGCTCGGAAGGCTCCCTCATCCAGACCATGGGCCGCGCCGCCCGCCACGCCGAGGGCCATGTCATCATGTATGCCGACACTATGACGGAGTCCATGCGCCGGGCCATCCAGGAGACCTATCGCCGCCGCGCTATACAAGAAGCCTACAACCAGGAGCATGGCATCACCCCCCAGGGCATCAAGAAGGCCATCCGAGACATCGGCGCGCGGATGCGGGCCGTGGCCGAGTCCCGCGCCCCCTACACCGTGAAGGGGGCCATCCCCCGGGACGAGGTGGTGCGCCTGGTGAAGGAGCTGGAATCCCAGATGCGGGCGGCGGCCAAGGCCCTGGAGTTCGAGCAGGCGGCCCTGCTGCGCGACCAGGTTGTCGCGCTGCGCCAGGAGCTGGTGGACGAGGCGATGGGACCCAAGGGGCTGGCCGCCCGCCCGGCCCCGCCCGGCTACCGCCGCGCCCGATGAGGGGGTGCAGGGCGTGCCCTCCGGGGGCCTGGGGGGGTCTCATGTCTCAGTTCGTTCCCCCTGTTTTCTACGCCGAGACCTCGCACTTGAGAGTTTGGCGGGCATCGGCAGTTCAGGCTGTTTGTAGGAGGGCGTTATGGCAGCTATTCGTCAGGCGCAGGTAACCTGGGATGGCGAACTGGTCTCCGGCAAGGGCAGCGTGAGTGCCGCCACCAGCAAGGCCTTCGCCTCTCTGCCGGTAACCTGGGCCGCGCGCACAGAGTCGGCCGATGGCCGCACCAGCCCTGAAGAGCTCCTGGCTGCTGCCCACGCAAGCTGCTATGCTATGGCCCTCTCGGCTGGCCTGGGTCGGGGCGGCACGCCACCCCGGAGGCTGGAGGTTACGGCGACAGTCATGTTTGACAGAGTCGGGGGCGGCTGGCGCGTTGTCTCCAGTGCCCTTGAGGTGCGCGGCTGGGTGCCGGGCATAGACCCTGGGGCCTTCGTTAAAGCGGCGGAAACGGCTAAGGATGGCTGTCCCATCTCCCAGGCATTGAAGGGCAATGTTGCCCTAAGCGTTGAGGCTACCCTGGAGGTCTGAGCGGTCTGGGGATGGTAGCTGGTTAACATAATTTCCGCTTCCTTCTGCAAGAGAAGGGGATACAGTGGGAGGAGGAGCATTTGTGATGCAGGCCTTTCCCTGCCGGGGCGTGGGGTGTCTCCTGGAGATTCTGCGCTCCGCCCAGAATGACGGAGCCAGCTTCGTGCTCGCATGGGGAGTCCAGAGGGGCGAAGCCCCGCTGGCCGGGGGTTCGGGGGTGTTCCCCGATACTTCCTTCCCTTCCCCCTCTCCTGCAGGAGAGGGGGATACAGGGGGTGAGGTATCCCGACCCTGATAGGGGATGTGTCCATGCCGAATGACGAGAAGAAGCCTGGCCCCCAGGAGCCTCCCGCCGAGGGCGAGGCCACCCGCCAGACGCGCCGGGAGCGAAAGCAGCGCAAGAAGCGGGAGAGATTGCCACAGCACGGCAAATCCCTGGCTCGCGTCTACCGGGACGCCGTCCTCAAGCGCGCCCAGCAGGCTAAGGAAGCGGAGGAGAAAGGCAGGGAAACCAAGCAGCCTTGAATTGACACCCCCCGCCCCGCATGGCTACAATACACTTGTCTCTTTTATGAGGTCCCCAGGGCCCGGCTAACCCTTCGAGGAGCCCCATGACCGAGCCACTGACCATCACCGTCCGCCCCATGCGCGAGGGCGACCTGGACGCTGTCCAGGCCATCGACAAGGCCATGGTGGGCCCCCAGCGGGCCGCCACCTACGCCAACCCCGTGGTGGCCTACGGCGGCGAAATCGAGGACAGCGTGGTGGCCGAGGTGCGGGGGCAGGTGGTGGGCTTCGTCCTGGGCCGCCTGGCCGAGACTCAGTACGGCAAGCGGGACGCCGCCTGGGTGGAGCTGGTCGGCGTCCACCAGGACTTCCAGGGCCAGGGGGTGGGCCGTGTCCTCATGAAAGGGTTCATCTCCGAGTGCCGACGCCGCGGCGTCCGCTCCATCCACATCATGGTCAACTGGGGCGACGACCGCATGAAGGTCTTCGTCTCCGCCCTGGGCTTCAATCGCGGCGAGCTGGTGGAGTACGGCCTGGACCTGGAGGAATACCAGGAGTAGGATGCGCCAGACCGGCCTCTTCCTCCTCCACCTGGACGGCCGCCGCCTCTCCCACTTCCCTGCCGAGCTCACCGAGCTTTTGGAGCGGGATAACATCCACTTTTACGAGGCCTTCCACGAGGTCTCAGCCCCTTCCCAGGAGTTGCTCCAGCGCGTCCACACCTCCCGCCTGATAGCGGCGGTGCGGCAGACCCCCTACTACGAGACCGCCCTCTACTCCACCGGCGGCACCGTCCTGGCCGCCGAGGAGATAGCCCGAGGCCGCATCCACAACGCCTTCGTCTTCACCGGCAGCGGCGACCACCACGCCGGGCGGGACTTCTTCTTCGGCGGCTGCCACTTCAACGGGGCCGCCCTGGCGGTGGCCCACCTGCGCGCCCAATTCGGCGGGCGGCGCTTCGCCATCCTGGACACCGACGCCCACCACGGCGACGGCACCCGGGACATCTTCGAGCGCGACGAAGACCTCCTCCATGTGTGTCTCTGCGGCCAGAGCCGCGACGGCGGCTCCAAGGTGGATGTGGCCATCCCCGGGCACACCACCGACGCCGAATACCTGGAGCGGCTGGAGCAGGCCCTGCTCCCGCGGATGCGGCAGTTCCGCCCGGAGACGCTCTTCTGGGAGTTCGGCTACGACGGCACCCAGGGCGACTACAGCGACCGCGGCCTCACCCGGGACTGCCATGCCCGAATCGCCGCCCTCGCCAAGGCCGCCGCCGAGGAGGTCTGTGGGGGTCGCCTGGTAGCCATCCTCTGCGGCGGGAGCCGCCAGGACCTCGCCGACTACACCATCCCCCGCATCATCCGCATCCTGGCGGAGCTAAGGTAGTCCCCATTCCCCTATGAGGGCAGGGCGAAGCTCAGGGGCCTAGCCCACCTTCACCGGCATGGTGGCGCTCATGTAGGACTTGACGGTGGCGGCGGAGGCGATGAGGTTATACCAGACATTGTCGTACTTCCCTACCTGGGTGGGCGGCATCTCCTGAGTGAGGCTGACCTCCAGGCTGAAATCGAACTCGTAGGTGCGGAGGAGGGCCAGCATCTGCCCCCGGTGGAGGACCTGGGCCTTATCCAGGATGACCTCGCGGCTGTCCCGCCACTCCGGCGCATAGGGCGCGCCCTTCTCGTCTATCTCCCGCTCCCGATAGTGGGTGTGGCGGAAGCCCCGCAGGTTCACCTCGGCCCGCAGCAGGGTGGCCCCCGGCTCCAGGGTCACCCGCACCCGTCCCCATACCTTGAGGCGGGCCTGCTGCTGCTCTATCTTTACCTCAGGCAGGAACTCCACCTGGACATCGCTACGGGCGGCGACCCACCGAGCGATGCGCTGGAACAGGTTGCCCTGCCCTTCAATATGCCACCTCAGGCTTCGCGGCCATTTCACCGTAGCATCCCCCTCAACCTCAAAGGCAGAAGACCATCATGCCCCTGCCCCCATAGTTTACCCCATCCCTGGGCTCATAGTCCCCTTAGCATGGTGCTGAAAAGGGGGTGTTCAGAGGGGCGAGGCCCCTTTGACGGGGGTCTGGGGGTGTCCCCCAGATATAATTCCTACCCCC
>JACQUO010000026.1 GCA_016210205.1 Chloroflexota bacterium
CAATTTATCTTCTCTCGTGTCTGGGTGTCTATAGATTACGCGGGTCTCGGCCAGCTTCACCAGTACCTCTTTGGAGCGGCCCAGGTGCGGTCAGAAAATCTCCCCGTTGTGCTGGCCCTGGGGGGGGGCGGGGTAGCGCGCCTTCCAGGGGGTGCGGGAGAGCTTGAAAGGGGCGCCGGGATATTTGACCTTGCCCGCCACGGGGTGGCTGAACTCCACGAAGTACTCCCGGGCCGCCAGATGGGGCGACTTGACCACTTCCTCAGGGGTGTTGGCTGGGGCGAAGGCGATATGCCGCGCCTGCATCATGTGGAAAATCTCTTGTTTAGAGTGCTTCATGGTCCAGGTCATGATGTTCTCCCGCAGGGCCTGCCAGTTGTCGGCCCGGGAGCGGTCGTCCTTGAAGCGCTCATCCTTGCCCCACTCGGGGTTGCCCATGGCCTCCAGCACAGCGCGCCAGTGGCGCTCCTCGGTGCCGTGGAACTGCACCCAGCCGTCCATGCACTGGATGAGACCAGTGGTGCGGGCCAGGGCGGCTCGGGTGCGGGAGATTTTGGCCTTCTCGAATATATAGGCGCCGTAGTCTCGCATCTCGTTGTAAGCGCAGGCCTCCAGCTCCGAGATATCCAGGTAGTCGCCCTTGCCTGTGCTCAGGCGATGGTAGATGGCAGACATGACATTGATGGCGGCGGTGATGCCGGTGACGAAGTCTCCCTGGTGCCCGCCGGGATTGAGAGGAGGCTGCTCCTCGGGGTCGGGGACGATGCCCGTAAAGGCGTAGGCCAGGCCACTCATGTGCATAGAGACCAGGTTGTTGGCCTGGTAGTTCTTGTAAGGCCCCGTCTGGCCGAAGGAGGTGATGGAGGCCATAATCATACGGGGGTTAAGCTTCTTCAGGGCTGTGTAGCCCAGGCCCAGGCGGCTCATGGCGCCGGCACCCTGGTTCTCGATGAGCACATCGGCGTCCCGAGCCAGCTCCAGGAAGAGCTGCTTGCCCACGGGCGTCCTGGGGTCAAGGGTTATGCCCTTCTTGTTGAAGTTGAGGTAGAGGAAGAGGCCGCTTTTCTCCGGATGGGGGTCATCTCCGGCGAAGGGCTCCCGGCGCCGGGCGATGTCCCCGCCCGCGGGCGGCTCAATCTTGATGACCTCGGCTCCCAGGTCCCCCAGGATGCGGGCGCAGAAGGGGCCATTGATGAACTCGGCGTATTCCAGGACCTTGAGGCCGGAGAGCGCTGCTTTGGCCATAGCCACTCCTTTTCCTTTCCTGCAAAGCAGGGATATCTTACTCGGTGGGAGGATTTTCGACTAGAGCGCCCTCACGTTCTCGGTGAGGGTGGCCCTAGTAGATAATCTGGTCCTGAACCAGGTTCTCTATCTCCTCGCCGGAGAGGCCCAGAAGCTGGCCGAAGACATAGGGGTTGTGCTCCCCCAGACGGGCCGGCGGCAGGTACTGTCCCGGCGGGTTGGGCTGGCCCAGCTTGTAGGGCATGCGGGCCATAAAGCCTTTGCCGATGGGCTCGTACTCTATGGGGACGAAGAAGCCGCGCTCATTGAGCTGGGGGTCTCGGAAAAGCTGGTCCACCGCCAGGGTGGGCCCGGCAGCCACCCCAGCGGCCTGGAGCAATCTGGTTATTTCCTGGGGGGTCTTGGTCTTGGTCCACTCCCCTATGTGCCGGTCCAGCTCCTTCTCGTTCTGGCGGCGGCTATAGTTGTCGGCGAACTTGGGGCCCTTGGCCCAGGCGGGGTGGCCCAGGGCGCGGCAGAGGGCCTTCCACTCCTCCTCGCTGGAGACGGAGATGGCCACCCAGGCGTCGTCGCCGCGGCAGCGATAGATGTTGGAGGGGGCATAGCGGTAGTCCCGGTTCCCCAGGGCCTCGCTGAAGCTGCCTGTCATCAGGTATTCCAGGAGAGGCTCCGGGGTGAGGGAGACGGTGGCCTCGGTCATGGAGACATCGATGTGCTGGCCCTGGCCGGTCATGGCCCGATGATAGACGGCGGCCAGGATGGCGCAGGCGGCGTTCAGGGGCGTGATGACATCGGACCACATGATGCCCAGGGAGATAGGGTTCTGGCCGGGGTGGCCGGAAATGTGGGCCAGACCGCTGTTGGCGTGGATGGTGGGGGCGTAGGCCACATCGTCTTTCTCAGGCCCGGTGCGCCCGGGACCGGAGGTGGAGACCATGATGAGGTCCGGTTTGATTTTCTTCAGGCTCTGATAGTCCAGGCCGAAGCGCTCCATGACTCCGGTGGCATAGTTCTCCGCCACGATGTCGCATTTCTGGATGAGCTCCCGGGCCAGTTCTTGGCCCCGAGGTGTGGTCAGATTTAGGGTGCAGGACTTCTTGCCGGCGTTCGTGGCCATGAACCCGGTGCTCTTGTTGGGGTCGGGGTTGTCCTCGCGGCGGCCCTGGACGGTGCGGCGGGAGAGGTCCATGGCCTTGAGGCTCTCGATTTTAATCACCTCGGCCCCCAGGATTACGAGCCAGTGGGTGGCTAAAGGCCCCGCCTGGATGCGGGTGAAGTCAGCGACGCGGATTCCGTCCAGGGGCAAGGGGGACATCTTCAAGCTCCTTTCGGGCTATTTTGTGTGGGTCAAGGTAGACCTGGGGTCAGGGGCCTCATATCACCCCGGCGGCCCGGAGCCCGGGTAGCTCCCCCTTGGGCAGGCCCAGCCTTCCGCAGAGGATTTCCTGGTTGTGTTGGCCCAGGGTGGGGGCGGGGAGGGGCGCCTGCCACGGGGTGGCGGAGAGCTTGAAGGGCGCCCCGGGCAGCTTGAGCCTCCCTAGCCCGGGCTGGTTCACCTCCACGAAGAACCCCCGGGCTGCCAGTTGCTCCGAGGCCAGTACCTCCGGTGGAGTGTTGATGGGGGCGAAGGCCAGGTGAGCCGCCTGCATGGTGCGGGCGGCCTCATGCTTGGTGCGGGGGGCAGTCCACTCCTCGATGATGGGCTTGAGAACGCCCCAGTTCTCGGAGCGCAGGTTCTCGTTCTTGAAGCGCTCGTCCTGGAGGAGCTCCGGGCGGGCCATGGCGGCCACCAGGCCCTGCCACTCCCGCTCCGTGGTGCCGTGCATCTGGACGAAGCCGTCCCGGCACTTGAGGAGGCCGGTGGTGCGGCGCAGGATGGTCTGGGTGCGGCTGGTCACGGTGCCCTCGAAGGAGTAGGCCGCCAGCTCCCCCTTGCGCACTGCGGCCAAGGCCTCCATGGCCCCGAAGTCCACATGGCTACCCTGGCCGCTGAGCCGCCGCTCGTTCAGGGCGGCCAGGGTGTCGATGGTGGCGGTGACCGCAGTGGCAAAGTCGGCCTGGTGTCCACCCACCTTGAGGGGTGGCACAGCCTCGGGGTCGGTGACGGGGCCGCTGAAGGCGTAGCCCAAGCCGCCGATGTGGGTGCTCACCAGGTCATCGGCCTTCCAGTCCCGGTAGGGGCCGGTCTGGCCGAAGGGGGTGATGGAGGTCATAATCAGCTGGGGGTTGAGCTTCCGGAGGGCCGTGTAACCCAGGCCGCGGCGGGGCAGGAAGCTGGGAGGGGTGCTCTCGATGAGGAAGTCCACCTGCTGCGCCAGCTCCTTGAAGAGGCGCCGCCCCGTGGCCGTCTTGAAGCTCAGGGAAATGCCCTTTTTGTTCAGGTTGAGGTAGATGAAGAGGCCGCTCTGGTCGGGGTGGGGGTTGTGGTCGGGGAAGGGGCCCCAGGTGCGGGCCATATCCCCGCCCGCGGGGTCTTCCACCTTGATGACCTCGGCTCCCAGGCTGCCCAACATACGGGCGCAGTAGGGCCCGGGGATGCCCTGGGCGTACTCCAGGACCGTAAGGCCGGAAAGCGCACCTTTGGCCATAAAGCCTCCTCCTCGTTTCCTAGTAGATTACCTGGTCTTTGATGAGCTTCTCAATCTCCTCCTCGGAGAGCCCCAGGATGTCGTGGAAGACATAGTGGTTGTGCTCCCCCATGTTGGGGCCGGCCTTGCGGACACCATCCGGTTTGGGGCCCAGCTTCCAGGGCACTACCGCCGCCGTGCCTTTCCCGATGGGCGGCTGCTCCACCTCCATGAAGAAGTTTCGTGCCCGCAGCTGGGGGTCGGCCAGGAAGTCTACTATGTTGGCGGAGGGGGCAGCGGCCACCCCCGCTCGCTGGAGAACCTCCGTGACCTCCTGAGGGATATGCTTTTTGGTCCATTGGGTGACCAGGACGTCTAGCTCCTCCTGGTGGTGCCAGCGGGAGTAGGCGTCGGCGAACCTGGGGTCGGATGCCCACTCACTATGGCCGGTGGCGCGGCAGAAGGCCTGCCACTCCTGGTCGTCCGATACGGCGATGGCCACCCACTTGTCCTCGCCCTGGCAGCGATAGACGCCGTGGGGGGCAGCGGCCTCATCCCGGTTGCCCACGAACCCTCGGACGCGCCCGTTCATGGTGTAGTCCAGGAAGGGCTCGGGGAGGAAGTCCACCGTAGCCTCGTTCATAGAGAGGTCGATGTGCTGGCCCTGGCCGGTGCGCTTGCGGTAGTGGAGGGCGGCCAGGAGCGCGAAGGCGCCGGTGGTGGCGGTGAGGGCATCAGACCACATCATGGCCATCAGCGCTGGGGGACGCTCCTCGCCGGGGTAGCCGGTGAGGGAGGAAAAGCCGGAGAGGGCGTGGATGGTGGCGGCATAGGCGGCATATCCCGCGTCGGGGCCGGTCTGGCCCAGCCCGGAGGTGGAGAGCATGATGAGATTGGGTTTAATTTTCCGCAGGCTCTGATAGTCCAGGCCCAGGCGCTCCATGGCCCCCGGCGCGTAGTTCTCCGCCACCACATCGCAGGTCTTGATTATCCCCTTGGCCAGCTCCACCGCTCGGGGATGGCGTAAATTCAGGTTGCAGGACTTCTTGCCAAAGCTAAAGGCGTAGAACCCTGGAGCCCGGTTCAGGGTGCGGTCTTCTCCCGCCGCCCCCCGCATCTGCCGCAGGGTGTCGGCAGCGGTGTGGCTCTCAATGCGAATCACCTCGGCGCCCAGATGAGCCATCCAGGCTTGGGCCTGGGGACCCGCCTGGATGCGGGTGAAGTCGGCGACCCGGATACCCTCTAAAGGGAGTCTCTTCATGGGCGCTCTCCTTTTTCTCTCTTCGTGAAGGGCCTTCTCCGTCTCCTCTACCACGCTCAGATTATCCCGGTGGCCCGTAGCTTGGGCAGGTTCTCTTTCTTACAGCCCAGGCGTCCGCAGAGGACCTCTTGGTTGTGCTGCCCCAGGGTGGGGGCGGGCCGGCGTATCTTCCAAGGGGTGGCGGACATCTTGAAAGGGGCGCCAGGATACTTGGCTACGCCCGCCATGGGATGTTTAATCGCGGTGAAGAACCCTCGTTCCTCCATCTGGCGGTAATTCACCACCTCGGGCACGGTGAAGAGGGGCATGGTGGCCACCTTCTCTCCTTGCATCAGGTGGTAGATTTCGTCTTTACTATGGCGCATGGTCCACTCCATCATCAAGGGCTCCAGCTCCGAGTAGTTCTTCCCTCGGGATAGGTCGTCCTTGAAGCGCTCCTCCTTGGCCCAAGCGGGATTGCCCATGAGCTTGACATAGGTGTCCCAGTGGCGGGCGTCCCGCAGGTGTAGGTAGAAGAAGCCGTCCTTGCAGGGCACCAGACCGCTGGTCATGGCCAGCCCGGCCTTGGTACGCTTGGGTATGGTCTTGTCCCAGGAGTACATGGCGATGTCCCGAGCCCACTGGAAGGCCAGCGCCTCGTGCTCTGAGATGTCCAGGCGTTCCCCTTTGCCGTTCCCCAGGCGGCTGGCGAAGACGGCAGTCAGGGTGCAGATGGCGGCGGTGAGGCCCGCCATGAAGTCGGCCTGGTGGCCGGCGGTCTTGAGGGGGGGGTGGCTCTCCGGGTCCTCCACCTGGCCCGGGGTCATAAAGCCCTGGCCCGAGGCGTGGAGGTTCACCAGATTTCCCCCTTTGTACTTCTTCCAGGGGCCCGTGAGGCCAAAGGGGGTGATGGTGGCCATAATCAGCCGGGGGTTCACCTTCTTCAGGGTCTTCCACCCCAGGCCCAGCTTGTCCATAGCCCCCACGCCGTTGTTGTCAATGAGCACATCAGCCTGCCGGATGAGTTCCTGAAATAGGCGCTGTCCTGTGGCTGTCTTGAGGTTGAGGGTGACCCCCAGCTTGTTGGTGTTGAGGTAAAGGAAGAGGCCGCTTCGCTCCGGATGGGGGACATCGCCGGCGAAGGGCTCCATGCGCCGGGCCTTGTCCCCGATGCCGGGGTCCTCCACCTTGATGACCTCGGCCCCGTAGTCTCCCAGGAGCTTGCCGCACCAGGGGCCGGTGATGCCCTGGGCGTATTCCAACACCTTGAGGTCCGAGAGCGCTTGTGCCATAGTCTCTCCTTCTAGTAGCTGGTCTGGGTGTCCAGGGCTTTCTCGATGTCTTCCCGGAAGGCGAGATAGTGCCAGGCCAAAGCCCGCACCAGGCCCCAGCAGCCCGCCATCATCATGTCGCCGTAGGGCGCCGCGAAGTGCGGGCGCTCCAACTGGCCCCTGGGATTGCAGGGCTGTCTATCTGCCAGCAGGCCTCGCCGGGGGCCGGTGACGGCCAGGAAAGGGTGGGCCGGCGGCGAGGACAGCATGAAGGCCCCGTGGCCGTGGTCGGCGAAGACCTCTTCGTTGGTGAGGCGTCCCGCCGCGAAGGCTCCTAGCAGCCCCTCCAGCTTCCCCCGGCTCATCCGGCCGGTGTGGTGCTCAAAAAGCCCCAGGATGCTCTCTCCCTCCATGAGGAAGCCCAGGGTGTGCATGTTGCCCAAATTCAGGTGGAGCCGGGCCCGGTGGCGGCGCACCGCCGGGTCATCCACAGCCCCCAGGGCGGCGGCGGCCCCGGTGTCCATGAGTAGTAGCGGCAGGTCAGCGGGGGCGCTCGCCGCGATGGCCCGCAGGCGGGTGAGGTAGGGCGGGAGACGGTCGGGCCGGTAGGCCAGGGCGGCCAGGTGCGGCTCCCGTTCTACGGTCTGGCGCAGGTGCTGGAAGCGAAAAAGGCGGTCGCTCATCCCCGGATGGGCCTCGCCGTGGTCTAGGGCAGCCACCGCCAAGGCGTCGCAGTCCAGGCCCAGCCCGAAGGCGGCGAAGGCCCCCGCGATGGTGGGCCAATTCAGGTCGCGCAGCGTGATTGGGGCCGCGCCCCTGAGCTTGGCCAGCTCCTCCTCCGCCACGATGGTCACTCCCATAGCCGCCACGGCCTCCAGGTCGTCGTCGCAGGTGCGGGCGGCGGCCGGGGTGGCGTAGGCGGCCAGGCCCGCGGCCAGGTGGTCTCGGATGGCGCCCGTCACGGCCCCGCCGCCCATGGTGACGCCCCCCAGGGCCAGGGCCTGGCGGCGGCGGGTGGCCTCCCCGATGGCCCCGGCGGCGATTTGGGTGGGGGCGGGCATGACCAGCTTGAAGCAACCCTCCGGGGGGAGGGCGCTATCGAACAGGAGGAGGTCCTGGGTGCCCCCGCCGATGTCCAGGGCCAGGATGCGCAAGGCCTTTTTTGTTCCTTACTAGGGCCGTGTGGGCCTTACTTGGCCGAGGTTATCCGCTCCGCGCCGCCCAGGTAGGGGCGCAGGACGCCAGGTATTATAACGCTTCCGTCGGCTTGTTGAAAGTTCTCCAGGACGGCGATGAGGATGCGGGGTAGGGCTAGGCCCGAGCCGTTCAGGGTGTGGACGAACTGGGGCCGTCCCCCGGCCTGGGGCCGGTAGCGGATGTTGGCCCGACGAGCCTGGAAGTCAGCGCAGTTAGAGCAGGAGGAGACCTCCAGCCACTCGCCACAGCCGGGGGCCCAGACCTCAATGTCGTAGGACTTGGCGGAGGCGAAGCCCAAATCCCCGGCGCAGAGTTGGACGACGCGGTGGGGCAGGCCCAGGCGACGGCAGAGGTCCGTGGCGTCGGCTACCATCCTGTCCAACTCCTGGCCCGAGGATTCAGGGGCCACGAACTTATACATTTCCACCTTGTCGAACTGGTGGCCCCGTTTGATGCCCCGGGTGTCCCGTCCCGCGCTCATCTTCTCCCGGCGGAAGCAGGCGGTGTAGGCCACATAGTAGAGGGGGAGGGCCTCCAGGATTTCGTCCCGGTGGAGATTGGTGATGGGGACCTCGGCGGTGGGGATGAGCCACAGGTCGTCCTCGGCGTCGTGGTAGAGGTTGTCGCCGAACTTGGGCAGGTTGCCGGAGCCGACCAAAGCCTCCCGCTTCACCATGAAGGGAGGATAGACCTCGGTGTAGCCGTGCTCGGTGGTGTGGACATCCAGCATGAAGGCGATGAGGGCGCGCTGGAGGCGGGCCCCCAGGCCCATGAGCACATAGAAGCGGGTGCCGGAGAGCTTGACCCCCCGCGCAAAGTCGATGATGCCCAACGACTCCCCCAACTCCCAGTGGGGTTTGGGAGTGAAAGGAAAGGCCGGCGGCTCCCCCGAAGTGGCCACCACCTGGTTGTCCGCGGGGCCGGCCCCGTCGGGCACAGCCTCGTCCACGATGTTGGGCAGGCTGAGGAGGAGGTCGTTCAGCTCCTGCTCCAGTTCGGGTGCACCCTCGTCCTGCTTTTCCAGGGCCTGAAGCTGCGTAGCAAGCTCCGCATTGAGCTTCATGAGCTCGGAGATGGCGTGGGCCTGAACCGACTTCCAGCCGTCCAACTTGTCCCAGTTGGACATGGCGTAGAAGCGCAGCAGGGCGGCCCGCAGGTCATCGTCGGCCATGGTGGCCTGGGTCTTCTCGATGAACCCTTTAAGCTGGGCCCCGCCCTTGGCCCCCCGCAGTGGCCCCAGGAGGCGGGTGAGCCGGTTCTGGCGGGCGCGCAGGGCCTCCGCCCCCTGCCGGGAGGTGCGGCGGCGTCCGTCCAGCTCCCCGATACGCGCCAGCAGGGCCAGGGAGGCGGCGTCCCCCCGGCGCTCCAGCGAGCGGCGCACCACCTCGGGGGACTTGCGAATCAGGTCTAGGGAGAGCATGGGCTATTCCTTGGACTTA
The DNA here is from genome assembly GCA_016210205.1 of Chloroflexota bacterium. Lineage (GTDB taxonomy): Bacteria > Chloroflexota > Dehalococcoidia > JACQUO01 > JACQUO01 > JACQUO01. The sequence continues at coordinate 8,960 of JACQUO010000026.1, forward strand.
TCCTAGGGGGCCTTTAGTTGGGGGAAGAGAATCACCTCCCGGATGGAGGTCTGGCCTGAAAAGAGCATGGCCAGGCGGTCTATCCCTACCCCCAGGCCGCCCGTGGGAGGCATGCCGTGCTCCAACGCCAGCAGGAAATCCTCGTCGGGCATCTCCGCCTCGGTGTCTCCCGCCTCCCGCAGGGCCTGCTGCTGGCGGAAGCGCTCCCGCTGCTCCTCGGGGTCGTTGAGCTCGGTGAAGGCGTTGGCGAGCTCCATGCCGCCGGCGAAGCCCTCGAAGCGCTCCACCAGGGTGGGGCAGCCGGGCTTGCCCTTGGCCAGGGGGGACATGTCCAGGGGGTAGTCCAGCAGAAAGGTGGGCTGGATTAAAGTGGGCTCCACATAGTGGGAGAGGAGCTTATCGATGAGCTTGCCCCGGCCCGCGCCCGGCTCCGCATAGAGGCCCAGGGCGTCCATGCGGGCTGCCAGGGAGGCGGTGTCCGGATAGCCCTCGAAGTCCACCCCAGACCGCTCCCGGATGGCCTCCCGCAGGGTGACACGCCGCCAGGGCGGGGTGAAGTCGATGGCCTGGCCGTTGTATTCCACGGTCTGCTTGCCCAGCGTCTCCTGGGCCGCATATGCCACCATCGCCTCGGTCATGGCCATGACATCGTTATAGTCGGCGTAGGCCTCGTAGGACTCCAGGGTGGTGAACTCCGGGTTGTGCCGGGTGGAGATGCCCTCGTTGCGGAAGACGCGGCCAATCTCATAGACCCGGTCCAGGCCGCCGATGATGAGGCGCTTTAAGTGCAGCTCGGTGGCGATGCGCAGGTACAGGTCCCGGTCCAGGGCGCTGTGATGGGTCACGAAGGGCTGGGCGGCGGCCCCGCCCGCGGTGGGGTTGAGGACAGGGGTCTCCACCTCCAGGAAGCCGCGCCCGTCCAGGAAGCGGCGGAGGGCGGAGATGAGGCGGCTGCGGATAAGAAAGACCTGCTGCACCTCAGGGCTGGAGGCCAGGTCCAGGTAGCGCTGACGGTAGCGCTTCTCCACATCGCTGAGGCCGTGCCACTTCTCCGGCAGGGGCTGGAGGCTCTTGGCCAGTAGGGTGATGTGGTGGGCCTCGATGGTGGGCTCCCCAGTCTTGGTGCGGAAGAGGCGGCCCGTCACCCCCAGGAAATCCCCCAGGTCCAGGGCCTCCAGGAGGTCATACTGGCCCGGGGGCAGGCGGTCGGCCCGCAGATAGGCCTGGATTCTCCCCGAGCCGTCGCGGAGGTCCAGGAAGGCGGCCTTGCCCATGGCACGGCGGGCGATGATGCGCCCGGCCACGGAGATGTCTTGAGGTTCCGCGCCCCCTTGCTCCGGACGCTCCAAGAGGCTGATGGCCTCCTGGGCAGTGTGGGTGCGTCGGTAGCGGGGGGGGTAGGGGTCAAGGCCCAGGGCGCGGAGCCTTTGGAGTTTGACCCGGCGCTGCTCTGACACGTCTTCTTTCCTGGGGGAGGGGGGCGGAGGCGGGCCGGAGCCCTGGGATGCCTCCCGAGCCCCGGTCACTTTATCTCCGTGAGGAGGAGCCGGAGCATCCCGGCGGGAACAATCACCTTGATTTCGTCGCCCAATCGCTTCCCTAGGAGGGCGCGGCCCACCGGGGACTCGTTGGAGATGCGGCCGTCGCCGGGCTTGGCCTCGGCGCTGCCCACGATGGTGTACTGCTGGGGGACGCCGTCCTGGTCCACCACGGTGACCCGGGATCCCACCCTCACCATCTCGGGGGAGGAGGACTCGGCGGGGATGACGGTGGCGTTGCGGGTGAGCTCTTCCAAGGTGAGGATGCGCCCCTCCAGGAAGGCTTGCTCGTTCTTGGCGTCCTCATACTCGGCGTTGTTGACAGTAGAGCCCAGCTCCTTGGCCCGCTGGATTTGGGCGGCCACCTCCTGGCGGCGGACGGTGCGCAGGTGCTCCAGCTCGGCCTTGAGCTTGGCCATGCCCTCAGCGGTGAGGAAGACTTTCTTTTCAGCCATGGTGACTCCATAAAGTAGAGGGCAAAAACAAAGGCCCCCCACCCTCAAATCTAGCGGGCAGTGAGGGGTGGCACTATTATAGTCAAGGGTGACGGCCTTGTAAAGGGTATGGGGGTGCGGCGGCCCCGGCCTCTAGCCCAGGCGGCTGACGGCGGTGATAGCGCCGACGGCCAGGGCCAGGAGTCCCCATGGGTCTGTCAGGCCCAGCAGGGGGGAACGGTAGAGGAGGAAGGCATGGGTGGCAAAGGCTGCCCCCAGTCCCATCACGGCCAGGGCCTGGAGTCCACGGCCTCGCTTGCGGTTGGTGGCCAGGCTGACGGCCTCCCCCAGGGCATAGCCCAAGCCCGCTCCCAGGATGAGACTGAAGAAGTCTCCCGCAGGCAGGAAGGCCCAGGCGGCCCCCAGGAGAGGCCCCAGGCCCAGGCTGGCCCCCGCCGCGGCCAGGTAGTGGCGGAGCGTGGGGTCATAGGGGGGCGAGCGCCGCATCTGGGCGCAGGCCGGGCAGCGGGCGCCCGCATGGGTGTACACCAGGCACTTGGGGCAGATGGGGGTCTCGCACTTGGAGCAGCGGAGGGTGGTCTCCACCTCCGGGTGGCGGGCGCACCGGGCGGTCATAGCAGGGTTTAGCTGGCGCCGAGGCTGGTGATGAGGAAGGAGAGGTCTCCCTCGGCCACGAGGTCTCCATCCACCGTGGCCCGGCCTGCCCCCTTGCCGATGTTACCAATCGTTCGCTTGAGTACCACCTCCAGGGTCATGGTGTCCCCCGGGCGAACTAGTTTGCGGAAACGAAAGCCGTCGATGGCGACAAAGACGGCGTTTTTCCCCCGGTTCTTCGGGAGGGTGAGGATGGCCACGGCCCCCACCTGGGCTAAGGATTCTACGATAAGGACTCCGGGGACGACGTGGTAGCTCGGGAAATGGCCGGGGAAATAGTACTCGTTGATTGTGACATGCTTCAGGCCCAGGGCCCGCTTGCCCGGCTCCAGCTCCAGAATCCGGTCCACCATAAGGAAGGGATGCCGCTGGGGGAGGATGGCCTTAATCTCCTCGATGTTGAGCATGCTTTCTCCTGATTGAGTTGGCGGCGCGGTTTTATGTGAAGCTGTCTGCGGCAGTGGCTATCAAGGATTATACCGCATCCCCCTAGCCCTCGCTCGAGGGGATGTCCCCTCGGGACTCCCCCTCTATAGCTGGAGAAGACCGGGGCGGAGCCGCCATCAAGATAGGGCCAAGGGCCGCTGGGCCCGGGCGTAGAGGGCCTGGACGGAGCTTAAGGGCACGCCGAGGCTGCCTATCTCCCGCTCGAAGTCAGCCCCCAGGCCGTGATAGTCGCTCCCGCCGCAGGGGATGAGCCGGTGGCGTTCGGCCAGGTGCTTGAGCTCTCGGACTTTCGGGGGCGCATAGCCGTCATAGAAGACCTCCAGGCCCACTAGCCCTGCGCCCACAAGCTCTGCCAGCAGAAATTCCAGGCTGGGGATGTCCGCGGGGTGGGCCAGCACGGGGAGACCTCCGGCCCGGGCGATGAGCTCCGCGGCCTCCCTGGGGGTCATCTTCTCGCGCTCCACATAGGCGGGGCCATCCCGTCCGATGTATTTGGTGAAGGCCTCCTGGTGGGAGGTGATGTAGCCCTTCTCCAGCATGGCCAGGGCCAAATGGGGGCGACCCACCGAGGAGTCCTGGGCCAGCTCCTGAACCCGCTGCCAGGTGATGCCCACCCCCAGGCGGTTGAGCTTCTCCACCATGCGCCGGGCCCGCTCGACGCGGGAGAGGCGCAGGCGGGCCAGGGTGTCCTTCAGGGTGGGGTCCTGATAGTTTATAAAATAGCCCAGCATGTGGACCTCGCCCCGAGGGACATCGGTGGAAATCTCCACGCCGGGGATGACCTGGAGGTCGGGATGGCTCTTGGCCGCTGCCAGGGCGAGGGCGATGCCCTCCACGGAGTCGTGGTCGGTGATAGCGATGAAGGAGAGGCCCAGCTCGGCGGCTCGGGCCACCAGCCTCTCCGGGGAGAGAACGCCGTCGGAGGCGTTGGTGTGGAGGTGGAGGTCTATCTTCACCGGGGGTCCACCTCTAGGTCCAGCCTGACGATGCTGGTGGCCCGGCGCGTGGCCTCGTCCGCCTCGATGAGGACGGAGTTGAAGGTGACCTCCCCCTTGCCTACCGCCAGGCGGTGCGGGGTCTGGTGGAGGAAGCGCTGGATGACGGCCTCGGGGTCGTCCCCGATGACCGAGTCCCTGGGGCCCGTCATGCCCACATCGGTGACGAAAGCGGTGCCGCGGGGCAGGAGGCGGGTGTCTACAGTGCCCACATGGGTATGGGTGCCCACCACCGCGGTGGCCCGTCCGTCCAGGTAGCGGCCCAGGGCCTGCTTCTCCGAGGTAGCTTCGGCATGGAAGTCCACTAGGATGAAGGGTGGTTTATCCTTGAGCCCTGCCAGGAAGGCGTCGGCGGCGCGGAAAGGGCAGTCGTAGTTCCCCATGAAGGTGCGGCCCACCAGGTTCAGCACCAGCAGCGGCCCTGTGCGGAGGCTGCCTCGGCCCGGCACCCCTGGCGGGTAGTTCAGGGGGCGCACCACGGGTAAGGCCCCGTCCAGGTGGGGGATGATGGATGGCTCGTCCCAGATGTGGTTGCCGGAGGTTATCACATCCACTCCGGCGTCCAGCAGCTCGTGAGCGGTCTCTGGGGTCAGGCCCCGGCCGCCGGCAGCGTTCTCTCCGTTGACCACCACCAGGTCAATATGGTGCTCCCGGCGCAGCTGGGGCAGGGCCTGGGCCACGGCCCGCCGCCCGGGCCGGCCTATGACATCGCCAATCATCAGGATGCGCATGGCAGCCTGGGGGGGGGCAATTTGGGGAGGGGAAGTGTGCCTCCTGTTTCCTGGGGTGGCGCTTTCACTTGGCAATCTCCACGGCCCGGGTCTCCCGGATGACGGTGACCTTAATCTGGCCGGGATACTCCATGGTCTCTTCGATTTTCTTCACGATGTCCCGGGCCAGGCGCATGGCCGACAGGTCATCCACCTGCTCGGGCTTGACCATGATGCGGACCTCCCTGCCTGCCTGGATGGCGTAGGATTTTTCCACGCCCGCGAAGCTGTTGGCCACGGACTCCAGGGCCTCCAGGCGTTTTACATAATGGTCCAGGGACTCCCGTCGGGCCCCGGGGCGACCGCCGCTGATGGCGTCGGCGGCGGCGACGATGAAGCCCTCCACGCTGTTGGGGCCAGCCTCGCCGTGGTGGCCCGCGATGGCTTTCACAATCTCCGGGGAGCGCCCGAAGCGCTGCACCAGGTCGGCGCCGATGGCGGCGTGGGGGCCTTCCACCTCGTGGTCCACGGCCTTGCCCAGGTCATGGAGGAGGCCGGCGGCCTTAGCTATCTTCACATTGGCCTTGAGCTCCGCGGCCAACATCCCGGAGATGTGGGCCACCTCGATGCTGTGCATGAGGACGTTCTGGCCGTAGGAGGTGCGGTACTTAAGGCGGCCCAAGAGCTTGATGAGCTCCGGGTGGAGGCCGTGGACGCCGGACTTGTAGGCAGCATCCTCCCCTTCGGCCTTGATGGTGGCCTCCACCTCAGTCCGGGCCTTGCCTACCATCTCCTCGATGCGGGCGGGGTGGATGCGGCCGTCCAGGATGAGCTTGTTGAGGGCCACCCGCGCAATCTCCCGCCGCACCGAATCGAAGCTGGAGAGGATGACGGACTCGGGGGTGTCGTCGATGATGAGGTCCACCCCCGTGGCGGCCTCCAGGGCGCGGATGTTGCGGCCCTCCCGGCCGATGAGGCGCCCCTTCATATCGTCGCTGGGGATGGGCACCACGGTCACGGTAGTCTCCCCCACCACATCGGTGGCCAGCCTCTGGATGGCCTGGGAGAGGATGTCCCGGGCAATCTGGTCGCCCTCTTCCTTGAGCCGGGCCTCCATCTCCCGGAGGCGGCGGGCGATGTCCAGTTGGGACTCCTCCTCGATGTTATGCATGAGGATGCCCTTGGCCTCGGCGCTGGACATGCCGGAGATGGCCTCCAGCTTTTCCAGTTGCTGTGTTTTGAGTCCCTCCATCTGCTGGTGGAGCTGCTGGGTCTCCTTTTCCTTCTGGGCCAGGTTGCGCTCCTTTTGCTCTAAAGACTCCAGCTTCCGTTCCAGGTTTTCCTCTTTCTGGGTGAGGCGGCGCTCCAGGCGCTGCTGCTCCTGGCGGCGCTCCCTCAGCTCGGCCTCGGCCTCGGTGCGGAGGAGGACCGCCTTCTCCTTGGCCTCTACCAGAAGCTCTTTCTGCTTGGCGGCGGTCTCCAGGAGCGCCTTCTCGGCCTCCCGTTGGGTCGAGCGCACCGTTCCCATGAGGATGGCCTGGCGCCCGAAGAAGCCAAGGGCGGTGCCCAGGAGGCCGACCCCGATGGCGATGGCGATGATGACAACGATGCTTTCCAAGTTATTTCACCCCTCTCTAGATGGGGGACTTGCGGAGGCCGGGAGCTTCTCCTCCCAGAGACGGCGGGCCGTGGCCCGGGCCAGTCGGAAGGAGAAGCCCCGGCGTAGAAGAAAAGTCCCTATCTTGGTTTCAAAATCACCGAATTCCAGGTGGGCGAGACGGCGGGCCCGCGGCTGGGCCGCCCGGTAGGCGCTGTCCTCGTCTTGCATGTCGGCGGTGGCGGCGGCGGCCTCCGGGGGGGCCAGGCCCTTCTGGAGGAGCTCCTGCCTCACCCTGCGGGCGCTCCGGGGGCTAAAGGTCTCGCGATGCTCTCGCCAGGCGCGGGCGAAGCGGGCGTCGTCCACCAGCCCCAGCTCCTCCAGGCGGTCCAGGGCGGCGGCGCTGGCGACGGGGTCGAGGCCGCGGTGGGCCAGGTGGGCGGCCAGTTCCCCGCGGCTGCGGGGGCGGTAGCGCAGCAGGCCCAGGGCGGCCTGGTGGGCCCGGTAGCAGTCATCCCGGAAGAGGAGGGCCTGGTGCTCTGCGGCATTTAGGGTCTGGCCCGAGCGCAGCCCGGCCTCCTGGGCCACCCGCTTGCTCAGGAGGAAGGGCTCCAGGTCATGCCCCTCTGCGGGGCCCCAGAGACGGAGGAGGACCTGGCCCCGGGCGGCGGGCTCCAGAGCGATGACAATGGCTTCTTTGGTGGCTGGGGCGGCATCCCTGATGGGGGGATGGGCCCTAATCTGTGGGGTCATGGCGTTTTGTTGGGGACGGCCGAGGGGAAGAAGTGGCGGCGGGCCTTTTAGCTCACGGGGCTGGCAGCCCGGGGGGATTTGGCATCGGCGCGAATGCAGTCCTCAATCTCCTGAGCCAGGGTTGCATTCTGTCGCAGGAACGCCTTGGCGTTCTCCCGTCCCTGGCCCAGGCGAGTCTCGCCATAGGAGTAGAAGGCGCCGCTTTTGCGGACCAGCCCTCTCTCCGTGCCCAGGTCCAGGATGTTGCCCTCTTTGCTGATGCCCTCGTTGAACATGATGTCGAACTCGGCGAGGCGGAACGGTGGGGCCACCTTGTTCTTGACGACCTTGGCTCGCACCCGAATGCCCAGGGACTCGTCCCCCTGGGTGATGGTCTCCACTCGTCTCAGGTCGATGCGGACGGAGGCGTAAAACTTGAGGGCTCTTCCTCCAGGGGTCACCTCCGGGTTCCCAAAGACAATCCCCACCTTTTCCCGGAGCTGGTTGATGAAAACCACGGCGGTGCGCGACCGGCTAATGGCGCTGGAGAGCTTTCGGAGGGCCTGGGACATGAGGCGGGCCTGAAGCCCCACATGGGCGTCGCCCATCTCCCCCTCCAACTCGGTGCGGGGGACCAGGGCTGCCACGCTGTCAACGACGATGATGTCCAGGGCACCGCTTCGCACCAGGGCCTCGGTGATTTCCAGGGCCTGCTCTCCGGTATCGGGCTGGGAGATGAGAAGGTCTTCCACCTTCACGCCGCAACGCTGGGCATAGGCGGGGTCCAGAGCGTTCTCCACATCGATATAGGCCGCTTGGCCGCCCAGCTTTTGGGCCTGGGCGATGATGCTTTGAGCCAGGGTGGACTTGCCGGCGGACTCGGGGCCGAAAATCTCGGCTACCCGGCCGCGGGGTATGCCCCCCACCCCCAGCGCCAGGTCCAGGGCCAGGGAGCCTGTGGGAATGACATCCACCGCCAGGCGCGGCTGGGCTTCACCCAGCCTCATGACAGAGCCCTTGCCGTGTTGCCGCTCAATTTGGGCAATGGCCAGCTCCAGGGCCTTCTCCCTATCGGTTGTCACATACCTCCCTTGCGTTATTGGGTCTGTTTTTTTCTTCAGAAGCCAACGGGCGACTTCGTCCTGTATCATAGCATAACGAATATGTCAAGACAAGGTATGGGGCGGATTTTTGGCGAACAAACCTTCTATCCTCGGCGGCTGAAGAGGGGGCTTTTCACGAAAGAGAAAGTGCGGCGGCGGGCTAGGGGGACAGCTTCCAGTTGAGCCGCTGGGTTAGGGCGGACTCCAGGGCGTGGAGGCGCTCCCGGTACTCCAGGGATTGGATGGCCCGGGCCGTCATGATATAGGCGTCCTCCAGGTTATCGGAGTAGTAGCGGGGGCGGATGCCCATCTGGGCCATCCCATATTTGCGGTAGAGGGCCTGGGCGGGATAGTTGGAGACCCTGGTCTCCAGGGTGAACTCGTTGGCCTCCAGTTTTAGGGCGTGGTGCAGGGCGGTGATAAGTAGGAGCTCCCCCAGCCCCAGGCGGCGCTGGTCCTCCCGCACGGCGATGGCGGTGAGATGGGCCTCATCCAGGATGCACCAGAGGCTGCAGTACCCCATCAGGGAGGCGCCCCGAGGGCCGGGTATCAGGGGCTGCTGCTGGAGCCAGGCCCGCAGGCGCTGCCCCAAGGAGGACGGCGCAAGGACCGGGGACGGCATCAGCTCCGGCGCCGGCTCCGCGCTCTCCTTCTGGATGACGAAGTAGTGATAGCGCTTGTTCATGAGGTCCTGCCGGAAGGAGGGAGCGGGCCAGGTGGTGGGAAAAGCCTCGCGGTCGATGGCCGCCACCTCGTCCACATCCTCCAGCCGCATGGGGCGGGCGACATACACCAGGGTCTTGTCCTTGAGGCTGGTCATGGCGTTTTCCTTTCGGAAGCAGTATTTTAACACACCCACACCACTCCCCACTATCTTTTCCCCCTGAATATCGTTTATATTAGTGAGCACGGGAAGGGACGGGCAGATTTGGCCCGCCTTCAGGAGTTGCCGGTGCTCGATGAAGAGAGGTTGGCGCAGCGAGCCAAAGGGGGTGATGCCGAGGCCTTTGGCGCCCTGTATCAGCTCCATTTCGACCGTATCTTCCGCTACATTGCGACCCGGGTGGGGAGTGAGGCTGACGCCGAGGACCTGGCCAGCCAGACCTTCCTCAAGGCCCTAGAGGCCTCGGGCTCCTTCCAGTGGCGCGGTGCGCCATATCTCACCTGGCTTTTCCGCATCGCCCACAATTTGGTGGTGGATTACTATCGGAAGCAGGGGCGAAGGCCGACGGCCCCCTTGGATGCGTCCCTGGCGGCCAGCGGGCCGGACCCGGAGGCCCAGGCCATCACCAATCTGAGCCTCCAGGAGGTAGCCCGGGTCTTGACCCAGATGACGGAGCCCCAGCGCCAGGTTATAGCCCTGCGTTTCGGGGCGGGGCTGTCCTTACAGGAGACGGCCAGGGTCATGGGGCGGCGGGAGGGCGCGGTGAAGGCCCTCCAGCACAGCGCCCTTCGGGCCCTGAGACGGCTCGTGGCGGGGCCGGCCCGAGATGTCACGGGGGGGGACAGCCATGAATCGGCGGGATTTTGACGATATCCTCAGCGAATGTATCGAGCGAGTGGTTTTCCAGGGGGAGCCCCTGGAGCAGTGCCTGGCGGCCTACCCTCGCTACCGCAAGGAGTTGGAGCTCCTGCTCCAGACCGCCCTGACGGTGCGCCGAGCTACGGACACCAAGCCCCGCCTGGTCTATAAGGCCGTGGCGGGCTACCGCTTTGAGCAGGCGGTGAAGGAGGTCCTGGACCGACGCGGCTCCCGCACCTATCTCCTGTGGGGCTGGTCCCGACGCTGGGCCACGGCTCTGGTTCTGCTGCTCCTGGTGCTTCTCAGCGCGGGCACGGTGATGGCCGCGGGTGACAGCCTGCCCGACGAGACCCTCTATCCGGTGAAGACCACCGCGGAGGTCATTCAAGAGGCCTTGACCTTCGGCGAAGTCAACCAGGCCCAGCTTAACATCCACTTTGCGGAGAACCGGGTGAAGGAGATTGAAGCCCTGACCCGCCGCGGCGATACTGAGGGGGTGGTGAAGCTCACTCAGAAGTGGGAAAAGCACCTGGAGAAGGCGGAGAAGTTCGTGCCCCTGTCCCAGAAGACCGAAATGCCCGTGGCCCCGGGGTCCCAGGCAGCCCCCGGCCCGTCCGCCCCGGCGCCGTCCCGGGCCATCCCCAGGCCGACTGTACCCCTGCCGCCTGGAGCCCCGCAGGTCAGGGCCGCCCTGCGGCGCGGCGCCCCCCAGCAAATCGCCCTCTTGGAGCAGGCTTTGGTCCGAGCGCCTGAAAGGGAGCGTCCCGCCCTTTCCAGAGAGCTGCAGAAGCTGGTGGCCCGCTATCAGGAGGCCCTCCGGGAGGAGGCTGAAGGGGAGCAAAAGGGGAATGGCGACTAGCCTTCCTCGAACAGGCGCCTTTTCTCGGCCCGAGAGGTGCTAACCCCTGCACCTCTTTTTCGTTTTATATAATGACAGTAAACTGCAGGAGGTGTTTTCATGAGAGGACTTAAGGCAATCGTCATCGTCGCCGTGGCGGCCCTGGTGGCCCTCTCGGTCACGGGGGTGGCCCTGGCCCAGGGCGGCCCGGCCGGCCAGGCCCCGGGGCTCGCTGACCATCCCGGGCAAAGGCCGGGGCTCCGTGGCTACGCCGTCATGGGCGAGGTGACGAAGGTCGAGGGCAGCACCATTACGCTCAAGCTCCCGAATAGCGCCACCCTCGTGGTGGGGGTGACCGCCGACACCACCTACCGCAAGCCCGGGCAGGACACGGCCAGCCGGGCGGATGTGATTGAGGGAGCCCGTATAGCGGTCATGGCCAACAAGGTTGGCGATGTCCTCACGGCGCGGCAAGTCACCATCATGCCCCCGCCTCCCCCCGCCCCGTTCCATGTCCAGGGCAAGGTGACCACCGTGAACGGCAACACCATCACCATCACCGACAAGGACGGCAAGATCATCACCCTTACCCTGCCTGCGGGCGCCACTGGGGTGAGCGTGGACGACCAAGTGAACATCATCATCGGCCGGCCCTTCCCCAAGGGCCAGGGGCACCCGGAGTTTAAGGGCAAGCCCGCGCCGAAGACGCAGCAGCAGTCCCTGAGGCAGCCGAGCCTGAAGGGAGACAGCAAGGTAGACGCCAGCTAACGCCTCCGCAGAAGGTCGGCATAGGGCGGCGGCCCAGGGGGAAAAAGGGCCGCCGCCCTTTAGTGTTCCTTTAAAGGCACCGAAGCATTCTCCAGGGGTGGGGCTCCGGGGGCGCAGGGGGCGTAGCCCCCGCCGGGGGTCTGG
>JACQUO010000027.1 GCA_016210205.1 Chloroflexota bacterium
AGGCCAACGGACACCCCCGAACCCTCGGCAGGGGGTTGTGCCCCCTGCACCCCCGAGTCTCCATATCTCCGACACGGGAGGGGAGACGCCCCTGCTCCCGCCTGGGTCATGCACAGGACTCCCTGGCCCTCACCCCCTGGCCCCCTCTCCAGCAGGAGAGGGGGACGGAAATGAAGGGCTGGGGGGACACCCCCCAGGCCCCCTGCCAGAGGGACATGTGCCCTCTGGACTCCCCTATGTCTCTCTCTTAAGCGGCAAGGCCAGCGGACACGCCCTGACCCCCGGCGGGGGGCAGCCCCCGGCGCCCCAGATTCTTCGCTGCGCTCAGAATGACAGGGGAATACCGCTAAACGACTTCAGGTATGCTATGCTCAGGCGGTGAAGAAAAGGGGGAGGACACGAGCTTGAAGCGGCTCCTGGCCTGGCTGCTGGTGGGGGCACTGCTGGCGCTGCCGGCCCTGGCCCCGGGGCGGGACCGCCCCCAGGAACCGCCCTGGGAGGCGGCGACCCGGCCCTACGGCTTCCCGCTGGTGAGTTGGGAGCTGGAGCACCTGCCCCAGAAGTGGCTCTTCGCCCTGGGGCAGGCCCTGGGCGGGGAAAGCAAAACGACGGCGGAGAAACGGGAGCGGGTGCGGGCCTACTTCCAGTTGGTCTCCGAGCTCTCCCACCTTTCCGAGGGGGAGGGGGCCCGCCGCGCCATCCTGGAGGCCCAGAAAGCCGCCTGGAAGGGGGAAGTGGAGGCGACGCTGGAGGAGGAGGTGGCCGCGGTGCTGGAGGAGGAGGGCCTGGCCTCGCCCCTGGGGTTCCTCTTCCCCCCGGTGGATTTCACCTTCAGCGACTTGCCCCGGGTGCTGATTATCTCGCCCCGGGAGCGCATCGAGGTCATGGACCGGGGGCTGCTGCGGCCGGTGAGCGCGGCGGAGATGGAGGCCATCGAGGCGGCGGCAGAGGCCGGGGGGCCGGAGGTTCAGCACCCTCACGGCGTCTCGGCCCTGGTGACGCCCATTGGGGGCATCGCCACCTATCCCGCCATGGTCCTGCCGTCCGCCACCCTGGAGGGGGCCACGGAGACCATCGCCCACGAGTGGCTCCACGCCTATTTTTTCTTCCAGCCCCTGGGGCGGGGCTACTTCGGCGACTACCAGGTGGCCACCATCAACGAGACGGCGGCCTCCATGGCAGGGCGGGAGATGGGCGAGCGGGCCCTGACCCGCCTGGGGGTGGTGCGGGAGCAGGGGCCGGAGACGGAGCCGGCGCGGCCCCGGGAGCCTTCGGAGCTGGAGCTGGCGCTCAGAGAGACGCGGCTGGAGGTGGACGCCCTCCTGGCGGAGGGGAAGATAGGAGAGGCGGAGGCCCTGATGGAGGCGCGGCAGCGGGCGCTGGTGGGGAAGGGCTACCAGATTAGGAAGCTGAACCAGGCCTACTTCGCCTTCTACGGGAGCTACGCCGACGCCCCGGGGGCGGTGAGCCCGGTGGGGGAGCAGCTGCGGGAGCTGCGGCGGCGCAGCCCGACGCTGGGGGCCTTCGTGCGGGCGGCGGCGGGGATAGGGAGCGCGGGGGAGCTGGAGGCGCTGCTGGGGAAGTGAGGGCGTTTCGACCATCCCCCTGACCCCCTTCCTGGCCAGGAAGGGGGAATTGAGTGAAGCTGGGGGACACCCCCAGACCCCTGCCAAAGGGCTGCGCCCCCTGGACTCCCCTTCGGTGGCGGGCTCTACTCCACCTTGATGCGGCCGCGGCGGCGGGCGGGGGGCTGCTCCTCCACCTCCAGGAAGGCCACGGCGGCGTCCAGGAGGCTCTTCATGGCCGCCAGGAATTCCTTCTGGGCCTCCATGAGGTGCTGGGCCACGGGGCCGGCGTCTCGGCCCTGCAGGCGCGGCGCCCGGAGGCGAATGACCAGCTCCTCCCCGGGGTGATACTCGCACTCCAAAATCTGGCGGGGCTTCTTCTCCGCAGTCTGGCGGGGCTTCTTCTCGGTGGTCATGGGGCACCTCCGGCGCGCTTCTGGCCCCGGCGTCTCTGGGGCCGTTCGAATCGGATTTGCAGGATGTCGCCCTCGAAGCGGGCGTCCTTGATGGGCAGGCCCAGGAGGGCCTTGGGCAGGTGCAGGTTGCGCTTGTGGGGCCCCGCCTGCACCAGGAGCTCGTCCCCGTTCTGGGTGAGGGCGATTTGCTCCTTCTCCACGAAGGGCAGGGGCACCGTCATGATGAAAGCGTCCGCGGCCACCTGGATGCGGTGGGGCCGGCTGGGGTAGAAGACCTTGGTGGGGTCCTGCTCGCCGTAGAGGGCCTGGCCCAGGCGGCGGAGCATGGGGAGGCCCACCACCTCCTGGTCCATGAGGGGGGCGGTGAGGATGGGGAGGGGGGCGAAGCACTCCTGGATGAGCTGGAAGTGGCGGCCCTGGCTCTCCTTCCAGGCGTCGAAGTAGTGGTCCCGGAGCTCGGGGGGGAGGAGGCGGTTGCAGACGATGAGGTCGGTGGAGTAGTTGTAGAGGTTGAGGTAGGTGTAGGTGCGCTGGGCCTCCTTGACCACCATCTTCTCGGGGTTGACCACCAGGCGCACCGAGGAGAGCTGGGGGTCGGTGAGGAGGGTGCGCACCTTGTCCAGCTGGTAGAAGAGCCTGCGAATGGCCTCGAAGACGGCGTCGTCGGGGACGGGGACATCGAAGAAGGGGCGCAGGACCGGGCGCAGGAGGGCGGCGGCGCCCCGCTCGATGGGGAAGATGCGCTCCATCCACCAGCGGCCCACCTCGGGGAAGGAGAGGAGGCGGAGGGTCTCGCCGGTGGGGGCGCAGTCCAGGATGACCACATCGTATTCCTGGCTGTCGTGGTAGCGTTCCACATAGAGGAGGCTGGAGACCTCCTCCATGCCGGGGAGGATGGCCATCTCCTCGGCCAGGATGTCCGCGACGCCGCGCCAGACCATGAGGGCCGCCACCCACGATTGGACGGTGCGCCAGTGGCTTTCCAGCTCGTAGGCCACATTGACCTCCTGGGCCCAGAGATTGGGGGCCACGGGGAGGGGCTGGGGCCCCAGGGGCGTCTCCAGGGAGTCTGAGAGGCTGTGGGCGCTGTCGGTGGAAAGCACCACGGTGCGGTAGCCCAGCTCGGCGGCCCGGAGGCCGGTGGCAGCGGCGACGCTGGTCTTGCCCACGCCGCCCTTGCCGGTGTAGAGGAGGAAGCGCATAAGATTCCTCGGTTAGAAGGCCTTTTCGGCTTTGGGTTTGGCTCCTCTGCCAGTATATAGCTTGCCTTCAGGGCTGGCAAGACGAATGGGGATTGAAGTCGTTCCCCTAAATCCCCCAGTCTTGGGGGATTTATTCCTTTTTGCAGGTGTCCTTCACGCCACATATACCTCATCCCTCTTGCCCCCTTCTCCTGCAGGAGAAGGGGGAGATAGAGATATGTGGGGACACCCCACACCCCGGCAGGGGCTTCGCCCCCTGCACCCCCGCCTGCCCGTGCCACCCATGAGCTCGCTTTAGGCGGATGGGGGACACCCCTTCGCTTCGCTCAAGGGCAGGCCCCAGGCCCCTGCCAGAGGGGAGCACCCCTCTGGCTGCCCCAGGAGAGGGGGAGAGTATTTATCTGGGGGATACGCCCCGACCCGCCTGCGGCGGGCAATGCCCCCTGGTAAGCCCCGTGGGTAAACGCGCGAATTTGGGGTTAAGAGTTGACAGGGTATTTCAAATGTTTATATAATGGGGGCCTATCGCCTTTTGGCTTCCCAGGCGGGGCCTGGTATTTACGGTGAGGGAGGTGTTTGCCTTGGCCAAAGGTGAGATTACCATCAACGAGCTCCGCTGTAAGGGTTGCGGAATCTGCGCCCATGTCTGCGCAAGAGGGGTGCTGAGATGGCCCAGCGATAAGCTGACGCCCAACGGCTACCTCTTGCCCGCCTTTGTGGCCATGGACCGGTGCAATGCCTGTCAGGTGTGCGGGTGGATGTGCCCGGACCATGCCATTGAAGTCTACCGGTTTGCCGAAGCCGCTGCCTCGAAGAGATAGACGGCTTAACACCCCCCGACCTCCAAGGGCTGGGCAACCGGCGCCGAACTGAAGGACCCTCATCAGAGACGAAAACGCCACTAGAAGGGATGACAAGTCATGGCCGAAACCAAACTGATGACCGGCAACGAGGCCCTGGCGCGAGGGGCCCTGGCCGCAGGGCTCACCGCCTACTTCGGCTACCCCATCACCCCTCAGAGCGAAATCCTGGAATACCTGGCCCAGGAGTTGCCCCGGATGCCAAACGGGGTCTTCATTCAGACGGAGGACGAGATAGCCGCCTCGGGCATGGTGAGGATGTCCGCTGCCTGCGGGCGGCGGGCCATGACCTCCACCTCCACCCCGGGCTTCTGCCTGATGCAGGAGTGGATTTCCTCCACCGCCAGTAGCTTCATACCGGCGGTGTTCGTCAATGTGGCCCGCAACGCCTTCCCCGGCAGCGGGGGCGCGGCCTGGGGCAACCAGGGGGATTACCTCCAGGCCACCCGCGGGGGCGGCGGGGGCGGCTACAAGTGCATCGTCATCTCCCCGTGGTCGGCCCAGGAATCCTATGAGCTCATCCAACTGGCCTTCCACCTGGCGGACAAGTATCAGATACCGGTGATTTTCCTGAGCGCGGGCAACATCGGCATGGCCACCGAGAAGGTGGAGATGAAGACCATGGAGTTCGGGCCCCTGCCGCCCAAGAACTGGGCGCTGACGAGCCAGAAGTCCCGGGGGGGCAAGACCCAGCCTCCGATTATTCCTCCCTTGGGGCCGGGAAAGAGCCTGTCCCGGGACTTCGTGCTGCCCCTCTACCAGAAGGTGGCAGATGCCGAGACGCGCTGGGAGGAGTACGAGACTGCCGATGCCAAGCTCCTCATCGTGGCCTATAGCTATGTGGCCAAGGTCGGCGTAGAGGCAGTCCGCCGGGCTCGGGAGAAGGGCATTAAGGTGGGGCTGCTACGGCCCATTACCCTGTGGCCTTTCCCTTATGCCGCCATCGAGAAGGCCGCCGCCAAGGCGGGCAAGGTGCTGGTGTGCGAGGACAGCATCGAGCAGATGAAACAGGATGTGGACATCGCCGTCAAAGGCAAGGCGCCGGTGCACTTCTTGGGGAACTGGGGCCGCACTTTGCCCTCGGGCTTCTGGCACCCGGAGCGCATCCTGGAAGAGATTGAAACGGTGATGAAGGCCTAGAAAGGGTAGTGAGATGGCAGAGGCAAAGAAAGAGAAGATCTGGTCTCCTTCCCCCTTAATAGGAGGGAAGCTACGGAATGCTCCGATGGAATACTGCCCTGGGTGCACCTACGGGGTGTTCGAGAATATCCTGACGGAGACCATCCAGGAGATGGGCCTCAAAGAGGAGACCATCGGGGTGACGGGAATCGGCTGCTCCCAGACCATGCTGCGGGGCAGCGGCATGGGCGGGGGCGCCGGCGGGATGGACTTTGACAACATCGGGGGTCTGCATGGACGGGCCCTGATGGGCGCGGTGGCCGCCAAGCGGTGCAACCCCAAGTGCCTGGTTTTCAGCATCCAGGGCGACGGCGCCCTGGCGGGCATCGGTTCCCAGCACTGGCTGGGGGCTATGATTCGGGGGGAGAAGATAACGGCCATCCTGCTGAACAATGCCGTCTATGGGATGACGGGGGGCCAGGTTGCCCCTACCACCCTCCTGGGGCTGCGCACGGTCAGCACCCCCTGGGGGCGGGATCCGGAGAAATGGGGCTTCCCCATCCACGCCGCGGAGACGGCGGCCACCTTCAGGGGGGTAGCCTACTCCGCGCGGGTGGCCCTGAACAGCCCCCAAAACTTCACCCGGGCCAAGAAGGCCTTGCGCACCGCCTTTGAGAAGCAGAGGGCGGGGGTAGGCATGAGCTTCGTGGAGTTCCTCTCCGCCTGTCCCACGGACTGGCAGAAGGAGCCGGTGGCGGCCCTGAAGTTCTTGGGGGACAAGATGATAAAGGAATTCCCCCTGGGGGAGTTCAAGAATGTGGACAAGATAGAGTACGAAATCGACCCCGAGGTGGCTGCCTCCGGGCGGACCGGCGGCCTGCGGGTGGAGAGCGCCCGGGAGTCCGAAAAGTCGTCCACGGATACGACCCCATCCTCCAGCAAAAGATGACATCCTACCACCCCGAACCAGGGGGTTTTTCAGGGAAGGAGGCATCGTGGCAACCAAGAGATATGTAGAGGTCTATATGGCGGGCGTGGGAGGGCAGGGCATGCAGAGCGTGGGTAAGCTGCTGCTGGAGGCGGGGCATGCCTACTACAAGCACGCCTTCTTTATGCCCCAGTATGGGGCGCTGATGCGCGGGGAGCTCATCACCTGCTCCGTCATCCTCTCCGATGACCCGATTATGACCTGGGGGAGCCGCAACCCCCCCACGGCCATCGCCATGGGGATGGAGGCCTTCCGCCTCCTGGACAAGGCGGTCCAGCCCGGGGGCTCTCTCTTTGTGGATAACACCCTGGTGCAGGAGAAGAGCCAGCGCACGGATATCAAGGCCTACTACATCCCCACCACCAAGGTGGCCTCGGAGATAGGGAACCCCATGGTGGCCAACATGGTGCTCCTGGGGGCGTACCTGGAGGCCACCAAGGCCATCGCCATGGAGGAGTTCGAGAAGCACCTGGACAATATCTTCAAGGGCCGCCGAGGTGAAGCGCTGCTGCCCCTGAACCGCCAGGCCCTGCGCCAGGGGGCGGCCATCGTAAAGCAACAGCAGAAGAAATAGCCAGGCCCTGGGGCTGGGGGCGGGTGGGTCCGTTGCCTCCAGCATCAGGCGAAATAAGGCGAGATTAAATACTACCCCCGAGTCCAAATAAGGAAAGGAGGTGAGACTCTATGGCAAAAAGAGGAGCCATCACCATCAACGAGTCCCTGTGCAAGGGCTGCGCCTTCTGCGTCAAGTTCTGCACCAAGGACTGCATTGCGGTAAAGGGCGACAAGTTCAGCCCTTTGGGCTATCTTCTCCCCACCTTCGTGAACGAGGAGAAGTGCAACGCCTGCCAGGTCTGTGGCTGGATGTGCCCGGACCTGGCCATCACGGTCTATGAGATGGTGGAAGCCTAGGGGCCAAGCGCCCAAGGCGACGCCAACTCAGGGCAGTCAAGGTGGGCCCCGCTGGGCGCCCATAGGAAGGCCAATCCCGGGCCCGTGAGGGCAAGCGGTTAGCCGAGTTCGCGGGGCCACACCTTCATCATGGGGGGATGAACCCATTCCCCACTTCGCCGCGGGGGGCCGGCGGGCCCCCGGGGGTGCAGGCCATAAGCTTCACCTCCAAGGCCAAGCGCTCGGATGCCGGAGGCCTGCTGGAACAGAAATCCGGGCAGCCGGGGAGGCGGAAAGCAGCGCGCCCTGGCGGCCCTTACCCCGGGGCCACCAAGCAAGGAGGAGCGAAAGTAATGGCAGAGCGAGTCTTCATCGAGGCTAACGAGGCCATCGGCCTGGGGGCGGTGACCGCAGGCTGCGAGCTCTTCGTGGGCTACCCCATCACCCCCCAGAACGAAATCATCGAGTGGTTCGCCAAGGAGATGCCCAAGCGGGGCCTGACCTTCATCCAGTCCGAGGCG
>JACQUO010000028.1 GCA_016210205.1 Chloroflexota bacterium
CTCCAAAGGGAAGTATAACCCGTGGCACGCTGGTTTCAAAGGGCGGGGGATGCTTGGGGGGTGGGGTGGGGCGAGGACTTGGTCGAAGGGCTTGGGGGTTCTTCGCTACGCGGGGTGCAGGGGTGAAACCCCTGCCGGGGGTTTGGGGGTGTCCCCCAGCTCTCCTTTCTCTCCCCCTTCCCCCGACGGGGAAGGGGGCCAGGGGGATGGGCCGCCCCTCGCCCGCCAGGGTTGCCTCGCGACGGGAAGAGGGGCCAGAAGGGGCAACAGAATACCGGGATTCTTCGCTGCGCTCAGAATGACAGAGGGGTGCCGAGCCTGACAGGGGGGCGGTGGCGTCGCAGGGGGAGATTTCGGGGGGTTCCCAGGAGGAGAAAGAAGGGGGGACGCGGGCCGGAGGCTACTGCTTCTCTGTCTTCTGGTTACCCTTCTGGGTCATGCGGTAGCCCACCACCAGCCCCACCACCACCAGGGCCCCCACCAGCAGGGGCCAGAGCTTCTTGATGCCGCGATAGGTGTCCACATAGCCGGGGGGCTTGCGTTCCATGCCCATAGATGCCTCCTGACCTGAGTTTTCGAGCCGCTGTAGTTTAACACATAAGGCCAGGGGCGCAAAGGCGGGAAGGGGGGCAATTTTCCCGAGACCCTAACAGGCTGCTGAAAAACACCCCCAAACCCCCTTAAGGGGGTTCAAGGTATCCCCTGCGGGGATGGATTTATATCTGGGGGACACCCCCAGACCCCCGTCAAAGGGGCTTCGCCCCTCTGAACACCCCTTCTTCAGCACCCTGCTAATCCCGCGCCCAAACGAGGGGGCTTCAGCTATACCGCTCCTCCCGCCAGGGGTCGGCGGTGTTGGAGTAGCCACGCGCCTCCCAGTAGCCCGGCTCCTGCCGGGCGGTGAAGCGCACGCCGCGCACCCATTTGGCGCTCTTGTAGGCGTACTTCTGGGGCACCACCAGGCGCAGGGGGTAGCCGTGCTCCGGGGTCAGGGGCTGGCCCTCCCAGACCCAAGCGAAGAGGACCTCCTCCTCCATGAGCTCCGCCAGGGGCAGGCTGGTGGTGTAGCCGTGCTCCGCCAGGATGGTGGCGAAGGCAGCCTGGGGTTTGACCTGGGCCAGCTCGGCGATGGCACGGAAGCGGACGCCCTCCCAGCGGTTGTCCAGGCGGCTCCAGCCGGTGACGCAGTGGAAGTCGGAGGCGTCCACCACACTGGGGAGGCGGCGGAACTCCTCCCAGGTAAGGCGCAGGGGACGCTCCACCAGGCCCTCGGCGCGGAAATCCCAGGTGGCGGGGTCGAAGGTGGGGATGGGGCCGAGGTGGAGGACGGGGAAGCCCTGCTCCTGGTACTGGTTGGGGGGGATTCTATCCTTCATGGCATCGGCCTTTCTTTCGGTTTCTGATTTGCCTGGACAGATAAAGGAGGCCCTTGCTGCTCGCTTATACCTCATCCCCCTGGCCCCCTTCTCCTGCAGGAGGAGGGGGGAAAGGTAAGTTGGGGGGGTCCCCCAGACCCCCTGGCAGGGGTTTCACCCCTGTACCCCACCTCACCCGCCGCCAAAGTGGCGCAGGGCCAGCCTCACCTTCTCCTCCAGGGGGAGGTCGGAGCCGGCGGGGAGGCGGGCCGCCGCCTGGGCCGCCTCGGTGGCGGTGTAGCCCAGGGCGGCCAGGGCCGCGATGACCTCGGCGCTCCCCGGCCCGACGGGGCGAGGGGCGGCCGCCGCCAGGGGCCCCAGCTTGTCCTTGAGCTCCAGGGCCAGGCGGCTGGCGGTCTTCTTGCCCACCCCCGGCACCTGGGAGAGGAGGGCCACCTCCTCGGAGGCGATGGCCTGGGCCAGGCGCTCCGGCCTGAAGGCGGAGAGGAGGGCCAGGGCCAGCTTGGGCCCCACCCGGGGCACCTCTATGAGCAGCTCGAAGAGGGCCACCTCCTCGCTGGTGGCGAAGCCGTAGAGGGCGATGACCTCCTCCCGCAGGTAGAGGTGGGTGCGCAGCCGCACCCGCTCCCCCGGGGACGGGAGGGCCTCCAGGGTGAAGGTAGGCACGGCGAGGTGCAGGCTGAGGCCCCCCACCCGCACCTGGACCCAGTCCGGGCCCCGGGCCTCCAGCACGCCCTCGATGGCGGCAATCATGGCGTCCTCAATCCTGCCGCTGCCGGGCCGCCTCCACCAGGGCGGTGCGGCGGGCCAGGGCGAGGTGACACAGGGCTACCGCCAGGGCATCGGCGGCGTGGTCAGGTTGGGGGACGGCCGCCAGGCCCAGCTGGAGACGTGTCATCTCCTGAACCTGCTCCTTGGGCCCGCGGCCATAGCCGGAGACGGCCATTTTCACCTGGAGCGGGGTGTACGAGAAGACGGGCAGGCCCCGCTGGGCCACGGCCAGGAGAGCCACCCCCCGGGCCTGGCCCACGGCCAGGGCGGAGCGCAGGTTGCGCCCCACGAAGTCCTCCACCGCCACGTCGGTGGGACCGTAACGCAGGAGGATGTCTGTAAGCTGGCGGTAGAGGGTCAGGAGCCGCTCCGGGGTGGAGGAGTCAGGCGTGGTGGTGAGGACGCCATAGCCAGCGGACTGAGGCGGCTCGCCGCCCCGCACCAGTCCCCAGCCCAGGGCCGCCAGCCCCGGGTCGAGGCCCAGGATGAGCTGGGACGGGGGCTCTGGGAGCCTCACCCCTTGAACTTCTCCAAAACTTCGTTGGGGAAGTCCGCATTGGTGAAGACCTGCTGCACCTCGTCCAACTCCTCTAGCCGCTCCAGGAACTTGAGGGCCTTGATGGCCTCAGCCTCGTCCGACACCTCCACCGCGGTCTTGGGGAGCATGGAGACCTCGGCCGAGGCGATGGGGATGCCCTTGGCCTCCAGGGCCCGGCGCACGGCCTCCAGGTCGCTGGGGCGGGTGACAATCTCCACGGCCCCTCCCTCCACCTTCACATCTTCGGCCCCAGCGTCGATGGCCAGGAGCTCAATCTCCTCAAGGTCGTGACCGCCGCCCTGGGCCACCAGGACCCCCTTGGACTGGAAGAGCCAGGCCACGCAGCCGTGGTCTCCCAGGCTGCCGCCGCCCCGGGCGAAGATGTTGCGCACCTCGGAGAGGGTGCGGTTGCGGTTGTCCGTGAGGCCCTGAACTAGGATGGCGGTGCCGCCCGGCCCGTAGCCCTCGTAGGTCACTTCTGCCAGGGAGGCCCCCTCCACACCGCCCGCCGCCTTTTTGATGGCCCGCTCAATGTTCTCGCCGGGCATGCTGTTGTCTTTGGCCTTCTGCACCGCCAGGCGGAGACGGGCGTTCATGGCGGGGTCAGGGCCGCCCTCGCGCGCCGCCACGATGAGCTCCCGGGTCAGCTTGGTGAAAAGATTGCCGCGGCGGGCGTCGGCCACCCCCTTCTGGTGCTTGATGGTGGACCATTTGGAATGACCGGACATTTTTCCCCCTCAGGGCCGCCGGCCCACATATCGCAGCGAAGCGTGCTGCACCTTGTCTCATTCTAACATCAGGGCCGAAGGGGGTCAAAGGAGCCAGAAGAGGTTGTTTAGCAACCTCATCCCCCTGGCAGGGGGCGTCGCCCCTGCACCCCGAAATAAAAGCGAACAGCCCGACAGGACGCTAGCGGATGTCCGCCCGATAGTCCATGCCGATGTGGCCGAGGCGCTCGAACTCACGGTACTCCGCGTCGCTGAATCCCAGGACTTGCTTATAGACATACTCGTTGTCCTCCCCCAGGCGTACCGGGGGCTTCCTGATGGAGAGGGGGGTCTTGGAGAGCTTAGCGTGCACCCCGGGATAGGGGTGAGTCCCCACCTCGGGATGGGTGACGGTCTCAAACCAGCCCCGGTCTTTCATGTGGGGGTCGTCGAAGAGGGCCTTGTTGGAAAGCACGGGCGCGGCGGGCACCCCCTCTTTCTGAAGCATATACATGAGGGCGTAGCCGTCGTGCTGGAGCGTCCACTCTTCGATGAGGCGGTCCAGCTCGTCGTGGTGACGGTGGCGGGAGAGGGGGTCGGCGAACTTCTCGTCCCGGGCCCAAGGGGGGTTGCCCATGGCCCGCACCAGGCCCGCCCACTCCGCATCGGTGGACACGGTGAGGTTAACCCAGGAGCCGAAGCCCTCCTCCCAGCGGGGGTCACCCCTGCAGCGGTAGGTGCCCTGGAGGGCCGTGGGGTGCCGGTTGCCGATGGGCCCCTGGACGTGGCCGTTCATGGTGTAGTCCATGATGGCCTGGGAGAAGAAGGGCAGGACATTCTCCGCCTGGGCTGCCTCCACCAGCTGGCCCTGGCCGGTGCGGCTGCGGTAGTTCAGGGCCGCCAGCACGGCGAAGGCCGCCCCGATGCCGGCAGCGTCGGAGACCAGGACGCCGGAGAGGCCCTCGGAGGGGGTGAGGTCTCGGTAGCCGCGCAGGGAGTTGTGCCCCACGGAGTCCTCGATGTTGGCCCCATAGACCCGGTACCTGGCGTAGGGACCCCAGGTGCCGTAGCCTGGCATACGCATATAGATGATGTCCTCTTTGACGGCCTGGAGCATCTCATAGGTGACCCCCAGGCGATCCATGACCTCGGACTGGGCGTTCTCCACCACCACATCGGAGACCTTGACCAGGCGCTTGAAGACCTCCATGCCCTCGGGGCGGCGCATGTCAACGGTCATGGAGAGCTTGTTGCGCCCCGTGGAGTTGAAGAAACTCCAGCGATTCCAGGGCCGGGGGCCCGGGTCGCGGCCGGCGTAGCCCCCCAGGAGCAGGGCCTGGGTGGCAATCATGGCCTTGGGAGGCCGGGCGATGATGCCCCGGGTGAAGGTCTGGAAGAACTGGGTGGACTCCACGCGGATGACCTCGGCGCCCAAATCAGCCAAGAGCATCATGCCGAAGGTCCCGGCCCAGACGCCGGTGAGGTCGGCTATCCGTATTCCCGCCAGGGGCAGCTGGGCCATAGTAATGTCTCCTCCTATCCCTTTCCCTCTACCCCTTTTGTCTTAGATGACCCCCTGCTCCCGCAGGAGCACCAGGTCCTCTTTGCTGTAGCCCAAGGCCCCCAGCACCTTGGCGTTGTGCTGCCCCAGCAGGGGGGCCGGGCGGCGGATGGCCCAGGGGGACTTCTCCAGACGGTAGGGGGCGCCAGGGTATTTCAGCGGCCCTGTGGCGGGATGGTCAATCTCCACGAAGTAGCCGCGGGCAGCGAAGTGGGGGTCTTTGAAGAGGTCAGCCACACCATAGAGGGGGGAGGAGGGAAGCTTGGCGGCCTGGGCCGACTCCCACAGCTCCACCATGGTCTTATCCGCCAGGAAGGGATAGTACATGGCGTCTAGCTCCTCTCGCAGCTGGGGGTTGCCCTGGGCCGTGGGCGCCCTCCATTTGGGGTCTCGGAGCACGGGATGGGGATGCTCCGGGCTGTCCAGCCAGTTGACGAAGGCGTCCCAATGGAGCAGGGCCCCGGCGGCGAAGTAGCCATCGGCGCAGGGGTAGTAGCCCGAGGCCAGCCCCAGGCCCGAGGTGGGCAGGCGCGGATACTCCTCCCCGGTGTACTGGTAGCCGATGAGGAGGGTGGTGCGGCGGTCCTGGCTGGCGGCCCAGAGCTCCATGAGGGAGACATCCACCCACTGGCCCTGGCCGCTGGCCCGGGCCCCGAAGACGGCCCCCAGGGCGAGGCCGGCGGTGTTCAGCCCGGCGTGAAACTGGCCGATATCGCCGTAGAGCTTGGCGGGCTCTCGCTGGGGGTTGCCGCAGGAGTACATCTCCCCCCCCAGGCCGTAGAGGACAATCTCCGTGGCCTTGAAGTCCCGGTAGGGCCCCGTCTGGCCGAAGTTAGAGATGGAGACCATGGTCAGCTTGGGGTTGGCCCGCTCCAGGACGTGATAGCCCAGGCCGAAGCTCTCCATGGCGCCGGGGGCGTAGCTCTCGATGAGCAGGTCGGCGTCCCGCACCAGCTCCAGGAGGATTTTCCGCCCCGCCGCACTCTTGAGGTCCAGGGTGATGCCCCGCTTGTTGGTGTTGAGGGCCAAAAACAGGCCACTCTTCTCGGGGTGGGGGTCGTCGTGAAAAAACGGCCCCAGGCTCCGGGCGAGGTCGCCGGTGCCGGGGCGCTCCACCTTGATAACATCGGCTCCGTAGTCCGCCAGGAGCTTGGTGCAGTAGGGGCCCGCTATCCGCTGGGTCAGGTCAATGACTTTGATATCCGCGAGGGCCAGCTCCGCCATACCCGCCTCCCCACAAATCTCTCAGCCTGTTTTCTCAAACCCATTAGGCCATACAACCTGGATTAAATTAAAGGAAAAAGAGGCCGGAATCAAAGTTATAAGATTATGGCCCAGGCTCGGGGCAAAGTCAATAAAACTAGAGGGGAGCCATTTCCATCCCGTCAGGGAATCCCCAACACCAAGCGGAAGACCAGCCCCGCGGCGGCGCCGCCCAATACGAGCCATGCGGAGTTGAGCCGTGTCCGGGCCACCAGCGCCAGGGAGGCCAGCCCCAGGACGATGGTGAAGGGGTCAACGATGGCGGCCCGGCCCAACTGCCAGGCCACCCCGGCCATCAACCCCAGGGAAGCCACATTCACGCCGTCCAGGGCCGCCCCCGTCCACGAAGCGCGGCGGAGCCAGGGCAGCACCCGCACCAACAGCGCTACGAAGATGAAGGAGGGGAGGAAGATACCCACCGTGGCCAGGATGGCCGCGGGCCACCCTCCCACCACATAGCCCACGAAGGTGGCTGTGGTGAGGACGGGCCCAGGGGTAAACTGGCCCACAGCGATGGCGTCCAGGAGCTGCCCCTCGGTGAGCCAGCCCAGCCGCTCCACGAAGTCGGCCTGAAGGAAAGCCAGGAGCACATAGCCGCTCCCGTAGAGGACGGAGCCAATTTTCAGGAAGTTTAGGAAAAGGGCGGTCAAACTAAAGGCGGCAGAGTAAGCGTCCAGGGGCATCAGGGGGAGGCCCAGGGGCAAGGCCACGGCGCCCAGGGCCTGCTTCAGCCACGCCCGCCGCCCCAGGTGGGCCGCCATGACCACGGCCCCGCCGGCGAAGAGCAGGGCGATTTCATTGAGGCCCAAAAAATACCCCGCCACCACCGCCACGCCTACGGCCGCCAGCCCCAGGTTTTTGATGGCCCGCCGCCCCAGGCTCCACAGGGCATGGAGGATGATGGCGATGATGACGGGCTTGACGCCGTAAAGGAGCGCCCCAGCCTGAGGGGTAGCGCCGTACTGGACATAGACTGCCGCCAGGGCCAAGACGATGAGCATGGCGGGGAGGATGAAAAGGGCGCCCCCCAGGAGCAGCCCGGGCCAGCCGGCCCGGCGGTGGCCCAGCTGGATGGCCATCTCCGTGGAGTTGGGGCCAGGGATGAGGTTGGTGACCCCCACCATGTCCAGAAAGGCCTGGTCGTCCAGCCATCCCCGGCGACGGACCACCTCGTCCCGCATCATGGCGATGTGGGCGGCAGGCCCCCCGAAGCCAATGCATCCCAGTTTGAGGAAAAGGGCCGCTATCTCTCTAAGGGCCCCCCACCGCTCCCTCCCGCTGCCCACCTGAAGCTCCTCTCAACCCCTGCAAGGCGCTAGAGCCTATCCCAAAATCCCTCACCCCCTGTATCCCCCTCTCCCTTGCCAAGGGAGAGGGGGAGGGAAAAGGAAGCTGGGGGACACCCCCAGACCCCCGGCAGGGGGAACCCTGCACCCCGGGGGTCCCCCATGTCTCCGCTTGGGAGTGGGAAGAGAAGGATGGGGGACGCCCCTTCTCCAGCCTGCGGCAGGCACGGGACACCCCCAGGCCCCTGGCAGGGGCACAGCCCCCTCTGGACTCCCCCGGAGGGAATTTCGGAATGGGTTCTAGCAGCACAAAATTGGAGGTAGGGCTGGCAAAAAGGCTACGAGAGGAAAGACACTATGGTTAGGCCGCCGATGCAGCAGAGGGACAGCCCGCTACACTATCTCCAGGACCGCGTGGGCGTCCTCTTTGATGGCAGCCACCCGCAGCAGGGTGCGGATGGCCCAGGCGATGCGCCCCTGCTTCCCGATGACCTTGCCCATATCGCCGGGGGCCACGGAGAGGCGGTAGATGCGCCGGTCCCCCATGACCACCTCGGTCACCGCCACCGCCTCGGGGTCGTCCACGATGGACTGGGCGATGTAGGTGATAAGCTCTTTCACGGCTTCTCAGGGGAGGGCGGAGCGGGGGTCGCCGGAGCGGGGGAGGCCGCCCTCTCCTTTTTCTTGCCCTTGTGAGCTTTAAGGGGGGGGAGCGCCTGCAAGCCCTCCAGGCCCAGCCCTCGGAGGAGGCGCAGGGCCCTGTCGGTGGGCTGGGCCCCATGGGCGAGCCAGTGCTGGGCACGCTCCTTCTTCAGCTCCAGCTGCTCCGGTTCCCGCAGGGGGGCATAGTGGCCCAAGACCTCCACGGGAAGGCTGCCGGGGGCGGAGCGCGCCTCGGCCACCACCACCCGGTAGTAGGGCTGTTTCTTAGCGCCAATTCGCTGCAGCTTTATCTTTAACACTTTTCTCCTCTAAAGTCCGGCGCGAGACCGGTGATAGTCCAAGGCTCTCTTCAGGGCCCGAGCCGCCCGTTCGAAGGTGGGGAAGGCGGGGATGCCCCGCTCCGCCAGCTTCTCCCGCAGCTCCACCGCCGCCTCTTCCTTGTGGCCAGCGGTGCCGATGACCAGGAGGGGCTTGGGGGAGCGCCCCTTCAGCTCCTCCAAAAACGCCAGATAGCGCTCGGCGAACTGGGGGTCCCGCTGCCAGCGCCGGGTCAGGAAACCCGCGGAGAGCTCCACCCCCAGGGCGTCCACATGGGCATCCGCCTCCAGGATGGTGAGGATGCGCCGCACCAGCTCCACGGTAGTGAAGTTGGAGGACACATCCAGGGGGTTCTTATAGCTGCCGCCGACGATATTGAAGAAGCCGGCGAACTCCTTATAGGTGGCCTCGGTAAGGAGGGGCACCTCCAAGCCCGCCTTGGTGAAGGCATCGGTCATCACCACCGACTGGCCCCCGGTGGCGGCCACCAGGCCCACCCGGCCGCCGCTGGGGGGCTTGAGGAAGAGCAGGGCCTTGAGGGTATCCACCATCTCCTCCAGGCTGTCCACCGCCAGGGCCCCACCCTGGCGCACCAGGGCCAGCCAGACCTGGTGGGAGGCCGCCAGGGAGGCGGTATGGGAGGCGGAGGCGCGGGCCCCGGCCTCGGTCTGCCCCCCCTTCCAGATGACCACGGGCTTCTGGGCCGCCACGGATTTCAGGGTGCGCAAGAAGCGCCGCCCGTCCTTGACCCCCTCGAGGTACATCCCGATGGCCCGGGTGTTGGCGTCCTGGGCCAAATACTCCAGATAGTCCGGGCTGTCCAGGACGACGGCGTTGCCGAAGGATACCAGCTTGCTGACCCGCAGGCCGTGGCGGGCGGCCACCAGGCTGAAGGTCACCCCGTGGTTGCCGCTCTGGGAGATGAACCCCACCGGGCCGCCGGCCCCCACGGGTTGGTCGGCCCCGTTGCAGAGGCCCAGGGAGGGATTGTAGATGCCCATGCAGTTGGGGCCGATGAGGGTCAGGCCGCTCTTGCGGGCCATCTCGGTGAGGACGCCCTGGAGGCGCGCGCCCTCCTCGGTGCCCGTCTCGGCGAAGCCGGAGGTGAAGAGGGCCACCCCGCCCACCTTCTTCTCGATGCAGTCGGCCACTATCCGGGGGGCCACCGCCCGAGGCACGGCGCAGAGGACATAGTCCACCGCTTCGGGGATGTCCTTGAGGCTGGGGCAGTTGGACACGCCCAGGGCGGCGATGCCGGCGAGCTCCTGGGGGTCCACCTGGACGGAGTAGAGCTTGCCCCTGAAGCCCTTCATGTTCCGCAGCCACATGTAGTCCGTCTGCTTTTTGTCCCCCACCACCGCCACGGTGCGGGGGTTGAAGGCCCGGTGCAGGCCGTTGGCGTTGGGGTTCACTGCGCTGCCCTTTCCAGCCTCAGCGAGGACACTCCCCAGGTCATTCTAATATGACCCGGGCGTCCACCGCCACCGCCCCGTCGGGGCGGGCGAAGATGGGATTGAGGTCGATTTCCTTTATCTCTGGGTTCTTCTCGGCGAAGGACGAGAGGGACAGGAGGATTTTCTCCAGAGACTTGAGGTTGGCCGGCTTGGAGCCGCGATAGCCCGTGAGAAGGGGGAAGCCCTTGATTTCCCGAATCATCTGGGCGGCATCCCGCCGCTCCAGGGGGACGATGCGGAAGGAGACATCCTTGATGATTTCCACCAGCACCCCGCCCAGGCCGAACATGAGCACGGGGCCGAACTGGGGGTCCTTGGTCAGGCCGATGATGACCTCCACCCCGGGCGGGGCCATGGGCTGGACCGAGACCCCGGTGACCTGGGCGCCGGGGGCCCGCTCCCGGGCCGCCGCCATTATCTGGGTGTAGGCGCGCGCCACCTGGGCCGCGCTGGCCAGCCCCAGGGCGACCCCGCCGATGTCCGTCTTGTGCAGTATCTGCGGGGAGACGATTTTCAGGGCCACGGGCAGGCCCAGCTCCTGGGCCAGGGCCACCGCCTCGGCCTTGGTGCGGGCGAGCCGGGTGGACACCACGGGGATGCCCGCCTTGGCTAAAAGCTCCTTGGACTCAACTTCATTGAGGGCAGTGCGCCCTTCCTTCTGCGCCTGTCGGACTATCTTGGTGGCCAAGGCCTTCCCCCTTTCCTGCACCCCATGACAATCTGGCAAGATACCATTTTCCCCAGGGAGTGTCAACTTGAGGCCCGCCGCCGGAGGACGAAGGGCAAGCCCTGAGAGGCGCTGCTGCCATCTCGGGGCACCTCATCCCCCTGAATCCCCCTTCTCCTGGGAGGAGAAGGGGGAAGATAGCTGTTGGGGGGTTCCCCCAAACCCCCTGGCAGGGGGCCGAGCCCCCTGCACCCCCGTCCTGGCTAGGGGAGTCCAGAGAGCGCACCCCCCACTGGCAGGAGCCTGGGGGCTGTCTGCCCCAACGGCCTGACCTCAAGTGGGATTGTGGGTGCAGGGCCTTGCCCTGCCGGGGGTCTGGGGGTGTCCCCCAGGCTTCCTTCTCTCCCCCTTTCCTCTCGGGAGAGGGGGAGAGGTTATCCCTCAGACTGGGAAATTAGGGGGTTGAGCAACGTTCCCAAACGCTCTCCCAGGCCCCTTTTGACCTCAGCCATGTTGGGCTTTATAATAATATCCGTTTACACGGCTTAGAGAGCGGGAATTGACATAGATTGAGAGTCCTGGGACAGGAAAAGGCCCTGGCCTTTTTGGAAAATAGCCTCAAAGCGGGCCAGCTGGCCCACGCCTATCTGCTGGTGGGCCCTGAGGGCGTCGGCAAGAGGACCCTGGCCCTGCACCTGGCCCAGGCCCTCTTCTGCCGGGGGGAGCGCCCCCCTTGCGGGGAGTGCTCCCCTTGCCGGCGCATCGCCAGCGGCGGGCATCCCGATGTGACGGAGCTCGCACCACGCGCCACCTCGAGCGAAGAGGGCTCCCGCCAGAGTGCCCTGGGCATCGACCAAATTCGGGAGCTGGAGCGGCTGGCCCACCTCATGCCCTTCGAGGGGCCGGCCAGGGTCTTCATCGTGACAGGGGCGGACCTGCTCTCGGGTGATGCCGCCCACGCCTTCCTCAAGACCCTGGAGGAGCCCCCGCCCCAAGTGCACTTCTTCCTCCTGGCGGAGCGGGCGGAGCGCCTGCCGGCCACCATCCACTCCCGGTGCCAGCGGCTGGAGCTGGGCCCAGTGCCCTTGGCCCTCCTGGAGGGCTTCCTGAGACAAGAGTGCGGCCTCCCGTCCGAGCGGGCCAAGGCCCTGGCCCGCCTGAGCCGGGGCCGCCCCGGCTGGGCCCTCTCCGCCCTGGCGGAGCCGACCTCACTGCAGGGCTACGAGGAGCGGCTGGGGGAGCTCTGGTCGTTGCTGGGGGAGGACCTGGAGGGGCGCTTTGCCGCCGCGGCCCGCCGCGCCGAGTCCCGGGCCACCCTGCTGCCGACTCTGGAGGAGTGGCAGGGCTGGTGGCGAGACCTCCTGGTGGTCAAGGCGGGCCTCCCCGCAGCCGCCGTCAACCTCCCCTGGGAGAAGGAGCTTCTGGCCCAGGCCCAGCGCCTTTCCCTAAAGGACATCGCCTCCGCCCTGGCCCGGCTTCAGGAGACCCGTCGGGCCCTGGAGCTTAACGCCGGGCCCCGCCTGGCGCTGGAGAACCTCTTCCTGGGCTGGCCGCGGCTCAACCCGGAGGCGGCGGCGCCGGCAGTCCCCCTAAAAAACTCTAAGGCAGGCTTTCCATGAGCGAATTTTTAGGCGTGCGCTTTCGCCGCGCCGGGCCCCTTTACTATTTTCAGGCCGGGGGCCTAGTGGTGAACCCCGGCGACCAGGTGGTGGTGGATACCGCCCGCGGGCTGGCCCTGGGGCAGGTGGTCATCACCCCGGAGCAACTCAAGGCGGCACAGCTGCGGGAGGAGCTCAAGCCGGTGCTCCGGCTGGCCTCCCCGGAGGACCGGCAGCGCGGGGAGGAGAACCTGAAGCGGGAGACCGAGGCCCTGGCCCGCTGCCACGAGAAGGCAGTGGAGTTGGGCATCTCTATGAAGGTCCTCACCGCCGAGTTCGCCCTGGACGCCAGCCGTCTCACCATCAACTTCAGCTCCGAGGGCCGGGTGGACTTCCGCCAGCTGGTGCGGGAGCTGGCGGCCATCTACAGGACCCGGGTGGAGCTGCATCAGGTGGGCGCTCGAGACGAGGCCAAGCTCCAGGGCGGCTTCGGGCGCTGCGGGCGCTCCCTGTGCTGCGGCACCTTCCTCACCGCCTTTGAGAGCGTCTCTATCAAGATGGCCAAGGAGCAGAACCTGGCCCTGAACCCCCAGAAACTCTCGGGCATGTGCGGGCGGCTCATGTGCTGCCTGGGCTACGAGCTGGCGAACTACCGGGCCTTGGGCGAGCTGATGCCCCACCCGGGGGAGATGGTGACCACCTCCCTGGGGACGGTGCGGGTGGTGGGGACCAACTTCATCAAGGAGATGGTGGCGGTGATGCTGGAGAGTGAGGCGGTGGTGGAGGTCCCCCTGGCCGAGGTGCAGCGCCTACCGGAGGCCTCCCGACGGCGCAAAGGGCCCCGGCCGCCAACCCAGCCCCAAGGAGAAAATAGCCCGCCCCAGGATATTGCTAATTGAGGAGAACTGTGCTAGTATCCTTGGCTAATAATAAAGATTTCCTTCTTGAAGGGGGGTGGTCGCAGGAGTTATGCTTACTTATCGCTTAGCAAGGGACCAGGCCCGGCCCTCATCCCGTGGCCACAAGGACTTTGGGGAGGAATACCGAAATAAAAGACTGCCCGCTGCTAGAGACAGCTACATCAACCCTGGCTGACCCCGCGCGCTACGGCGGGGCCCCCTGGGAGCCGGGGGGATTCCCCGCCGTAGCCAAGAAATTTATACTCTTTAGCTTTCCCCCGAAGGGAAACGCAGCTGGCCCGCTGGCGCCCCTGGCGCCAGGGCCAGCTTTCTCGTTGTCCGGGCCCGGGCGTGGTCGCCCTGACATAAACTTCACCTAGAGGAGTGAGATGCACCTAATCATCGACGGCTATGGCGCCGACTCCCAGAAGCTGCAGGATGAGAGGCTCATCCACCAGTTCCTGGATGAGTACCCCACCAGGATTGGGATGACCAAAATCTCCCAGCCCTTCATCCTCCGCTATGTGGGGGTGAAGCCTCAGGACTGGGGCGTCTCGGGGTTTGTGCTCATCGCGGAGAGCCACATCAGCATCCACACCTTCCCCGACCGCGGCTATGTGAACATCGACATCTTCTCCTGCAAGCTCTTCGACGCCGAGAGGGCCACTCACGAGCTGCAGACCATGCTGGGACTGAGCCTCGCCAAGACGCACCTCATCGAGCGCGGGCTGGAGTATCCCACGGAGATGGAAGCGGCCTCCAAAGTGGTGCAGGGCGAGCGGGACATGCTCACCGCTACCCCCAGGCGCCGGGGTGGCAATGGCAAGAGGTAAGCGGGTCCACCCCTTCCCCATCACGCCCACCGCCTCGGCGGCGGAGCTCATCGAGCGGATGGGGGACACTGCTTTTCAGGCCCGCAGCCTGGCCGAGGGGCTGGACATCTGGCGGCGCATGCTGGAGGAGGACACCACCATCTTCTTCGGTCTGGCGGGGGCCATGGTCCCGGCGGGGATGCGCCAGGTGGTGTCCTACCTCATCCAGCGGCGCTTCGTGGATGTGGTGGTCTCCACGGGGGCCAACCTCTACCACGACCTCCAGGAGACCCTGGGCTGGCAGCCCTGGCAGGGGCATCCCCACACCGACGACGCCCGCCTGAAGAAGCAGGGCCTCTTCCGTATCTACGATGTCCTGGAGGAGGAGCCATCCTTCCGCCAGGGCGACACCTATGTGGCCGATTTCGCCGCCACTTTAGACCGGGGCCGGCCCTACACCACCCGGGAGTTCCTCCACCGCCTGGGGCGGCATCTGGCCCAGGAGGGCCAAGGGGAGGGCATCCTCACCTCCGCCGCCGCGGCGGGAGTCCCCATCTACTGCCCGGCCCTGGGGGATTCCTCCATGGGCATCGCCCTGGCCGAGACCCGAGCCAAGACGGGGCTCCACTTCACCTTCGACATCATCGGCGATGTGTGGGAGACGGCGGAGATTTGCCGCCGGGCTACGGTCACCGGGGTCGTCTATGTGGGGGGCGGCACCCCCAAGAACTTCATCCAGCAGACGGAGGTTACCGCCTCCTCCCTGGCCGATGCGCCCAACCCCAACATGGGCCACAGCTATGCGGTGCAGATAACCGCCGACGCCCCCCAGTGGGGCGGGCTCTCGGGCTGCACCTTCAGCGAGGCCCAGTCCTGGGGCAAAATCGCCCCCAAGGCCCGCACCACCACCATCAACGCCGACGCCACCATCGCCCTGCCCCTCCTGGTCTCGGCCCTGGCGGAGCGCCACCTAGCCCGGGCCAAAAAGCGCCAGAAGCCGGCCTTTCGTCCGGAGCGGGAGCGGCTCTTCTCCTGATGGCCCGCCTCCCAGAGCCGCCCCTGGGCGGGGCCGATAGCTTCGCCGCCGTCCCTCCCCAGCAGGCCCGCTTCGCCACCGCCCGCTTCGTTGTTCTCCCCGTCCCCTATCGGGGCACCTCAGAGCATGGGGGCCTCACCCACCTGGGGCCGGGGGCCATCATCGCCGCCTCCCAGCTCCTGGAGCTCTACGACCCGGAGCTGGACAGGGAGGTCTCGGAGGTGGGGATTTGCACCCTGCCCCAGCTGGAGCTGTCCTTAGGCCGGCCCCAGGCCGTCATGGCCCAGGTGAGAGCCGCGGGGCGGGCCCTCTTCCGGGCGGGGAAGGTCCCCGTGATGCTGGGCGGGGAGCACTCCCTGACCCTGGGGATGGCGCAGGCGGCCCAAGAGCGCTACCCCGACCTCTCGGTGCTGACCCTGGACGCCCATGCGGACCTGCGGGACCGCTACCTGGGCACCAAATACAGCTATGCCTGCGTCATGAGGCGAGTGCTGGAGCTATGCCCCCTGGTGCAGGTGGGGGTGCGCTCCCTGAGCCTGGAGGAGCGGGACTTCGTGAGACAAAGCGGCCATACCTTCTTCTCCGTTCCGGAGAGCTATCCCCCCCGCTGGGCCCAGGGCATCATCACTGGCCTCTCCCCCCATGTCTATGTGAGCCTGGACCTGGATGTCTTTGACCCCTCCTTCATGCCCGCGGTGGGGACGCCTGAGCCCGGCGGCCTGCCCTGGGAGCGGGCCCTGGCCCTCCTGCGGATGGTGGCCCGGGAGCGGCGGGTGGTGGGCTTCGATGTGATGGAGCTATCGCCCAATCTGGGGCCGCCGGCCTGCGCCTTCGCCGCCGCCAAGCTGGCCTACAAGCTCATGGGGTATATCGCCGCCTCGCCCCGTCCCTAAGAAGTGCTGAAAAACCCCTTTCGACCATCACCCCCCCCTTCCTGGCCAGGAAGGGGGGGATTTATATCTGAGGGATACCCTCAGACTCCTGGCAAAGGGGGCTTCGCCCCTCTGCACGCTCCTTTTTCAGCCCTCTACTTAGGCGAGGGTGTTTATAGACCCTTCTCAACCCTCCAAGGCCCCCAACCTTCTGGAGACCTCACCCCCCTGGCCCCTTTCTCCTGGGAGGAGAAGGGGGGAGATAGATGTTGGGGGGTTCCCCCAAACCCCCTGCCAGAGGGGCACAGCCCCTCTGGGCTCCCCCTTCGAACACGGAGCGGACTCTGTCATTCTGAGCGAAGCGAAGAATCCCTGGGGGACACCCCTTCGCTTCACTCAAGGGCAGGCTCCCAGACCCCTGCCAATTGTTCGCCCTCTGGACTCCAGGTAAAAGGCCTCATTTGACACCCCTTTCCCCATAGGCTAGTGTAGTTTTGAGGTGGCCCCGGGGGCCACCCGCCCGCCCTAGGCAGGCCTGGAGGAGCCTTGACCCCTGTGAACCAAACCCCTGACCTAAAAGCCACTCGCCTGACCCAGTCCCGCTACCAACGGGCCTCCTCTTGCTACGACCGGGCCGAGTCCCCCCTAGAATGGCTGGCCTTCCACCGCTGGCGCCGCCTCCTCTGGAGCCAGGTGCGGGGGGAGGGGGGACACATCCTGGAGCTGGGGGTGGGGACGGGGAAGAACTTCCCCCACTACCCGGCGGGCCGGCCAGTGGCGGCCCTGGACCTGACCCCGGGGATGCTGGCCCGGGCCCAGGCGCGCCGGGCCGAGGACGGCGTGGCCGTGGAGCTGCTCCTCATGGATGCCCAGGCCCTGGCCTTCCCCGACGCCACCTTCGACGCCGTTATCGCCACCTTCGTCTTCTGCTCCATCCCCGACCCCGTGCTGGGGCTGCGGGAGGCGGGGCGGGTGCTCAAGGCAGGGGGCCAGGTGCTGCTCCTGGAGCACATGCGGAGCGATGGCCCTCTGGGATGGGCCATGGATCGCCTGAATGCGGCCACGGTGAGGGTGGGGGGAGAGAACATCAACCGCCGCACCGTGGAGAATGTGCGCCGGGCCGGCCTGGCGGTGCGGCGGGAGGAGCATCTGTGGGGAGACATCTTCCGCTTGATTGAGGCCGCCAAGGAGGAGGGGCCATGAAGAGCTCCTTCCGCCTGGGCCGACTCTTCGGCATCGAGCTGGGGGTGAGCTACAGCTGGTTCATCATCTTCTTCCTCATCACCGCCTCCCTGGCCCTCCAGTACTTCCCGGGGAACTATCCTCGCTGGCCCGGGTGGGCCTACTGGCCCGTGGGGGCTGCCGCCAGCCTCCTCTTCTTCGCCTCGGTCGTGGCCCACGAGCTGGCCCACAGCGCCGTCTCCCAGCGCCAGGGCATCCCCGTGCGGGAAATCACCCTGTTCATCTTTGGGGGCGTCTCCCACATCACCCAGGAGGCCTCCCGTCCCCGGGACGAATTGACCATGGCCCTGGCAGGGCCTCTCTCCAGCCTGGGCATCGCCTTTTTGTCCTTCCTCATCGCGCTCATGGCCACGCCCCTGGGGCTCCCCCAAGTGGTGGGCGCCGTGGCCGCCTACCTGGCCCTGGTGAACATCCTGCTGGCCTTCTTCAACCTTATCCCCGGCTTCCCCCTGGACGGCGGGCGGGTGCTGCGGGCGGCCATCTGGGGGCTGGGGGGGGACTTCCGCCGGGCCACCCACATCGCCTCCTGGAGCGGGCGGGGCATCGCCTACCTCTTCATCGTGGTAGGCATCCTGGCCATCTTCGTGGGATTCTGGGTCAACGGCCTCTGGCTCATGCTCATCGGCTGGTTTCTGGAGAGCGCGGCCTCCGGCTCCTATCAGCAGATGGTGCTCCGGGACCTGCTCCGCGGCTACACCGCGCGAGACCTCATGAGCCAGGACCACACCTGGGTCTCGCCGTCCCTGCCCCTGGGGAGCCTGGTGCGGGAGCATATCCTGCGCACCAGCCGACGGAGCTTCCTGGTGGGGGATAACCAGACGCTATTGGGCATCATCACCCTGCACAATGTCAAGGCCATCCCACAAGACCGCTGGGAGGCCACCACCGTGAGCGTGGCCATGACCCCCCGGGAAAAGCTCCATGCCGCCTCCCCCCAGGACACGGCCCTGGCCATCCTGGAGCGCATGGATAGGGCGGACATCAACCAGATGCCCGTGGTGGAGGACGGCGTGGTGGTGGGGATGGTGGCCCGGGACAGCCTGCTGCGCCTCATCCGCACCCGCAGCGACCTCAAGCTATAGGCGCAAAAGAGTGGATAGCAACGGGGATTACAAGGGGGCTCTGCCCCCTTGTCGGGGGTCTGGGGGTGTCCCCCAGTCTCTTTCTCTCTCCCCTCTCCTGACAGGAGAGGGGGAACAAGGGGGTGAGGTGTCCAGAAGACTGGGGGATTTAGGGGCCCCAGAAGCGTTTCTAAACTCCCTCGGCCCACCCTTTTGACAAGGTTGACGGGCAGTGCTATAATTCCTACTGGTTTACTAGACATTCGCCCTGAACACGCCGAGGACACAGGCTTATGAGGTTCTCCAGCCGCAGCCATTACGGGCTTCAGGCCATGGTGGCCCTGGCCCAGGCCTACGGGGAAGGCCCCCAGCCCCTGGGGCGCGTCGCCAAGGCCCAGGGCATCCCCCTGGGCTACCTGGAACAGCTCATGGGCGAGCTGCGCCGGGCCGGCCTGGTGGAGAGCCAGCGGGGCGCCCATGGCGGCTATGTCCTGGCCGCCCCACCCCGGGACATCCCTGTGGGCAAGGTGCTGCGAGCTTTGGAGGGCCCCATCTCCCCCGCGGAGTGCGCCTCGGAGGTCTTCGCGCCGCCGGCCTGCCCCCGGGAGAGCGATTGCCCCTCCCAGCGGCTCTGGGCCAGCCTCCGGGACGCCATCGCCGGGGTGCTGGACGCCACCACCCTGGAGGATCTCTACCACTACCGGCCCCTGACGGAAGCCCGGGACGCCGCTATACTTTCTGAGGTGAGATGATGATGAACCGCCGGCCCATCTATCTTGACCACGCCGCCACTAGCCCCCTCCATCCCAAGGCGCTGGAGGCCATGCTCCCCTATTTCACGGAGAAGTTCGGCAACCCTTCCAGCGTCTATACC
Source organism: Chloroflexota bacterium (assembly GCA_016210205.1). Taxonomy (GTDB): domain Bacteria; phylum Chloroflexota; class Dehalococcoidia; order JACQUO01; family JACQUO01; genus JACQUO01. The sequence goes on from JACQUO010000028.1 coordinate 18,999, forward strand.
ATCGCCCAGGAAGCCCGCAAGGCCCTGGACGAGGCGCACGATAAGGTGGCCTCGCTGCTGGGGGCGCGCCCCACGGAGATTATCTTCACCAGCGGCGGCACCGAGTCCGACAACGCCGCCATCAAGGGGGTAGCCCTGGCGGGACGGGACTGGGGCGACCACATCGTCACCACCAACATCGAGCATCACGCTGTGCTCCACACCTGCAATTTTCTGGAGAAGCAGGGCTTCAGGGTCACCTACCTACCAGTGGACGGCGACGGTCTGGTGACCCCGGCCCAGGTGGCGGCGGCGGTCACGGAGAAGACCCTCCTAGTCTCCGTCATGCTGGCCAACAACGAGATTGGCACCATCGAGCCTGTGGCGGAGATTGCCCGGGCGGTGAAAGAGAAGAGCCCCCGGACTTCAGTCCACACCGATGCCGTTCAGGGCCTGGGGGCCCTGCCGGTAGATGTGAACCGACTGGGGGTGGACCTTCTCAGCCTGTCCTCCCACAAGTTCCGGGGGCCCAAGGGCAGCGGCATCCTCTACCTCAGGCGGGGCACGCCCTTTACGCCCCAGCAGTCGGGGGGCACCCAGGAGCGCAACCGCCGCGCCGGCACCGAGAATGTGGCCGGCATCGTGGGCACCGCCGTGGCCATGGAGCTGGCGGTGACGGAGCGGGAGAAGAGCGCCCCGCGCCTGGCCGCCCTGCGGGACCGGCTCATAGCCGGCATCGAGGGCAGCCTTGAGGGGGTGCGGCTCAACGGCCACCGGACGCAGCGGCTACCCAACAATGTGAACTTCTGCTTCGAGTTCGTGGAGGGGGAGTCCATCCTCCTCAACCTGGACTTTTTAGGTATCGCTGCCTCCTCGGGGAGCGCCTGCACCTCCGCCTCCCTGGAGCCCTCCCATGTGCTGCTGGCCATCGGGGTGCCGGTGGAAACCGCCCATGGCAGCGTCCGCTTCAGCCTGGGGCCGGAGAACACGCCGGAGGATATGGATTATGTCGTCAAGGCCCTCCCGGGCATCATCCAGCGGCTGCGGGCCATGTCGCCCTTAGCCCACCAGCCCCGCTAGAAGGAGCCAGCCATGTATAGCGAAAAGGTCATGGAGCACTTCGCCAACCCCCGCAATGTGGGGATGATTCCCGATGCCGACGGCGTGGGACTGGAGGGCAACCCGGTCTGTGGCGACCTGATGAAGATATACATCAAGGTCAAAGACAACCACATCGAGGACATCAAGTTCCAGACCTTCGGCTGCGGGGCCGCGGTAGCCACCAGCAGCATGGTGACCGAGATGGTCAAGGGCAAGACCCTGACAGAGGCCCGAACCGTCACCAACAAGGCGGTGGCCGAGGCGTTGGGGGGCCTGCCGCCCATCAAGATGCACTGCTCCAACCTGGCCGCCGATGCCCTCCACAAGGCCATCGACGACTACGAGGGCAAGGGAGCCAAAAAGAGCCGGGAGTCCCTTTACAAGGAGGCCACCTCGCCCGACACCGGCGTCCGGGGCGGCCGGGAGGCGCCGCCGCCCGCTCACTAGTCTGACAGGCCAGGAGACCGGCCCGCCGATGCCGAGGCTCCCCCGGACACAGGATGCCCGGGGGGCCTTTTTACACTTTGGTAGTATTGACAAGCGCCTGGGAAACCAATATGGTATTGGCTAAAGCATTTTTCTGCCCCTTTTTCAGGTTCATCAAGAAGGAGGGCCACTTCCCATGAGAAACTTGGCGAGGTTGAACATCCCCTTCTTCCGCTGGGTTGCAGTAGTGGCGCTAGTCTTCCCCCTGCTCGCCGCCTGCGCGGCCCCAACACCTACGCCAACGCCCAGACCAACCGCCACGCCCACACCTACGCCTACCCCAACCCCAAC
>JACQUO010000001.1 GCA_016210205.1 Chloroflexota bacterium
CAGCCCAGAAGGCCGCCTTCGCCACTGGTGTTCCTCCCGATATCTACGCATTTCACCGCTCCACCGGGAATTCCACCTTCCCCTGCTGCCCTCAAGCCCCCCAGTCTCTGAGGACCCCTCCCAGTTGAGCCGGGAGATTTCACCCCAGACTTAAGGGGCCGCCTGCGCGCTCTTTACGCCCAGTAAATCCGGATAACGCTCGCCTCCTCCGTATTACCGCGGCTGCTGGCACGTAGTTAGCCGAGGCTAATACGCCGGGTACCGTCAACCATCTTCCCCGACAAAAGGGGTTTACAACCCGAAGGCCGTCATCCCCCACGCGGCGTTGCTGCGTCAGGCTTTCGCCCATTGCGCAAAATTCCTTGCTGCTGCCTCCCGTAGGAGTCGGGGCCGTATCTCAGTCCCCGTGTGGCTGTCCGTCCTCTCAGACCAGCTACCCATCTCGGCCTTGGTGGGCCATTACCCCTCCAACTAGCTAATGGGACGCAAGCCCCTCGCAGGGCATCCACCTTGCGGTGAACTCTCAGGGACAGTCCGCCTGCCCCTCATACGGGGTATTAGCCCCCTTTTGGGGGGGTTATCCCCCTCCCCGCGGTAGGTCGCTTACGCGTTACTCACCCGTCTGCCACTCCCTGCCTTACGGCAGGGCGTTCGACTTGCATGCATAAGGCACGCCGCCAGCGTTTATCCTGAGCCAGGATCAAACTCTCCGTAATCTTAGAGTCTACCCTTCAGTAACCTTCCACTATCCAGTTGTTAAAGTGCCCGCCCCCCCAAAAATCTCCCTCAGGGGGAACCCTATCCTACCATTACCCCTCCCCCACTGTCAAGAATAAACCCCCTTCCACAAGGTAGAAAAGGGGCCTGAGCCAGCTTCAGGATACGGAGTCGATGCGGTAGCGGACTACTCCCTGCGGGGCTGCCACCTCCACCACCTCCCCCACCCTTCGCCCCAAGAGAGCCTTCCCCAGCGGTGAAGCCAGGGATAGCTTGCCCTTGAGGAGGCTGGCCTCCTGGGTGGCCACCAGGGTATAGTCGGCGGCCTCCTGGGTCTCCAGCTCCAGGACCACCACGCGGCTCCCCTGGCCAATTTGGGACTCGGGGGCCTGTCCATCCTCAATGATGACGGCGTGTCGGAGGGTGGCCTCAAGATGGCGGATGCGAGACTCCACCTGGGCCTGGTGCTCCCGGGCTGCGTCCAGGGGCGCGTTCTCCCGGAAGTCTTTGTCGGCCCGGGCTCGGGCCACCTCCATGGCCAGATAGGGCCGCTGGGCTTTGAGGGTTGCCATCTGGGCATCCAGCTCCTGATGGCCCTGCCGCGTGAGCTTCACCGCCTCCACGTCTCGCTGGGCGACGCCGCTGGCCCGCCCACCTTTCTTGGGGCGGAGGTGGGGGGCCAGGCTCACGGAAATCAGCTTCTCTTTCTTGAGGTGGACAAAAAACTTCTTCAGGGGAGACAGCCGTTGCTCCTGGTCCGCTACGGAGATCCCCAGGCCCTCGGCGTAGCCGGCCACCTGGGGCGCTGTGAGCTCCAGAAGAGGACGGTCCCCCCCGAACCAGTGCAGGAACTTGTTCACCTCCTGTTGGCTGGTCTGTCGCTGGGAGGGCGGCAGGGCGGCCAGGTAGCGGGCCGCGGCCTCCGCCAGGGTGAGGGACAAAGCTTGCCTCCTTGTCCGTAGAGATGAGCTTCATTCTAGCCCTGGCCTGCGCTGCTGTCAACGGAAGGCCCCCCGCATAGGTCTGTGATAGAATACGGGCATGAGCCTTTCAGTCTCGCTCCCAGATGAACAGCGCTAGCAACACCAGATGGGGTATTCTGCTCCTGGTTCTCATCCTGGCGGTGGGCACCGCTGGGTATGTGCTCATCGAGGGCTGGCCCATCTTCGATGCCTTTTGGATGGCCCTGATAACCATCACCACCGTTGGCTACGGGGAGGTGCATCCCCTTTCTCCAGCGGGGCGGCTTTTCAGCGCCTTGCTCATCGTGGGCGGGGTGGGAGGAGCCTTATACACCCTCAACGGAATTGTGCAGTATGTCGTCGAAGGTCAAATGAAGGGCACCTTCGGGAGGCGTCGCATGCAGGAGCGCATCAACCAGCTCAAGGACCACTACATCCTCTGTGGCTATGGGCGGGTGGGACAGGAGATTGCTGCCTTGTTCCAGGGCGAGGGGGTTCCCTTCCTGGTGGTGGAGAGCGATGAGGGAGCCGTGGCCCTGGCAACCAAGGACGGCCGGCTCTATCTTCAGGGGGATGCTGCCCAGGACGCCGTCCTCCAGGCCGCGGGCATCGAGCGGGCGCGGTGCCTGGTGGCCGCTGTGGGCGGCGACGCCGACAACACCTTCATCACCCTCACCGCCCGGGGTCTCAACCCCCGCCTCTTCGTCGTGGCCCGGGGCGACGGCCCTGGCGCCGAGGGCAAGCTCCGGCGGGCCGGCGCCGACCGGGTCATCCTGCCCCACAGCCTGGGGGGAAGGCGCATGGCCATGCTGGCCCTTCACCCCACGGTGGTGGACTTCATCGACACCATCACCATGAGCCTGGGCCAGGAGTGGCGGGTGGAGGACCTGGCGGTGCCAGCATCCTCGCCCCTGGCCGGGCTCACCCTGGCGGAGGGCCAGAAGGCGCTGGGAGGGGTGATGGTGGTGGCGGTGAAAAAGGGGGAAGGGCAGCTCCTGCCCAACCCGCCCGCCGAGACCAGGCTGGAGGCAGGAGACAAGCTGGTGATGCTGGGCTCCAAGGAGCAGTTCCGAGCTCTGGAAGCCAGCCTCACGGGCGGGAGGCGCGTCCCCTGACCCGCCTCTACCTCATCCGCCACGGCCAGACGGCCTGGAATGCCCAGGAGCGCTTCCGGGGCCGGGCCGATTTGCCCCTGACGGGGCTGGGACGCCGCCAGGCCCGGGCCCTGGCCCGGAGCCTCGCCCCCAGGGGCATCGCCGCCATCTACGCCAGCCCCCTGGGGCGCGCCCAGGAGACGGCAGCCCCCCTGGCGAAGCGTCTGAGGCTTCCGGTGGTGTCGCTTCCTGGGGTCATCGACATCGACTACGGACGCTGGCAGGGCCTCTCCCCTGATGAAGCCCAGGCCGCCGACCCCGCCCTCTATCGCCTCTGGGAGGAGGAGCCGCACCGGGTGGTCTTCCCCGACGGCGAGGGCCTGGCGGCCATGCAGGCGCGGGCCGCCGCCGCGGTGCAGGAGGCGCTGGCTCGCCACCCTCAGGAGACCGCGGCCGTCGTCTCGCACCGGATGGTGCTCAAGGCCCTCCTCTGCCACCTCCTGGGCCTTAAGCTCTCCCAGTTCTGGCAAATCGAGCAGGATGTGGCGGCGGTGAACCTCTTCGAGACCCGCGGCGAGGCCCTGGCCGCCCTCCTCATCAACGACACCTGCCACCTGGAGGGCCTCGCCTGATAGCCCCCGCCCTGGTCATCGCGCTGCTCGCCGGGGCCTACGGCCAGCCCATCTGGAGTCCCCGCTACGACCCCCTCTCGGAGCTGCTCTACACCATCCTCTCCCAGAACACCGCCGACTACAACTCCCGGCGGGCCTTCGCCGCCCTGCGCGACCGCTTCCCCACCTGGCAGGCGCTGGCCGAGGGGGAGGTGAAAGACATCGCAGAGGCCATCAAGTCGGGGGGCCTGGGCAATGTCAAAGCGCCCCGGCTCAAGGCCGTGGTGCGGGAGATTTTGGCGCAGCGCGGCGAGTTGAGCCTGGATTTCCTGGCGGAGCTTCCCTTAGAGGAGGCCAAGGGGTGGCTGCGCTCCCTGCCCGGTGTCGGCCCCAAGACCGCAGCCTGCGTGCTGCTCTTCTCGTTGGGGCGGCCCGCCCTGCCCGTGGACACCCATGTGGCGCGGGTGGCCCGCCGCCTGGGCCTCATCCCCGAGCGGGCCTCGGCGGAGCACGCCCACGGCCTGCTGGAGGCGATGCTATCTCCGGAGCAGGTCTACCCCTTCCATGTGCTGCTGGTGGAGCACGGACGCCGCACCTGCGCCGCCCGCCGCCCCGCCTGCCCCCGCTGCCCGCTGCTGGCGCACTGCCCCACGGGGCAGAGGGTTGTGGGGGGAGAGGGTTAGGGGTGCAGGGGCTGTGCCCCTGCCGGGGGTCTGGGGGTGTCCCCCAGCCCCCTACCCCCTCCGCCTCAGCAGCCAGAACTCCAGGGCGTCGGCCAGGGCCAGCCAGGAGGCCTCGATGATGTTGGCCGAGGACCCCACCGTGCGCCAGGTGGCCGTCCCGTCCGTGGACTCGATGAGCACCCGCACCTGGGCCTCCGTCCCCGCCGTCTCGTCCAGGATGCGCACCTTGTAGTCCGTCAGCCGCACCGCCGCCAGGGCCGGGTAGAACTGGAGCAGCCCCTTGCGCAGGGCGGCGTCCAGGGCGTTCACCGGGCCGTTGCCCACCCCCGCCGTGTGGACGACGCTCTCCCCTATCTTCACCTTCACCGTGGCCTCGGAGAGGACCTCCCCGTCCTCCGGCGACAGTGACGGACGCCGCCGCCGCTCCACCAGCACCAGGAAGTCCACCAGCTCGAAGGGGGGCGCGTAGCCCGGCTGGGCCCGGCGCACCAGCAGCTCGAAGGAGGCCTCCGCCCCCTCATACTGGAAGCCGCGGCTCTCCTGCTCCTTGATGTGCTGGAGCACCGCCTGGGTCTGAGGCGAGTCAGGGTCAAGCTCCAGGCCCAGCCCCCGGGCCACATGGACGATGTTGGCCCGCCCCGAAAGCTCGCTCACCAGCACCCGGGGGCGGTTGCCCACCACCTCCGGCGGGATGTGCTGATAGGAGCGCTCGTCCTTCATCTGGGCCGAGACATGGAGTCCGCCCTTGTGGGCGAAGGCGCTGGCCCCCACATAGGGCAGGTGGGGGTCTGGAGCCAGGTTGGCCACCTCGCTGACGAAGTGGGAGACCTCCGCCAGCAGGGCCAGGCGCTCCGGGGGCAGGCAGGCGTGCCCCAGCTTGAGTTGGAGGGCCGGGATGAGGGAGCAGAGGTTGGCGTTGCCGCAGCGTTCCCCGTAGCCGTTGATGGTTCCCTGCACCTGGAGCGCGCCGCCGGCCACCGCCGAGAGGGTGTTGGCCACCGCCAGCTCGCCGTCGTTGTGGGTGTGGATGCCCAGGGGCGTCCCCACCTCCGCTGCCGCCCGCGTCGCCGCCAGCACCTGGGAGGGCAGGGCGCCGCCGTTGGTGTCGCACAGCGCCAGGACTTCGGCCCCGGCCCCAGCGGCGGCCCGCAGGCAGGCCAGGGCGTAGTCCGGGTTGGCGCGGTAGCCGTCGAAGTAGTGCTCGGCGTCGAAGAAGACCCGCCGTCCCGCGTCCTTCAGGAAGCGGACGGAGTCGGCTATCATGGCCAGGTTCTCCTCGGGGGCGGTCTCCAGCACCTCCGTCACATGGAGGTCCCAGGTCTTGCCCACGATGGTGACCACGGGGGTCTCCGCTGACAGCAGGGCGGCCAGGTTGGGGTCGTCCTGGGCGCGGCCCCCGGCGCGGCGGGTGCTGCCGAAGGCGGTCAGGACGGAGGTGGCGAGCCTCAGGCTGCGGGCGCGGCGGAAGAACTGGGCGTCCTTAGGGTTGGCCCCGGGCCAGCCGCCCTCGATGTAGTGCACGCCCAGCTCGTCCAGCTTGCGGGCTATCTTGACCTTGTCCTCCACGGAGAAGGAGATGCCCGCCCGCTGGGCCCCGTCCCGCAGGGTGGTGTCATAGAGCTGGATTTGGGTCACGTTGGTCCCCTTGCTACACCCTCTCCGCCACCAGGTCCCCCATACGCTTCGTCCCCACTTGGGTGCAGCCTGGGGCCATTATATCATAGGTTCTGAATCCAGCTTGAAGGGCCCGGTCCACCGCCGCCTCGATGGCCGCCGCCTCCCGCTCCAGCCCCAGGCTGAGGCGCAGCAGCATGGCCGCCGAAAGAATCGTGGCGATGGGGTTGGCCACATCCTGCCCCGCCCGCCGCGGCGCGCTGCCGTGGATGGGCTCGTAGAGGCCGTAGCGGGGCTTCCCAGCCTGGGGCAGCCCCGCCAGGCTCGCCGAGGGCAGCAGCCCCATGGAGCCCGCCAGCATGGAGGCCTCGTCGGTGAGGATGTCCCCGAAGGTGTTCTCCGTGACAATCACATCGAAGTCCACGGGGCGCTGGATGAGGCGCATGGCGCAGGCGTCCACCAACAGGTGCTCCAGGGCCACCTCGGGATAGTGGGGGGCCATCTCGATGGCTATCTCCCGCCACAGCCGCGACGACTCCAGCACATTGGCCTTGTCCACCGAGGCCAGGCGCTTCCGTCGCATCCGCGCCAACTCGAAGCCCACCCGCAGGATGCGCTCAATCTCCTGCTCCGAGTAAGCCATGCTGTCCACGGCCCGCCGTCCCCGGCTGGTGCGCCAGCGGCGCTTGGGCTTGCCGAAGTAAAGCCCTCCCGTGAGCTCCCGCACCACCATCAAGTCCACCCCCTTCACGACCTGGGGCTTGAAATTGGTGGAGTCGGCCAGCAGGGGGTTCACCTTCACCGGGCGCAGGTTGGCGTAAAGCCCCAGCTTCTGACGCAGGCCCAGCAGGCCGTCCTCGGGGCGGGTGGGGGCCTGGGGGTCGTCCCACTTGGGGCCGCCCACGGCTCCCAGGAGCACGGCGCGGCAGCGCTTGCACATGGCCAGGGTGGGTGCGGGGAGGGCACTGCCCCAGTTATCGATGGCCACCCCACCCACATCGCCGTAGGCCAGGAAGAACTCGTGGTCGAAGCGTTGGCCCACGGCGTCGAGGGCTTTGGCCGCCTCCGCCACCACCTCCGGTCCGACGCCGTCGCCAGGCAGGACTGCGATATCGAAGTTCATGTGACCCCCTTAGAGGCAAGTTTATTTCTCGTATACTCCACCAGGCCGCCGGCGGCGATGATGTCCAGCAGGAAGGGAGGGTAGGCCTTGGCCTTAAACTGGGTCTCCCGGGTCAGGTTGCGGATGACCCCCGTAGTCAGGTCTACTTCGAGGTTGTCCCCGGCCTCGCTCCCCGCCACGGCCTCCGGGCACTCCAGGATGGGCAGCCCGATGTTGATGGCGTTGCGGTAGAAGATGCGGGCGAAGGAGGCCGCGATGACGCCTCCCACCCCCGCTGCCTTAAGAGCGATGGGGGCGTGCTCCCGGGAGGAGCCGCAGCCGAAGTTGGCCCCCGCCACAATGAGGTCCCCCCGCTTGACCCTCTTGACGAACTGGGCGTCCAAATCCTCCAGGCAGTGGGCCGCCAGGGCCGCCGGCTCCGTGAGGTTGAGGTAGCGCGCGGGGATGATGACATCGGTGTCCACATTGGCCCCGTACTTGTGGGCCTGGCCTTTGAGTTTCATAGCCTGACTCTCTGTCTACGGTTTTCCTGGCGCCAAGGCCCATCTTATGAGGCCTGCCTGCGGGCACGAGCCTTCTCAATTTCCGCCACGGCCACGGGGATTCCCTGCTCGTAGGAGACATACCTCGGCTGCCAACCGAGTTTCTCCCTGGCTTTGGTGTTCCTGGCGCGGCAGTTCATGGTGAGGGTTTCGGCCATGGCCTTTCCCGCCATAAGGCTGCCCAGCCAGGCAGGCATGGATGCTACTGGCGGCTTGCCCATAGCGCGTGCCGCGCAGTTGGCAAAGTCCCTGAACTTAACCGGCTGGTCATCCACGATGGCGAAGACCTCGCGAAGGGGCATCTTCTCCACCGCCAGCCGGTATGCCTCCGCCACATCATCCACATAGGCGACGGAGACGATGTTCTGCCCGCCGCCGAAGGTGCGGAACCAGCCCTTTTGCATCAGGTTATAGACGCCGTTCTCAAACCAGCTGCCCGCGCCATAGACCATCCCGGGAAACAGTCTTATGATGGGGGCGTTCTTCTCTTCTATCATCTTCTGTATGTATGGCGTCGACCACTGGCCGGCCCTGCCCATGCCTAAGGGGTTTAACTTTGACGCTTCGTCATGCCAACCCTCGCCGCTGTCACCCCACAGCAAGGTGCCTTCGGAGACGATAACTGGAAGACCACCGGCCCGTTGGGCTTCATCGAGGATGTTCCTGGTATATTCCAGATGTTGCTTGCCGATAGCCTGTGCTCGCCCCAAACCTAAACGCCCCTGATAATTGGGAACGGTGGCGTTAATGACGATTTGAGCTCCAGCCAGGGCCTTCCGGATATCCTCCGGGTTTCCCACATCGCCGTATTTGACGGCAACGCCCATTTGGGCCAGGGCGGCCCCCCTCTGCTGGCTGCGGACCATGGCCACCACTTCATGCCCACTTCTTACCAAGCAGCTAACGACCCTGGAGCCGATGAAACCGGCGCCGCCAAACACGCAGACTCTCATTTTTGCTCTCCTCTCGCCGCCTCCGGCAGGCCCACCACCTCCGCCGGGCTGCCGATGCGCCCCAGCACCGCCGAGGCCGCGGCCACCGCGGGGCTGGCCAGATACACCTCCGCCCTTGGGCTGCCCATGCGCCCCACGAAGTTGCGGTTGGTGGTGGAGACGCAGCGCTCCCCCGCCGCCAGCACCCCCATGTGGCCCCCCAGGCACGGCCCGCAGGTGGGCGTGCTCACCGCCGCCCCTGCCTCCACAAAAGAAGCCAGCAGCCCCTCCTTCAGAGCCCTCAGATAGACCTCCTGGGAGCCGGGGATGACCAGGCAGCGTACCCGGGGGTGCACCTGCCGCCCCCGCAGCACCTCGTGGGCCGCCCGCAGGTCCTCCATGCGCCCGTTAGTGCAGGAGCCAATCACCACCTGGTCGATGGGGACATCCCCCACCTGGCTGATGGGCTTGGCGTTGCCCGGCGAGTGGGGGAAGGAGACCTGGGGCTCCAGCTTGGAGGCATCGTATTCTTTGATGGCGGCATAGTGGGCGTCCCGGTCCGCCACCGGGATGTCGAACTGGCGGCTGGTGCGCTCCCGCAGGAACTCGAGGGCCTGCCAGTCCGCCTCGAAGAGGCCGGCCTTGGCCCCTGCCTCGATGGCCATGTTGGCCATGGTGAAGCGCCCGTCCAGCTCCAGGGCGTCGATGGCGTCGCCGGTGAACTCCAGGGCGGCGTAGTTGGCCCCGTCCACCCCCAAGTCGCCGATGGTGGCCAGAATCAGGTCTTTGCCCCCCACCCAGGGGGGCAGCGTCCCGTTATAGACCAGTTGGATGGTGGGGGGCACCTTCATCCATATCTCGCCGGTGGCCATGGCCACGGCGATGTCGGTGCTGCCCATGCCCGTGGCGAAGGCCCCCAAGGCCCCGTAGGTGCAGGTGTGGGAGTCGGCCCCCACCACCACATCCCCGGGCGCCACTAGGCCCTGCTCCGGCACCACCACATGCTCAATCCCCATGCGCCCCACCTCGAAGTAGTGCACCCCCTGCTCCCGGGCGAACTCCCTCATGAGCTTGGCGTTCTCCGCCGAGAGGATGTCCTTGGCGGGCACGAAGTGGTCGGGCACCAGCACCACCTTGGCGGGGTCGAAGACTCGGGCCACCCCCAGGCGGCGGAACTCCTGGATGGCCAGGGGCGCGGTGATGTCGTTGGCCAGGGCCAGGTCCACGCGGACGCTCACGATGTCCCCGGGGTCCAGGGTCTTGCGGCCCGCGTGGGCCGCCAGGATTTTCTCGGCCATGGTCATGCCCATGAGAAAAGGCCTCCTGCCGCCAAGGCTTTCGTAATGCCGTTGATTATAAGGGATGTCTGGGCTTTAGGGCTATACCTCATCCCCCTGGCCCCCTTCTCCTGCAGGAGAAGGGGGAAAAGAGGGGCTGGGGGACACCCCTAGGCCCCGGCAGTCCCGAGGTGCACACCTCGAGACTGCACCCCTAACCAAGCGCTAGCTTAGGCCCGCCGCTCCAGGTAGTCCAGCACCATTTGGAAGGCGGCCCGGGCCACGGCGTCCTTGTACTCCTGGCGGCTCCCCGGGAAGCGGTGCTCCTGCACCCGCTCCACCCCGGCCTCGCTGGCCAGGGCCATGAAGACCCGCCCAATGCCCGGCCGGTCCCCCGGCCCCGCCGCCCCGCTGATGCCCAGGGCGAGGCCTGCCCCGCTCATCGCCCGCATGTTCAGGGCCATGGCCTCCACCGCCTCGGCGCTCACCCCCCCGTGCTGCTGGAGCAGGTCCGCCGGGATGCCCAAAAGGGCCGTCTTGGAGCGGCGGCTGTAGGTCACCGTGGAGCTGTCGTAATACTTGGAGCTGCCGGGAATCAGGAGCAGATGGGAGAGATACCCCCCCGTGCAGGACTCCGCCAAAGCGATGGTCAGCCCCTTGGCCACCAGGCCTTCCGTCAGCCGGCGCACCAGTTCGTCCATGGTGTCCACAGCGCCCTCCCTTCTTCATTAAGTAGCAGGATGCTGGGGAATCCCTCTGACTGTACCCTCACCCCTTTCCTGTCCAGGAAGGGGGTAGGAGCTGTGTCTGGGGGACACCCCCAGCCCCCTGGCAAAGGGGCTTTGCCCCTCTGCACTCCCCATGTTCAGCAGCTTGCTAGCGCCAGTCCAGGGCCGCCTCCACCGCCTCCAGGCGTGCCGGCGTGGGCGGCAGCCCCTGGGCAGACTTCAGGGCGATGTCCGGGTCTTTGAGCCCCGTGCCCGTGATGACGCAGACGATGCGGCTGCGGCTCAAGTCCGGCAGGCGTCGGGCGTGTTTGACCAGACCCGCCACCGAGGCCGCTGAGGCCGGCTCCCCGAAGACGCCCTCTCTGGTGGCCAGGGCCCGGTAGGCGGAGAGTATCTCCTCGTCGCTCACGGCGTCAATGACCCCCCCCGACTGGTCCCGGGCCGCCTCCGCCCCCTTCCACGAGGCGGGGTTGCCGATGCGGATGGCCGAGGCCACCGTCTGGGGCTGGGGGACCACCCGGCCCAGCACGATGGGCGCGGCCCCCTCGGCCTCGAAGCCCATCATCTTGGGGGTCTGGCGGGAGCGCCCTCGAGCCAGGTATTCGGTGAAGCCCTTCCAGTAGGCGGTGATGTTGCCGGCGTTGCCCACGGGTATAAAGAGGTAGTCGGGCGCCTCCCCCAGGTCGTCCACCACCTCGAAGGCGGCGGTCTTCTGCCCCTCCAGGCGGAAGGGGTTGAGGGAGTTGACCAGAGCCACGTCGTGGCGTCGGCACAGGGCCCGCACGATGTCCAGGGCCTCGTCGAAGTTGCCCGCGATGGGTATTATCTTGGCCCCGTAGGCGATGGCCTGGGCCAGCTTTCCGGCGGCGATGTTGCCCTGGGGCACCACCACCACGGTGTCCAGACCCAGGTAGGCTCCGTAGGCCGCCGCCGAGGCGCTGGTGTTGCCCGTGGAGGCGCAGATGATGGCTCGGTTGCCCGCCTCCACCGCTTTGGCCACTGCCAGCACCATGCCCCGGTCCTTGAAGGAGCCGGTGGGGTTGCAGCCCTCCAGCTTGAAGTAGAGCTCCCGGCAGCCTATCTCCCGCTCGAGTGTTCGGGAGCGCACCAGGGGCGTGTTCCCCTCCCCCAAGCTGAAGATGGGGGTGGCCGGGGTGATGGGCAGGAACTCCCGGTAGGCCTCCAGCAGGCGGGGACGCATCATTACCTCACGAAACTATGGCTTGAAAAGACGCCGCGCCCCGAACCTCGGCGGGCGCGGGTGACGCTGCTGCCTATTCTATCACAATTTGCTGTCTGGGAAAGGGCGGCCTTATACCCCTGGGTTGCCCCCGCCTCGCCCCTGTGCTATCCTGAGCCTGCTTGCCCTGAACCTGACGGAGGGGTTAGAGGCCCTTTCGCCTGGATTATGCCCACCGAGGTTTGCGCCGCATGAAGGGACGCGTCTTCTCCGGGGCCCGGCCCACGGGCCGCCAGCATCTGGGCAACTACCTGGGGGCTATCCAGAACTATGTGAAGCTCCAGGCCGACTACGACTGCATCTACTGCGTGGTGGACATCCACGCCCTCACCACCATCGAGGAGACGGGCAGCATCCAGGGGAACATCCACGAGATGGTGCTGGACTGGCTGGCCGCGGGCATCGACCCCCAGCGGAGCATCATCTTTGTTCAGTCCCAGGTGCCCCAGGTGCTGGAGCTTCACGCCCTCCTCTCCATGGTCACCCCCCTCTCCTGGCTGCTGCGGGTGCCCACCTTCAAGGAGAAGGCCCGCCTCCAGCCCCAGAATGTCAACTACGGCCTGGTGGGCTATCCCGTCCTCATGACCGCCGACATCATCCTCTACAAGGCGGACACCGTCCCCGTGGGCGAAGACCAGCTCCCCCACCTGGAGCTGGCCCGGGAGATTGTGCGCCGCTTCAACTCCATCTTCGGCCCCACTTTCCCCGAGCCCAAGGCCTATCTCACCGAGGCCCCCCTGATTCTGGGCACCGACGGCCAGCAGAAGATGAGCAAGAGCCTCAATAACCACATCGAGCTGGCGGCGAATGAGGCCGAGACCCGCCAGCGCGTCATGTCCATGGTCACCGACCCCCAGCGCCGCTACCGCACCGACCCGGGCCGCCCCGAGATATGCAATGTGGACCACCTCCACCGCCTCTTCGCTGCCCCCGCCGCGGACGAGGCCGCCCGCCTCTGCCGTGTGGCCGGCATCGGCTGCGTGGAGCACAAGGCGGAGCTGGCCCGGCTGCTCAACGCCCACCTGGAGCCTTTCCGACAGCGCCGCGCTGAGCTGGCGGCCCGCCCCGGCCTGGTGAAGGAAGTCCTGGGGGAGGGGGCCCGACGGGTTTCGGGCGTCGCCCAGGAGACCCTGCGCGAGGTCAAGGAGAGGATGGGCCTGCTTTGAGCGGTGAGGCCGCATCCCCCCACGGCGGGGTGGAGCTGCCCCTGAGCTACGGCGGCCAGTCCGCTCTCGAGGTGGCGGTGGAGGCCGTGCGGGGCGGGGGGCGCATCGCCCGGGCCCGCCTCATGGAGCAGAAGCACATCGAGTTCAAGGGGCGGGGCAATGTGGTCACCGATGTGGACCTCCAGGTGGAGGAGGCCATCGTCAACCTGCTGAAACATGAATATCCCGTCTTCAATATCCTCACCGAGGAGTCGGAACGAATCGACAAAGGCTCGGAGTTCACCTGGATTGTGGACCCCCTCGACGGCAGCCGCAACTACGCCTCCGGGGTGCCTTTCTTCGCCGTCACCATCGCCCTGGCCCGCCAGCAGGAGGTGCTCCTGGGGGTGACCCACGACCCCATCCGCGGGGAGCTCTTCAGGGCCCAGAAGGGGCGAGGGGCATTCCTGAACGAGACGGCCATCACCCCTTCGGCCAAGAGAGAGCTCAAGGATGGGGTCATTGGCTTCGACATGGGCTATGTGGACGACGAGGGCAAGCGGGCCTTGGAGCTGATGCTCTCCCTGTGGCCGAGGATGCAGACCATGCGAGTCATGGGGTCGGCGGCCCTGGGCCTGGCCTACGCCGCCTGTGGGAGGCTGGACCTCTACTTCCACCACAACCTGGCCCCCTGGGACATCGCCGCCGGGATGCTCCTGGTGCAGGAGGCCGGGGGCGTCATCACCGACCGCCAGGGCGCGCCCGTGGGCCTGCGCAGCCGGGCCGCTATCGCCTCCAACGAGCGCCTGCATCGGGAGTTCCGTCTCCGCGCCCGCGGCAGCCGCTGGCTGGAGGGGGAGTAGGGCCCAAGTGGCAGTTATACAATAGTAAATCAGGATGTGGGCGGGGGAGTGTTTGGCAAGAAGCTAAAGGTTCGTAGATGTTTCTCTGTTACTTTGACGAATCAGGGGACGCGGGAGTCCCATCAGCAACAGTTCACTCTCCTACGGACTGGTTTGTCCTCAATTGTGTTTTAGTGCACGAGTCTGCTTGGCTCGATACGCTCAATTCCCTAGTACATTTACGGGGGATGCTGCGGGATGACTATGGTCTGCCGCCAAGGGACGAGTTGAAGGGCACTCATTTTCGAAGGGCGGGGAATTGGACGCACTCAGCGGATGGAGATTTACCGTTTCATTATGAATTCTCAGGCCAGTCTCCCCATCAAGACATTTTCTATTGCAGTCCAAAAGCAACAGGCTAGCACAAAGGGGTGGGACCCACGGTATTGTGCTTGGACTTTTGCGTTTCAACGATTAGATACGATGTGCCGCAAACAGAACGACAGATGTATCATATTTCCTGATGAGGGGCATGGTTTCTTTATAAGGCAGCGAATTCGCTCTATGCGGCGTTATCATCAAATTCCTAGGCATTTTGGCCCAGGTTCTTTTCCGCTTCCAATCGTTCGAATTATTGAAGACCCAAATGATAGGCGTTCAGAAGATTCATACTTTGTGCAGTTGGCCGATATGAACGCCTATGCGAGCCACCGCTCGTTGAACGTGTGCCCGGTTAGGAAAATGCCCAATGATATGTGGGATAGCCTTTCTACGGTTGGTGGTGATGCTAGACTGCTTGAAGTAAATGCGGTGCGTGGTGGCCCACCTGGTATCGTGAAATATCCATAAAAACCCGAACCCCGCTCTCGCGAGGTTCGGCCCGTCCTAGGCCAGCACAGGCTGGGTTCAGACGGTTCATTGATACTATAGCATCGCAGTTCTATAATGTCAAGTTGATGATAGCACAATTGTTTTAACTGACCATGCAGTGAACTGTGCCCCTCTCTCATAGCTCCTTCCCATAGACCACCGTCTCCTCCTCCACCCGCGGGAAGGGCTCCCGCTCCACCAGCCGGAACCCCCTGGCCTCGTAGAAGGCCCGGCCCTTGGCGAACAGGGGCAGGGGGCTGGTCCAGACCCAGAGGCGGTGCCCGCCTTTCTCTCGCACCAGCCCCTCTATCTTCTCCAGGAGGGCGCTGCCGGTGCCCTTCCGCTGGAAAGAAGGGTCGACGGCGAACCACCCCAGCCAGAAGCCGCCCTCCGGGTCGGTGTAGTAGCCCGTGATGCCCACCACCCGGCCCTCCGCCTCGGCCACGAAGGAGCGGGCGGAGAAGCCGCTGCGGCGCTCCGGGGCCGGGTTGGGGGCCGCTGCACGGGCCTCGAACATGCGGCTGAAGGTGCGCCGGGCCCAGACGGCGTCCTCCGGGAGCATGGTGGCGGCCACGATAGCCACCGCGGCCTCCTGGTCTGCTGCTAGCATCTCCCGGATGCGCACCGGCCTATTGGGGCCGGGCGACGGGCCGCCGGAGACGAGCCGCGCCCGGGGCGGGCGCCGCTTTGGGCTTCTGGGCCCGCTTCTTCAGCAGGGCCAGCACCCGGTCCAGGAGCCGCTCCGCCACCTCCTCTTTGGTCAGAAGGGGCCAGGGGTCGGCCTGGCCCTCCCGATCCAAAAGGATGATGCGATTGGTGTCCACAGCGAAGCCCGCGTCGGCGGCGGTGATGTCGTTGGCGGCCACCAAATCCAGGTTTTTGCTCACCAGCTTCTCCCGGGCGTTGGCGATGAGGTCCTGGCTCTCGGCGGCGAAGCCCACCTTGACGAAGTTGCCCTGGGTCTCGGCGATGATGTCGGGGTTCTTCACCATCTCGATAGTCAGGCGCTCCCCGCCCTTCTTGATTTTCTGGGCGGCTATCTTCGAGGGTCGGTAGTCGGATACCGCCGCGGTCATTATCACCGCCTCGGCGCTCTGGGCCGCCCGCAGCACCGCCTCCCGCATCTGGAGAGCGGTTCTCACCTTGACCATCTCCACCCCCACGGGGTCGGCCAGGGCCACGGGGCCGGTGACCAGGGTGACGCGCGCCCCCCGGTCCCGGGCCGCCTCGGCCACGGCGTAGCCCATCTTCCCCGATGACGGGTTGGTGATGTGGCGCACCGGGTCGAAGGGCTCCTGGGTGGGGCCCGCGCTCACCAGCACCCGGCGCCCCGCGTAGTCCCCCCCGCGGCCCAGGATGAGGCGGATGTGCCCCATAATCGTGGCGGCCTCCGAGAAGCGGCCCAGCCCTATCTCGCCCGAGGCCAGGCGGCCTTCTTCCGGGCCGACGAAGGCCACCCCCCGCTCTTTGAGCCGGGTGATGTTGTCCTGGGTGGCCCGGTTCTGGTACATGCCGGCGTCCATGGCCGGGGCCACCAGGATAGGCGCCCGGGTGGCCAGGGCGGTGGCGGTGAGCATCTCGTCGGCGCTGCCCCCGGCCAGCTTGGCCATGGTGTTGGCAGTGGCCGGGGCGATGACCAGGATATCAGCCCGATGGGCTAGGGCCACATGCTCCACCGCCAGCTCGGAGCCGGGGTCGAACATGTCGTAGACCACGGGCCGATGGGTGATGGAGCGGAAGGTGAGGGGGGTAACGAACTCCAGGGCCGCCGTCGTCATAATCACATCCACCTTGGCCCCGGCCTGGACGAGCTTGCTGGCCAAATCCACGGCCTTATAGGCGGCGATGGAGCCGCTGACGCCCAGGACGATGCTCTTTCCCTTCAGGGCTGTCATCTTCCCCCTCCTTTCGGGGTCTGGCGCTGAGTTCCCCCGCTATGCCTTGAGGTATCGCTGATAGAAGGCCAGGGTCTGGGCCCAGGCGTCCTGGGTGGCCTGGGGATGGTAGCGCTCCGGGTTGGTGTCGTTGGCGAAGGCATGCTGGGCGCCGGGGTAAGAGTGTATCTCGAAGGTCTTGCCGTGGCGCGTCAGGGCCTCCCGCAGGCGGGCCACATGCTTCATAGGGATGCCGGCGTCGGCCTCGCCGAAGATGCCCAAAAGCGGGCAGGCCAGGCCCGGCACCAGGTCGATGGGGTGCCTGGGCTGCTTGGGGGTGAGCTCCCGGCCATAGATGCTGCCGTAGTAGACCACCCCCGCCGCCAGGTTCTGGTTCTGGCAGGCCAGGAGCAGGCTCTGGCGTCCCCCCATACAGAAGCCGATGCACCCGATGCGCTCCCGCCGCACCTCGGGCCGCCCCCGCAGGTAGTCGATGCCCGCAGAGAGGTCCCGGTAGGCCACAGTGTCGTCGATGCCCCGGGAGAGGGCCTGGTTCTGCTCCATGGAGCGGCCGATGACGCCGTGGTAGAGGTCTGGGGCCAGGGCCACATATCCCTGGCGGGCCAGCCTCATACAGACCTCCTTGAGGTGGTCCACAATCCCGTTCCACTCCTGGATGACGATGACCCCCGGATACACCCCCGGGGCGATGGGCTGGGCCAGGAAGCCCGGGACTTCCCCCCCGCCGCTCTTGAGCTCCACCGTCTCTGAATAGCTGTCTGCCACCGCTGCACCCCTGCTCTTTCTAGTGTGCGCTTTCGGAACCTGCTGTTAGAACCAGCCGAAGGGGACGGGGACGCGATAGGCCCTCCAGGCGAAGAGGGCGGCCAGGGCCAGGATGGCCAGGAGAACCAGGATGTGCAGGGGGGCCAGGAGCCTGATGCCCATGGTCATGGCCGTGAGCACCAGGAAGAGGCACGTGGCCCCCAGCCGGCGCCGCCGCGTCCGCAGCCGCACCAGGGGCGGGCGGTCTTTCTCCGGCAGGGTCTCCCCTGGCTTCAGGGACGCCAGCAGGGCGTCAATCTGGGGCTGGATGCCCAGGTGAACATAGGTGAGCAGCCCCAGGAGCACCAGCAGCACCGCCCACTTGGTCACCAGGACCCAGTCGGTCAGGAGCGCCCCCCAACTCCAGCCCCCGTAGGCTGCCAGGAGCAGCCCCGTTGCCGCCACCGTGGCCAGGAATATGTAGCAGCGCTGGGGCTGGTTGCGGATGATGGTCTCCATATACCTATCCGTATTGTAGCCGGGCGGGCCGCCGAAGCGGGCCCGTTCGTTGACCACCACCAGGGCGTAAAGGGGGGCCGCCATGAAGAGAAACCCCGCCACATGCAAGAGCCTGAGGACTGCCAGCACTTCTGGGGACATCGCCCACCTCCTGGGTCCAAGGTTGATGCTCCAATTCTACTCTAGGAAGGCAACAGGCCGTCCATGCGCTTTTGAGCTGCTCCACCATCTGGGAAAAGCTGTCCGCCACCGCTGCACCTCCAACTTATTTGGTCAAGAGGATTTGTTCTAAAATCTCAAGGATTGGAATCACGTTAGTGTAATAGTCTTCCATGTCACGAAGAGTTAACTGAAATTTATTTGTGCCATGAGCTATTTGATTCTTGGTGTTAACTATACTAGTTAATGAAGTGCCTTCCTTGCCATTATGGGGGATCTTTTCCACGAATTTACTTTTGTATTCGGGACTGAACTGCCCGAGGAGGCCACTAATAGTGCCATGTTCAGGGTTTGAAAACAGTTTATGAACTACCTCACGGACATAATTAACGAGTTCGGCATCTTGATGTTTTTTGGCCCTTTCCGCGACTAAGTTTTCTACACACTCTTCTACTACCCCCGAAAGCACGACACATAAATAGTTTGCTAAATGAGCACCAAGCTTATCGTTGCCTTGCGACCAGACTTTTAAGTCGGCCAAAAGAGTATTAATCTCGTTACATCTTCCTGTAACATACGGGTGCTGCGGAGTCACTTAAAGAGAACCTCTTGGGCAAGTTTGATTCGGTTCTCTACTTTGTCCTCATCAGTGGTATGCTGACTTATCGCTTCTATATAGCTAGGGTTTTCTTTAAGTGTTTGAAACCGATCTTGAATATTCGCGGGTATGCTGGGCGAACGCGCAAAAGCAACCATAACAGAGTCCAATACGGCAACGTTGATTCTAGCCCCTATTCGAAACGGACTGGGGCCGAGGGCTTCAGATACCTTCTCGGTAGTCTCTAGAAATAATTGTTCATATCGGCCTAAATTTGGTTCGTCCCTGTGTTGCCCCATGAACTTGTTTAAAAACTGCCACATTGGTTTATTGTACTGATTCCCCCCTTCATTCAAAGCCAAGAATCTCACTATCAATTCTATATCGCGCATCCGAATATCAGGTTTGCTCACTCCCAAAATGCGGCGCCACGCCGAGTCGCTGTTTAATTCAACTACTAAATCATTAAATGGGCCAAGGAATTTACAGTTACGAATCTCCTGACGGGTAAGGGGTGTTCCCCCGGTATTCAGCCGCTCAAAAATGAGATATATGCTAGTAGTGTCGTTAGGATCAACTTGCTCGACTGTTATTTGTCTAAGTGTCGCATCTCGCAAACGTATCCGGTCCCCTTCATCTAGACTTTCGTAAGTCTTTCCTTCCCAGCGCGGGTCTACGCTTTTCAGAAAAAACACCTTGCCGTTTTCAAATTTTCCATCAAAAAATCCCCAGATCGTTTTTAGCCGTTGCTGGCCGTCTATTACCACTTGTTTTTGTGAAAGGTCTTTATAAACAAAGATGCTTGGCACTGGTAAGCCTAAAAGGAAAGACTCTATTAATTTGCTTGCCTGCTCGTGTTTCCATACCCATTTGCGCTGAAACTTCGGTATAATAATTTCTTCGCGAAGGTGTTTTTGATGCAAATTTTCCAGTGTGGGATCTGCTGGATAAGAGACGATATTATATATAGGGACACCAATTAGCGCGTCTTCTTTTTCGGTGTTTTCGAGTTTTAAGTCGCTCAATTCGCTTCTCCTTAGGCCACTCTTGTTAGCAACTTCTAAGGTCTCAGGTGCTTAGTTCGCCTTCCGTCCCGCTACCACCACCAGCGCCCCCGTCCCCTCGTCCGCCGCCGCCACCTGCTCCCCCTGGAGGCCCAGGAACCAGCCCTCCTCCACTATCTCGAAGCGCCGGGCCAGGGCCTCCCGCACCGCCGCCGGCTCCCGGCGCCGGGCCCGAGCGAAGTAGGAGCCGGGGCGCTTGGCGCGCTCCCTGAAATATTCGGAGCGTTGGTTCAGCAACATCACCAACACCCGTCCTCCCGGCCCCAGCACCCGCGCCCCCTCGGCCACAGCCCCCTCGATGTCCGCCACGAAGTCCAACGATGTCAAATACAGCAACCCGTCGCAGGCCCCATCGCGGAAGGGGAGATGGCCCGCATCCCCCCGCACGAAGTCCCTCCCCGCCGCTGCCCGCCGCGCCTCCCGGAGCATCCCCGCATCCCGGTCCGCCCCTATCAGGTTCAGCTCCGGCAGGGCCGCCGCAAAGGCCCCCGGCCCGCAGCCCACATCCAGGATGCGCCGGCAGCCCGCCATCACCCGCCTGATTAGCTTTGCTTCCTGTTCCAGTATGGCTTGACCCAGGGGCGTCCCGTAGAACTCCGCATACCGGGCGGCCTCAGGGGGCGTTGAGCGCGTAGACAATCTGCAGGCCCTGGAGGGTGAGGTCGGGGTTGACAGCATCGAAAATCTTGGTCTCCTTGGCTAGGGTAGTCGCCTGGCCGCCGGTGGCGACGACCTTGGCCTTGCCCCCCATCTCCTTCTGGAAACGGGCCACTAGGCCCTCGACGAGGCCCACGTAGCCGAAGATGAGGCCCGATTGCATGGCGGCCACGGTGTTCTTGCCGATGGCGTGGCGGGGGCGTACCAGCTCCACCTTGGGCAGCTTGGCGGTGCGGGAGGAGAGGGCCTCGGCGGCGATGCCCAGGCCGGGGGCGATGGCGCCGCCTAAATAATCGCCTTCTTCGGATATGGCATCCAGCACCAGGGCGGTGCCCAGATCCACCACGATGACGGGGCCGCCGTAGAGGCGATGGGCCGCCACGGCGTCCACAACCCGGTCCGCCCCCACATCCCGAGGGCTTTCGTAGAGGATGCGGATGCCGGTCTTGATGCCGGCGCCCACCACCAGGGGTGTAATGTTGAAATAGCGTTGGCACAGCTCTTCGAAGGGAGCCAGCAGGGGCGGGACCACCGAGCAGATGATGGCTTTGTTTAGCTGATTGGGGGAGACCTTCTGGAGGTTGAGGAGCCCGTGGAGGAGCACGGCGTACTCATCAGGCATCTTGTGGACATCCGTGGCGATGCGCCCCGTGGCCTTGAGCTTGGTGCCATCGAAGACCCCCAGGGTGATGTTGGTGTTGCCGATGTCCACCGCCAGCAGCATGCCAGCCTCCCTCATCCTTAATGCGAATGCGATGGCCCCATTATAGCCGAGGGGAGCTTGGGGGACAATGCTAGAGGGGCTCAGTTTCCCTAAGCCGCCAGGGGCGGCAAGTGTCCGGTCAGGTTATGGCAACGCCATATGGGGTGCAGGGGGCGAAGCCCCCGCCGGGGGTCTGGGGCCTGCCCTCGAGCGAAGCGAAGGGGTGTCCCCCGGCTCCCCTATCTGCCCCCTCTCCCGTCTAAAGGGGCGGCAAGTGTCCGGTCAGGTTATGGCAACGCCATATGGGGTGCAGGGGGCGAAGCCCCCGCCGGGGGTCTGGGGCCTGCCCTCGAGCGAAGCGAAGGGGTGTCCCCCGGCTCCCCTATCTGCCCCCTCTCCCGCAGGAGAGGGGGACAGGGGGTGAGGTATGCCCCTGGGGAGGACAAGGGTAATGTATCCTCATTTGGGTGACGCAACACTAGGCCCCCGGCAGGAGCTTGTCCGCAGCCTCGGCGGATACGAGGCGCAGCACCTCCGCCAGGGGCAGACCCAGCCGCTGGGCCAGCTTGCGGCAGGCCTCGTACTCCGGGGCCAGGCCCCAGGGGGCCTCCCGAGGGCCGCGCAGCTTCACCGGCACCGACCCCAGGCTGGTCTCCACCGCGACGATGTGCCGCTCGGCCTCATGGCGGCGCACGGTCTGAACTCGCACCCCCAGGGTGGTGGTCTCCCGCAGCAGCACTTGGGCCAGGGCCGCCTCCCGCTCCGGCGGGGCGAGCACGCTCACCATCACCGCGGGGCGGTCCTTCTTCATCTGGATGGGGGTGAACCACACATCCAGGGCGCCCGCGGCGAAGAGCCGCTCCATGACATAGCCGTAGAGCTGGGGGTTCATGTCGTCGATGTTGGTCTCGAGCAGTGCCACCTCGGGGCCGCGGGCCTCGGCCGGGGAGTCGCCCAGCCACAGCCGCAGGACATTGGGCGCATGGGGGAGATGCCGCCGGCCCACCCCGTGCCCCACCCGCTCCAGGCGCAGGGCCGGTCGCTCAAAAGAGCCCAGGGCGGTGAAGAGGGCTGCCGCAGTGGGGGTGAGCACCTCGCCGTGGGCGGCCTCATCCTCCGGGGCAGGCCGCAACGGCGCCCCCGCCTGGGCCAATAGCTCCAGAGTGGCCGGGGCCGGCACGGGCAGGACGCCGTGGGCAGACTTCACCCTCCCGCCCCCCAGGGGTAGGGGCGAGACGAAGACCGCCTCCACCCCTAAAAGCTCCAGCCCCAGGACGGCTCCCAGCACATCCACCAGGGCGTCGGCGGCCCCCACCTCGTGGAAGTGCACCGCCTCCACCGGGAGATTGTGAATCCGGGCCTCGGCCTCCGCCAGGCGGCGGAAGACCCCCTGGGCCTGGGCCTTGAGCTTGGGGGCCAGGGAAGCGCCCGCGATGAGGCGGTGGATGTCCGCAGAGGAGCGATGCTCCTGAGGGCCCGGCGGCAGCGTCACCGTGGCCCGGGTGCCCCAGAGGGCACCCCGCTGCGCCCGCCGCGCGCTGAGACGGAAGGGGGGGAGAGGCAGCTTGGCCAGTTCCTCCTTGAGCTTGGGGAGGGGAAGTCCCGCATCCAGCAGGGCCCCCAAAATCATGTCGCCGCTGGCCCCGGCGAAGCAGTCGAAGTAGGCAAGCCTGGCGCTCATGGGACTAGCTCTTCCAGACTCAATACCTCATTCATGGAGCCCGTCCGGTAGCCCCCCAGGTCCAGGGCCACATAAGTATAGCCCAGGGAGCGGAAGTGTCTCAATATCCTCTCGCGCACATCTGGTTCCAGGAGGCGGGGCATGTCCTGGGGCTCCACCTCCAGGCGGGCGATGGGATGGTGGTGGCGCACCCGCATTTGGCGCAGGCCCAGTGAGCGCAGAAAGGCCTCCCCCTGGGCCACCCGGCCCAGGGCCTCGGCGGTGATGGGGCTTCCATAGGGGAAGCGGGAGGCCAGGCAGGCCTGGGCAGGCTGGTTCCAGGTGGGTAGGCCCAGCTCCCGGGAGAGGGCGCGGATGTCATCCTTGGTGAGGCCAGCCTCGCACAGGGGGCTGCGTACCCCCAACTCCGCCCCCGCCTGATGGCCGGGGCGATGGTCCCCCAGATCGTCGTGGTTGAAGCCGTCCGCCACCCAGGCCAGGCCCTCCTCCTGGGCGATGCGGCGCAGCTCCGAGAAGAGCTCGTGCTTGCAATAGTAGCAGCGGTCCGAGGGGTTGGCGGCGAAGCAGGGGTTCTCCAGCTCACGGGTCTCGATGAGGCGGTGGCGTGCCCCCATGGCCTCGGCCAGGGCCTGGGCCGACGCCGCCTCCTCGGGCGTGTAGGTGGGCGAGAGGGCGGTCACCGCCATCACTCGCTCCCCCAGGACCTCCCGGGCCACCCGGAGGAGGAAGGTGCTGTCCACCCCGCCGGAGTAGGCCACCACCACCGACCCCATCTCCCGGAGAATTTCTTTGAGATGCTCCAGTTTTTCCATGGTCTGTGCTCCTATGGTGGTGACGAAGCCTCGGGGCGGAGCCCCAGAGCCCTTACCCCCGGCCTTCGGATTTGTCGGGGAGCTGCGAGCCACATGGCGACTCCGGATAGCGCCGCCACCACGGTGGCGATGATGAAGGCCAGGCTGTAGCTCCCCGTCTGGTCGAAGATGAAGCCCGCCAGCCAGGGGCCGAGGAAACCCCCCAGGCCGAAGCCCAGGGTGATGAACCCGTAGATGGAGCCATAGTGCTTGCCCTGGAAGATGTCGGCGCAGGCGGCGAAGGTGGCCGGCCCCCCCAGCCCGGCCATGAGGCCCGTGGTGGCGAAGGCGTAGAGTATCCATACTTGTGAGGGGTCCTGGAGGGAGGGGAGCAGGGCCAGGGAGAGGACGACAAAGGCGGTGCCCAGGGTGAAGGCGGGCTCCCGCCCGATGCGGTCTACTATCGTCCCCCCCAGGTTGCCCACCACCTGGGTCAGGCCAAAGAGGCTGAAGATGAGGGCGGCGAAGATGGGGGTGAAGCCCACATCCACCCAGAACCGCACAGCGTGGGCGCCCACCATGTTGCCCTGCAGGGACATGAGGAAGAACATGAAGAAGAGCGCCCACAGGCGGCGGGTGCGCAGGGCCTTGGCTAAAGTCCACTCGGTGTCCGCCCACTTTTGGTCCACCACCACTAGGCCCGGGGCGCGGCCTGGGCCGGCGGCGGCCTGGGGCTGGCCCGTCGCGGGGACCGCGTCCAGGCCGTCGGGGAGCTGGCCCACATCCTGGGGCCGGGTGCGCTGGAAGAAGGCCACCAGGGGCACCACCACCGCCACCGCTGCCAGGCCCAAGGCCAGGTAAGCCCCGCGCCAGCCCACGGTCTGGATGAGGAACTGGGCCACCGCGGCCATGACGAAGCCCACCCCGGCCCCCGCCGCCATGAGACCCAGGGCCAGGCCCCGCCGCTTGAAGAACCAGTTCTGCAAGAAGGCGTTGTGGGGCACGAACCCCAGGGCGTTGATGCCGAAGGCGGTGAGGAGCCCGTAGAAGAGGTTGAACTCCCAGAGGGAGTTCATGCGGCTGGAGAGGACCAGCCCCAGGCCCAGGACCACGGCCCCCAGGGGGATGACCCGGCGGGGGCCGAAGCGGTCCACCAGGGCGCCCACCAGGGGCGAGGATAGCCCATAGACCAGCAGGTTCAGGGAGAAGGCTAGGGCCGTCTCCGCCCGGCTCCATCCGAACTCGTCCAGGATGGCCCCATAGAAGACGGCGAAGGACATGCGGATGCCGTAGGCGAAGGTGACGGTGACAGCGGCGATGGCCAGGACCACCCAGCCGTAAAAAAAGGGGCCCCGAGTTTTAACGATGGGAGGCGCTCCTAGTCGGGGCGGCGGTTAATCAGGCCCGCCAGGTAGCCCGCCCCGAAGCCGTTGTCGATGTTCACCACCGCCACCCCGGCGGCGCAGGAGTTGAGCATGGCCAGCAGCGCCGCCAGCCCCCCGAAGCTGGCCCCGTAGCCTATCGAAGTGGGCACGGCGATGACCGGGGCCGCCACCAGGCCCCCCACGGCGCTGGGGAGCGCCCCCTCCATCCCCGCCACCGCCACCAGGGCCCGAGCGGCTCGCAGGGTGGACAGGTGCTCCAGGAGGCGGTGCAGCCCGGCGATGCCCACATCGTAGAGGCGCACCACGGCGCTCCCCAGGAGCTCGGCGGTCAGGGCTGCCTCCTCCGCCACGGGGATGTCCGCGGTGCCCCCGCACAGCACCACCACCCCGGGCCGCAGCTCTCCAGCGCTGCGGTTCAGGATGATGGCCCGGGCGATGGCGTGATAGGTAGCCTCCGGCAGGGCCTCCCGCACCACCTGGTAGCAGGTCGGGTCGGCCCGGGTGACCAGGAGGCGGTCCGAGTGGGCCGCCAGGCTTTGGGCGATGGCCGCCACCTGCTCCGGGGACTTGCCCTGGGCCAGGATGACCTCGGGGAAGCCCTGGCGCAGGGCCCGGTGGTGGTCCACCCTGGCGAAGCCCAGGTCTTGATAAGGAAGATGGCTTAGGGAAGCTAAAGCCTCCTCCACCGACATCTCCCCCGACCTCACCCGTTGGAGCAGGGCTTCCAGGCGGTCTTTTTCGATGGCATAGCTCCTTGTTTTACAGGTTCAAATTATAGCATCCTATCCCGCCAGGAGCAAAAAGCCCAGGCCACGGCCTGGGCCTCTCTTTCTTCTAGCATGGTGCTGAAAAAGAGGTGTTCAGAGGGGCGAAGCCCCTTTGACGGGGGTCTGGGGCCTGCCCTTGAGCGAAGCGAAGGGGTGTCCCCCAGCTCTAAATCCATCCCCGAAGGGGATACCTTGAACCCCCTTGAAGGGGTTGGGGGGTGTTTTTCAGCCGCCTGCTAGGGGAGGGACTGATTCCCCAAGTAATTAAGGGGCGGAGTGCTCTCCGCCCCTTAATAAAGCTTGGCCCTAGATTTGGACCTAGACCTGGACGGACAGGAAGTTCTCCAGGCCCATCTGCCCCAGTTGGGTCTGCTGGGCCTCCAGCTCCAGGAGGTGTACTTCCTCATCCTTCAAGATGCCCTCCAGGATCTCTCGGGTGCCCTCGTCCCCAGCCTTTACGGCCACCGCTACGCCCTTGTTGTAGCGAGCGACGGCCCCCACCTCCAGCGCTGTGTCGTTCTTAACCATCAGAGGCACATCCTTGCCGATGGTCATCTTGAGGGGAGGGTTGACCATGGGTATGCCTTCCAGGTAGATGATGCGCCCGATGAGCTTCTCGGCGTGCTTCATCTCCTGGATGGCCCGGTCCCGGATGAGCTTGTGCAGCTTTCCGTACTTCCAGTTCTCACACAGCTCCGTATGGACGAAATACTGGCTTATGGCCGTTAGCTCTGCTTGCAAGGCATCGTTGAGGACTGCTATGACCCTGGGGTCTCCCTTCATACTGGTCTCCTTCTTCGTTGGGCCAGGCTTGGGGCCAGCTCGCTGGCCTTTCCCGGCATCTTGTCTGATAGTAGGGGATGAGAGATAGCTTTGTCAATAGAAAGTGGGGAGGGCGTTTAGAAATGGGGGTTACCAGGGGGCAGCGCCCCCTTGTCGCGGGTCGGGGGGTGTCCCCCAGCTTCATTCAATTCCCCCTTCCTGGCCAGGAAGGGGGTCAGAGGGATGGTCGTAAGGCGTTGCTAACCAACCTCAGAGGGCCCGACCCCGTCCTTATCCTTGCTGTCTGGGCCTGGGTGGTTTAGAATATCCCCGGTAGGTTCCCTGCCAGGAGCGCCCAGGGGACTCCGGAGAGGAGTTCCTTTTTAATGAGGGAGGAATCTTGACCCAGGAGACCGGCCCCGACCTCCAGGCTCTGCGCCACTCGGCCTCCCATATCATGGCCGAGGCGGTCCAGGCCCTTTTTCCTGGGGCCAAGTTCGGCATCGGCCCCACCATCGAGAGCGGCTTCTACTACGACTTCGATTTGCCCCGCTCCCTGACCCAAGAGGACCTGGCAGCCCTTGAGGCCAAGATGGCGGCGGCCATCGCCGCCAATCTCCCCTTTGAGCACTGGACTCTTCCCAAAGAGGAGGCGAGGGCCCTCTTCGCCGGCCAACCCTACAAGCTGGAGCTCCTCGCCGAGCTGCCCGACGAGCGGGTGAGCATCTACCGCCAGGGCGCCTTCACCGACCTCTGCCGCGGCCCCCATGTGGCCTCCACCGGCCAGGTGCGGGCCTTCAAGCTCCTCTCCGTGGCCGGGGCCTACTGGCGGGGCGACGAGAAGCGGCCCATGCTCCAGCGCATCTACGGCACCGCCTTCCCCACGGGCCAGGAGCTGGAGGACCACCTGGCGAGGCTGGCGGAGGCGGAGCGCCGCGACCATCGCCGCCTAGGCCAGGAGTTGGAGCTCTTCTCCCTGCACGAGGAGGCGGGGGCGGGCCTGGTCTTCTGGCACCCCAAGGGCGCCCTCGTCCGCCACCTCATCGAGACCTTCTGGAAGGAGGAGCACCTCAAGCGAGGCTACCAGCTGGTCTATATCCCCCACATCTCCCGCGCCGAGCTCTGGCAGAAAAGCGGCCACCTGGAGTTCTACAAAGACAGCATGTACTCCCCCATGGAGGTGGATGGCCAGGACTATCTCATCAAGCCCATGAACTGCCCCGGCCACATCCTCATCTATAAGTCCCGCCTGCGCTCCTACCGGGAGCTGCCCCTGCGCTGGGCCGAGCTGGGCACCGTCTATCGCTACGAGCGCTCCGGGGTCCTCCACGGCCTGACCCGGGTGCGGGGGTTCACCCAGGACGATGCCCATATCTTCTGCCGCCCCGACCAGCTGGAGGCCGAGGTGGTGGGGGTCTTGGAGCTGGCCCGCTACATGCTCCAAACCTTCGGCTTCAGCGAATTTCAGGTGCTCCTCTCCACCCGGCCGGAGAAGTACACCGGCACCCTGGAGGTCTGGGAGACCGCCACCGCCGTCCTGCGCCGCGCCCTGGAGCGCCTGGGCCAGCCTTATGAAGTTGACCCGGGCGAGGGCGTCTTCTACGGGCCCAAAATCGACATCAAGCTGCAGGATGCCCTGGGCCGCACCTGGCAGGGCCCCACCACCCAGGTGGATTTCAACCTGCCGGAGCGCTTCGATGTCAACTACATCGGCGAGGACGGGAGGGAGCACCGGGCGGTCATGGTGCACCGCACCGTCCTGGGCAGCCTGGAGCGCTTCATGGGCTGCCTCATCGAGCACTACGCCGGGGCTTTCCCCCTGTGGCTGGCCCCGGTTCAGGTGGCCCTCATCCCCATCGCCGACCGGCATCTGGACTACGCCCGGGCTCTGGCGGCTCGGCTGCGGGAGGCGGGCCTGCGGGTGGAGGTGAATGAGGACAAGTCCCGAATGCAGGCCAAGATTCGCGAGGCCCAGAACCAGAAGATACCCTTCATGCTCATTCTAGGGGACAGCGAGGTGGCGGCCAGCAGCATCACCGTGCGCCGTCGCAGCGGGGAGAATCTCCCCGGCCTCACCCTGGAGAGCTTCCTGAAGCTGGCCCAGGAGGATCTGGCGGCCCGGCGGTGACCCAGCGGCCGTTTGTCAACTGGGGAGCGCAGAGGGGAGAAGTCCCTTTGCCAGGGGGCTGGGCCCTCCGTTGGGGGTGCAGGGGGAACGCCCCTTGCCGGGGGCGAGAGGAGGCCGGGGGAGTCCAGAGGGCGCAGCCCTTTGGCGGGGGGGCTGGGGGGTGTACCCCCAGGTTCTTTCTTTCCCTCTCCTTCCAGGAGGGGGGACGAGGGGTGAGGTGCCCAGAAGACTGGGGGATTTAGGGGGTTGAAAAGCGTCTCTAAGCAATTCCTGACCCCTTGGTTTGACTTGGGCGGAGCGAAATGTTATATTAACGCAGCTTTAGCGTTTTATGGCAGATAGCAGAAGGAAGAGGAACAAGGTATAGATAAAGAGCTCCGCATCAACGAGCGGATTCGGGCACCGGAGATTCGGGTTATCGACGCCGAAGGGCAGCAGCTCGGCGTTATGACGGTGCCCCAGGCCCTGACGATTGCCCGGGAGCGAGGGGTGGACCTGGTGGAGGTGGCCCCCACCAATGTTCCGCCTGTTTGCCGTTTGCTGGATTACGGACAATTCAAATACGAGCAAGCTAGGAAAAAGAAGGAGAGCCGGAAGGGGCAAAAGGAGAGCGCCCTGCGGGAGGTTCGCCTCCGTCCCAAAATCTCCTCCCACGATTTCGAGCTCAAGACACGAATGGCGCTGAAGCTCCTGGGCCAGGGCGACAAGGTCAAGGTCAGCGTTTTATTCCGGGGGCGAGAGATTTCGCACCCCCAGTTGGGCCTGGCTCTCCTGCAGAGGCTGGCCAAGGAGTTGGAGTCGGCCAGCAGCATGGAGCGGCCGCCGGCCATGGAGGGCCGCCGGCTCCATATAGTCCTGATGCCCACCAAGGTGGCCGCCAAAGAAGTCCCTGCTCCCGCCAAGGAGGCGTGATGCCTAAACTGAAGACCCACAGAGGCGCTGCCAAGCGCTTCCATATCACCGGCCGGGGCAAGCTCCTGCGCCTCAAGGGGGCTCGCAGCCACCTGCGGCGGCGCAAGACGGCCAAGGTGAAGCGCCTCTTTGACAACAAGCTGCCCGTGAGCGCCACCGTCGTCAAGAGGATGCGACTCATCCTCCCTTACGGCGTAGAATAGGAGCTAGCACCTGTGCCACGCGTGAAAAGGGGCGTCCCCGCCCGAGAGCGCCATCGCAAAATCCTCAAGCTTGCTGCCGGACAGAAGAACTCCCGGCATAAGCGCTACCGCATGGCCCACGAGGCCTTCCTGCACTCCCAGGCCTACGCCTATCGGGACCGTCGGGACCGCAAGCCCCTGTTTCGCCGCCTGTGGATAATCCGCATCAACGCCGCCGCCCGGCTGGTCGGCCTCTCCTACAGCCGCCTCATCGCGGGCTTGGGCAAGGCCGGGGTGGCCGTGGACCGCAAGCTGCTGGCGGACCTGGCGGTGCGGGACCCCGCCGCCTTCGCCGAGCTGGCCGAGGCCGCCAAGAAGAGCCTCTAGCCCTCCCACCGCCCATCTAGCCCCTGCTTAAGGCGGGGGCTTTTCAGTTTTCCTTGCCCCCCTGTTGCCCCCTGGCCCCCCTCGCGCGTGGCCCCCTGGGGCGCCGGGGCACAGTCCCTCTGGCGGGGGTTTGTGGTGTGTCCCCCACAATCACACCTCCCCTCTCGCATCGTGGGTGCAGGGCAGCGCCCCTGCTAGGGGGTTTGGGGGAATCCCCCCAACCCTTATCTTCCCCCTTCCTGGCCAGGAAGGGGGCTAGGGGGATGGTCGGGCATTGTCCTTGACCCTAGCTTGCCCCTGGCCTATAATTCCAGGACATGTTAGCTGAGCTAGATAGCCTCAAGGCCACCGCCCTGGCCGAGCTGGGCCGCCTCCAGGATGCCAAAGCCCTGGAGGACTGGCGCATCCGCTACCTGGGGCGCAAGGGTACCGTCACCCAGGCGCTGCGGGGCCTGAGCGCCCTTCCCCTAGAGGAGCGCCGCGCCCTGGGGGTCGCCGCCAACGCCCTCAAGGCCCTCCTGGAGGAGGGCTACGCCCAGCGGCTCCAGGCCCTCCGGAAGGCGGAGCTTTCGGCCCGCCTGCGCCGCGAGGCCCTGGACCTCACCCTCCCCGGCCGGCCCCCGGCCTTGGGCCGCCTCCACCCCACCACCCAGATGCTGCGCCAGATATGCGGCGTCTTCGCCAGCATGGGCTTCCAGGTGGTGGAGGGCCCGGAGGTGGAGTGGGACTACTACAACTTCGAGGCCCTGAACATCCCGGCGGACCATCCCGCCCGGGACATGTGGGACACCCTGTGGATTGACGGGGCCGACCCCCAGGGCCAGCGCGCCAGGCTCCTGCGCACCCACACCTCCCCCATGCAGATTCGGGTCATGGAGCAGACCCGGCCCCCGGTGCGGGTGGTGGTGCCCGGCAAGGTCTATCGCTACGAGGCCACCGACGCCACCCACGAGTCCATGTTCCACCAGGTGGAGGGCCTGGCGGTGGATGAGGGCATCACCTTCGCCGACCTCAAGGGCACGCTATACGAGTTCGCCAAGGCCCTCTTCGGGGTGGAGCGGAAGGTGCGCTTCCGCTGCGACTACTTCCCCTTCGTGGAGCCGGGGGTGGAGATGGCCATCGACTGCTTCGCCTGCGCCGGGAAGGGCTGCCGGCTGTGCTCGGGCACGGGCTGGATTGAGATTATGGGGGCGGGCATGGTGCACCCCGAGGTGCTGCGGCGGGTGAGCTACGACCCGGAGCGCTACACCGGCTTCGCCTTCGGCCTGGGCCTGGAGCGCATCGCCATGCTCAAGTGGGGCATCGACGACATCCGCCTCTTCTACGCCAACGACCTGCGGTTCCTGCGGCAGTTCTAGAGGTGGTTCGGAAATTCACTCCTGGGGAGTGCAGAGGGGGCGGCGCTCCCTCTGCCAGGGGCCTGGGGCCTGCCCTTGAGCGAAGCGAAGGGGTGCCCCCCAAATTCATTATCCTCCCCCTCTCCCTTGGAAAGGGAGAGGGGACGCAGGGGGTGAGGGTTTTCCGATATGGCAACGACCTGTGGTTCCTGCGGCAGTTGAAGTGAACTCCTAGAAGTGGACAGTATAGGTTGGAAGGTTAGGCAGGGTCAGTGGAGGTAAGGGATGTCAATCAAGCGAAAAGGCAAGAGGCCTGCTGCGGCGGCAGCAAACAGCAAGAAATGTTTTGTTATCATGCCCCTGGGAGACGAGCAGGATGATAGAGACCGGTTCGAGAAATATAACAAGGCCTACGAGCACGTGATTGAGCCTGCGGTGCGCGAGAAAGGATATACGGTCGAAAGAGGAGGACTTAGCCCACGGCCCGGGGTTATCACGCCTGAGATAGTTAACAAGGTTTATGAAGCCGACCTAGTGGTGGCTGATCTCACAGATGGTAACCCCAACGTCTACTACGAAATCGGGATCAGGCATTCCTATAAGAAACCTATCATACACGTATGTCATCGAGAATCCAACCCTACTTTTGACATACACTGGCAACGAACGGTTTTTTATGACTTCGACGTACAAGAGGTTAAGAAAGCTGTAAGCGAAATAGGATCCCAAGTTGAGCACTTGGCTAAAAATCCTGAAGATTTCGACAACCCCGTTAGCATAGCCTCTGCGACCTTTACCCTTTCCTCTCAAAACAAGGCACTGGGAGTGCTTGTCAGTGAGATAAGTCGCTTATCTCAGTTAATAAGGGGGAGCGCTGCCTATGGCAGTTTGGGTCGTGTGTTTGCAAGCCCCAGCATATTAAGTGGATTCTCAATGCCGCGAGAAACCGTTACCGGCAAATATGGCACCGAGTACGGTGTGAACCAAGCAGGACGGCTAGTGCCCGTCGGGGGAATCAGTGCCGCTGCCATTACCCTTGGCGATTACAGTCTCCCGGCCGAAACTCACATCGGGAAAGACGGCCGCCGGTATGGTACCCTAGAAAACGGCAGATTGGTAGAATTAGTGTAGATCATGCTCTGTCTTCGCCGAAGTACGTAATATGAAACTTCCCCTGTCCTGGCTCAAGGAATATGTGGACATAACCCTGCCCCTGCCCGAGCTGGCCCACCGCCTCACCATGGCCGGCCTAGAGGTGGCCGCCGTCGAGCGGCGCGGCGGGGACTGGGAGCACATCGTCGTGGGCCAGGTGCTCGCCGTGGCCCCCCACCCCAACGCCGACCGCCTGAAGCTCGCCACCATCGACACCGGGGCCGAGCGCCACACCGTGGTCTGCGGCGCCCCCAACCTCGCCCCCGGCCAGCGGGTGGCCTTCGCCGGCCTGGGCGCCCGCCTGATTAACCCCCAGACGGGCCAGGCCGAAACCCTCAAGGCCGCCACTATCCGGGGCGTCCGGTCCGCGGGCATGGCCTGCTCCGAGCGGGAGCTGGGCCTCTCCCAGGAGCATACGGGCATCCTGGTGCTGGCCCCCGATGCCCCCGTGGGCGCGCCCCTGGAGCAGGTGCTGGGGGATGCCATCCTGGACATCAAGGTCACCCCCAACCGGCCCGACTGCCTCTCCGTCCTGGGCCTCGCCCGCGAGGTGGCCGCCCTCACCGGGCAGGCCGTGCGGGAGCCGGATTTATCGTACCCCGAGGAGGGGCCACCCATGGCCGGGCGGGCCGCAGTGGAGATTGAGGACGCGGCCCTCTGCCCCCGCTACTGCGCCAGCCTGGTGGAGGGAGTCATCGTTGGCCCCTCGCCGGCCTGGATGCAGGAGCGGCTGGCCGCCTGCGGGATGCGTCCCATCAGCAATGTGGTGGACATCACCAACTATGTCATGCTGGAGTATGGCCAGCCCCTCCACGCCTTCGACTACGACACCCTCAGGGAGCATCGCATCGTGGTGCGCCGCGCCCGGCCGGGGGAGCGGCTCCAGACCCTGGACGGCCAGCTCCGCGAGCTTACTCCCGACATGCTCCTCATCGGCCACGGGGCCGGCCCCGTGGCCCTGGCCGGGGTCATGGGCGGCGCCGCCACCGAGGTCTCCGACGAGACCGCCAACATCCTCCTGGAGTCCGCCAACTTCAGCAACACCAGCATCCGCCGCACCTCCGTGGGCCTGCGCCTGCGCAGCGAGGCCTCCCTCCGCTTCGACAAGGGCCTCCCCCGGGAGCTGCCCCCCATCGCCCTGCGACGGGCCACCCAGCTGCTGCTCCAGCTGGCCGGGGGCCGCGCCGCCCGGGGCATCATCGACGCCTACCCGGGCCGGGAGGAGCGCCGGCCCATCCTGCTCACGGGACGGCGCCTGGCCCAGGTGCTGGGCGTCAGCGTCCCGCGGGAGGAGGTGGAGCGCACTCTGGAGTCTCTGGGCTTCTCGGTAGCTGCGCAGGGCGAGGCTGACCTCTCGGTCACCGCGCCCTACTGGCGCACCGACATCGCCCTCCCCGACGACCTGGTGGAGGAGGTGGCCCGCATCACCGGCTACGACGCCATCCCCACCACCACCCTGGCCGCGGCCCTCCCAGCCGTACAGCCCCAGCCCGGGCTGGAGCTCAAGGAGCGGCTGCGGGACCTCATGGCGGGGTGCGGGTTGCAGGAAATCGTCACCTACACGCTGGTAGGCCGCGCCCTCATGGAGAGCGCGCGGGACGGCCTGGGGGTCTCCGCCGCCGTCAGGGTGGCCAACCCCATGAGCCCGGAGCAGGAGTTCCTGCGCCTCACCCTGCGGGGCGGCCTGCTGGCGGCCCTGGCGGCCAACGCCCGCCACCAGGAGGCGATGCGCCTCTTCGAGGTGGGTCGCGTCTATCTCCCCCAGGCGGGGGACTTGCCCCAGGAGCGGGAGATGCTGGCCGGTGCCCTGGCCGGCCCCCGGCATCCGCCCTTCTGGAGCCGAGAAGGGGGGAGCCTGGACTTCTTCGACGCCAAGGGCCTGCTGGAGGAGGCCCTCTGCCGCCTGGGAGTGGAGGCTTCCTTCCAGCCTACCGAAGAGCCTTTCTTCCTCCCCGGCCGGGCCGCTCGCCTCCAGAGCAGCACGGTGAGCCTGGGGGTGGTGGGCGAGGTGGCCCCCGCCGTGGCCGAGCGCTTCGACATCCCGCTGCGGCCCGTGGTCTGCTTCGAGCTGGACCTGGCGGCCCTGCTGCCCCTGGCCGCCGCGCCCCGCTACCAGCCCCTGCCGCGCTTCCCCGCCTCCACCCGCGACCTGGCCCTGGTGGTGGACGAGACGGTGCCGGCCCAGCGGGTCTTGGACCTCATCCGGGGCTTCTCCCTGGTGGGCCGGGTGGCGCTCTTCGATGTCTATCGCGGGGAGCCGGTGCCGGCGGGCAAGAAGTCTTTGGCCTTCAGCCTGGCCTACCAGGCCCCGGACCGCACCCTCACCGCCGCGGAGGTGGAGGGGGTGCACCAGCGCCTGGTGCAGAAGCTGGAGACAGACTTGGGGGCAGCCCTGCGCTAGGGCCTAGAGGGACATCCTCATCCCCCTGGCCCCCTTCTCCTGGAAGGAGAAGGGGGAAACGCGAACCTGGGGGTCCCCCGGAGATTCTTCGCTCCGCTCAGAATGACAGAGCCAGCTTCGCGCTCGAATGGGGAGTTCAGAGGGGCAAAGCCCCTTTGGCGGGGGTCTGGGGGGTGTCCCCCCAGACCTTTTCTTCCCCCTCTCAAGCAGGAGAGGGGGATATAGGGGGTGAGGTATCTGTCTCACCCCAGGGGATGTATCCATGCCGAATGACGAGAAGAAGCATGGCCTCCAGGGCCCCCCCAGCCTAGCGCCGCGGGGAGAGCTGGTCGTAGAGGCGCTCCACCCCCATGCGGCGCACCCGGGCGGCCATCTCCTCCAGCCCCACAT
Organism: Chloroflexota bacterium; assembly: GCA_016210205.1. Lineage (GTDB taxonomy): Bacteria > Chloroflexota > Dehalococcoidia > JACQUO01 > JACQUO01 > JACQUO01. The sequence continues at coordinate 34,995 of JACQUO010000001.1, forward strand.
CCATGCCCATCTGCGGCCACAGGGTGATGGAGCCCGCCGCTTCCTCCTTGCTCATCCCCTTCTGGAGCGCTCCCCGGACCGCCTCTATCGCCTCCTGGAGCACCGCCGCCATCTGGGGCAGGTAGCCCTTGTCGCAGACCGTCCCGTGGCCGGGCACGACGACCCGGGCGTCCAGTCCCTCCAGCCGCTTCAGGGAGTCCAGCCAGGCGAAGACATCGGCGGCCTGCAGGAAGGGCATCACCCGGTGGGAGATGTTGTCCCCGGTGAAGACCACCCGCTCCTGGGGGATGAAGACGGCGGTCTGGCTGGAGGTGTGGCCGGGGAGGTGGAGCAACTCGAAGGTGTGGTCGCCCAAATACAGGGTGAGCCGCTGGCTGAAGGTCAAGGAGGGGGCCTTGATGCGGAAACGCCGGGCCTTCTTCAGCCCCTCGGGGTCCGTCTGGGCCAGGCGCTCCTTCATAGCGGCAGGGTCCGAGGCCAGGATGGCCTCCCGGGTGCCCTGATGGGCCACCACGGGGCCGGGGAAAAGGTAGTCGCTGGTCCAGTGGTCGCCGTGGGGCTCGGTGTTAATCAAATAGCGCACCCGCCCATGTTTCGCTATCTCCTCCCGCCAGGCCAGGGCGTCGCTGAGACGCTGGGGGGCGTCCACCATCACCACTCCTTCCCGGGTGACCACAAAGCCGGGGTTGCAGCCCCGAAAACCCGTCTCCGCATAGACATTGCTGGTGATTTGTTGGGCCATCTCTCTGCCTCCTCCTGTCCGCATCGTGGGGGATTAAGTCTATGGCCCCGCTTGCGTCCCTGTCAAGTTGGGGCAGATAGCGTGAGGGACGGCTTGGCCCTTGTGGCGGGCGGCCTTTTTCTTTAGAATTGTCTTGTTTTTGAGATTAGCAGTCTGCAGAAAAAGGGGAGTCCAGAGGGGCGAAGCCCCTTTGGCGGGGGGCTGGGGGTGTCCCCCAGATATAAATCCATCCCCGAAGGGGATACCTTGAACCCCCTTGAGGGGGTTGGGGGGTGTTCTTCAGCAGCCTGCTAGAGGAGTGAAACCCCCATGGGGGGCGCACACCGAGAAAGGGAGGCAGAGAGAGATGTCCGTATTCAAGCGCATCGACCATGTGGAGATAACCACCGGGGATATGGAGAGGAGCATCGCTTTCTATGTCGATGTGATGGGCTTCAAGGTGCAGCAGCGGCAGAAGATGGAGATGCCCAACAGCCCTCTGAAGGAGATTGCCTTTCTGCGGCTCGGTGACACCATGCTGGAACTGCTGGAAGCAGCCCAGCCCGCCCCCGCGGCGTCGGCCCCGTTTCAAATCGGCTACCGGATGATGGCCCTCGAGGTGGAGGACATGGATAAGGCCCTGGAGTATCTCAAGGGCAAGGGGATTGAGCCTTCCCGCCGGCCGGCGTCTCTGGGCAAGAGCAAGCGGGGAGAGATAAAGGACCCCAACGGCCTCTCCATCGAGCTGCGACAGTGGTAGACGCTTCTGGGGCTTTCCCCTTCTAAGTCTCCAGGCAACAAAGGGCCGGCGTCCGCTTGCCTGGGGCGCCGGCCTTGGGGGTTAAAGGGGAGTATGTTATCTCATATAAGCGAGGCCTAAAATGGCCTCGGGAATCAGGATGTCGTCCAGGTCTTCTCCGGGGAGGGGGATGTAGCGGTAGCCGCCGAACTCCATCCCCACCTCCCGCAGCCAGTCCAACTCCATCTGCAGCTCCGTCTCGTCCAGGTCGAAGAATCCCTCCCCTGGTTCCTCCAGGATATCGAAGTTGCCGCCGGCCTCCTCCAACTCCTCTAGGAAGAGCTCCTTCTCATACATCGCAACCCTCCTCTTTGTAGCAGCGGGCAATCTCCAGGCAGGCCCGGTGGATAAAGGCGGGGTCGTGGGTGGGGTCGGTGCAGGTGCAGCTATAGCCGCAGCCCTTCACCCAGGTATCCGCGAAGAAGGCCAACTCGTTGGTGTAGTTCTCAAGGTCGAACATGGCAGCGCTCCTTTTTTGAAGTTATAGTGAGGTCAGGCCCTACTACCGGCCGTCGGCCAGGGCCATGCATTCCTTGGACATGATTTCCGCTTCGATTTCGTCGATGTAGCCCACATAGGGGCACCAGCCGTGCTCCAAGGCCGCCTGCTCGAACCAGGTGGCCTCCTCAAGCTCGTCCTCTTTTAGCTCGAAGGCCCGGCCCAGCTCGCTCAGCTCATCCTCGAAGAGGGGCAACTCGGTCACCGCCGCCTCGGCCAGGAAGTCCCAGGACCCGCCGGCCCAAATCTCCTCGGCCAGGTCCACCGTCTCTTGGGTCACCATCTCCGGGGCGATGTCCCAGCCCCCGCCCAACTCCTCGTAGAGCTCTATGTTCTTCATGGTAGTCCTCCTTGGGTTTCACTATCGCTATTCATTCTCACTTGCAGTATAGCATCGCTAGAGGCCCCTGTCAAGGGGTCAGGCGAGGTTATTCTTTGTAGGTGTGATAACATTGGTCGTTGCCCATAAGCGATGTGGGGGTTATTGTGTCCCTTTGGCGCATCTGGGTTGCTGCGGCTAAAAGGGCTTGGTGGTGTTCGCTGAGGTGGCGATGAAACGGTTTTTGACCCCGTTCATTATGCTATGTTTGGTGGGTTTTTCTGCCCGGTTGGGGTACCAAATGGCGCGTCCTCCGGTGCTTTCTCTGTTCGCGGCGGAGTTAGGATCTCAGACTTGGCTTATCGGGCTTATTATAGGGGCTTCTACGATAACTGGCATATTCATCAAATTTCCCGCGGGAATCCTTTCCGATATCGTTGGTCGCCGGCGCATGCTCCTTCTGGGTTCGGTCTTTTTTGCCTTCCCGCCTTTCCTTTATCTGCTTGTAGTAGAGCCTTACACCCTTTTATGTATTCGCTTTCTGCATGGCTTCGCCACAGCCATATTCAGCCCGGTAGCGGCAGCATATGTGGCCGATTTGTTCCAGAAGGAACGAGGTGAAAGGCTGGGATGGTTCGCATCGGCGAATGAAACGGGCAGTGCTTTTGGCCCCTTGCTCGGAGGGGTGGGACTGGCAGCGATGGGTGGGGAAGGATTGTCCAAGTTTTACTTCACCTACTTGATTGTGGGGGGCTTAGGTGTAATGACCTTTCTGCTGGCGTGGCGCTTGCCTGTTGGGCTTGGTGAGCGCGCTGCTAATCCAAAAACGGTGTCAGAAAGCCAAAAGACTAGCAACTGGAGGCTTTTTCAAAAGGGCATGCGGGAGGGTGTCAGTAGTCATGCCATTCTCATTGCCAGTAGCGTAGAAGCGGCGATGTTCTTGGGGGTAGGGGCATTACTGGGATTTCTACCCCTTTACGCCATGAATATCGTCAAGTTGAACGACGCCTACTTGGGTATTTTGATATGGGTGCCGCTGGTGATGGCTATGGCAGGCAAACCGCTGACGGGGCGTATCTCGGACCGAATGGGGCGGAAACCTGTGATAATAGCAGGGTTGGTGCTTTGCATAGCGATGTTGCCCTTGGTGCCCCTCACCGCAAACTTTGCTGGGCTGCTTCTCGAAGGGGCCATATTCGGATTGGGTATGGCCATTGTGACACCCTCTACTACGGCACTGGTGGCCGACCTGTGTAAAACTCGTAACTATGGGGCAGCGCTGGGGGCCTTTGGGACCATCTGGGATGTGGGTGAAGCCTCAGGCCCAGTATTGGCCGGTGCCATTATTGCCAACTTTGGCGGCCTTGAGACCCCCTCGGCTTATTTTGCCGCCTTCAGTATAGTGGCCATACTTCTTTTGGTAGTAGCGTTGGTCTTTGGCTTTACGGCTATCGAGGGCAAAGCAACTTCACAGGATGTGTAGGTTAACCCCTTTCAGCTTTTAATCAGGGAAAAGTCTTCTAAAGAAGGGTTATCTCTCGGATTGTGGCTTGGCAAGACAAAAATCAGGGGCACATTTCCCGGCGGCACTCAGGCGGAGGCTGACTCGCGAGGAGTGGCTCAGGCGTAGGGCCCCAGATAGGTCCCCCCGATGACATGGACATGGCCATGGTACTGGCTCTGCATGGCGTCCCGCCCGAAGTTGGCCAGGATGCGGAAGCCGTTGGGGCAGAGCTGCTCCCCCAGCTGCACCGCCACCTCCCCCACCTTGCCCAGGTTAGCCCAGGTCTCCGGCTGGCTCAGGTGGGCCTTGCGCATGACCAGGAGCATCACGGGCACCCAGCGCAGGCGGTTATCGAAGGCGATGACCTCATCGTCCTCATAGCGGATGGTGGCGGGCTCCTTCCGGGCGACGATGTCACAGAAGACGCAGGGCCAGGGCATATCAGCTCCTCGGGTGAATTTGGGAGAAATTGTATCATGGAAGGGCGATAAAGGGAACCGAGCTACAATTTAGAGACAAAAAAAGCCGGGCCCAAGCCCGGCGCTCTTTATAAAATAGGGCCTTACTGCTTCAGCTTTTTAAGGTGGGCCTCCGCCTCCTCCTTCTCCTCCTGCCACTTGCGATAGACGGTCTCCCCAATGCACTCCTTGGCATAGCTGCACCAGGAGATGCAGCCCGGGGTCTTCTCCCGGTAGGCTATCTCCCCACACGAGTCGCACTTGCCCTTGTACTCATGGGTCCAGATTTCCACCTCCGCGCCGCACTTGGCGCACTTGAAGGTCTCGGGGGTGGGGCTTTTGAAGGTCATACTGCCGGGGCAATTGGAGGGTATGGCCATGGTCGTCTCCCTTGCGGCTGCTCCTGCCAGGGTTTCAACAATTTCGTGCTCATTATACTGTTAAACCCCCATCTTTGTCAAAGGGGGCGGTGAGGGGCAGGCCTACAGGCTGGCTGCGGGGAAGCTAAACAACTTCAGATATAGAGGGTGGCGGGGCGGCTGGCCCGCAGGGCGCTGACATACCGCTCTGCCATGATGGCCGCGGTGGCCCCGTCGCCGGCGGCGGTGATGGCTTGGCGCCCGGAGTTGAGACGGATGTCCCCGGCAGCGAAGATGCCGGGGACATCCGTCTCCATGACCTCGTTGGTGATGATATGGCCGTTGGGGTCTAGCTTGAGGACTCCCCGCAGAAAGCCGGAGTTGGGGCGGAATCCGATGGAGACGAAGACCCCCGCCACCTCCAGCACGGACTCCTCATGGGTCTTCACATGGTGGAGGTGCAGGGCTTTCACCTCCTCGTCCCCCTCGATGGCCGTGACCAGGGTGTCCCAGATGACCTCGATGCAGGGATCCGCGAAAACCCGCTCTTGGTTGATTTGCTGGGCCCGGAGCTGGTCGCGGCGGTGGATGAGGTAGACCTTGGTGGCGAAGTGGGTCAGGAAGCCAGCCTCGGTGACCGCGGCGTCTCCCCCTCCCACCACCGCCACCCGCTGCTCCCGGAAGAAGGGGCCGTCGCAGGTGGCGCAGTAGGAGACCCCTTTGCCCGCCAGCTCCCGCTCCCCGGGGACCCCCAGGTGCTGGTGGGCGGCCCCGCTGGCGATGATGACGGCCCGGGCGGTGTGCTCCCCGGCGGTGGTGCGGAGCACCTTGGTGAACTCCCCGGGGACAAGGCCGCTGACCTCGGCGGCCAGGGTCTCCATGCCATATTTCACCGCCTGCCGCCGCATGGCCTGGGTGAGGTCGTAGCCCGTGATGCCTTCGGGGAAGCCAGGGTAGTTCTCCACATGGTTGGTGGTGACGATTTGCCCTCCCACCCCCACCTCCTTCTCGATGAGAAGGGTGCGGAGGCGGGCCCGGCTGGTGTAGATGGCGGCGGCCAGGCCGGCGCAGCCCCCGCCCACGATGATGATGTCGTAGTCCCTAGCGCCCACGCTCTAGCTCCTGCTGGGCCTCGATGGCCTCGGCCAGGGTGCGGTAGTCCACATTCCCGGAGAGGCGGAGGACGCCGTTGATGGCGATGGCTGGTAGCATCAGGCCGCGGGCCTGGATTTGGGAGACCAGCTTGCCCTCGCGCTCGCTGGTGGCGGGCTGGGAGAGGTCCAGGCACTCCAGCGCCACGCGGTCGCCGTAGGCCTCCTGGAGCTGCTCCTGGAAGAAGGCCGCCAACTGGTCCGGAGCCCCGCCCGCCCCACAGTGGGTGGAGCAATCCCGCCCGCTGGAATCCTGGAACATGGTTATCTTTATCGGCGCTGTCTTGGACATGGATGCCTGGATTGGGGTCGCAGGCTTATGAGGCCAGGACGGTGTTGAGGCGGCTGCGGAACTCCCCCTCCAGCCGGGCCCCCACCACCTGGTCCACCGGCTTGCCTCCCTTGAAGATGATGACGGTGGGGATGCTGCGGATGCCGTACCTGGCGGCCACCTTGGGGTTTTCATCCACATTGAGCTTGGCCACGGTGATCCGCCCGTCGAACTCCTTGGCCAGCTTCTCCACCACCGGGGCCACCATGCGGCATGGGGCGCACCAGGCGGCCCAGAAGTCCACCATGACCGGCTTGGCGGCCTTTACCACCTGGTCCTCGAAATTGGTCTCGTTCACCATCAGCGGACTGCCACTCATCGGGCCCCCCTATCGATTAAGCTAGAGATATTATAGCCTTTCTAAGGGCCTCTGTCATTAGCTTTTTGGAGGAACTGGAATGGCGGCCCAGGCCCCTCGCTGCTCCCCCACGGCGGAGCGCTTGGCCATGCCCAGGGCGGAGGCGATGGCCTTGGCGTTGCTGCGCCCGTGGGCCACGATGACATTGCCCTTGACCCCCAGGAGCATGCCGCCGCCGTACTCGGTGTAGTCCAGACGCTTGAAGAAGGGCTCCAGGGCGGGCCGGAGCAGGCCCGCGGCCACCTGCAGGTGGAGCCAGCCCCCGGTGGCCTGCTTGATGGTGTCGTAGAGCATTTCCCCTACCCCTTCGCCCACCTTCATGATGATGTTGCCCGTGAATCCGTCCGTCACCACCACATCGGCTCTGCCCCTGGAGACCTCTTGGCCCTCCACATTGCCGATGAAGTTGAGGTCGCTCTCGGCCAGGAGCTGGTGGGCGCGGCGAACCAGGCTGTTGCCCTTGGCGGGCTCGGCCCCGTTGCTGAGGAGGCCCACCCTGGGGTTGGCGATGCCGTAGGCCTGCTTGAGGTAATGGCGGCCCAAGTAGGCGAACTGGAGCAGGTTCTGGGGCTTGCAGTCGGGGGTGGCCCCCACGTCCAAGAGGAGGGCCGGCCCCGTAGGGAGGGGGAAGACCGTGCCGATGGCGGGGCGGTCCACACCCTCCAGCTTGCCCAGAACCATGAGAGCCGCGGCCACCACCGCCCCGCTGTGGCCCGCGGACACAAAGCCGTCCACTCGGCCGTCACGAAGGAGCTCCAGCCCCACCTGGATGGAGGTGTCCCCCTTTTTCAGGGCCACCAGGGGCGGCTCGTCCATGGCCACCGCCTGGCTGGCCGGGGCGATGGCGATGCCGGGAAGGGTGTGGTTGTAGCGGGCCAGCTCCGGCTCAAGCAGAGCTTGGGGGCCCACCAGGACCACCTCCACCCCGTGCGTGAGGGCCCCCTCGACGGCCCCGCGGATTATCTCGCCGGGGACCTTGTCGCCCCCCATGGCGTCCAGAGCGATTTTCATGTCGGCGCGCCCTCGCGCTTCTTCTCGGCGGCCCGCTCCCACATGTCGCAGCGTCCGCCCCAGCGGGCCAGCACCTGGCCGTCGGCCTTGATGGTGGCAATCTCGCAGATGTTGGCGCAGGCCTTGCAGTCGAAGGAGGTGGTCTCGTAGAGGGACTCGCTCACCCCCAAACCCTTGAATTTAGTGGCCTTATGGGCATCCTCCATCTCCTCCTGGGCCAGCAGGGCGGCTCCGATGGCCCCCATAAGCTCGTGATGAGGCGGGATGATGAGCTTGGTGCCCAACTCCTTCTCGAAGGCGCGGACAATCCCCTGGTTGAAGGCCACCCCACCCTGGAAAACCACGGGGGGCAGGATTTCCTTGCCCATGCCGATGTTGTTGATGTAGTTGCGCACCATAGCCTCGCAGAGGCCGTAGAGGATGTCCTCCAGCCCGTGCCCCATCTGCTGCTTGTGAACCATGTCCGACTCGGCGAAGACGGTGCAGCGGCCGGCGATGCGCACCGGGGTGTGGCTCTTTAGGGCCGTAGGCCCAAAGTCCTCAATCTTGATGCCCAGGCGCGAGGCTTGCTGGTCCAGGAAGCTCCCGGTGCCGGCGGCGCAGACCGTGTTCATGGCGAAGTCCACCGCCACCCCCTCCCGGAGGATGATGATTTTAGAGTCCTGCCCTCCAATCTCCATCACCGTCTGGACCTGGGGCACATAGTGCAGGGCGGCCACGGCGTGGGCGGTGATTTCGTTCTTCACCACATCGGCCCCGGTTATCACCCCGGCCAGGTAGCGGGCGCTTCCCGTGGTTCCCACCCCAGCGATGCGGGAGTCCGGCGGCAGGCGTTGGGCCATGTCTTTGAGGCCGGCCTGAACCATGAGGACGGGCTTGCCCTGGGTCCGGATATAGAGGCTGGCCACCAGATTGGCCTCCCGGTCCAGGGCGGCGAGTTTGGTGGTAACGGAGCCTACATCGATGCCAAGATAGATGTCCATATCGCGTAAACCTCCGGGCTTCTTTTAGGAGTGGCTGGCTCCGCTGGGAGCCAAGGCGCGGCCGCGGCTCCTGCGGCGGCGTAGCAGGTCCACGAAGGCCTCCAGGCGGGTGGCCAGGCCGGCCCGGCCCATCTGCTCATCGCAGACGATGGTGAGGACGGGGATGTCCGTATTCACTGCGGGCATGATGTTCTGGGCGATAATCTCCGGCATGCAGGTGAAGGGGGCCAGGTGCACCAGGCCGTCGTAGTGGGCGGCGTGGAGCACCTTCTCCCCCACGGACTCCCAGCCATCGCCGCCCACATCCCGGGACAGGTAGGGGCGCGCGGCCCGGTGGAGCCTTTCCTTCTCGGTGATGCCGAAGGCGTTAAGGAAGAGGCTGAACTTGGTCCAGTGGGAGACGAAGAGGCTGCGGCGCACCTCCACCCCTAGCTTGCCCAACTCTATCTCCACCTCCATGTTAGAGAAAGGCTCCAGGACCACATAGAACTCCCCCATAATCCCCACCAAGAGGGGAGCGGAGGCCGCATCCCCGGGGATGGCCCGCAACCGCTCCGAGTATGTCCGGAAGGCCTCCTTCAGGCTGACGGGGTCGGGGGCGGCCTCCACCGCGCTGATGGCCTCCTTGAAGGCTGCGGTGGCGGCCCCCTTCTCCAGCTCCCGGGCCCGCACCCGCTGCACCTCTCGCTCCAGCTCGTCCAGGAGGGCCAGCTTGGCCAGGCCGAAGCGGATGGCGGCGATGACCTGAAGGAGAGGCGCATCCCCCGCCAGTTGCTTGATGAGCCGGGCCACCCCCAGGATTTTGCTCCCGAAGAGGTCGGTGCGCACCATCTGGAACTTAAAGCCCAGGTCCGTCAGGATTTGCTCTTGGACCCGGGCGTAGTAGCCAAAGCGGCAGAGGTTGGCCCCCGTTGGCATTATCAGGGTATCGGCACCTTGCTCCAGGCATTCTATCAGGTTGCCCAGGGTGAGCTTGAAGGGGAGGCAGATGGACTCCGGGGAGTGCTTGGCCCCCAGGGAGAGGGTGCGCTTGCTGGTGGGCGGCGGGGGCACCACGGGGATGCCCAGGGCCCGAAAGGCCGTGGTCAGGGGCACATGCACCTGACCCATGTGGGGAAAACCTATACGCATGATGCTAGCCGCTTCCGTCGCTTCACCATGTCCAGGAAGGCCTCCAGGCGGGTCACCAGGCCCGCCTCCCCGGTATGCTCGTCGATGGTGAGGGCCATGTAGGGGTGGGTGGGGTGGCGCTTCACATAGCGCTGCACCACCTCCAGCATCACCGAGTCGGGCCCGCAGCCGAAGGCCACCACGCTCACCACCCCATCCACCGCGGAGTTGAGGTAATGTCCGCCGGCCCCCACCACCTCGTCCTCGAAGGTCCAGTAGGGCCGCCCAATCAGGCGCTCCACCCCCAGGCCCAGCTCGGTGTTGGAGGCCATCTCCGGGGTCGCCACCCGCACCCCCAGGTCCAAAAGCCGCTGGAGGATGCGATGGGTGATGTACTCGTCATAGAGGACATAGGGGTGCCCGATGACGGCCACCGTGGAGCCTCGGCTCGGGACGGATGGGGCGCTGGGCCCCGGCTCCCCCTCCCCGTAGAGGCGCGCAATGGCCTGGATGGGGGTGAGGCTCTGCTCGTGCATCATGGTGCGATAGCGGCTATGGGCCTCCAGGGCCTCCAGGGCGGCCCGGCGCACCTTCACGGGGTTCCAGGTGAGCTTGCGCCCCACCTGGTAAATGGCCTGGTAGAGGGGCCGCTGGCCCTTGTTGATGTCGATGTCCACATCGATGACGGGGGGGCAGTGGGGCACCACGGCCCGGATGACATCGGGCAGGCCCAGGAACTTGGAGCAGTTGTAAACATTCGCCTCGATGCTCTTGACGCTGGGGACGAAGAGGTAGTCGCACTGGCCCACCAGGGAGAGCACATGGCCGCAGTAGACCTTGGTGGGCAGGCAGGTGTCTGACACCAGGCGAGCGGCGCCCTGCGCCACCATAGCGCGGGAGGTGGGCTCGGAGATGACGACCTGCCCCCCCAGGGCCGTAAAGAAGGTCCGCCACATGGGGTAGTAATGGTAATAGAGCAGGGCACGGGGGATACCGATGGTTATCATAGCTTATGAGGAGAATATTACCAGGCTGGCCCGCCTGCCGCAACCGCGCTTGAAATTATACGAGCCTTAGCTAGGCTTGGCAAGAGGTTTGAGAGGGGTTAGAGCCAAGAGGCCAGAGCCATAGCCAGGCCGCTGGCCAGGGGGACGGCCAAGTTGTCATCTATCCCATGGGGCAGCAGCTCTGCCAGGGTAGCCACCACGGCCCCCAGGAGGGCCGGGAGCAGGCCCAGCCCCAGGCGCCCCCAGGCCAGAAGAGCCACGGCTGTCGCCACCAGCAGAAAGGCCAGGCTGCCTTCGAGGGTCTTGCTGAAGGCCCGCCGCCGGCCCCAGCGCTGTCCCACCGCCGCGGCCGCGGGGTCCGCCACGGCGGCGAAGAGCAGGGCAGGGATGGCCACCGCGGTGGGGAAGATGAACAGGGTGAGGAAGCCGCTGGCCACGAAGTAGGTGGAGCCGGTGACGGCGGCTGCCTCCTTCTCTTTCACCACGAAAGAAAAGGAGGCCATGAGCCAGCGGTTGAGGCCCGGGACCAGAAAGCGCAGGGCCTCGCCCCCCAGAAAGAGCGCGGTGAGCGCCCCCATCACGGTGAGGGTAAAGGGAAGGGGCAGGAAGAGGGCCATGAGGGGCGGGACCAATCCCGCCAGGAGATGCCAGAGGTTGCGGACCAGCCCCATGCTAATGTCCTGTCAGGTTATTGTGATGCCATATGGGGGTGCAGGGGGCGCAGTCCCCGCCGAGGGTATGGGGGTGCCTGGTTGCGCCGCCATCGCCAGCTGCACGAGAAGGGGAGTCCAGAGGGCACAGCCCTTTGGCGGGGGACTGGGGGTGTCCCCCAGGCTCTTTCTCTCTCCCCCTCTCCTGCAGGAGAGGGGGCTGGGGGGTTAGGTATCCTCATGTGGGTGACGCAACTCTAGCCCTGGGGAGCTTCTTTGGCCCGGAGAAACTCCGCCCGGGCCTTGGCCAGGGTCCGCGGGTTGCCGAGGAGGTCTATGGCGGTCAGGGCCAGGGCCTTGGCCCCATCCAGGAGGCCCAGATGGCCTGCCTCGCTGGCTGCCGCCTGGGCGAACTCCAGGGAGTGGCTGGCCACTTCGGTGGGGGCGATGGCGATGGTGGGGTGGATGGCGGGCACCAGCTGGCTCACATTGCCCATGTCCGTGCTGCCCAGCCCGGCCTCCGAGTTCAGGGGCCGCACCGAGCGCCCCAGGGTCTCCAGGTTCTGGCGGAAGAGGTCGGCCATGGTCTCGTTGGTGAGGAAGGCCTCGTACTGGACTTCCGCCCAGCGATAGGCCAGCCTGGCGCCCGTGGCTTGGGCCGCCGCCTGGAAGCAGGCCAGCGCCCGGGGGCGGAGCTCCTCCAGGTAGGCGGCGTCCACCGCCCGCACCAAGAAGCTCCCGGCGGCGTGGGCGGGCACGATGTTGGGGGCCTCGCCGCCATCGGTGATGATGCCGTGGATGCGGGCCCGTTCCCTGATGTGCTGGCGCAGGGAGTTGATGTTGCCATAGGCCAGGATGAGGGCCTCTAGGGCGTTGATGCCCTCGTGAGGGCGGGCCGCGGCGTGGGCGGCCTTGCCGAAGAACTCTACCTCCAAGCCGATGCAGGCCAAGGCCCGGGCCTGGGGGGTGTTGCGCACCCCGGGGTGAATCATCATGGCGGCATCCAGGTCAGAAAAGGCCCCCCGCTGGGCCATAATGGCCTTGCCCCCATAGACCTCCTCCGCGGGGGAGCCGATGACCTGGACCTGACCCCTGAGGCGGGCCAGGGCTTCCTTCACCGCCACCCCCGCCCCCACCGCCGCGGTGGCGATGATGTTGTGGCCGCAGGCATGGCCCAGCTTCGCTAGGGCGTCGTACTCCGCCAGGAAGGCCAGGGCCGGCCGCCCCGAGCCGTAGGTGGCCCGGAAGGCCGTGGGCAACCCGCAGAACCCCCGCTCTACGGCGAACCCCTGGGCCTCCAGGTAGTCCGTGAGCCAGCGGGCGGCCTTCTCCTCCTTGAAGCCCAGTTCCGGGTGACTGTGGATGCGTAGGCTCAGCTCTATCAGGTCGGGGCGTTGCCGCTCCACCTGGGCCAGGGCCTGGGACTTGAGGTTAGGGGTGGTCATCGGGCGGCTCCATTCTCGTGGGGTCTCGTGGTGGCATGGTCAGGGCGGCTTGATTATATCGCACCAGGGTTGGCCTTTGCGAGCAGGCCCTGCCTTCGGCTTGACGGCCCCAGCGCTGGGGCCTACAATAGGAGCCATACGGATTGCCGGGAAGGAGACCGCGGCCATGCCCATCTACGAGTACCATTGCCCCAGCTGCGACCACAAGTTTGAGCTCCGCCGCCCCATGAGCGAAGCCACCGCGCCCGCCTCCTGCCCCCAGTGCCACAACGGGGCCCGGCGCACGCTATCTATCTTTGCCTCCATCTCCAGGGGCTCGTCCCCGGCCCTGGTCCCCGCCACCGGCCCGGCCTGCGGCTCCTGCGCCGCCTTTAACCAGGGCTACTGCTCCAGCCCCAATTAGCGGGATGAACGCCAAGCCCCAGGCATTCCCTGGGGCTCTTTTTTTGCCCCGAGCCTACCCCTCCGGAGGTAAAGCCAGGAGCCGGCCCCCAGGAGCGCGGCGCCGGCCAGGGTGGCTCCGAAGACCATGAGGGTGGCGTCGTAGAAAAAGCCCTGGGGGAAGAGACGGATTAGGTAGTCCTGGGCAGGGTCCAGCTGCCAGAAAAGGTTGCTGAAGCCCAGCACATGGAACTGGTAAAATAGCCAGTTGAAGGCCACCAGGGAACCCAGGCCCAAAGCCAGGAAGAGGGCCAGGGTGAGGACGCTCCCCCGGAGGGCCGCGCGGGCCAGGGTGGCCGCGGCCGTGCCCCGTTGTCTTCCCAGGCTGAAGGCCACATAAACGATGAGGATGGCCAGGCTGGCCTCGTTGGCACGGGCCACCCCCTGGATGAGGCCTTTGACATCTTTGAGGTGGATGACCTCTCGCTGGTTGAAGAGGGGCCGGCGCTGGCCGAAGGAGACCACCTCGGTCTGGTAAAATTCCTCTCGGGAGTTGAAATAGGCTATCATCTCCCGGGCCACCCGAGAGAGCTCGGCGCGCTCCATCCCCACATAGAGGCCGACCTGGTATTTGTCGAAGCCGTATTCGTAAAGGGCCTGGGAGTTGGTGGCGAATCTCAGGGAGGCGCTGGTCAGGGCAGTGGGGACGGCCAGGATGGCCAGCAGGGATATCAGGGCCCCCAGGGGGTTCAGCATCCAGCGTCGTTTGAAGCTCAATACACGCTCCTTGTCCGAAGCCATGGTAGGTGGGCCTGGGGGCGCTGTCAAGTTGCCGCGAGGATAGCAGGGGGAGGACCGCATGGCGCTCACCATCGTGGGCCTGGGGCCTGGCCCCATAGAACAGATTACCCCGGAGGCCCGCCAGGCCCTGGAGGGCGCAGCAGAAGTCTGGGTGCGGGGCCGCCGGCCCGCGGCCCTGGCCTCTCTGCTCCCCAGCCTGCGCCTCCATAGCCTGGGTCGGGGGCGCCTGGGCCGCGGCCTGGCCCAAGAATCCCTGGCGCGGCGGCTCCTGGCCCGCGCTCGTGGGCGAGAGGTCGCTTACGCCGTCCCCGGCCATCCTTTAGAAGGGGAGGCGGTGGTGGCGGCCCTCCTGGCCCGGAGCGCTAAGGAGCGCCATCCCCGCGTTGTCCCCGGCCTCAGCCTGAGTTTGGCTCCAGGTCTGGCGACCCTGCCGCCCCAGGTTCAGCTCGTGGACGCCCTGGCCCCGGCCCTCGACCCCTCCCGCCCCGCCCTCGTGCTGAACTTGCCCCGGGATTTGTCCTCCCTGACCGATAAGCTCCGTCAGCTCTACCCTTCCCAGCACCCGGCGGCGCTCCTCGGCCCTTCTGGCAGGAAGCGGCCCTTCGCCCTGGCCGACCTGCCGAGGCAGGCCCCCCGCTCCGCCGCCTATCTCTATCTGCCCCCGGCGCCGGCCCCAACGGCCGCGGGGGCCTTCGCGGAGCTGGATGCCATCATCGCCCGCCTGCGGGGGCCGGATGGCTGCCCCTGGGATCGGGAGCAGACCCACGCTTCCCTCAAGCCCTTCCTACTCGAAGAGGCCTACGAGGCCCTGGAGGCCCTGGACTTGGGGGACGCTGCCCGCCTGCGGGAGGAGCTGGGGGATGTGCTCCTCCAGATTATGCTCCACGCCCAAATCGCCGTCGAGGCCGGGGAGTTCACCATCGCCCAGGTCATCGACGGCCTCACCCACAAGCTCATCCACCGCCATCCCCATGTCTTCGGGTCGGAGCGCCTGGACACCGCGGCCGCGGTGTCGGCCCACTGGGACGCGCTCAAGCAGGAGGAGAAGGGGGATAGGGGCCTCCTGGAGGGCATCCCCCAGGCCCTCCCGGCCCTGGCCTACAGCCAGGAGGTGCAGGGCCGGGCGGCCCGGGCCGGATTCGACTGGCCCGACTACCAGGGCATCTTGGAGAAGCTGGCCGAGGAGGTGGGAGAGCTGCGGCGTGCCCAAAGCCAGCGGGAGAAGGTGCACGAGTTGGGGGATGTCCTCTTCGCCCTAGCCGACGCCGCCCGCGGGCTGGGGGTGGACCCGGAGGAGGCCCTGCGGCTGGCCAACAGGCGCTTCTCCCGGCGCTTCGCCCACATGGAGGCGGCCTGCCGTCGCCGCAGGGTGTCCCTGGGGGAGCTCTCCTTCGACCAGCAAAACGCCCTGTGGGACGAGGCCAAGGCCGCCCTCAACGACCGCTAGGTCTGGCCCCATCCCTTTGGCGCTCCTGTGAAGTCAGGGAGATGAAATTGGAGCGGGTGAGGGGACTCGAACCCCTGACAACCTGCTTGGGAAGCAGGAACTCTACCAACTGAGTTACACCCGCCCGGCGCTAAGCCTTGCGCCCCTAGAGTATAGCCTCGGGGGGGAGGCAAATCAAGGGCTGGCCCCCTCGGCGACTGTCGCCGCCACGGCTACGGCGCAGGGGGCGGGGTCGGCTCCGGGCCGCGGAAGGGCTTCTTAGTGGGACGGTAGTAGAAGTCCACCTTGGAGGAGGCCGAGGTCACCAGCTTCCGCGTGTCCCCGCCGCAGTGGGGGCAGCGGGCCGGCGCCTCCGCCTGGGCGAAGGAGCGCCGCTCCTCGAACTCATGGCCGCACTTGAGACAGCGATATTCATATATGGGCATACCCTTGCCTCCCGAGCCTTGACGGTGTTTTCCGTCTGCTTTGGGATAGATTATAGCCTAGCCCTGGGGTGTTTTAAAGGCTTGGGCCGGAGGGGGCCATAAGGCGAGGGGAGGGAGCGTTCGCCCCGCCTCCTTTAGGCCCGAAAGGCTGCTTCTGCCCAATTTCGCGCTCCTTGACAGGCCTGGGCAAATGGGGTAGACTATCGCCGCGTTTGCCCCTTTTTTACTCAGGGTTCTGGGTAACCTGTTTCGGGAGTATCCGACCAGATGGGCCCGGCCAGGGCTCCTAGCAGGGAGAAAATCCAGGGATTCCGTGGAAGAGAGGTAGCGCTTTTTTCTTGCTCTCTTTCGCCCTCAGTCCTCCCTGCAACCCCAGGAGCCAGATCCTCGTCCAGAAGCGCCGCACCCGCGCGTCGGCCCCGGGTAAATAAGAAAACGACAAGGAGGGAAGCCAGTATGGCCCAACAGCAGTCCTTGGTTACCGCTGAGATGAAAGCCGTCATAGGCAAAAAAGGCAAGTCTGTTGTCGTCGATGTGGAAAAAGGGTGGGTCAAGCGGTTTTGCACCTCCGTGGGTGAGACCAACCCTCTCTACCTGAACGAGAAGGTGGCCAAAAAGAGCAAATACGGTGGACTCATTGCCCCGCCCGGCCTTCTCATGGGCCTCTACCTCGTCCCCGAGCTGCCTCGGGCTCCGGAACCGCCGGTGCGGCTACCCCGGGGGGTGGATGGCGGCGGCACCTGGACCTTCATCAGACCCATCATGGTCGGGGATACCCTGACGGGCACAGGGAAGATAAAGGACATATATCAGCGAGACGGGCGTGCCGGCCCCATGCTCTTCTCTGAGACCGAGGTGACCTGGCGGAACCAGAAACGCCAGGTGGTGGCGCGTATGGTTGGCCGCACCATTCGCTATTAAAGAGGAGGCATCATGGCGCAGATATATTTCAACCATGTCAAGGAAGGGATGGAGCTCCCCGTCCTGGAGAAAAAGACCACCACCCGCCAGTTGGTCCAGTGGGCGGGCGCCTCGGGCGACTTCAACGAAATCCACTACGACAAACCCTGGGCCGAGAAGACCGGGCTCCCTGGCCTCATCATCCACGGCCGCCTCAAGGCCGCTTTCCTGGGGCAGCTGGTCACCGACTGGATGGGGCCGGCGGGAACCCTCAAGAAAATCGATGTCGCCTACCGTGGCATGGACTTCCCAGGGGATACGGTGAAGTGCAAGGGCAAGGTGGTGAAGAAGTACACCCGGGGCCGAGAGCGCCTGGTGGATGTGGAGGTCTGGACCGAGAACGCCAAAGGAGAGAAGACCACGCCAGGGACCGCCACCGTGGCGCTCCCAGCCAGGAGGTAAAGATAAAGGCCTCAGAGAGCCTCTGGGGCCTTCTTGCTTGTTAGAAGGGGGCCGGGGCGCCACCAGAGTGCCCCACCACCAGCCCTCTCTTCGAGGGAGATGGTTTAAGGCAAAGGAGGAAGCTATGGCGCAGCAGCAGAAAGAATCGGTCATCACCCCCGAGATGAAAAAGTGGATTGGCGTGGAGGGCCCGCCTACCATATACGAGGTAGAGAAGGGCGCCATCCGCAAGTTCTGCATCGCGGTGGGGGACACCAACCCCCTCTACCTGGATGAGGAATACGCTAAGAAAACCAAGTATGGCGGCATCATCGCCCCCTTGGGCTTCTTCGGCACGCCCGTCTCCTCGGGCGCGTTCGGACAGCAGCCCTACGAGGTCTCCCTGAAGCGGGTGCTCAACGGCGGCACCGAGTACGAGTACATCAAGCCCGTGCGCCCCGGAGACACCATCATCTCCACCCGGAAGATAACCGACTTCCAGGAGCGGGACGGCCGCCTGGGGAGGACGCTCTACACCAGCTCCGAGACCATCTATCGCAACCAGCGGGGCGAGGTGGTGGCCATCGGACGGGGCACCACCATCAACTACTAGAGACCCAAGGAAAGGAGCTAAGGATGGCCAAGCAGGTCTACTACGAGGATGTGACCGAGGGGATGGAGCTCCCCCAACTGGTGAAACACCCCATGCCGCGGCAGCTGGTGCAGTGGGCCGGGGCCACGGGGGACTACAACGAGTTCCACTACAACGAGACCTTCGCCAAAGTGCGCTCCAATCTCCCCGGCATCATCGTCCACGGGGCCTTGGTGTGCCAGTTCGTGCGCCAGATGGTCAGCGACTGGGTGGGGGACGAGGGCACCCTGAAGAAACTTAACGTGAGCTACCGGGGCATGAATTTCCCGGAGCAGGACTGCATCTGCAAGGGCAAGGTGGTCAAGAAGCAGGTCCAGGGGGACGACCATCTGGTGGAGCTGGAGGTCTGGTCGGAGAACCCCAAGGGCGAGAAGACCACCCCGGGCACCGCCGTAGCCATTCTCCCCTCCCGGGCCAAGAAATAGCCCCGGGACAGGGTGAGCAACGTTCAAGAAGATTTCTAAGGAGGAAAGGATGGGCAACAGATTAGCGGGAAAGGTGGCGGCAGTCACCGGCTCCGGCCGAGGCATCGGTCGGGGCTATGCCCTGGCTCTGGCCGCGGAGGGCGCCGCGGTAGTGGTCAACGACGCCGGGGTGGCCCTGGATGGCTCGGGCTCCGACCAGCGCCCCGCTGACCAGGTGGTGGCGGAAATCAAGAAGGCAGGCGGCAAGGCCGCGGCCAACCACGCCAATGTCACCACCATGGCCGGCGGCGAG
>JACQUO010000029.1 GCA_016210205.1 Chloroflexota bacterium
CCCCCCAGGCCCGCCCCGGCGCCACCCCTGCCTTCGGCCCAGCCGGCCCTAGAGGAGGTTCGCAGGGAAGCGGAGAGGCTCCTGGCCCAGGCCCTGAAGGAGGCGGATGAGCTCCGCCGCCAGGCCACCACCGAGGCCGAGGCCATCCGGGCCCTGGCCCGAGCCGAGCGGGAGGCAGCCCAGCGGGAGAAGGCCGAGGCCATGGCCAAGCTGGCGGAGCTGGACTCTCGTCTCCACGCTGCCGTGGGAAGCCCGCAGCCCGCAGCCCCCCAGCCGGCGCTGACCGAGGAGTCTCCTGCCCCCCCAACCCCAGCCGGGGAGCCGCGGCATCCCAGGCTGACTGCTCCATCACCCGCGGGGGTGGCGCCGCCCGTCTTGGGGCCACCATCGCCCTCGCCGACCGCTCAAGCTCCGGCGAAAGCGGGAAAACGCCCCTGGTCGTCCCTCTTCAAAGGAGGAGAGGCGAAAAAAGCCGTCCCCAGCGGGAAGCCCGCGGCCACCTCCTCAGCCACCCCAGCCCCACCAGGGACAGCCGCCAACCCCACCGAGACTTACCAGGGGGAGGTGCACCTGAAAATCACGGCCCCGGTGGACTGGCCCCGCCTCCACCGGCTGGAACAGGCACTCAGCCGCAAATCGGGGCTCGCCTTGCGCGGGACCAGGAGCACCGCCACGGGGACACTCCTGCACCTGAAGCTGTCCCAGCCCATGTCCCTAATCCAAGCCTTGATGGAGACGGGAATGGTGCTCGCGGTGCTGCCCGGCGGCCACGATAAGATCGGCGTGGGGCGGCTGGAGGTGACCCTGGGAGAGGCGCCGGCCGCGTTGCCACCCGTGGGCGCTCCCGAGCGCCAGGTCAGCAGCCCCATGGCCCCGACCACGCCTGCCCGGCCTGCGGCGGGCCGTCAGGGCCGCGCCTACCTTACCGTCTCCCCCCTCCCCTCCCTCCAGGAGCTGGGCCGGTTCCAGGGACTGCTCCAGCAAATCCCGGGGGTGAGCATCGTCGCCACCGCCGCCGCCACGGACCGTCGGGGCGCCGTCTTCACCCTGGAGCTCAAGGATGTGTCTCTGAAGGCCCGGCTGGAGGAGGCCATCCCCCAGAGCCGCTTCCAGGAAGAGGGGCCCAACCGCTTTCTCCTGGCCCTGCCTCAGACCTGGTGAGCGCCCTCCGGGCTGCCCCAGACCCAGACCCTGACCCCTATCAGCCCAGCCCCACACTCCGCAAGAAGGCCAGCACCGCCTCGTTGTAGGCCCGCGGCCGCTCCATGGGGGCATTGTGCCCCGTGGGGAACACCTGTGCCCAGGAGCCCGGGATGGCCTTCTGCGAGGCTATGGCCGCCTCGGGCCCGCTGAAGGTATCGTGCGCCCCGGCGATGATGAGGACGGGGCAATGCAGACGGGAGACCTCGGGCGGAGGGGTGGGGGCGGCCATGCCCTCCATCACCCGCAGGAAGCTCTTGGGGTCGTTCTGCAGGACGAGCCTCTTGTGCTTCCGTCCCACCTCGGGATGGTGGTCCAAAAAGCCGGGGCTGAAGAGATTGCCCCAGGTCTCATAGACCGCCGGCATCCCCCGGCGCTTGAGCCCATCTATCATGGCCTGGCGCTGGGCCATCCGCTGCCGCAGGGCCTCCTCGCTGGGAGGGGCCGCGGCCACCGCCCCGCTGTTGGAGAGGATGAGGGCATCGATGAGCTCCGGGTGCTGGCAGGCGAACTGCAGGGCGATGCCGCCCCCCATGGAGTAGCCCAGGAGGATGGTCTTCTTGATGCCCAAAGCCCCCAGCAAGGCATGGAGGTCTTCCACCCAGACATTGCGGTTCAGCTCGCCGGGCGGGCATTCCGTCTTCCCGTGGCCCCGGACATCGTAGGTCAGCACCCGGTAGTAGCGGGAGAGGATGGGCACCTGGTTGAACCAGGCCTTGAGGCTGTCCCCCGCCCCGTGGACCAGGACGAAGTCGCGCCCCTGCCCCACGCGCTCGTAGTTCATGCGGATGCCGTTGGCCTTGAGCTTCATGGAATCATCCCTCCCCCCTGGCGTCTTGTCTCGGCCCTTTTTGTCTCCGGGTGTCCATCCTACGAACACTTAGCTAGGAACAGCCGCCTCATTAAGTGCCCGCATTCAGAACGCCCCCTGAATTATAAGCCGCCGCCAGGGCCGGGAGCAACCGTAAAGCGACTCCATCAGTCAACGGTGAGTACGAAAATCAGGAACTTGCCCGCTTTATGGGAGGTGGTTCTCGCCCTCAGTCCTCCTCACTTACGCAACTACATCGCGCTTCACTTACTTCTGGCTTTTAGTGAAGCCTGGAGTGCGTCAAAGACCGGCCCGGCCTGGGTGATGGCGGCCAGGTCATCCTGGGCAAGCAGCACCATGCCGTGGAGAATCGCTTGAAGCCCGCCGCACTCGGGGGGCGCATCAGGGGGAAGCGCCTCGCGCAGGGAGACGCCTCGAGCCGCCACCGGGTGATGGGCAGCGTCAGTCGCCCGCACAATGAGACCCATGGCAGACAGCACCGGGTCCTTCTCAGCCAACCTATACACATCCACAAAGGACTGGAAGTCCTTTAGCTGAGCCCCCGGCAGATAAAAGGGAGTCCCTGTGGTAACCGATTTGGCGTCGGTGCCTCGGGGAACGAAGGAGAACTCTGCTTCGGGGTCGATGAATCGCCGAATCAACCACCCCGCCGCGAGCCGGTTGATGCCCACGCGCTCTGGAGTCACCCAACGCATAGCACACCTCCTGGATTTTCCTGTTGGCCAGCCATTTCCGAGCTTCCATCCCGAGTAGGCATTGTGGATGGGAGTGTCACGCCGGGTTCAAGCCTATGGGGACTATTCTGGTGGCGCATTCCAAGGATAAGTCAAGGCGCTCAGGTCTTGGCCTACAAGCAGCCTCTCTTGCCCCCGCGCCGACAGGGGCTCACCCCCGCATGGTGGTCCAGAGCAGGAAAGCCGCCACCCCCGCCAGGGCCGCCCCGAAGAAGAAGGCCGCGGGTGGCCCGTAGAGCTGCCACAGGATTCCCGCCGCCAGGCTGGCGGGGAGGACGGTGACCCCCACCGCGCCGTGATACAGGCCATAAGCGATGCCCCGCCGCTCCGAGGGCACCAGGTCCGCCACATAGGCCCGGCCCACGCCCTCCGCCGCTCCGTAGTAGAGGCCGTAGAGGACGAAGACGACCACCAGCTGCCAGGCCTCCTGGGCCATCCCGAAGCCCAGATATACCAGGGCGTAAACGCTCCATCCGGTGAGGATGAGGCCACGCCGGCCCAGCCTATCGGAGAGCACGCCGGCAGGCAAAGCTACAATAGTGTAGAGGAGATTGAACCCCACCAGCAGGAGCAGGATTTGGAAGACCCCCAGGCCCAAGTTCTGAGCCCGGAGGATGAGGAAGGCATCGCTGCTGTTGCCCAGGGTGAAGAGGATGATGATGAAGAGATACCACTTGAATTGCCGGCTTAAGCCCGGGGCCGCCGCGGCCGGCGCCGGGGCGGCGGGGTTGGTGGCTGCCGGGGTCGGGGCCACCGCGACTTCGGCCCCTTTAGCGGCCCGCACCTCTTTGACAAGGAAATAGACGATAGGGATGGACAGCAGCCCCGGGATGACCCCCACCAGGACGATGGTCTGATAGGCATCTCGGGTCAGGTCCAGAGCGCCCTGCTGGAGCATATAGACGATGGCCGCCGCTAACGCCAGGCCCAGCACCGCTCCCGCCGTGTCCATGGCCCGGTGCAGCCCGAAGCTCCGGCCTATCTCTTCCTTAGGGGCAGAGTCCGCCAGGAGGGCGTCCCGGGGTGAGGTGCGGATGCCCTTGCCCACCCGATCGGCGAAGCGCACCCCCAGGACCAGCCCCCAGGCATTGGCGAAGTAAAGGAGAGGCTTGGTGAAGTTGGAAAGACTATATCCCAACAGGGTCAGGTTCTTGCGATGGCCCACCCTATCGCTGAGCCAGCCGCTCACCACCTTGAGCAGGGTGGCCGTGCTCTCAGCTATCCCCTCGATGAGTCCGATGATGGGGAGGCCCACCTTCAGGACATTGGCCAGGAACAGGGGCAGGATGGTGAGAATCATCTCCGAGGAGATGTCGTTGAGGAACGAATTGACCCCCAGGAAGAAGACATTGGGGCTGAAGCCGAAGATGCGCCGCTCCCGAGGGGTATCCACAGTAGTATCCAAAGCTGTTCCTCCTTGACCTGTCATATCACCCCGTTAATGGCTGACAGCTAATTATAAGCCTGCGGCTTAGGGAGAGCCAAAACGCGAGGAGGGGCCGCTTTCAGGGGCCTCCCGCCACCGTTGCCTCCCCGCGCTCTTGCTATTGTCCGGCCGCTTTGATGGCTGCGATGCGCTCTTCCACCGCCTTAGCTTCTGCTCGCAAGCCCTCCAGATACTCTTCCAGCCGGGCGAGGCGCTCTTCCCGCGTGAAGAAGCGCCGCCGGAAACCCCTACCCCAGGGAAAGCCCGGCCCAGGGCCACCGCTTTCGGCGCGATGGTGATGACCGCCGTGATGACCGCCGTGGCCACGCATACTTCCACCTCCCTGGTGATAACCGCCGTGACGCTCACTGTGATGATGCATCTTCTGTGCCTCTCTTCTCGCCCGCCTTAAAATGCGCCTCGTACTCCGCCAGGAAGCGGTCCAGCCGTTCCCGCAGGAGACGAATGTTTACGGCCCAGGAGTGTAGATACTCCACCCCTTCCGGCGTGACCTGATATAATCGCCGCGCCGGCCCCTGCCCTTCGGTGTCCCACGCGGACTGCAGCATCCCCTCCTCTTCCAAGTGGCGCAGGGCACGGTAAAGGAGGCCCGGCTCGACCCCAGGCGACTTATCGCCCTGGGACAATCGCTCCATCAGCTCGTAGCCGTGGGCCGGCTTTTGCAGCAGGAGCATAATTAGCCGCGGCTGGAGACTCATGCGCCCCCGGCCGGCCCGGCGATGGGGATAGTCGCTCTCCCCTGGCCTGCGGTGATGCCCGTGAAATCTCATCTTCTCCCTTTATATGTGTTTATCATCTATATGAGATTATCACCTAGATGCTAGCACAGAGGATGGGGCCTGTCAAGGGCGAGCTTAAGAGACCCGTTTAGAAACGGGGGTTACAAGAGGGCAATGCCCCCTTGTCGGGGGTCTGGGGGTGTCCCCCAGCTTCATTCTATTCTCCCCCTTCCTGGCCAGGAAGGGGGTCAGGGGGATGGTCGAAAGACGTTGCTAAACGACCTCCTCGGCTTAACCTAATATCCCTCGGCGCACGGTCTTCTACTGAGCTTCTAGTTGTAAAAGAGTTGTAGCCAGAGATAGATAAAGCTATACTTAACCTAGCGTTAGGAAAATCATGCTTCAGGACACCATCGCCGCCATCTCCACCCCCCTGGGATACGGGGGCATCGGCCTCGTGCGCCTCTCCGGCCCCCAGGCCCGGGCCATCGCCCAGCGGCTCTTCTCGGGCCGGCTGGCCCCCCGCCGCCTGGCCTACGGCTATCTCCACGACCCCACCACCGGCGAGGCGGTGGACGAGGTGCTGGCGGCTTACATGAAGGCCCCCCACACCTACACCCGCGAGGATATGGTGGAGATAAACGGCCACGGCGGCCCCGTGGCCCTGGCGCGCATCCTGGAGCTGGCCCTGGCCGAGGGCGCCCGCTTGGCCCAGCCTGGGGAGTTCACCCTGCGCGCCTTCCTCAATGGCCGCCTGGACCTGGCCCAGGCGGAGGCCGTCCTGGACATCGTCCAGGCCCGGACCGCGGCCTCCCTGCGGTTGTCCGTGGAGGGACTCCGGGGCGACCTCTCGGCCGCCCTCAAGGAGCTGCGGGGCGGACTCATGGAGGCCCTGGCCTATCTCACCGCCCGCGTCGACTTCCCCGAGGATGACATCCCGGCGCAGGACCTCGCCCCCGCCCTGGCCCAGGCCCAGGCCCGCCTGGAGCGCCTCCGGGAGGGCGCCCGCACCGGCCTCATCTACCGCCAGGGGGTGAAGACCGCCATCGTGGGGCGGCCCAATGTGGGCAAGTCCAGCCTCCTCAACCGCCTGCTCCGCACCCCCCGGGCCATCGTCTCCCCCCAGCCCGGCACCACCCGCGACACCATCGAGGAGACCACGGACCTCAGGGGCATCCCCTTCGTGCTCACGGACACCGCGGGGCTGGGCGAGAGCCGGGATGCCCTTGATGCCCTGGGGATGGAGCGCAGCCGCCGCGCCATGGCCGCCGCCGACTTCGTGCTCCTGGTGCTGGACGGGAGCGAGCCTTTGACCCCCGCCGACGAGCAGCTCATGGCGGAGCTTCAGGGCAAAGCGGCGCTGGCCGCCGTCAACAAGAGCGATTTGCCCCGCCGCGCCGACCTCTCTCGCCTGCCCTGGCCCGCCGTCTCCGTCTCGGCCCTCACCGGGGAGGGCCTGGAGGAGCTGGAGGGCCGCTTGGCCGCCCCCGTCCTGGGGGGCCAGGTGGTCTGCGCCGACGGGGCCACCGTGGCCAGCGCCCGCCACCACGCCGCCCTGTCCCAGGCAGCCCAGCGCCTGGCCGCGGCCCGCACGGCCCTAGAGACGGACCTGCCCGAGGACTTCATCGCCCTGGACCTGGCCGCGACCCTGGACGCTTTGGGGGAGATAACGGGGGAGAAGGCCAGCGAGGGGCTACTGGAGGCCATCTTCAGCCGCTTCTGCGTGGGCAAGTAGGGCTGAGGAGACGGCCATCCCCCCTGGCCCCCCTTCCTGGCCAGGAAGGGGGGAATAAGATTACTGGGGGATACCCCAGACCCCTAGCAGGGGGCTTTGCTCCCTGCACCCCCGATGAGCGCCTGCGGGGACTTGGGTAGTGTCTGCCGGCGCACCAGTCGCCTGGGATGGGGAGTCCAGAGGGCGCAGCCCTTTGGCAGGGGGTTGGGAGGTATCCCCCCAATACTTCTTCCCCCCTCTCCTGCAGGAGAGGGGGACACAGGGGGTGAGGTTGAGGCAGGCGGCGGCGCTGGAGGTGAAAGCGGAGGGCGCGGGCTAAGGCGCCAGCGCCGCCCCCGCGCGAATGGGCGGCTGGGGCAGGTCGCCCTGGAGGCGCAGGCCCGCCTGGTAGGCCTCCTCCAGGGCCGTGGCGTGGGCCAGAATCGCCCCCTTCTCGTCGATGGTGGGGTAGAGGAGGCCGCCGCCGTAGGCCACATCGCAGGAGTGGAAGAAGGCCTTCACCGTCTCGATGGCGGGGTCGAAGAGGTGGGGGGCCGAGCGGCCCCCGGCGGAGAGGAAGAGGCCCCAGCGGCGGGAGCCGTCGCTGGCCCGGGGGCGGCCCTGCTTGAGCACATACTTCCACACCCAGAGGGCCTGGCAGCGGTCGATGATAGTCTTGGCCTGGGCGGTGACCCCCATGAAGAAGATGGGGGAGGCCAGCACGATGCGGTCCGCCTCCTTGAGCTTCTGATGCAGCCCCTGCATCTCGTCGTCGATGACGCAGATGCCGCTCAGGGCACACTGGTCGCAGTGGCGGCAGGGGATGACCTTGAGGCGGCCCAGGACCAGGCTCTCCACCTCCGCGCCCCACGAGGCGGCCCCGGCCAGGGCCCGCTCCAGGAGCAGGTCGGTGTTGCCATGGCGGCGGGGGCTGCCCGCCAGTCCCAGCACCTTCAGCATAGCTTTATTATAGCATGGAACTTATCTCAAAACCCTCCCCCCCTGTATCTCCCGCTCCCTTGGCAAGAGAGCGGGAGATAGAGTAAGGCTGGGGGGCACCCCCAGACCCCCTCAAAGGGGCTTCGCCCCTCTGAACACCCCTTTTTCAGCACCCTGCTAAGGGTGTGGCATGGGCCGATGGACATGGGCAAGTTACAAATGCTACAATTGGTTGGGCGAGGGAAGGACGCCAGGCCCAGCCGCCCCCCGAAGGCGGGCCGGGCCAGTGGGAACCCCCCATTGACTGGGGGGTTTGTCGGTATATAATGAGGGGCATTGCATGATTGAGATTCGCATCCATGCCCGGGCGGGCCAGGGGGCCATCACCGCGGCCATGCTCTTGGCCAGCGCCGTCTTCGCCGAGGGCAAGTGGGCCCTGGCCTTCCCCCACTTCGGCTCCGAGCGCATGGGCGCCCCCATGAACGCCTTCGTGCGCCTCAGCAATAAACCCATCCAGCGCCGCACCCAGGTGCGGGAGCCCAACTATGTCATTGTGCAAGACCCTACCCTGCTGGCAGGCTTCAATGTGGCGGAGGGGCTAAGACCCAACGGCGTCATCATCGTCAACACCGATAAGACCCCGAAAGAGCTGGGGCTGGGGAAAAACGGCACCCGCATCCTCACCGTGCCCGCCTCCCGCATCGCCCAGGAGCTCCTGGGGCGGGCGGACCGGGCCAACACCGCCCTCCTGGGAGCCTTCGCGGCGGCCAGCGGCGAGGTGAGCC
The DNA here is from genome assembly GCA_016210205.1 of Chloroflexota bacterium. GTDB lineage: Bacteria > Chloroflexota > Dehalococcoidia > JACQUO01 > JACQUO01 > JACQUO01. Next base: position 8,371 of record JACQUO010000029.1, read on the forward strand.
TGGGGTCGCTCCAGGACGCCGTCCGAGAGCGCTTCCCCGGCGCAGCGGGCGAACGGAACGCCCAGGCCCTGGCCCGGGCCTACGAGTTTATCAAAGCAAAGATGAAGCACCCTAAGGAAGCCTGAAATATGAAGCTGACCATCGGGCTGGTGGCGAAGCCCGGCACCAGTATCGCCTACAAGACGGGGAGCTGGCGCACCGGGCAGCTGCCCCACTTCGCCCAGCTCAAATGCAACTCGTGTGACCTCTGCGCCTTGGCCTGCCCCGAGGGCTGTGTCACCCAGGTGGAGAAGGGCAAGTACCAGGCCGACCTGGACTATTGCAAGGGCTGCGGCATCTGCGCCCTGGTCTGTCCCATCAAGGAGATTAAAATGGAGGCGGAGGTCAGGTAAGTGACAAGGAAGCTCATCGAAGGCTCCCGGGCCGTGGCCGAGGCGGTGGCCCTGTGCCGGCCCCAGGTCATCTCCGCCTATCCCATCACCCCCCAGACCCACATCGTGGCCGAGCTGGCGGACATGGTGGCCGAGGGACATCTGCGGGCCGAGTTCGTCAATGTGGAAAGCGAGCACTCCGCCGCCTCCCTGGTGCTGGGGGCCAGCGCCACCGGGGTGCGGGTCTATACCGCCAGCACCTCCCAGGGCATCCTCCTCATGAACGAGGTGCTCTACAACATCGCGGGTATGCGTCTCCCCGTGGTCATGACCTGCGCCAACCGCGCCATCTCTGCCCCCATCAACATCTGGAACGACCAGCAGGACTCCATCTCGGTGCGGGACACGGGGATGATGCAGTTCTACGCCGAGAACAACCAGGAGGCCATGGACCTCCACTACTTCGCCTACCGCCTGGCGGAGGACCACCGGGTGCTCCTGCCCGCCATGGTCTGCATGGATGGCTTCATCCTCACCCACGCCTACGAGTCGGTGGAGGTCCCCACTCAGGCGCAGGTGGACGTCTTCCTGCCGCCTTACCAGCCTCTCTATGTGCTGGACCCCGCTGACCCCATCACCATGGGCACCCTGGCGGAGCCCGACAAGTACCTGGAGACCCGTTACATGGTGAATGCGGCCCTGGAGAAGACGCTGGACCTCATACCCACCTTCGCCGGCGAGTTCGCCGCCGTCTTCGGGCGCAGGGGCGGAGGCCTGGTGGAGGGCTACCGCCTGCAGGACGCCGAGACGGTAATCGTGGGCATGGGCTCCGTGATGTCCACCCTCCGGGAGACGGTGGCTGCCGCCCGGGAGCGGGGCCAGCGGGTGGGCGCCCTGAAGGTCATCACCTATCGTCCCTTCCCCAAGGCAGCGGTGGCCCGGGCCCTGGGACGGGCCAAGCGGGTGCTGGTGCTGGACAAGGCCATCTCCATGGGCAGCGGCGGCCCCCTGGCCACGGAGGTTAAGGCGGCCCTCTACGGTCGGCGAGGGGCGCCCCGGGTAGCGGGCCTCATCGCCGGGCTGGGCGGACGGGAGATAACGGTGGAGTCCCTGGAGCGCCTCCTGGCCCTGGCGGAGAAGGAAAACCCGGACGGCCGCTTCCTGGACCTGCGCACCGATGTGGAGATGGAGATTTACGCCTGACCATCTATCCCTGTGTCGCGTCACGCAAATGAGGATACCTTACCCTTGCCCTCTCCTCAGGGTCATACCTCACCCCCTGGCCCCCTCTCCTGCTGGAGAGGGGGTAGATATAGGGTATCTGGGGGACACCCCCAGACCCCCGGCGGGGGCTTTGCCCCCTGCACCCTCGTATGGCATGCCAATAACCTGACGCTAGACTAGAGAGGATTTCCCCTCATGGCCCCAACCAGAGACACCGACCACCTCTTCGCCGCCGGGCACAGCGCCTGCGCCGGCTGCGGCCAGTCCCTGGGGGCCCGCCTGGTGTTGCGGGCCGCCGGCCGCCAGGTCATCGCCACCGACGCCACCGGCTGCCTGGAGGTCTTCTCCACCAACTACCCCAACTCCGCCTGGGAGGTGCCCTGGCTCCACTCCCTCTTCGAGAACTCCGCGGCCATCGCCGCCGGGGTGGAGGCGGCCCTGAAGATAACGGGGCGGCTCAAGGACATCCGGGTCATCGCCCAGGGGGGCGACGGCTCCACCGCGGACATCGGCTTCGGCTCCCTCTCCGGGATGCTGGAGCGCGGCCATGACATCCTCTATGTCTGCTACGACAACGAGGCCTACATGAACACCGGGGTGCAGCGCAGCGGCCTCACCCCCCTGGCCGCCTCCACCACCACCAGCCCGCCGGGCTTGGAGTCCCTGGGCAACCCCACCCGCAAGAAGGACCTGCCCGCCATCTTCATGGCCCACGGCATCCCCTATGTGGCCACGGCCTCGGTGGCCTACCCCTTCGATGTGGACCGCAAGGTGAAGAAGGCCCTCTCCATCCGCGGGCCCAAGTATATCCAGATGCATGTCCCCTGCCCCCTGGGCTGGCGCCACGACACCGACCAGACCATGAGCATCGCCCAGCTGGCGGTGCAGACGGGCCTCTATCCCCTCTTCGAGGCCGAGGACGGGAAGGTGACGGCGCGCAAGCTCGCCAAGGTGCTGCCCGTGGAGGACTACCTGCGGCCCCAGGGGCGCTTCGCCCACCTCTTCCGGGGCGAGGCGGGCAAGGCGGAGCTGGCCCGCATCCAGGCCCTGGCCGACGAGAACATCCGCAAGTTCGGCCTGGCCCCGGCCCGGGCAGCCTCCTGAGATGGCCCGCCGCCGCTTCACCCGGGCGGAGCTGGGGGAGTGCAACGGGCGGGGCGGGCGCCCCGCCTATATCGCTTACAAGGGCGTAGTGTATGATGCCTCCCAGGCCTTCCTGTGGGAGGGGGGACTGCACCAGAACGAGCACGCCGCCGGCCGGGACCTGACGGCGGCGCTGCGGGATGCCCCCCACGGCGAGGAGGTGCTGCAGGACCTGCCCATCGCGGGCGAGCTGGGGGACTAGGGGAGCGAGACCCGGGGCGGCGCGGCCTAGACGCCCACCCACGGCGCAAGCCAGCCACATCCGCCCCAGGACGCGAAAGAGGCCCCCGAGGGGGGGCCTCTCTGTTTTGGGCTTAATGTCTACCACTGCACGAACATGGGCATGTTATTCAAGCCAGAGCGTTAACGATGACTGCGGGCTGGGTTTCTGTAATCAGATTTCATCGAGCCTTGAACCTTTCAGACAACAAGCGTTCTGCTCCCAGCCTCGGGTAAAAGTTTGACGCTACAAATCATACTCCGCACGTCCGCTTAATTCAATTGCTGCCTCGTATACGTGGAACAATAGTCATTAGGTAAAGGACATCCTTAATCCTTTATTGTGCCATTTCTACAGCTTTATAGATACAATTTCTTAAGCATTCAGGAACGTCACTCGGATCTGAAAGGTTCTTTGCTAAGGCCAAACCCAATTTGGGTTTATTTGGTATACCTGATTCCCTCAGTAATTTGTCAACGAACCCTTGTGGAGGAGCCCTCAGTGAAGCAACCTTTTCTGGCGTCCAGCCATCATATTTCGTCTCCGCACGCAATACTTTAGCCCAGACTTCATCTGAAAACGAATACTCAAAATGGTCCGGGCAGACGAAATATACTTGCTGCGGAATATTAAAGCCAGCCCTATTCAGAGCATCTTGAGTAAGATGACGGGCAACTCCTTTGTTGCGAGTGGTGTCCTGGTCAACTGCGAACACGACTTTCCTTTTATGTTTATGTAAGAACTTGGCAAATACAACGGCGCCGTAATTGTCATATGAATTAACGAGCCTTACCCCTTTTGTATATGTGTCCTGACCGGTACACAGCTTGAATATTATCGGAATCGCGGTTTCTTCTGTTTTCCCTTCGAACAATAGAAAACAGCGTTCGTAAAACATGAGCGCATGATGCAACCCTAATCCATCTCCGAGACGATGCAAAAAGAATTCCACCTCTTCAAGATTGGTCGAATCAGGAACGAAAGACTCGACACTCGACTTAGTCCTGGACGGGTCAAGAGCATAATAGTTGAGTTTCTCAACAGGCACCCGATTTATTAGATTCACGGAATGCGTACAAATAACGATCTGGACCAACGGGCTGACAAATCCCTGGATGATGTCAAACAACTTTCTCTGGGATTGATAGTCAAGGGACGTATCGGGTTCATCAAGTGCCAGAATCAGAGGTCTCGCTCCTTCGTTTTGACGCTTTTTCAAGATTTCCGAACTCCATTCATACACGGCCAATGTGATGTGCTTCTGAACGCCTGTGCCCCGTTTTTTAAGCAATATAGGGCGGTCATTTTGGTCTCGGAGTCGCAATTCTATTGTCTTGAAACCGGATTCGAAATTGAATTCCGTGTCGACTGAGACGGATTTCACTTCAGGCCGATACTTCCGGACAAACGGGTTCAATGCAGCAGCTTCTTCGCGGAGTTTGGTGGTGATATTCTCCTGGACTTTTAACAAGTGCCCTGAGTTTTCTGGTTTTTCGATCTCTTGCTTAAATATGGTACGGAGAACTCCGCTCACTACTGATGTTGGATCGCTTGCACTAGAAAACCGCGTAAATTCGGGTAATAGAGGCTTTATCGAGTTAGGGAAAGCAACTGTTCCTTGGGTCGTTGGTTGCCCATCCTTGTATTTTCTTATGGCGTCGACAAACGGCTGCTTGGACTGGCCTCCGATTCCTAATCCCAATTCACCCGCGAGGGTTCTCAAGGTGGCAATGTTCTCTGATTCAAAATCGATGCGCAGACGTTCATCGACTGGAACCTGACCAACTACGAGGATTTTGGGTTGTTCACCAGAGTTGAAACTCTTTTGAATATGTAGGCAGTCATCCTCCAAAGGTGCGGACTTTGTTACTTCTGTCTTCTCGGTCTCCGTAGGCCTGAACTTGCCTTCGATTAGCATATATTGTTCGTGCGGTATCACGTCATGTTCGTCAGGCGTGCTGCCGGGCATGTACGAGAAGTCTTCTGTGTCGGGTTGCCTGCTACCCAGAAGGATTTCCAATGCATCTAGAGTTGCGGTCTTCCCACCGTCGTTCTCGCCAATCAAGACACTCAAATCGCGGAATTGGATCCATTCCGTTTGATAGAGCGACCTGAAATGTGTTACTCGAATACTAGTCAACTGCATTGTTTAACCTCAAATAGATCGCAGTTGTATTGGCAAAAGCTATCCAGAAGCTTGATGGTTCAGCTTCGAGGACAAGCGCCTTGCTTTGAAAGCCCTTCAGGTCAAAGTGGTAGTCGGCAAATCTGGGGTAAAGCTATCTGGCTTAATTCCAGATTTTAACGCTACCACTGGACGAACACGGGCATGACCCCAGGGACGAAGTTGCCCACCCCCACGGGCCTACCCGTAAAACTCCTCTTCTGCTATCCCGCTCCCCTCGATAATGCTCCTCAGGGTGCCCAGTGGCAGTTGCTTCCCTTTGTGGTAGGGAACAACCACCTGCTTCCCCGTATCGCTGTCGCGCCACTTCTGATGACTGCCCCGCTGGGAGACGAGTATGAAACCGTGCCGTTGGAGAATCTCGTGACTTGGTCAGCCCTGAGCCGAGGCAACTTTGGTGCCATCAGGCGGGCACTTCCACCTCGAAGACTCTCCCTTCAGGTCTGATATTGACAGCGGACGGCTCTAGATAGAGGGCTATAGCCTCTTTGATGTTCTCTAGGGCCTCTTCTTCCGTATCGCCCGCGCTGGTGCACCCCGGCAGCTCAGGACAGTAGACAGCATAGCTACCTACTTCTGCATCGTATTCAACGACCACTCGTAGCTTCATTTGACCCTCCCCTCACCACTGCACGAACATGGGCATGACCACATGGACGAAGTTGTCCACGCCCACGGGCCGGATGACCCCGGGGCTGGTGGGCGAGGTGGTCTCCAGGGCCACCTGCTCGCTGTCCAGGACCGAGAGCACCTCGGTGAGATACTTGGCGTTGAAGGCGATTTTGCCCGCCTCGCCGGTCACCGCGGCGTCCAGCTCCCCCAGGTTCTCGCCCAGCTCCTCGGCCCGGGCGGAGACGGCCAGCTTCCCGGGGCCCAGCTCGCCCGCCGGGGTCACCTGCAGGCGGATGATGCCCGAGCCGTCTCGGGCGAAGATGGCGGCGGCCTTGGTGGCCCGCAGGAACTCGGCCCGGTTCACCACGGCCCGGCTCTGGGAGGACTGGGGGATGAGCTGGCCGTAGTTGGGGAAGGTGCCCTGAACCAGCTGGGAGACCATCTCCGCATTCTTCAGCTTGAAGAGCGCCTGGCTGCGGGCGGCATTCACCGTGACCTGCACCGGCTCCTCCTGGCCGTCCAGGAGGCGGTTCAGCTCCTGCAGGGAGCGGGCGGGGATAATCACGGCCACCTTCTCCGCCACGGGCTGGTCTAAGGCCAGCTTGTGCACCGAGAGGCGGAAGCCGTCGGCGGCGGCCAGGGTGACGGTGGAGCCTTCGAAGCTGGCCTGGACGCCGGTGAGCACGGGGCGGGACTCGTCGGTGGCGGCGGCGAAGGCCACCTGGTCGATGGCGGTATGCAGGGCGTCGCCGCCCACGGGAATGGCCACCCCCTCCCCGATGGTGGGGATGGGGGGGAAGTCCGCGGCGGCCTGCCCGGTGATTTTGGCCTCGTTGCGGCCGCAGGCGAGGTGGATGGTGTGGCTGCGAAGGGGCTGGCTCAGGTCCATGCGCTCGTTGGGCAGGGAGGAGACCAGGTCCGTGAGAAGCCGGGCGGGCACAGTGGTGGTGCCCTCCTCCTCCACCTTGGCCCCAATCCAGCAGGTGATGGCAATCTCCAGGTTGGTGGCCGACAGCTTCAGACGGCCCCCATCGGTGGCCAGGAGCACATTGTTGGTGATGGGCAAAGTCGTGCGGGTGGCCACCGCCCTCCCCACGATGCCGAGTCCCCGACTCAGGTTCTCCTGCAGGCACGAAAGTTTCATCTCTCCCCCTTAAAAAGCCTTCGGCGGCGTTCTGGAAATTTTGTTGCCCCAGTATACAGCACCCCACAGGGCGGGACAAGGAGATGAGCCGCGGTTTCGCTCAGAGGACAGAGAGCGCGCGGGCGGCGGCGGCGATGGTAGCCTCCACATCCTGCTCGGTGTGGGCCAGGGAGAGGAACCAGGCCTCGAACTGGGAGGGCGGGAGATAGACCCCGGCCTCCAGCATGGCCCGGAAGAAAGCGCCGTAGCGGGCAGTGTCGCAGCGCAGGGCGGAGTTGTAGTCGGTGACCTCGCCGGGGGTGAAGAAGAGGGTGAGGACGGAGCCGGCGCGGACGATGCGGGCGGGGATTTTGGCCTGGCGGCAGGCCGCGGCCAGGCCGGCCTCCAGGGTGCGGCCCAGGGCCTCCAGCTTCTCGTAGGCGCTCGGGGACTTGAGGGCCTCCAGGGTGGCGATGCCCGCGGCCATGGCCAGGGGGTTGCCGGAGAGCGTCCCCGCCTGATACACCGGCCCCTGGGGGGCGACTCGCTCCATGATGTCCCGCCGTCCGCCGTAGGCCCCCACGGGGAGGCCGCCGCCGATAATTTTCCCCAGGCAGGTGAGGTCGGGCTTTATCTGATAGTGTCCTTGCGCGCCGCCCCAGCCGAGGCGGAAGCCGGTGATGACCTCGTCGAAGATAAGCAGAGCGCCGTGCTCCGCCGTCAGTCGCCGCAGGCCCGGGAGGAAGCCCGGCCGGGGGAGAACCACCCCCATGTTGCCCGCCACCGGCTCCACGATGACGGCGGCGATGTCGCCCCCCTGGGCCTGGAAGATGCGCTCCAGGGCGCCCAGGTCGTTGTAGGGGGCCACGATGGTGTTCTGGGCATAGGAGGCGGGGACGCCGGGGCTGCCGGGGATGCCCAAAGTCGCCACGCCGGAGCCGGCCTCAGCTAATAGGCCATCGGAGTGGCCGTGGTAGCAGCCGGCGAACTTCACGATGAGGTCGCGCCCGGTGTAGCCCCGGGCCAGGCGCAGGGCGCTCATGGCGGCCTCGGTGCCGGAGGAGACGAAGCGCACCAGCTCCACCGAGGGCAGGGCCTCGCAGATGAGCTTGGCCAGGGTCGTCTCCTGGAGGCAGGGCGCGCCGAAGGTGGTGCCGTCCCGCAGCGCCTCCTGGATGGCCCGGGCCACCTTGGGGTGGGCGTGGCCCAAAATCAGGGGGCCCCAGGAACAGACATAGTCGATGAGCTCGTTGCCGTCCACATCGAAGATGCGGGCGCCGGCCCCGCGGCGGATGACCAGGGGCTCGCCGCCCACGGCCCCAAAGGCGCGCACGGGGCTGCTCACCCCGCCGGGTATGTAGCGCTGGGCCTCGGCGAAGAGCTTGCGGGAGAGGTCTCGCTTCACGGGGCGGGCTTGGCCCCGTCCACGGGAAAGCCGCGCTCGAGCCAGGCGTCCATGCCGCCCTGGAGGTTGTAGAGCCGCTTGCGCCCGGTGGAGGCGGCCATCTCCGCCGCCAGGGCCGAGCGCACTCCCGCGGCGCAGACGAAGATGATGGGCTGGGTCTGGCTCAGCTCCCGGGAGCGGGAAAGCACATCGTCCACGGGGATGTGGCGGGCGCCGGCGATGACGCCCGTCTCCGCCAGCTCCTTGGCGGTGCGCACATCCACCACCTGGACGCCGCCCCGGTCTATCATATTCCGGGCCCGCACCACTCCGATGCGGCGGAAGGGCTCTTTGGGTTCGCTTCTGGGCATGGGGTGCTCCTCAATCTAGCTCGCTCAATGCCAACTTGTCATTCTGAGACCGCCGTAGGCGGACGAAGAATCTACAGCGATGTTCCCTCACTAACCAACCATCCCCCTGGCACCCTTCCTTTTCCGGAAGGGGGGAGAAGAGGGAACTGGGGGACACCCCCAGACCCCCGCCAGAGAGGCACAGCCCCTCTGGGCTCCCCTTTTACACGGCCTGGAGGTTTGCTATCAGTTCCTTGACCTTTCCCTCTATTATATCCCGAACCTCGCGGTATTTCCCGCTCGGCTGGCCCACGGGGTCCTCGAGGTCCCACTCCTCGGCGTCGGCGCGCGAGGCGGGGCAGGCGTCCAGGCCGCAGAGGGTCACCACCCGCTCGGCGTGGTCCAGCACCTCCCAGTCCAGGCCCTTGGGGCGGTGGCGGGAGATGTCGATGCCCCGCTCCCGCATGGCGGCGATGGCCCCTGGGGCCACGGCGGCGGCGGGGCTGCTGCCGGCGGACACCGCCCGCCAGCCGGGGGGCGCGAGATGGTTGAAGAAGCCCTCCGCCATCTGGGAGCGGCAGGAGTTGCCGATGCAGACGAAAAGCACGCGCCTCATGGTTGGGCTTTCTTCCTACGGGGCGGCCCTAAATAGAGGTGTGCTTTTTCTTCACAGTGCTTCCGGACCATTTTCACCCACGGCTCGTACCAGTACCAAGTCTTTCCAAGTGGGGTGCCAAACCCTTTTCCCGGGTTTTTGGCATCCATGCCTTTCCATAGCTGGGCATGATGGTAGTAGTTGAACTGCCCATAGCCCTCATCCTCCATTAATTTGATTATCTGGTTGGGGAGGAACTTAGGGCGTTCCACATCTTTGAGAACCCAGTATTGTTTGTCTATCTCCTTTGCGGCATCGGAGTTGGGGTCAACAAACTCGATAACCTTATCCGCATGGCCCTTTCGGTTGGCCGTCTTTCTGGTGAATAGGAGCCGGTAGGCGTATTTAGGGCTATTGAACTCCTCCTCCGAAAGTTTGTTGTCGAACTCCGCGACGTAGGCTTTCAGCCGCGGCGGCACATCCTCCTCACTCGGTATCGCCTCAATCTGTTCCCGCGACAGCTCCATGAACTGCAAACTATACGTGAGTTGCTCGTCGAGGCCATACTTAGACCCGAACAACTGTCTGATATACATGTTGTAGTTGAGGGCGCATGCCTGGTAGCGTCCGCTGAGCCAGTTGTCCAGGTTAAGCGTCATCTGATGCTCGATCTCATGGCGCAGACCTATGAGAAACATGAGGTTGTTCTTGGCGTATCTATCCACAGGACAGGCGCCGTCATTCAAACACCGTTCAAGCTCCCAATACTTGTAGGCTCCATGTTTGGTGCGGTGGAAACGCCGTCGTATTGGTCCCGGGTAGAAGTATCGGTACTCAATCCTCTTTTGTCGGTAATATGCATGGAGAAGATATGTCCAGGCGATGACCATTAGGATGATGAAAGTTTCCGATTTGAATTTCACCAGCGGGTTGTTGAAGACCTGAACCGCTGACAAAACCGCTTCCCGCGACTTGGCCAGTAGCTCTTGGCGCCACGAGAAAAGGCGGCGCTTTCCCATAGCTACACCTCCGTCTCCACCATCGTATCGCCACCCCTACCGGAACCGGCCCTGGCGCGTCAGGAAGTCGCCCACGGCCAGGCGCACCACGGCGCCCCGGCTCCAGCGCTGGCGGTAGGCCTGGGTGAACTCCCGGGCCAGCTGCTCCAGGGCCTCCACCTGCTCCTCCTCCAGATAGATGGTGAGGGGCCGCAGCTTCTCTTCCTGGTGGGATGCTCCGGGCTGTGCTTTCGCCATGGGTTGTCTCCTGTCGTGGGTTCTTGATGGGTTGAGGCTTGGGCTGACATTATACCTCACCCCCTGTGTCCCCCTCTCCTGCAGGAGAGGGGGAGAAGAAGGAGAGTCGGGGGACACCCCCGGACCCCCGCCAGAGGGGAGGTTCCCCTCTGGACTCCCCTTCGTGGCTGCGAGGGGGATATTACCGTAGCCTGGGGGACACCCCCGAACCCCTGGCAGGGGGCTTGTCCCCTGCACCCCTTATTCCTTGAGCCAGCGGGCGGCCTCTTTGGCGTGGTAGGTGATAATCATATCCGCTCCAGCCCTTTTTATGGCGGTGAGGGCCTCGAGGGTGGCCAGGCGCTCGTCCAGCCAGCCTTTGGCTGCGGCGGCCTTGAGCATGGCATATTCGCCGCTGACATTGTAGGCGGCCAGGGGGTGGTCGCAGGCGGCCCGCACCCGGGCGATGATGTCCAAATAGGGCAAGGCGGGCTTGACCATGACCATGTCCGCCCCCTCGGCGAGGTCCTGGGCCACCTCCCGCAGGGCCTCGCGGGCGTTGGCGGGGTCCATCTGGTAGCCGCGCCGGTCCCCGAACTGGGGGGCGGAGCCGGCGGCCTCGCGGAAGGGGCCGAAGAAGGCGGAGGCATACTTGGCGGCGTAGGACATGATGGGGGTTGCGGCGAAGCCGCGCTCGTCCAGGGCGGCGCGGAGGGCCGCCACCCGGCCGTCCATCATGTCCGAGGGGGCCACGATGTCGGCCCCGGCCTCGGCGTGGCTGAGGGCGGTCTGGGCCAGGAGCGGCAGGGTCTGGTCGTTGTCCACCTCGCCGTCCACCACGACGCCGCAGTGCCCGTGGGAGGTGTACTCGCAGAGGCAGATATCGGTGATGACCAGGAGGTCGGGGACGGCCTTCTTGATGGCCCGCACCGCCCGCTGGACGATGCCCTGGGCGGCGTAGGCCCCGGAGCCGACCTCGTCCTTGGACTCGGGGAGGCCGAAGAGGAGCACGGCGGGGATGCCCAGAGCGGCCACCTCCGCGGCTTCTTGGGCCAGGGCGTCGGGGGAGAGGTGGTAGCAGCCGGGCAGGGAGGGTATCTCCCGCCGGAGGCGGCGGCCGGGGACGGCGAAGAGGGGGTAGATGAAGTGGGCGGCGGAAACGTCTGTCTCGCGCACCAGGCGGCGCAGGGCGGGGGTGCGGCGCAGTCGCCGCAGGCGGGCGGCGGGGAAGGGGGACTGGGCCTCGGCCTTGCTCTCTCTTAGGGTATCCACTATATCATTCCCTCCCCGCTTTTTTCTCCCGATAGTATTCCCCCAGCGCCGCCACCAGCCCCGGTATGGTGTGCTCGGCGGCCACCACCTCCGCCCGCAGGCCGGCCTCCCGGGCCGCCTGGGCCGTCACCGGCCCGATGCAGGCGATGACGGGCCGCTCCAGCAGGGCCAGGTCGCCGTCCAGCAGGGACAGCAGGCCCGCCACGGTGGAGGCGCTGGTGAAGGTGATGGCATCGAGGTCGCCCCGCCCCAACAGCTCCCGGACCATCTCCTGGGAGCCAGGGGCGGGGACGGTGCGGTAGGCGACCACCTCGGTCACCTCCACACCCAGGCCCCGCAGGCCCTGGGCCAGTTCCGGGGGCACGGCCTCAGCCCGGGGCAGGAGCGCCCGCTGGCCCGCCAGACCCTGGCCCCGGAAGGACGCCAGCAGCCCCTGGGCCTGGAAGTCGGCGGGCACCAGGTCGGCCCGGAGACCCCGCTGGGCCAGGGCCTCGGCGGTGGCGGGGCCGATGGCGGCGAGCTTGGCCCCGGCCAGGACGCGGGCGTCGCCCCCGCGCTGGCCCAAGCGGCGGCAGAAGGCGGCCACCCCGTTGACGCTGGTGAAGATGACCCACTGGAAGTCTCGGATGTCCGCGAGGGCCTGGTCCAAGGCCGCGGTGTCGGCAGGGCCTTGAATCTCAATGGCGGGCAGCTCCACCGGCTCGGCCCCCTCGGCGGCCAGCAGGGCGGAGAGCCGCCCCGCCTGGGCCCGGGCGCGGGTGACCAGGATACGCCGTCCGAAGAGGGGCCGGCTATCGAACCAGCGCAGCCTGTCCCGTAGGGTCACCACCTCCCCCACCACGATGACCGCGGGCGGGGCGGGCTGTTTGGCCTGTAGCTTCACCAGGATGTCGCCCAGGGTGCCGGTGACGGTCTCCTGGCGGGGGGTGGTGCCCTGGCCGATGACGGCGATGGGCGTCTGAGGCGGCCGTCCCCGGCGGAGGAGCTCGCCCACGATGCTGGATAAGTTTTCCACTCCCATTAAGAAAACCAGGGTGCCGGGGGCGGCCGCCAGAGCCCCCCAGTCGATTTGGGATGACGGCTTGGTGGGGTCTTCGTGGCCGGTGATGGCCGAGAAAGACGCGGCCAGCCCCCGATGGGTCACGGGGATGCCGGCGTAGGCGGGCACCGCCACCGCCGAGGTGACGCCGGGGATAATCTCGAAGGGGATGCCAGCGGCCACCAGGGCTTCCGCCTCCTCGCCGCCGCGCCCGAAGACGAAGGGGTCGCCTCCCTTGAGGCGGGTCACCAGCTTGCCCTCGCGGGCCTTGGCCACCAGCAGGGCGTTTATCTCCTCCTGGGACAGGGTGTGGTGGGAGGAGGCTTTGCCCACATAGATGAGCTCTGCCCCCGGCCTGGCCCGGGCCAGGAGCGGCTCGGGGATGAGGCGGTCGTAGATGATGACATCGGCCCGGCGCAGCCCCTCCAGCCCCTTGACCGTGATGAGGCCCGGGTCGCCGGGCCCGGCCCCGATGAGCAGGACCTTGCCCTGGCCCGAATCCGCTTCGGGGCTGCTCATGCCTGGTGGCCCTCCAGGATTTGCTGGCCCCCCATCTGGAGGATGCGGCGGGCCAGCTCTTGGCCCAGGGCCTCGGCCTCCTGACGCTGGCCGTTAGCCGCCAGGCGCAGCAGATGCCGTCCGTCGGGGCTGGCCACCAGGCCCTCCAGGTGGAGCGTGTTGCCCTCGATGCGCGCCAGGGCGGCGATGGGCACCTGGCAGCCTCCACCCAGGCCCTGGAGGAAGGCCCGCTCGGCGGTGACGGCAGCGCGGGATGGCCCGTGGTCGATGGCCGCAACCACCTCTGCGGTCTCTTTGTCTTCCTCGCGAATCTCCACGGCCATGGCCCCCTGGCCGACGGCAGGGAGGCAGATTTGCGGGTCGAGGTATTGGGTGATTTCAGCCTGCCGTCCCAGGCGCTCCAGGCCCGCCGCGGCCAGGACGATGGCGTCGAACTCGCCTCGGGCGGCTCGCCGCAGGCGGGTGTCCACATTGCCGCGCAGGTCTCGGGTGACCAGGTCGGGGCGGTAGGCCCGGAGCTGGGCCACCCGGCGCGGGCTGCCCGTGCCCACGCTGGCCCCCTGGGGGAGCTTATCCAGAGTCAAGCTCGCGGGGCAGATGAGGGCGTCCCGGGTCTCGCCCCGCTCCACGATGGCCCCCAGGGTCAGCCCAGGGGGGAGCTGGCCTGGCATATCCTTGAGGCTGTGCACCGCCAGGTCGATTTCCCCCTCCAACAGGGCGGACTCCAGCTCCTTGACGAAGACGCCCCGCCCGCCGATGCGGCTCAAGGAGACGGCCTTGGCCTTGTCGCCGGCGGTCTTGACCAGCTTGAGGGTAAACTCTCGGCCGGGATGGGCCTGCCGCAGCAGAGCCTGAACCTGATGGGTCTGTTGGAGGGCCAACGGGCTGTCCCGGGTGCCCATGACGATGCTTTTGATGGCTCACCGGCCCTTGGCCGGCGACTCCTGCAGGAGCCGGGCCCAGAGATATTCCGCCGCCTCTTTCTCCGCCCCGCGCAAGGCCAGGGCCTCCAGCTCCGGGGTGAGGGCCTCCTGCCAGCGCTCGGGGGGGATGTGCACCCGGTTCTGGCGCAGTTCATCCCGCACCGCGGAGATGAGAGCCAGGAGGTGCTCATAGCCCGCGGGGAAGCGCGCCTCCAGCTCCACGCGCAGCCTCTTGGCCAGGGCGGGGCTTCTTCCCCCCGTGGAGATGGCCACCAGGAGGTCGCCCCGCCTCACCACGGAGGGGACGATGAAGCTGCAAAGCCGGGGGTTGTCGGCCACATTGGCCAGGATGCCCTGCTCCTGGGCCTCCTGGGACACCGCCTCGTTGACGGTAGGCTCATCGGTGGCGGCCATGACCAGGAAGGCGCCCTGGAGGTCCCCGGGGCGGTACTCGCGCTGGTGGGCTACGATGCCGCCGTCCCTGGCCAGACGCTGCAGACCCGGGCAGAGCTTGGGGGCGATGACGGTCACCAGGGCGCCCGCCTCCAGGAGGGAGCGAGCCTTGCGCTCGGCCACCACCCCACCGCCGACGACTATGCCCCGGCGGCCCTGCAAATCCAGAAAGGCCGGGTAGTAGGGCATCCTGGCTCCTCAAGTGAAATATGATACCCGCTGCTTCTTGTATTCTTTAGTGCTGAAGAGCAGGAGGTAGTCCTTCAGGCCTATCTTCTCGGCCATGGTGGCGGCCAAGGCGTGGCACTCCTTCCGAGTGCGGGCGTGAATCATAGTATAAACCCCGTAGGGCCAGTCCGGGTAGGTGGGACGCTGGTAGGCATGGGTGACCTGGGGGAAGGCCGCCAGGGCCTGGCCCAGCTCCTCCACGCGCGCGGGGTCGGCGCGCCAGCAGACCATGGCGTTGGCGGCGAAGCCAGCCTCGCGGTGGTAGAGGACCGCCCCGAAACGGCGCATGAGACCCCGCTCCCTGAGGCCCCGGGCCTGGGCCAGCAGGGCTTTCTCGGACAGGCCCAACTGTTGGGCCAGGGGCAGGAAGGGGCGGCTGGCCACGGGCAAGGACTGCTGGAGGGCTTGAACTAAAGCTATATCCCCCTCGTTTAAGGCGCTGGGGGCGCTGGGAACAGGGGAAGAAGGAGCCGCCTTGGGGGTCTGGCTGTCCCCGGTCATATCGAAGAAGACCCCCAGCTTGAACTGGCGCAGGGCGGGAAGATACAGGGCGGATTCTGCCTCCACCTCCCGGGCCAGGCGGTGGGCCGTGGCCTCGGGGTCCTCCCCCGGGGGCACGGTTAGGGTGAACCAGAGGTTGTAGGTGTGATTGCGCCGGTAGTTGTGGCTGACGCCGGGGTGCTGGCTGATGCGCCCCGCGGCGGCGTCAATGCGCTTCGGGGGCAGGCGCAGGGCCACCAGGGTGGCGCGATAGCCCAGGCGGCGGCTGTCGAAGATGGCGTTTATCTGGCGCAGAACCTGGCCCTCCTGCAAGGCCCGCACCCGGGCCATGACCTCCTCCTCGGGTACGCCCAGGCGCGCCCCTAGCTCGGCGTAGGGCTGCGACACCAGGGGGAAGTCCCCCTGGAGGAGGTTGAGGAGCTGGCGGTCGGTGTCGTCAAGATTCATATGCCTTCAAAGGGATTTTAAGGCATGGACTAGGAGGTGTCAAAGGTAGCGGCTGGACCAGGGTGAATGCCGGCATGTTCGCAACATGTTTTTTCATGAGTGCAGGCCTCATCCCCCAGACCGCCGGCGGGGCTACCCCCTCAGTCGCCGCCAGGCCGCCGCCAGCCGCCCCCGCCAGCCCGCCTGGGCGGGCCGCCCTCCCCCCGAGGTAGCGACGGGCGGGGCCAGGCCCGGAGGGAAGCGCGCCTCCCCCTGGAAGGCCACCCCCTCGAAGTCCACCGGCCCCCGAAAAGCCGCCTGCGCGAAGTCGGCCCTCCCCCCGAAGGAGGCCTCGCCGAAGCGGGCCGGGCCGCGGAACTCCGCCCCCTGGAAATCGGCCTCACCCTGAAAAGCCGCTATCTGGAAGCCCGCCTCCCCGTGGAAGACGGCGCCGGAGAAATCGGCCTCTCCGCAAAAGGCGGCATCCCAGAAGGAGGCCTCGGCCTGGAAGACCGCCCCGGCGAAGCGGGCCTCCTGCGCGAAGACGGCCCCGAAGAAGTGGGCCTCCCCCAAAAAGCGGGCGCCACCCCAGTCCACGGCCTTGGGGAAGACGCGGCGATACCAGACCAACGGCCCGGGGGCGACCATGCCCCTCAGATCCACCGCCGCCACCGCCGGGTCGGCCTCTTGCCGCGCCATCTCTCGCTCCAGCGTCTCCTGAAAGCTGGCGGCGTCCTTGGCCGGGCTGGGGTCGTGGAGGAGGCAGAGGCCGGAGTCGCCGGCCTCCCGGCCGCAGCCGTCCCGCGGGCACTTCATCATGGGGAACCCCGCATCCTTCGTTATACCTCATCCCCCTGGCCCCCTTCTCCTGCAGGAGAAGGGGGAAAGCGTATTGGCTTGGGGGGACACCCCCCAAGCCCCCTGGCAGGGCACAGCCCTGCACCCACGATGGGCCGGTGGTCTGTCACCCTGAGCGCAGCGAAGGGTCTCGCCCCCTGGCCCCCAGCGAGCGAATGGGGAGGCTCATCTCATACCCCAAGCTCAAGCCTGGGGGTATCAACCTTACGCTTGCCCTGCACCCCCTCACACCGCACCCGTGGCCCACCCCCTCCCGGCGCGCCCGGGGCGGGCGGGACAACCGCCGCCGCACACCCCGTCCCGCCGGGGCCGGAAGCGCCACAAGGGAACCCAGGGGAGTCTAGAGGGGCCTCGCCCCCCTGCCGGGGGTTCGGGGCCTGCCCTCCGCACCGACCGCCCGGGGGTGCAGGGGGCCAGGCCCCCTGCCGGGGTCTGGGGCATCCCCAGTAATCTTATTCCCCCCTTCCTGGCGAGGAAGGGGGGCCAGGGGGGATGGCCGCACCCCCTAGCGCTTGAACCGACGCCGCACGGCCACGCCGATGGCTGCCAGTAGGATGACGTTAGAGAATGAGTTGAAAATACGCAGCAACCCACCAACCCAATCAAGGGGACGGAAGTCCGCGGCAAATGCAGCCAGGGGATTAAGGGAATTCCTCAGCGCCAGCAAGAAATCATAAACAAAACCCTGCTCAGAAGGAGCCAACCAATAAAAGTCTCTCACATTGGGGACATTGAATCCCCTCGCTAAATACACCAGAGCAAATGCCGCCCCCAACAACAAATATATAGCTAAGGGACGGAAGAACGATTCCCCGTAGCTGGCCGCAACCCAGTAGATATTCAGCAACGCCTTATTAACCCATCGGAAGGGGCTGGGGCCCCAGAGGATAGGGCCGGGGTTCTTGCGGCGCATTTCCATCTCCCCCACATAGAAGCTCCCTGCCTCCACCTCCTGCTTCTCCCGCTCCAGGTTGATGCGCAACTGGCGGTAGAGAAGTTCCACCTCTTGGTAGGCCTCTTTGGTGCCCGCTGAGGATGAGGAATTGTGCCGCAAATCCAAACTTCGCTCATCATGGAGGACGATGCGCTGGAACTGAGGATGCCGCCACCCGGGGCGTGGGGGCGGCCCCCACGCCACCCCCACCAAGCGCACCCGGCTCATGTCCGTGCGGAGGAAGGAGGCGCGGGAGAGATTGACTTGCTCAAAGGATGCTGTTTCGGGTTGTTCCAGGGTTACATTTGTGAAGTCCAGGGCGAGGGATTCTAAAGACAAGTTAAAGCCAGTGCGTAGGAACCGCAAAGGCCCCTTAAAAGTGACATCAAAAAAAAGTGCCTCTTGGCAGAAGTCGGCCCTGTCGAAACGAACTTCCTCCTTAAAGGTAATATCATCAAAGACAACCGCGTCTTTGAAAGCGGCGTCCAAAAAGCTGACCTCTCCCTTAAAGGTAGTATTCCAAATGTTGAACATCTTTTTAAAGATTGCGTTTGCGAAGGTAGTCCACCCTTGGAAAGTAGAATTGTGAAAGTAGGCTTCACCCAGAAAATTGGCCTGCTCGAAGCGGAACTCGCCCAGGCAATTGGCCTCGACGAATCGAGCCTCTCCCTGGAAGGTGGCCCCCCAGAAGCTGATGGCCTTGGGGAAGGTTCGTCCCATCCAGTCCATCGGCCCGGGGAAGACCACACCCGCCAGGTTCACCATCCTCACAGCGGCGTCCGCCTCCTCCCGCGCCATCTTTGCGTCCAGCGCCTGCTGGAAGCGGGCAACATCCTTGTCCGGGTTGGGGTCATGCAGGACGCAGAAGGAGCCTTCTTCATTCTGGCGCTTCAGCGAGAAGTGGTAGGGGATGCCCCGGGGTCGGGCGGGCGGGGACGCGGGCATGGTGGCGTGGGAGCCAGCTTCGGCGGGCAGGGTGCAGCCGGGGTAGGCACAATTTTCGGGTGGGTCGGCCATGTCTTCTTCCCCCTACTTCCCGGCGGGGGCGGCGTAGTTCATGGTGTAGAGATGCGCATACAGCCCGCCCCGGGCCAGCAGCTCCCCGTGCGTCCCCTCCTCCACCACCCGCCCCCCCTCCAGCACCACGATGCGGTCGGCGCCCCGGATGGTGGACAGCCGATGGGCAATCACCACGGCGGTGCGCCCCGTGAGCAGCTTCGCCAGGGCCTTTTGTATCAGCAGCTCCGTCTGGGTGTCGATGTTGGCGGTGGCCTCGTCCAGGATGAGGATTTGCGGGTCCGCCAGCACCGCCCGGGCCAAGGAGAGCAGCTGCCGCTGCCCCACGGAGAGGTTGACCCCCCGCTCCTGGACCGGGGTGTCGTAGCCCCGCTCCAGCCTCATGATGAAGTCGTGGGCGCCCACCGCCTGGGCCGCCGCCTCCACCTCGTCCGCGCCGGCGCCGGGCCGCCCGTAGCGGATGTTGTCCCGCACGGTGCCGGTGAAGAGGAAGGGGTCCTGGAGCACCATGGCGATGTGCCGCCGCAGGCTGCCGAAGGAAAGGTCCCGCACCTCGTGGCCGTCCAGGCTGAGGCTGCCCCGGGTGACATCGTAGAAGCGGGCGATGAGGTTCACCAGGGTGCTCTTGCCCGCGCCCGTGGGCCCCACCAGGGCCACCGTCTCCCCCGGGCGGATGTGCAGGTCGAGGTCCTGGAGCACCGGGAGGCCCGGGAGATACTCAAAGGAGGCCTGGCGGAAGCGGATTTCGCCCTTGAGCTTCACCTCCTGGGCCTGGGGCGACTCCGCCACCTCCACGGGGGCGTCCAGCACCTCGAAGACCCGCTCGCCCGAGGCCATGGCCCGCTGCATCTGGGTGTACTGCTGGGTCAGGCTGCGGATGGGGTCGAAGAAGCGCTGGATGTAGAGGGTGAAGGCGATGAGGGCGCCCACCTTGAGCTCGCCCGCCAGCACCTGGGCCCCGCCGAAGACAATCACCAGGGCCGTGGCTAGGGCCACCAGGATTTCCACCACTGGCTGGATGGCCGCCCCCAGCCGGCCCGCGGAGAGGTTGGCCTCCAGGTGCGCCTCGTTCACCGCGTCGAAACGCTCCAGGTTCACCCGCTCCCGGGTCAGGCTCTGGATGACCCGCACCCCGGAGATGTTCTCCTGGAGGCCGGCGTTGACCACGGCGATGGCCTGCCTCACCCGCAGGAAGACGCCCCGGGCCCGGGTCTGCCACCAGACCACCACCAGGGCCAGCAGAGGGATGACGCTCATGGTAATCAGGGCCAAGCGCAGGTTCATGGAGAGCAACACCACCACCACCCCCACTAAAACCAGGGAATCCCCGACGGTGGCGAGGATGCCGTTGGAGATGAGATCCTGGAGCTGCTCCACATCGTTCTGCACCCGGGACATGATGCGCCCCACCTCGTTGCGGTCGTAGAAGGACAGGGAAAGGCGCTGGAGATGCCCGAACATCCGGGCCTTGAGGGTGAAGAGCACCCCCTGCCCGATATGGGCGATGGCCCGGAGCTCCATATACTGGGAGGCCCAGCCCAGGAGGGCATTGCCCACGAAGACCAAGGCGATGAAGTCCAGCCCCGCCAGGTCCCCGGTGGCGATGAAGCGGTCGATGGCTACCCCCACCAGCCAGGGCGTGATGAGGGACGAAGCAGAGGAGACCACCATCCCCACGAAGCCCAGCACGAGCAGGAGCTTGTAGGGGGCCAGATAAGCCACCAGGCGGGAGAAGACCTTGGGGTCATAGACCCGGCCCAGCTCCCGGTCGTCCAGGGCGCTGCCCAGCCGTCCAGCCCCGGCCCCCACCCCGGGGCCTCCCCCGTGATAGGGCCCGCCGAAGCCACCGCCGCCGTGATACATCTACCTCAGCCCTCAGGAAGGCGCATGAAATTCGTGGGCGTCCCGACCCACCCCGGCCTCCGTGGGGCCCAGGGCCTCCTCCTGGTCCCGCAACTGGAGGTCATATATCTCCCGGTAGCGCCCGCCCTGGGCCAGGAGCGCCTCATGGCGGCCTCGCTCCACAATCCTCCCCTGGTGCAAGACCAGGATTTGGTCGGCTCGCTTCACCGTGCGCAGCCGCTGGGCCACGATGAAGGTGGTGCGGCCCCGCATCAGCTCCTCCAGGGCCAGGTGGAGGTAGTACTCCGTCTCCGTGTCCACGCTGGAGGTGACGTCGTCCAGGATGAGGATGCGGGGGTCGGCCAAAAGGGTGCGGGCGATGGCCAGGCGCTGCTTCTGGCCCCCGGAGAGGGTGATGCCCCGCTCCCCCACCCAGGTGTCGTAGCCCTGGGGCAGGCTCTCGATGAAGTCGTGGAGGCGGGCCACCTTGGCCGCAGCCTTTATCTCCTCCAGGCCGGCGCCGGGGACGCCGTAGGCGATGTTGTCCCGGATGGTGGCAGAGAAGAGGAAGACATCCTGCTGGACGACGCCCACGGCGCCGCGGACGGAGGCCAGGGTCGCCTCCCGGAGGTCCGTGCCGTCGATGGTGATGCGCCCCGCGCTGACATCGTAAAAGCGGGGGAGGAGGCTCACGATGGTGGTCTTGCCGCTGCCGGTGGCCCCCACTAGGGCCACCACCTCCCCGGGCCTGGCCTCGAAGCTGACATCGGCGAGCACGGGGGCCCGCTTCTCGTAGGAGAAGGACACCTCCTCGAAGCGGACCAGCCCCCGAACTGTGCCCAGGGGCCTGGCCCCGGGCCTGTCTCGGACCTCGGGCATCGCGTCCAGAATCTCGAAGACGCGCTGCCCGGCGGAGGTGGCCCGGGAGAAGAGGTTGACGATGAAGCCCAGCATGCGCACCGGCATGGAGAGCATAACCAGATACAGGAAGAACTGGGTGAGCTGGCCCGGGGTGAGGTTTCCCCCCACCACATCCCTACCCCCATACCAGAGGACCAGGGCCGTGGCCAGGGCCAGGAGAAAGGACATGAAGGGGGTGTTGAAGGCCTGAATGCGGTTGGCCGCCAGGTTAAGGTCATAGACCTTGCGGTTCTTGACCTCGAACTTGGCGCTCTGGGCCGCCTCCTGGCCGAAGGCCTTGACCACCCGCACGCCGGAGAGGCTCTCCTGGAGCACCACCCCCACCTCCGCGGTGGTCTGCTGGATGGCCAGCCAGATGGGGCGCAGACGGCGGGCCACCACCGCGGCCCGGACGGCCACGAAGGGCAGGATGGCGAAGGACACCAGGGCCAGCCGCCAGTTCAGGGAGAGCAGGAGGAAGGAGACCGCCCCCAGGAGCACCACCAGATTGACGGTCCGCTGGAGCCCAAAGCCAACAAACCATCGCACCCCCTCCACATCGGAGGTGGCCCGGGACATGAGCTGCCCCGTCTGGGCCCGGTCGTGGAAGGAGAAGGACAGGTGCTGGATGCGGTCGTAGAGGGCGTTGCGGAGGTCATAGGCCACCTTCTGGGAGATATACTCCACCAGATAGGCCTGGGCGTAGGCGAAGCCGCCCCTCAGGGCGCTGGCCAGGAGGATGGCCAGGGCCAAGAGCAGCAACAGGCGCGGCTCCCCCTGGGAGAGGACACTGTCCACCGCCTGCCCCACCAGCCGCGGCACCAAGAGCGAGAACGCCGTGGCCGCCAGGAGGGAGAAGTAGGCCCCCAGGGTGGCCAGCCAGTATTTCCTCTGGAAGGAGAGCAGCCGCAGCAGAATGCCCATAGCCTTAACTTGCGCCTTTCGCCATCCTCTAAACCAGATTATAGCCTAGCTACGAACGAAAGTAAAAATCCTTAATTGAATGAATCTGGGGTACACCCCCAGACCCCCGACCAGGGGACAGCGCCCCCTGGTAACCCCCCTTGCTAAGCAATCGGCTATGGAGAGTAACCTTATGGAGTTTAAGGAAACGAGGGGCTGGGGGAAGAAAAAAGCTGGGAAGGAGCTAGCGGACGAACAGGGGGGCGCCCAGGGCCTGGGAGAGCTTCTTGCCCACCTTCTCGGCCTTCTTGGAGGCATAGGTGTTGATGACCCCCACGGAGCCGCCGGCCCTGGTCTCCAGGGAGACATACCACCGTTTGGGGTCCAGGCCCGCCTTGAGACGGCTCCGCTTGCGCTTGCGTGAGGGGTTGGAGACCCGCACCCGGGCCAACTGGGCCAGGGGCACCCGGTTGGAGGCCCGCACCCGGTTCCAGCGCATGAGATATACCCCCACCACCTTGTCTTGCCGGTCCAGGATCACCACCATCGCGCTGTGCATGGCCCGGAAAATCATATAAATGCTGTAGCCCCCCATCAGGGCCACGGAGACCGCGGGGATAATGACAAATAAGAGGAGATTGCCCTCCTGGTACCTCTCCCAGGTCAGGGCAATATACCCGCCCATGGCCGCAGAGAGGACGAGGAATAAGCCCTGCTTGAGGGCCTCACCCAGACCGCCCGAGGAGAAGATAATCTCCCTGCCTCGGCGGGATGACCGGCTGAACAAGCTAAAAAGGCTCCCGAAAGGATACTTGCGGCCCCATTATAGGCCAAGGGGCAGGCGCGGGCAAGGCGGACCTCCCTGCCGAAAACCCTTGCCTCTGGCCATGCCACAAGCAGGCCGGCAGCAGCCTCAGGGCTAAAGCCCCTGCCTTTTCCCCACCCTCACGCCAAGCGTCCGCTGACATAAGAACCTTTCTTGCACTATTTGCAAGTTTTGGGTAAAATCTTGTGGGCGCCCGAACTACACCCCGCCGGGCCTCTTGATTGCTGAAAGCGTAGCAGTTCGCCCTGTCACCCGCTACCCACACGGTCCACTTAACCTCGCGATAGGAGAAGAAGGGATGCAACAGACACAGGAGATAGCCAAGCCACCTGTAGCCAGCCGCGGGGGTGCGCCACAGCAGCCCCCGGCAGAGGGAGCCAACTGGCTGAAGGCCGCCAAAAGCCGCCTGAAGCTGGAGCTACAGGGTATTGCATTCGCTATCTCCCACGGCGCCAGTCCCCAGGAATATGCCCATTTCCTCTGGGCCCGAGGGGCGGTGGCCTGGATGGGCACCATGTCGCCCAGCGCCGACAGCTACCTGCTCAAGGAGATGACAGCCATGGCGACTTTGTTTCCCTGGGTGCGCATCGAGCCAGGAGAGCTGACGGCGGAGCGAGGCGTGATTACCATGCGCGACGGCTGCTGCGGCGGCTATGGGAATAACCGCTGGCGATTGGCCCGCAGCCTAGGGCTGGATAAAACCCAGGTGTGCCGCTACTGTGGCGAGGCCTTCAAGGTTTGGGGAAGCCAGTTGAAGCTAAAGGTGGCCCCCCATCCCCAGCGGGATGAGTCCTGTAAACTCCGCGCCGCCAGGATAAACAGTGCTACTTTGAGCCAGACGAAACTTTTTCCGCCCCCAGGGACGCAGCAAACGGCACCACGAGGTTAGAGGTGTGAGTGGCTGGGGCTGTCCTCATGAGATAAACTACCGTTGCCTGCGCCTTCAGCGCGATTGTGCACCTGGAATCAAAGGCTGTATCCTTTATGGTTTGGTAAGCCGGCTCATGGAACAGACCAGGAGAGGGAAGACCCCAACCCCACCACTCAAGCTGCCGACCCTCAGACGCATCCAGTCTCGGGTTGACCGCCCCAGTGTTTACACCCGCCAGTCAACTCGGGCGACAAGGACAGACATTCTCCTTCAGACGCAGCAGTTAGAGATGGTGGCCACCACCACCACATCCCCCGCGGCGGCCGCGGCCCCATAAGCCGTCCGCAGGGCCCGGAAGATAGCCTCCTGGTCGGGGGCGACCATCTCGGTGCTCATGTCCCCCACCTTATGTTCCACCCCCGCCGCGGCCAAGGCAGCGATGGCGGCCTTGATGGGGCCACCGTAGTCCTTCACCCCCAGGGGATAGACGGCCAGCTGGCAGGAAATCACGGGGAGCCTCCTCAAATGCGACTTACATAAGCCAGTAAGTCTTCCACACTGGGCCGGCCCAGGGAGGTGCTCATAATTACCTCATAAGCTATAGTGCCATCGGGATACAAGATGAAGATGGCAGGCTCGTTGTGGCGGAACTGCTCGTTATAAAACAAGTCATAGGCCTTAATAATCTCCGTGGTCAGCCCCGGGAGGACCGGAAAGGAAAGGTTCAGCCGGCTGTGAAAACTCAGCGCCTCTTCGGGGCCATCAGTGCTGGCGGCAATTATCTGGGTGTTATTTTCTGCAAACTGAGGAACCCGACTCTGCAGGTTGACAAGATAAAGGTTGCAAATAGGACACCACGCCCCCCGATAAAAGACCAGCATGGTCTTTTTGCCGCCGAGATGCTCCGAGAGACGAAAGGGCCGCCCCTGAACATCCCTGAGACTGAAGTCTGGGGCCTTGTCTCCGAGCTTAAGCTTGGGCATGGGGCCTGTTTCTCCAGGGCGCGCTTAGGCGATGCCTTTCTTACTCCTTTTGAAGAGATGATATGGCTGGGACGCCCAAATGTCAAGCTAGCCAGAACCCCAGGGAGGAGGTTCCAGCATCAACTATCTGCCGCTTCAAGGGAAGCCGCTCACTAGAAAGGGAAAGTGAGAGGCAGGTTGCCTTCAGCCCAGGCGCAGAGCCCGCTGGGGGCAGGCCCCCAGGCACTTGGCGCAGCCGTTGCAGAGGCCCCCCAGGAAGGGGCGCTCGTAGGTGGCCTCCTGGTAGATAGCCTTGATGGGGCAGCGCCGCCGCGCCTGGCAGCGGCCCTGAGGGCAGAGGCCGGGACGGCAGCGAGCGGGGTCGAGGACGATGACCTGGGGCATAGCGCTCCTAAAAGGCCCCCAGCGCCCGGTCGTGGCGCTCCATCAGGTGCTCCACCAGCTCGGGATAGCCCGCGATGCCCACCCCGGGGAGGAGGTCCCCCTCCCCGTAGCCACGCAGGGCCAGGTCCTCGGCCAGGCAGGAGCAGCCCCACCCCTGGGCCAGGCCCTGCTCCAACAGCTGCCGAGATTCCTGGCGGGAGCCTTTCAGGGAGGCCAGGACGGCGTCCTGAAGCAGGAACAGGGTAATCTGGTGGCCCTGGCCCCCAGCCTGGGACGCCAGCCGCAGCGCCGACTGGGCCTGGCTGGAGGCAGGGGGGCTGGAGATGAGGAAGAGCAAGGATGCCATGATGCCTCCTAAAAGAGCAGAGTGGCCCCGGCCTCGGCCAGGAGCCGGGCCGCCCCGGCATCGTCCACGACCTGGATGCCCGGAGCCAAAGCCCCTGGCTCCAGGCCCCGAGCCGCCAGAGAAGGGCCGTGGGCGCAGAGCCGGGCCCGGTTGGTGGAGCCATCGGGCATGGTGGTGGTGAGCTTGAGGGCCATGCCCAGCTTCTCCTCCAGGGACTCCATGCCGCTGCCCCCGGGGGTCTGCCCCCGCCGCAGGACATAGACGCCATCCTCCATAAAGAGACCCGCCGTGGGCATGAGGTTGGCCACCCCCCCGTTGAGGTGGCGCAGGGCCTCCGAGGCGTTAATGCTCCCGTAAGGGGAGCTGCGCAGCAGGATGAGGACAGATTTAGCCATGTCGCTCCTTTCAGCCCAGGTTGATGACGGTGTGGCTGTCGGCGACGATGGCGAAGAGGTTCTTGAGGGAGGAAGGCTCCGCGCCGGACGCCAGGGCCCCCCGGTCGATGTCCCGCAGGGTGAGGCAGGAGCCGCAGAGGTCCACCCGCATCCCCCGGGCGATGAGGGCCTCCAGAGGGTTGGGTAGCCCGGCTATCTTCTGCCCCAGGGTGAAATTGTGGACGCCGTCGGCGGTGGCAAACAGCGTCACCCCATAGCCCTGCTCCAGGGCCGCCGCCGCCATCCTGGCCGCGGTGTGGGAGCTCTCCTTGCCGTGGGGCGTGGAGCCCAGGATGATGGCCAGAGTCTTAGCCATAGCGCCTCCTCAGCTTGATTAAAGGCTAGGCCCCCCGCACCAGAGCCCCATCCTGGCGGAGCTGCTCCAGGAGTATCTCCCGCAGGGTGTCGAAGGCCAGGAGCAGCTTGGGGCTGGCCAGGCGGTAGAAGACGGCATTCCCCTCCTTGCGGGAGGCCAGGATGTGCCGCTGGCGCATGAGGGACAGGTGCTGGGAGAGATTGGCCATGGGGGTGTGCAACCGCTGGCTCAGCTCCGAGACCGAGAGCTCCTGCTCCCGCAAGGCGTTGATGATGCGCAGGCGCTTGGGATGAGCGAAGACCTGGCACATCTCCGCATGGTAGGCGTAAAGCTGTTCTTGCAGGTCCAAACCGTCCATCCTTAGGGTGATTAAGAATATTCTAAAGTAACTACACTATAACCTCACGCTATCTTCCTGTCAACCCGCCTGGCCCCGGCGGCACTCGCCTCCCTTGCGGCCCCCCGACTGCCGCGAGACTCTTGGGGCGCGAAGAAAGCCCCCTTTGATAACGATAAATGTGGTCCATGAGAGAGCGACGACACATCGGGCGGGAGTGGGGCCTGCCGTCTATGCCTGCCGGCCGAAGGGAAGAGGCGATGGGACGCTCCCCTTGTCGTTGCGGGAGTTGGCTGAGGGGCGGCGCCGTTCGGCAACCCGAGGCGGCACGTCATGCTGCGCTGAGAAGGGCTGGGGGTCAACCAGCAGCGGACGGAGAGGTTCTAGTTCTGTGGGGCCATGCCCATTAGACAGCCTATCGTTCGCAGTGTCACCAGCAACTCGTCGGAGCACCAGCCCGGCTCAGGCCCAACGATACTGAGCACCCCATGCACGCGGTGGTCCCTCAGGATAGGAACAGCCACAAAGCAAGGAGCATGTATCTCACGGAGGAGCAGCCCCAGGGGGGTAGCATCCGGGGGAAAATCCCCGGTTTTCACCACATGCCCCTGGGTCGCCACCAACGCCAGTGGCCCCTCCCGGTCATAGAGGAGATTGACCCCCTGCATCTGCTCCGGAGTCAGGCCGAGATAGGCGGCCAGGAACAAAGCACCAGCGTCAGCATGGTAGAGATACATCATCCCTTGCTTAGCCTTCAGAGCGGGCAGGACCACCTCCAGGACGAGATTGGTGATAGTAGCCATGTCCCGGTGCTGGCTCACTGCCTCCACTACCCTGCCCAAGGCGGAGAAGTATTCCGTTTGTCGTTCCAACGAGGTCGCGTGCGCCCCTAGGGCTTGGTGGGCCGACATCAACTCGCCGAAGGCCAGCGTCCGCTGGTGCATGGCCTGCTCATAGGACCGGGCCAGGGCGCTGATTATCAGGCCCAGGCCCAGAACGCCCATTAAGGCCAGCATGGAGATTAGGTTCGTGTGAAAGAGAACCTGGGAAAGGGCTTGGAGCCCCACCACGGCTACGGTGGTCGCCAAGCCATATCGCCAGCCCAAGACAAAGGCGGCGTAAGTGGGAGGCAGCAGGCTGAGCACCCAGTGGACCGGGTGATAGGCGTCACCGAAGAAGGGGGGGGAGACAACCCAGGAGCCGGGAAAGAGCTCATGGGCCTCGTGGGCGAAGAAACCCAGAAGGATGAGGACGACCAGGGCCCACAAATGAAAGTTTACCCAGGGCTGCCTCACAGCCTGCACCTTTCCGCCCAATGCAGTAGATATCCCGGTTGCCATAGAAAGCCTCCTCTTCACCATTCTTAAGAGAGGTGGACGAGGGAGGTGTTCATGCCGATTCCCGTAATCTCTCCCCGGCCCGCAAGCGTGCTCCGCCCGGGAACAGACTTCTGGCTGCGCTGCGGGGTCTTATCATGGAACGGCGGGCTGGGACTAAAGTGTGAAAGGCCCGCTTGGGCAGCGGCAAATTGTCAATCCACATCAGGCTGGATGATGGAGCTGGGCGATGCCAACCCCATCCGTCGCTTCCTCCTGGGCTCTGAAACTCGCCTGGCTATTTCGCTCAACACCAGCCCAAGCAACATCAGGACGACTCCCAGGACCACCAAAATGTCGCCCATACTGAAGACCCTTGGGAACGGAGAACGAAGGGAAAGGATGTCCGAAAGAAACCAGAGGCGTATTTGGGACTTCTCCAATAGCATAATCGTGGTCTGGGGGACGACATCTCCGGGCGCAAGCCCCGCTATCCGGTCGCCGAGCCCCGCGTTCATTACTGCCTCGGGAGTTGTGGGCATGAACCCACCATTGGCCAGAATGGCTGCCAAGTTCAGGATAATGCCAACGCCAAATATCAAAACAGCCGGGTTTCTGCGATTTATCGCCAGGAAGGCAAGGAGCAGCGCATAGGAAGCTACTAGGCCTGCTGGCCGCAGGTCTGCCCCCAGCACCGAGGTGACCAGGTAGCTGACCGTAACCTGGACGAACAAGGCTATGGGCGCGATAAACAGATACCTGAGCTTCACCTGAGGGAAGTTGCTCACTATGGAATGCCTCACAGCGCTCCTTCACGCTTTTCCTCGTTCAGCGGGATTGGAGCCGCCTCACTAGAGCCATGCCTCTCCACATTTTCCGAAGGTAGCAGGAAGCACTGAGAAACCCCAGTGCTTCCTCCCCCTTCCGTCTCCCCGGCTCCTACGGGCCAATGTCGAAGCCATCGGCCTTGGCTGCCATCAGCAGCGCTGACAGGGTCAGCAAGACATAGAGAGCCGTAAAGTACTGGCTTCTCAGCCACCTCATGCCTATCACCCCCCTTCCGTAGGATGTTCACAAACTACAGGATAGAGGGGGTGGCTGACCAAATCCTCGCCATATCTGGACCTCCGCTAGCGTGAAGCTGGAGGCTCAGACAGATAACAAAAGATTAGCCCCCCTTCTGGAGGGAGGCTTTCAGCTAGCGCGAGGGATGACCGCCACTCTAGCTATGTTTCAAGGATACTTCCAGTATTTCGTTATAGAGTTGTGCTAGAGTGCTGGAAGGGGACAGCTGTGGGTCATCCTGAAAGAGCTCGCGGTAGCGCTGATACCATTTCAAAGCAGCCGTGGTATCCCCTATGCGAGTATAGGATTTCATGAGCTCCGCGTAGGTTTCTTCGCGGTAATTGTCTATTCCCACTATGCGTTCCAGGAAGCTTACACTCTTTGCGTAGTCGCCCCGAGCCGCGTAATAGCCACCCAAGTTGGCTAGCGCATTAATGTGGCGCTGCTCCAAGTTCTTGCGCAACGTTTCGCACCACTCGGAGTAGAATTCTTCCAGGAACGACCCTCGATAGAGGTTGACAGCTTTTTCTAACAGAGACGCCCTTTTTTCACTCCCGCGGTCCGTCTGGGAAGCCTGGCTGACCAGTTTCTCAAATTCCTCCGCATCAAACCAGACCTCTCCCTCGGGGCAAAGATAGTACCGCCCTCCTTCCTGCACCAGGCACCCGTCATATAAAGCTCTCCGTAGCCTGTAGGCCGTGGAATAGAGGGAGGAATGGCTTTGGGGCCCAGCGATATCGGGCCAAAGGGCTTCCAAGACCTGCTCCTTGGTGCCTTGCCGCCGGTGGCTGAGAAGATAGAAAAACAGCTCTCTGCTCTTCTTGCTCCGCCATTCGAGTTCACTGACTTTTCTGCCGTCCACCAGCACCAGAGACTGGCCCAAGCTGTAAGCGTCAACCTTGGGCAAAGCCTTTACTTTCTCATTCGGAGCCACCTCGGCAGCTTCTGAATAAGCTCCCTGCGGCTTTTGAACTTTCTGCCATATCTCAGAGAACCTCCCGTCTCCAACTCGTTTTGATGCTGCATAGCGAATCAGTGAGGGCATCCTGGCAGCATCAGCCACTAGGAAGGCATCATAGCCCACCCCATCGAGGATTGCCGCGACTTTTATGAGCTCTCGCAGGCACTGGGCAAAGCGCCGGTTCAGGAAAAAGGCATTCGCCAAATGCAGCCTGGCCCAGGCTTCCTTGCGCTTATTCTTGGAGCCACTGACCAGCGCGACAGACTTGTCAAGAAGCTGGAGAGACCTCTTTCGTTTTCCCTGCCAGCAGTAGAGGGCGCCCAGCCATCCCAGGTGCAGGCCCTGCTCGTATTTGCTTCCTTTCTCCTCCGCATGGCTGATGGCTTGCTTGATGAGAAGCTCTGCTTCGTCAAACTTGCCTTGGATGCCCTTGACTGTTCCGAGGCTGCAGGTCACATAGCCCACCAGTCGGGAGTCCATGACTTGTCTCGCTATCTCCAGGCTCTTCTGATAATTGGCTAGAGCCGCCTCACCATCTCCCATATCCCGGCGCACATCACCAATATTCCACAGCGCCCAGGCCTGAGAGCGCAGGTTGCCGCTCTTCTCGTCGGTATCCACGGCCTCCTTGAGTAGGGTGAGGGCTTTTACGTAGCTACCCAGCAAGTAGTGAAGATTGCCGAGATTATTGAGAGTCTGGCCCAGTTCACTCAGATTGCCCAGCTTCTGCCATCCAGCTCTAGACTGTTCCAGATAGCCCATGGCCTTGGGGAAATCCCCTAGCTCGGCGCAAGCCACACCCACGAATTCATTCAGCTTGGAAATGCTGCTGAGGTCGCCCAGCTTGGTAAAGGAATCCAGCGACTTTTTCCATTCCCTGGCGGCTTTCTCAAACTGTCCGTCTTCATACAAAATAGCTCCCAACTGCCGGCGGGCTTCCGCTACCAGGCGGAGATGGGAGTCATCGCCCTTTAGCCATTTGAGGGCCCTTTGCACATCCTTAAGGGCTGCCTTGGATTGTCCCGCCAAACGCAGAGCGGAGGCCCGCACCAGGGACGCCTGAGCCATCCCAGAGGTTATTCCCTGGAGCTCAAACTCCCCTAACGCCTGAGCAGAAAGGCTGATGGCTTTGTCCATCTCTCCCAGGCGCATGGCGGCCTGGGCCCGCCAGACCAGCAGTTGGGGTTCCCTCGCGAGGTGCTCTGCGGGAATAACATCCGTCCACCGCGCCAGGCTCTCCCATCGCCCGGTAGCTGCCAGCTCTTCACCTGTGTGTAATAGAACCCTCAGATATTCCTTCCACCGTTGACACCTTTGGTAGTATTCAAACGCCACTTCCCGGTTGCCCCTTTGCTCATAAAACAGGGCGGCTTTCACCATCAGGGACGTGTATTGGTCCTGGGCCTCCATCAGCTTTTTCTGTAGAAAGTCCTGAAAAAGCTGATGATACCGATAGGTTGAGCCGTCTTCTCCCAGGCGAGACACGAAAACATTCGCGCCCTCTATCTCTCTGAGAATTCGGGCGCTTCCCTTGGTGCCTAGCAGATAGTCGCAGACTTCCGGCTCGAGCTCAGAGAGAACACTGGTGCCCAGTAGAAACCTTCTCATCCGCTGGGTCTGCTTTAGAAAAACCTCATTATTCAGGTAATCGAATAAGTGAGTGCTCTTCACTAGCTTCTGCGGGCCGGGCCGGCCGGTGCCAAGGGCAGAAATCATTAGCTGCAACGCAGTTACCCAACCCTCGCACTGGTCGTTGAGAAGCTGTGCGTCTTCCTCCCTCAGGGCCTGCCCATATCGCTCCGAGGAGAGCTCACTGGTTTCACCCACCGTAAACCGCAGGTCCTCGGTAGTGAGAACATAGGCCTGCTGTTGTGAGAGCATTTTGGCTACTGAAGGAAACGGCACGCCGGAGCGACTGGAAACTATCAGTTGACAGTTGTCGGGAAGCCGCTCGATGAGGTATTCCAGCAGGCTGTTGATAGTCGGGCTAGTTTCAACCTGGTGGTAGTCATCCAGCACCAGGGCAAAGTACTCCGGAATGCAGCGGTGGATTTCAGCGGTGAGCAGTCTGACGAGCGCCGGCATTTCCTGCTTGAAATCGGCTACCAGGGCTATCCGCCCCCGAGTCTCACTGCCGAACTGGGGGAATTTATGGGCTATGGCCTCGACCAGGGTTTCCAGAAACACCTTGGGGTCACTATCAAACCTGTCCAGGGTATACCAGCATATGGTTATATCTACATCCTGGGCAAAATCCGTGAGCAAGGTGGTCTTGCCATATCCGGCGCCGCCACTCACTATTTGAAGACGGCGGTCAATGTGTTGGTGCAGGACATCCAGAAGCCTCCGCCGGCGCACAGTTCCGGCAGGCCTCTTCGGAGCCACTATCTTGGTCAGGCAATCGAGCCTCAAGGTCATGGCTAGCCCTCGTCGCTATTAGGTTAACCCCTGCAAGCTCTTTTGGCAAGAGCCACCGACCCAGGTCAAACAACGACTGCAGGAAGACCCCTTTGACAACATCAAGCCTTTTCCACATAATCCCTCTAGTGTGTCCCCTCAGGGTACGGGGATGCCATACGGGGGCGCCGGGGGCAAAGCCCGCCGCAGTCGGGTCTGGGGGTGTCCCCCAGTTATGCGAGACGGCCTCCGTTGGGAGGGTGCAGAGGACCGCGTTCCCTGCCGGGGTGCGGGGTGCCCCCACATACATTCTCTGCCCCCTCCCCTGCAGAGAGGGTGACACAGGAGGTGGGGCATGCCCCTCGGGAGAGGACAAGGGTAAGGTATCCTTGGGGTGACCCGACGCTAGAGGCGCCCCTAGATGCGAAAACGGGAGGCTCAAGAGCCTATGGTGACCCCAGCCGCCATCCTGGAAGCCCTTAAGGGCTGCTACGACCCGGAGATACCCTTTAACATCGTTGACCTGGGCCTGGTCTACGACGTGGACATCGCCGCGGACAGGGTGAAAGTGACCATGACCCTCACCTCCCCCGGCTGCCCCCTCCATGCGGTCATCGCCCAAGAGGTGCGCCAAAAGCTGGAGCAGGTGGCGGGCGTGCGCCAGGCGGAGGTGAAAATCGTCTGGCAGCCCCCGTGGACGCCGGAGCGCATGTCCCCCGAGGCCCGCAGGAAGCTAGGCTGGTCGAAGGGAGCGTAGCAGCATCGCCCCAAAGGCCAGGAGCGCCAACAGGGCTAGCGGGCCCGATAGCCCCACCAGCCAGGGGAGGCCGACTCCTCCCCAGGAGAGCAGCTGTCCCCCCACCCTCATCACCAAACTCAGAGTGAGCAAGGCCAAGGGGTAGTAGCCCAGCCCCTCCTCAGCCACCCGGCGCCCCGAGATGACGGGGGCGATGATGGGCGCATGGGCCATAATCATGGTGAGGACAAAACCGATGGCCAGAGCGTGGATGGCAGCATCGCTCAAGGAAGGGCTGCCTCTCCCCAAGACCAGGAGGGCCAGCCCGACGAACAGCCAGCCATAGGCCAGCAGGAGATGCCGGCCCAGATAGCGGTAAAGCCCGCCCTGTCCCACCCTGATTAAGGTCAGCTCCGCGGGGAGCAGAAGGGCCACCAGCCCCGCTATGAGGGCCGCCCATCCCACCACCAGATAGTCGCTGCCCCCGGGCAAAATCCCCACCAGGAGCAAGGCCGGGGCCACCACCGCCAGGGGCAGGCCCCACTGGGCCCGGCGACGCGCCTGAGGCGAAAGAAAGCGGCTGAGCTCCACCCGTTCCCCTAAAATGGTGAACAGGGGAAAGCCCAGTAGGAAAAGAGTGAAAGCCAGGTTGCCCCTGGGGGAGCGACTCAAGCTCAGGAGGGTTCCTCCCAGCAAAACCAAGCCCCCCAGGGCCATGTAGTAAAAGGCCAGGGGCTGGGCGCTTTGTCTTCCCACCCCAAAAAGAATGTAGAGATAAAGCGCACTAGCTATGACAAGGGCCGCGCTGCCCCAAAGGTTCAAAGCCTCAATCCCCACCAGCCAGGATAGGGCCTTTAATATCGGCCCCACCGCCAACAAAAAGGGCATGAGGTTGATGCTTCGATTCAGCCTGAAGCCCGCCGCCCCCAGATAACGCTCTACCAGGATGACGGGCGCCAGGAAACCAAATATCATCAACTCGCCGTGATGGGCCAGAGGAAAGTCGAGGGGAGTAGCGAGGAAAATTCCTTGCAGGGACAGAAGCCGCAGAACCCCCAATACTAGAGCCAGCAACAAAAGAACCAGGGCCACCGGCAGAGCCACCAGCTGATACCTCATCAGCCATCCTCCAGGACAGACCTGACCCACCGAGCTTGGGGCGGGAACAGGTTTTTTCCCAAGCGCTACAAGGTTAAACCATAAGACACCGGAGGACACCACCTAGAGAAAACCCCTGGTGGAGCTGGGGGGATTCGAACCCCCGACCTCCTCCTTGCAAAGGAGGCGCTCTCCCAGCTAAGCTACAGCCCCATGGTCGCCGTTATCTGGCCCTGTCCCCCAACCAATAGCCCAGTAGGACTGCCCTACTACTTTTTGCCCCACTTGGCCAGGTACTTACCCTGGACCGCCGGGTTCACCAGGCCCAGGGGCCACAGGCCCTGATAGACCCGCACGATTTCCTCGGCAGCATGGATTCCTATGTCCCTCATCGCCTCCACCGACTGCACGGCGGTATGGGAGGTGAAAATGGCGTTCGGCAGCGAAAGCAGCGGATTGTCCGTCCGCGGCGGCTCCGGGTCGGTGACATCCAGGCCCGCGCCCCCCAGGTGGCCCGACTTCAGGGCCTCGTAGAGGGCCGCCTCATCCACCAGGCCCCCCCGGGCCGTGTTTATGAGATAGGCGCCCTTTTTCATCTTGGCGAACTGCTCCCGACCGAACAGGCCCCGGTTCTCCGGCGTGAGATTGGCATGGAGGGAGATAAAGTCCGACTGCGCCAGGAGCTCATCGAAGTCCACCCAGTCCACCTCGCTGGACAGCGGCACATCCCGCGTGATATACGGGTCATGGGTGATGACCCGCATGCCGAAGCCCTGGGCCTTGCGCGCCATGAGCCGGGAGATGCGCCCGAACCCCACCAGCCCCAGGGTCTGCCCCCAAAGCTTATGCACGCCCACCATATGAGGCCGGGCCGCCGCCATCCCGCCCTTGCCCGCCCGGGTGATTTCATTGACGGGCACGATGCGCCGGGCCAGGGCCAAAAGCAGGGCCATGGCGTGGTCCGAGACCTCGTTCATGCAGTAGTCAGGGTTGTTGGAGACAATGACCCCGTGCTCCGTGGCTGCGGCCACATCCACCGTGTCGAACCCCACCACGGGCACCGCCACATGGCGCAGCTTGGGCAGGCTCTCGAAGAGCTTACGGGTATAGGGAGGGCTCACCCCAATAATGGCATCGGCCTCGCCACAGAGGGACACCATCTCCTCGGTGGTGGAGGCGGGCTTGACCTCAAAAGCGATGCCGTGACGCGCCAGAATGTCACCATAGCGTCGGGGCGCCCCCGGCATCTCCGCCATGACCGACACAACCTTCCAGGACATGAGCGACCTCCTCTTCCTAGCTCCCCCAAAAGAACTTACGCCGCTTTGGTTGACCCTTATCATCGCGGTCAGACGACAAGCTATTATACTGGCCAGGGGCTATGAGCGCAAAGATATTCGGAGAAGCCGCCCCAAAGTTGGAGCCAGGCAAATTCGAGTCCCGTTAAGGCCAGCCGGGCTGGGCAGAAGGCAGGGCGATGTGTTGCCGGTCTTGTATTACAGGCGGTTTGGCTGGACTAAGGCAGGCGTTTGGGGTATATTTACACCCTAAAGAATAGGTGCTACCGCGATTCAGTGCCGCTTGTTTACACCTGTAAGATAAGGCTTTGGCGTCGCGAGCGTCGCTATCCCTGGCGTGGGTCTGGGCAGAGGAAGTGCTATGGTAAACTCCAGCTTCTCCGACTACGAAGAGCCTCCAGCCGTCTCCGACCTGGCCCAGGAGAAGCGGGAGTCGGAGGCCATCCTGGCGGTCATCGCCGCCGCCAGCGCCTACCTGGAACTGGACAAAGTGCTGGCGACGGCCATGGCCAAGACCGTGGAGGTTCTGGGGGCCGACAACGGCTCCATCCATCTGCTGGAAGAAGCCAGTGGCGAGCTCGTCCTCCAAACTCCCCGCTTCGTCGACCCAGCCCTGGCAGAAGTGGTAGGGCGACTCAAGCTGGGACAGAGCTTGACGGGCCTGGTGGCGCAGCGGGGGGAGCCCATCCTGACCCCAGACCTAGCCGCCGACCCCCGGAGCACCCTTCCGGCGGCGGCCACGGCAGGGATACAGTCCCTGGCGGTGGTGCCCATCAAACTCAAGGAGCGAACCTTAGGCACCTTGGCCTGCAGCACACAAAAGGGCAAGCCCCCGCTGACGCAGCGTCATGTGAGCCTCATGCAGGCCATCGCCAACGCCATCGCCCCCGCCATTGAGAACGCCCGCCTCTACCAGCGCGAGCGAGAGGCGACGGCGGCCCTGGCCCGGGAGAAGCAGACCCTAGAGGCCATTAACGCCGTGGTGGCCGCGGCCAGCGCCTCCCTGGAGCTGGAGCAGGCCCTGGAGCTAGCCCTGGACAAGGCCCTGGAGATGACCAGGCAGAAGATTGGCGCCCTCCATCTGGTGGATGAAGCCACGGGGGAGCTGGCTCTGGCCTGCCATCGAAACATGGCCCCGCGAATAGCAGCGGATACACAGCGCCTCAAATCTGGGGGAAGCGTGGTGTGGTGGTCCGCCGCCAATGCGGCGCCCATCCTGGTCACCAACACGCACGCAGATGAAAGAATAGCGCTCGCTTCTGTAAGGCAGCAACCCCCCTACTCCATCGCCTGCGCCCCCCTCATGGTGCAAGACAAGGTGCTGGGGACGCTGTCATTGATAAGGCGGAGGGTCGACAGCCTTACGGAACAGGACCTACAAGCACTGGTAAACATCGCCAACGCCGTCGCCCCCGCCATCGAGCGCGCCCGCCTCATCAAGCAAGAGCGGGAGACCGCCCAAGCCCTGGCCCAGGAGAAAGCAGGCCTTGAGGCCGTGAACTCGGTAGTGGCAGCGGCCACTGCCTCCGTAGAGCTGAATCTGGTGCTGAAGTTGGCCCTGGAGAAGACTATCTCTGCCCTTGGCACCGACGCCGGCACCATTCATTTGCTGGAGGAAGGGAGCGGCGACCTGGTGCTCAAGGCCCACCACCGCCTACCTCTAGAAGGGGTAAGAGATGTCCAGCGCCTCAAAGTAGCCAATAGCCTGGTGGGGATGGCGGTGGAACGAAAGGAACCCGTCCTGGTGCCCGATATGACTCAAGAGCCCAGGCTGGCCACCCAGGCCACCATACGGCAGGGGCCCCGGGCCATGGTAGTAGTTCCCATCATACTCCATGACCGGGTGCTGGGGACCTTAACCACCGCCCAGGCCGGGGCAGACTCCATAAGTCCGCAGAATACGAAGTTGATGAAGACCATCGCCAACGCCATCGCCCCAGCCATTGAGCATGCCCGTCTCTATGAACAGATGGCATCCTTGGCTTTAACGGACACCCTCACGGGCCTGCCCAACCTGCGCTACCTTCAGGGGGAGCTGGAGCGAGAGTTGGCCCGCAGCCGCCGCGAGCAGACGCCGCTATCCCTGCTGCTAATGGATATAGACTCCCTGAAATCGATAAACGACCAATACGGCCACCAGGCGGGAGACCGCCTCCTGAAGGAGATGTGTGGTCTCTTTAAGGGGGCTGTTAGAGCCTCGGAAATCGTGGCCCGCTACGGCGGCGACGAGTTCGTGGTCGCCCTGCCCAACGCCAACCCCACCGGGGCCGAGGTTGTAGCCCAGCGCATCCACCAGCGGGTCAATGACTATCGCCTGCAGGTGAGGGAAGGGAAGGAGATAGCGGCCCACGTGAGCATCGGCATCGCCACCTTCCCCCAGCAGGCCGCCAGCGCCGCGGAGCTCCTGGACCGGGCCGACTCCGCCGCCTACCGCAGCAAGGCCCGAGGGCGGAACCAGATTACCCTGTACCCCGACACACCGGTGGAGTCCAGCCCCGGCCCCTCTGGCCAGAGCTGAAATCACCCCGCTGGGCCTACACCCGCCCCGGTATCCCCATGAGGCCCTTGATGTAGCGTATCTCCCCCAGGTGCCACCAGCCGTGCCCCAGCACAAAGGCGTGCACCTGCCGCCCCAGGGTCATGGTGGGACGCTCCGGGTTGGTCACCTGGTTCAGCTTCTCCTCGGTCAGCTCCTTGACACACTCCAGGCAGCCAGCGTAGGCGCGCTCGGCGTAGGCCAGGAGCTCCACCTTAGAGGGAAACGCCATCTGGCCCACCTCCGCCACGGGGGTGCCGGTGCCCTGCTTGGTGGGGTCCATGCGCAGGCGGTCGTGCCACTTCTCCACCTCCCACACTGCGGGCTTGCCCACATAGCGGTGGCAGAAGTTGTCCAGGCTCCGGGTCATGTGCCAGAAGATGAAGTTGACGGGGTTGCCGGCCTGGCCCGCGAGGCCGGGAGGGCTTCCCGAAGGGGAGGGCTGCCAGGCCATCTGCTCCGGGGTCAGGTCCTTGACCTCGGCCAGGGTGGCCCGGGTGAGGTCGCTCAAGGCCGAATGGATGAAATCGACGGTCTTCATGAAGCTCCTTCCTGCGGTCTCTGCGATAGCCTTTGACCAAGGCCCCACGGCCCGTGATGGCCCTTAGCTTACCACAACCCTGCCCTGGCTTTCCAGGCGACGCTCCCGGGCGGGGCGGCGGCTCCGAACCTGAGGGATGGCGGCGAAGTTGTAGGGCGGCGGCGGTGAGGAGGTGAGCCACTCCAGGGTATCACCCTCCCAGGGGTCGTCGCCGGCCCGCTGCCCCCGGGCCAAGCTCCTGAAGATATTGACCAGGAACACGACTAAGGACACAGCGATGGTGAAGGCACCTACGGCGGAGATGAAATTGAGGTCGTTCCAACCCATATCGGGGCGGTAATCGGCGATGCGCCGCGGCATCCCCAGCACCCCCAGCAGGAACATGGGGAAGAAGGTCAGGTTGAGTCCCACCATCATGAGCCAAAAGTGGGCCTGGCCCAGCCCCTCGCCCAGCCTCCGGCCCGTCATCTTGGGGAACCAGTAGTAAATCCCGGCGAATATCCCCAGGACACTCCCGCCCACGATGGTGTAGTGGAAGTGGCCCACCACCCAATAGGTGTCGTGAAGCTGCCAGTCCACCGGGATGACGGCCTGGAAAACCCCAGTGATGCCGCCGATGGGGAAGAGGGCCAGGAAGCTCAGGGCGAAGAGCATGGCGGTGCGAAAGGTGAGAGCCCCACCCCAAAGGGTGGCCAGCCAGTTGAAGATTTTGACCCCCGAGGGTATGGCCACCGCCATGGTGGTAATCATGAAGAGCGCTTGAATCTCCAGGCCCAACCCCACGGTGAACATGTGGTGCCCCCATACCATGAAGCCCAAAATGCCAATGGCCACCGTGGAGTAAGCGATGGCCTTGTATCCGAAGATGGGCTTGTGGGAAAAGACGGGTAGCACCTCGGAGATAATCCCCATGGCCGGCAGAATCATGAGATAGACCGCGGGATGGGAGTAGAACCAGAACATGTGCTGCCAGAGGACCGGGGCGCCCCCCGCCGCGGCGAAGAATCCGGTGCCCAGCATGCGGTCCGCCAGGAGCAGGGACAGGGCCACCGCCAGCACCGGGGTGGCCACCAGGATGACCAGGCTGTTCACCATAACGGCCCAGGTGAACAGCGGCATGCGATGCAGCCCCAGGCCCGGCGCCCGCAAGCGGAAGATGGTGACTGCAAAGTTGATGGCCCCCAGCACGGAGGAGATGCCGATGAGCAACAGGCTCAAGACCCACAGGTCCTCGCCAACCTGCGGCGAATAGGCCCGGCTCGAAAGAGGCGGATAACCGGTCCACCCGGCATCGGCGCTTCTTCCCCACAGAAAGCCACTGTAGAGGAGCACGCCGGCGGCCAGGAAGAGCCAGTAGGAGAGGGCATTGAGGCGGGGGAAGGCCATATCTCGCGCCCCAATCTGCAAAGGCACCATATAGTTGCCCAGGCCCGCCAGCATGGGCAGCACCCACAGGAAAACCATGGTGACCCCGTGCATGGTGAAGACCTGATTGTAGGCGTCTGGGGCCAGGAACTGAAGGCCAGGGCGAGCCAACTCCGTCCGCATGACGAGGGCCAGGGACACCCCCACCAGGAAAAAGGCGAAGGCGGTGACCATGTAGAGGATGCCGATGCGCTTGTGGTCGGTGGTGGCCAGCCAGCCCCTCAGGCTCGGCTCCCGCGTCGCGCTGGCCCGAGTCCCGCCTATTATTGCCATTAGACCATCCTGAACTTAATGCCGGGAATTTTGCCCCGTGCCGCCCCACCGCGCCCATTTAGGCTCATGGCGACCAGGCTTGTGCTCCTCTTTCAGGGGCAGAGGAGGCCCCGAGACGCGCCTGCTCAGCCTTTAGCCAGACCTCGAACTCCCCGGGCTCCAGGGCCACCACCTCCAGGAGCATGAGGCTGTGCCCGAACCCGCAGAACTCCACGCACTGCCCCTTGTAGGTCCCGGGGTGGTCAGCTTGCAGCCAGGCGGTGTTCACCGTGCCAGGGATAGCATCGGTCTTGCCGCCCAGCTCGGGGGCCCAGAAGCTGTGGATGACATCCCTGGAAGCCACCTCCACCCGCACCATCTTGCCCACCGGGATGCGCAGGACCCGGGTGGAGGTGACCCCACCGGGATACTGGAACTCCCAGAACCAGGTTTGGCCCACCGCCCGCACCGCGAGCTCCTCCCGATGACCTTGGGCCAGAGCCGACATGGTCTGGAGCGTCAATACCGTCAACGCCGCCAAGATGAGGGTGGGGACGACAGTCCAGGTCAGCTCCAAGGGGGTGTGCCCGTGGACCTCACGTGGGACCTCCCCGCCCCAGGCCCGGTATCGCACCACAATAAAAACCAGCAGCCCCTCGACAAGCAGGAACACGGCCAGAGCCATCCAAAAGACCGCTCCGAAGAGCGCAGTAATGGCGTGGGCGTCGGGACTGGCAGGGGAAACCATCAAGCCTACTCCAGTAGCGGCGAGGCTCTGCCCTCAGGCTTTGAGCAATATCGGGTTGTAGACCCAAAAGGCTGACGCCCGCGACGGGCCAGCGCTGTATGTCTCCGTTGGCCTTGCATCGCGGGCGTCTTCACGATATTCGCTTTTCCCCGTGGCCCTATGGTCGCGGCGGGAGGCCCGCTGCTAGCATAAGGCTTTTGTCCGTCCTCTGTCAGTCCTACTTTAGGCTAGCGACAAAGGCGACGAGGTCTTTAATTTCGGCGTCGGTGAGGGCGATGACCGGCATGATGGGGTTGAAGCCCTTGACCACCTTGGCAGTGGGAACCTTGATGGACTCCGTTATGTAAGCATCATCCACCGTCACCGCGCTGCCCTCGGTCATGGCCTCAGGCTTGCCGTAGATGCCCACCAATTTAGGGCCTATACCGGGAGCACCTTCCCCGTTAGCGCCATGGCAGGCATTGCAACCCTTAGCTGTGTAGAGAGCTTTGCCGCGGGCAGCGTCCCCGCTAGTGGCAGCGGGCCTGGTGGCGGCGGGAGGGGCGGCCGTGGGAGCCACAGCAGGAGGCGCTGAGGTGGCCGTAGGGGCCACGGTGGGAGCACGGGTCGGGGCCGGAGGCACCGGGGTAGCCGTAGGGGGAGTGGCACCACCACAAGCCGCCAGCAGGAAAACCCCCGCCACAGGAATTAGTGCCAAACCTCTCTTCACATTCCTCCTCCAAAATTTAGGGGGCATGGCCCCAAATACTGGGGGGTATTATACTCGTCCCCCCTTTGGCGGTCAAGGAGTCAAAAGGCATCTCGTTGGTTCTACCTGGCCAACCCCAGGCTCCTCCCCTCCGCTGGCCGTGGGCCCCGAGGAAAATTGTCTGCCATTTGACATCATGCTGCCCTCGTAGTATAAAACGCTGTGGCTCAAACCACAATTCTTCAAAAGGCCTTCATGGAGCTGCACAGCCCGGACCTTCACGACCGCATCACCTCCATCCTCCTCACCCTCTGGGCGTCCCCGGGGCGCGAGGACGCCCGGGCCTGGGCCTTAGCGGTGGCGTTGGGATACATCGTGGCCCAGAAACCTGGCGGCGTAGACCTGTCCGCCGCCTGGAAACTGCTGGAGGAGGAATATACGGCCCACATCAAACAACGCTTTCCCCAAGAAAAAGACCTGGCTGGAAGCTTCAAAGACGCCGGGGAGGAAGCCTGGGCCGGCTTCCTGGTGGACTATGTCAACCGCAGCCCGAGCCTTCGCCATGAGGGTGTCCAGGGGGTTAAGCTCACGGCTGAGGGCCTGAAATCTCTGGCCTCCAGCGCCCCAAAAGGCGTGGCGGCCCCTGGCATTGGCATCCTGGGCCTGGCGTCCGGCGGCCCCCGGCTCTTCGGCGTCCTGCTCCCTATCGTAGGCCTGGGCTCAGGCCTGCGCCCCCGGGAGACCCAAAGCCAAGCCCTGCGAGATAAGGGGCTT
Organism: Chloroflexota bacterium; assembly: GCA_016210205.1. Lineage (GTDB taxonomy): Bacteria > Chloroflexota > Dehalococcoidia > JACQUO01 > JACQUO01 > JACQUO01. The sequence continues at coordinate 50,960 of JACQUO010000029.1, forward strand.
TGGACCGGCCTGGCCGCCCTCGACCTGGAGGGCAGCTTGGCCACCGGAGGGAGGCTGACGCCCTCAGGGCGCCGCCTGGCCGCGGGAGCCTTCAGCGCCGCCTATGTGGCAGGCGAGTTCCCCGCTGGAGGAGCCCTCAAGCCCTTGCCGGGCACGTCCAGCGCCGAAGGCTCCCCTTTAGCTGCCGACCTCCTGGCGTCCTGGGAGCAGCGCCGCCAGCCCCCCCCCGAGGCGCACTAGTCCACCTCGAAAGGCACGCAGTGGTGCTCGCAGGCGTTGCCGTGGACGGAGATGACCTTGTAGGCTGAGGTGGCGGCCAGCGCTCCCTGGGCCGCAGCAGTGATGGTCTGCTTGAGGTCCCCAGCGCCATCGCAGACATCGCCGGCGGCGAAGAAGCGGGGGACATTGGTCTCCATGAGCTTGCCCACCATGACCTCGCCCTTCTCGTTCAAGGCCACGCCCAGGGCACGAGCCATCTCGCTCCGCGGCTCCGCCCCAATCTCCACGAAGACCCCTTCCACTGCCAGCTCACGACTGCCCCCGAAGGGCTGGCTCAGCTCCAGCCCCGCCAGGGCATCCTCGCGGCTCAAGAGCCTGGTCACCCTGGTGCCCAGCACCGGGACGATGTTCTCCCTTTCCGATATTAACCTCAAGCTCACCGCCTCGGGCCGGGCGAAAGCCTGGCCCCGATAGACCACATAGACCCTGGGGCAGGCCCGGCTGAGGAGCAAAGCCGCCTTCACCGCGGAGTCCCCCCCACCGATGACGGCCACAGTCTTCCCCGCATAGAGCGGGGCGTCGCAGGTGGCGCAGTAGGACACCCCCCAGAGGCTCTCCTCCCCGGGCAGGCCCAGCTTGCGCCGCTCTCGGCCCACGGCGTAAATCAAGGTTTCGCCGTGGACCTGGCCCCCTTCGTATGTTATGTCAAATCCGTGCTCGACTTTAGCGATAGCAGACGCCTGGGCTTGGACTGTCTTCACCCCCAGGCGGTCTACCTGCTCCTTCATCCGGGACATGAGCTCAAACCCATCCACCTCCACATATCCCGGATAGTTGGCCAGGATGCTGGCGGTGGCCGTCTCCCCTCCGAAGGTCGGCCCAATCATCAAGGTCTCCAGCCGATAGCGGCCGGAGTAGAGGGCTGCCGCGTAGGCGGCAGCGCCCTGCCCCAGGATGACCGCGTCATAGGCCTCCACATCCATCTTCCGCTTCACCTCAACCATTTTCCCCTCCGAAACTTCTGTGCATCTCGCTTTTAATTCTAAATTATACCATGAGGCGTAGCTTGGGACAGGATGGATAAGGAACTCGGGGGGGACACCCCCAGCATGGAATTCCTGGTGGTAAAATAGCGGGGCCGCGGCGAAAGCCAGAAGAGACCGGAAAAGGACAGATTAGGGTGTCACCCAGCAAGGAGTACAACCTCATCGCCCCGGGCGTGCCCCAGAAGGGGGGCCGGTGGGCCGACCTGGGCTCCGGCGCCGGCGCCTTCACCCTCCCCCTGGCCCAGCTCCTGGGCCCCCAGGGGGAAATCTACTCCGTGGACTGGAACCCCCACTCCTTGGAGGCCCAGCGGCAGCGGTTTGAGGCCAATGACCCCCAGGCCCGGGTCCACTACCTCCCCGCCGATTTCACCCTGCCCCTGGACCTGCCGCCCCTGGACGGCATCCTCATGGCCAACTCCCTCCACTTCCAGGAGCGCAAGGAGCCGGTCTTGGCCCAGGCGCTCTCCTACCTCAAGCCAGGGGGCAGGCTCATCGTGGTGGAGTATAACACCAACCTGGGCAACCACTGGGTCCCCTACCCCATAGACCTGGCCGCCTTCCAGCGGCTGGCCTTGAGGGCCGGCTTCGTCCAGGTGAAGATGCTGGCCCGGGTCCCCTCGCGGTTCCTGGGGGAGATGTACTCCTGCCTGGGCCTGCGCCCGGAAGCGGGGACAAGAGACCCAAGAGTATGAACGAAGGGGCCTGCCGTAGAGCAGGCCCCGGCCTTTTTCGCTAGCTGGGGTTGGCGCTCACGCCCCATCCACCCCGTGCCAGGAGACTACTTCCTTCAGAGGCACGCGGGCGCTGGCGAAGTTATTCAGGGACGCCTTGGGGTCCGGGTAGCCCAGCGCCAGCGACAGCACCAGGGCTTTGCTGTCGGGGAGGCCCAGGAACTCCCGCACCATGGCTCCATAGCGCACCCCCGCCGCCAGGGGCACCGACCCCAGGCCGCGGGCGTGGGCTGCCACCATGATGTTCTGAAACACAAACCCCAAATCCATCAGGGCATAGGGGTTGAGCTCCCGCTCCATATAGACAAAGATGGCCACCGGCGCGTCGAAGAGGCGCGACCCCCGCAGCCCTTCCAGCCGCCGACGCTCCCGGTCCTCTCGGGCGATGCCCTGGAGCTCCAGCCTCTGAGCCGCGTTCTCCTGGGAGCGCTGGCGCAGGTGCTCCGGGAAGGAGGGGAAGGGCAGGTCGGGGGCGGGCTCGGCCCTGGCCTCGGCCTGGGTCTGGAACCGCTTCTGCAGCTCCTTGAGCTTAGGGCCGCCCACCACGGCGAACTCCCAGGGCTGGGTGTTCCCCCAAGAGGGGGCACGGACCGCGGCATCAAGAATCTCCCGGATTAAATGCCCCGGCACGGGGTCCGGCTTGTAGACACGTATGCTCTTGCGGGTCTTGATGGCTTCCAGAGCTTCCACAGTTGCCTCCTCACTTCTGGGCCTGGCCGACAAAAATTTTTCTAAATATACCACTTATGGGCCATGGTTGGCAAAAAGGCCGCTGCAGCCTGGCCCGCGCCCTGGCCGGAGCATTGCTGTGGCAGGTGGCGCAGCTTGTGCCTTCCTTGACAGGCTTCTGGAGCTATGCTACCTTTATGCAAACACATTGGGCAAGTTCTAGTCTCCGTCTCAGGGGAGGCGGATTTTTTTCCTTCGCGCTAACTAATCGTAAAATCAGCGAGCGAAGCCATGAGAAGCGACATCATGAAGCGAGGCCTAGAGCGAGCGCCCCACCGCGCCCTGCTTCGGGCCCTGGGGTGCACCACCCAGGAGATAGACCAGCCCTTCGTGGGCGTCATCAACACCTTCACGGAGGTGGTCCCGGGGCACCTCCACCTCCGCAGCCTGGCGGAGGCCGTCAAAGCCGGCGTTCGCAGCGCCGGGGGCACCCCCTTTGAGGTCAACACCATCGCCGTCTGCGACGGCCTGGCCATGAACCATCCGGGTATGCGCTTCTCTCTCCCCAGCCGCGAGCTCATCGCCGACTCCATCGAAATCCTGGCCCAGGCCCACGCCTTCGACGCCCTGGCCATGGTCACCAACTGCGACAAAATCATCCCCGGCATGCTCATGGCCGCGGTGCGCCTCAACCTCCCCACCATCCTGGTCAGCGGCGGCCCCATGCTGGCGGGCCGCAGGGGAGGCGAGGGCCAAGGGGAGGCGGTGGACCTCTCCACCATGTTCGAGGCCGTGGGCAAGGTCTCCAGCGAGAAGATGACCCTGGAGGAGCTGGAGGAGCTGGAGGAGCTGGCCTGCCCCGGCTGCGGCTCCTGCGCCGGCCTCTTCACCGCCAACACTATGAACTGCCTCACCGAGGGCCTGGGGATGGGACTCCCCGGCCATGGCACCGTCCCGGCGGTGGACGCCGCCCGAATTCGTCTGGCCAAGGAAGCGGGGAGCCAAATCATGGCCCTGCTGGCGCGAGACCTCCGCCCCCGCGACATCATCACCGCGGAGGCCATCCACAACGCCCTGGCCCTGGACATGGCCCTGGGGGGCAGCACCAACTCAGTGCTGCACCTGGCGGCCCTGGCCCACGAGGCCGGCCTCCCCTTCTCCCTAGAGGCCATCAACCGCATTAGCGAAGCCACGCCCCATCTGGCTAAAATCAGCCCCTCGGGCCACCACCACATGGAGGACCTCCACCTGGCCGGGGGTGTTCCGGCAGTGATGAAGGAGCTGGGCGACCTGCTGCATCAGGATGTCCTCACCGTCACCGGCCGGACCCTGGGGGAGAACCTGGCCACGGCCCGGGTCAGAGACCGAAATGTCATCCGTTCCCGGAACAAGCCTTATAGCGAAAGGGGCGGGCTGGCCGTCCTCTTCGGCAACCTGGCCCCTCAAGGAGCAGTGGTGAAGCGGGGGGCGGTGGACCGAGCCATGATGGTGCACAGGGGCCCGGCCCGGGTGTATAATTCCGAGGAAGAGGCCACCCGGGGCATCATGAGCCGTCCTCCTCAGGCCGGGGAAGTGCTGGTCATCCGCTATGAGGGCCCCCGGGGAGGGCCGGGGATGCCCGAGATGCTCTCCGCCACTTCCCTTCTCAGCGGCATGGGCCGGGATGATAAGGTGGCCCTCATCACCGACGGCCGCTTCTCCGGGGCCACCCGGGGGGCCGCCATCGGACATGTCTCCCCCGAGGCCGCGGCAGGGGGGCCCATCGCCGCCCTCCAGGATGGAGATGAAATCAGCATCAACATCCCTAAAGGCGAGCTGGAGGTAGCCCTCACTAAGAGGCAGCTGGCAGAGCGCCTGGCCGCCCTGCCTCCTTTCAAGTCGCGGGCGACCAGCGGATATCTAAAACGATATGTAGAGATGGTCTCCTCCGCCAACCTGGGGGCCGTTTTTCTCAGCGAGGCCAAATAGAATGAAGCTATCTGGGGCTAATATCTTGTGTCAATCCCTTCTCAAGGAAGGGGTGGAGGTCATCTTCGGCTTCCCCGGCGGGGTGGTGCTGCCCTTCTACGATGCGCTGCCCCAGTACCCCCAGCTCCGCCACATCCTGGTGCGCCACGAGCAGGGCGCGGCCCACGCCGCCGATGGCTACGCCCGGGTCACGGGTAAGGTAGGGGTCTGCCTGGCCACCTCGGGGCCGGGGGCCGCCAACCTGGTGACGGGGATTGCCAACGCCTACATGGACTCGGTGCCCCTGCTGGCCATCACCGGCCAGGTGGCCCGTCCCTTCATCGGCAAGGACGCCTTCCAGGAGACGGACATCACCGGCATTACCCTGCCCATCACCAAGCAGAACTATCTGGTGCTACGGGCTCAGGACATCGCCCAGGTGGTGAAGGAGGCCTTCCACATCGCCCTCACCGGCCGGCCCGGCCCGGTGCTCCTCGACATCCCCCGGGATGTCTTCTTGGAGGAGGCCGAGTTCAACTATCCGGAGAAGATAAATCTGCCCGGCTATAAGCCCACCTATCAGGGCCATCCCACCCAGATTAAGAAGGCGGCCAAGCTCATCAATGAGGCCCAGCGCCCGGTAATCCTGGCAGGCCACGGCATCATCCTCTCCGGCGCCTACGACGAACTGAAGGAGCTGGCGGAGAAGGCCCAGATACCCGTGGTCTTCACCCTCCTGGGCCTGAGCTCCTTCCCCGGACAGCACTACCTCAGCCTGGGCATGCTGGGGATGCACGGTTTGGCCTACGCCAACCTGGCGGTGTGCGAGGCTGACCTCCTCATCGCCATAGGCATGCGCTTCGACGACCGGGTCACGGGCCGGGTGGCAGACTTCGCCCCTAAAGCCCAAATCATCCACATGGACATCGACCCCGCGGAGATAGGGAAGAACGTCCGGGTGCAGGTACCCATCGTGGGGGATATCAAACACATCCTCAAAGACCTCAACCCGCAAATAGAGCGGCGCGTCCGGCGGGAGTGGCTCCGCCAGGTGGACCAGTGGCGCCACGAGCACCCCTCCCTGGCCATCCGGGAGACGGACCAGGTCTTGCCCCAGTATGTGGTGAAAAGCATCCATCAGGTCACCGGGGGCAACGCCACCATCGTCACCGGCGTGGGCCAGCACCAGATGTGGGCCGCCCAGCACTATATCTATGACAAACCCAACAGCCTCGTCTCCTCTGGGGGCCTGGGCACCATGGGCTTCGAGCTGCCCGCGGCCATCGGGGCCCAGGTGGGCCTGCCCGGGGAGACCGTCTGGGCCATCTGCGGCGACGGCGGCTTCCAGATGACCCTCCAGGAGCTGGCCACCGTGGTGCAGGAGAACCTCCCCGTGAAGCTAGCCATCATGAACAACGGCTATTTGGGCATGGTGCGGCAATGGCAGGAGCTCTTCTACAACCGGCGCTATGTGGCCACCCCCCTGGCCGGGCCCGACTTCGTGAAAATCGCGGAGGCCTACGGCATCCCCGGCCGCCGGGTGACCAGCAAAGCTCAAGTCATCCCCGCCATCCAGGAGGCCCAGAGCCACCCCGGCCCCATGCTCATCGACTTCCAAATTGAGCCTGAGGAGAATGTCTTCCCCATGGTGCCCATGGGGGCTGCCCTCCATGAGCAGTTGCAAGGCCAGCCCCAAAAGGTGAAGAAGTGAAGCACACCATCGTCGCCCTGGTGGAAGACCGGCCCGGCGTCCTCAACCGGGTGTCCAGCCTCTTCCGTCGCCGTGGCTTCAATATCGAGAGCATCGCCGTGGGCCACTCCGAGACCCCCGGCTTCTCCCGCATGACCATGATGGTGGACGGAGACACCACGGATGTGGACCAGGTGACCAAGCAGCTCTACAAGCTCATCGATGTCCTTAAAGTCTCCGACATCACCAGGGAGGACATCGTGGCCCGGGAGCTGGCCCTCATCAAGGTTCGGGCCACCGCCGCCACCCGCAGCGAGATTATCCAGATTGTGGATATCTTCCGGGCCAACATCGTGGATGTGGCCCCGGACTCCCTCATCATCGAGGTCACGGGGGACGAGGACAAGCTGGACTCCCTGGTCCGCCTGCTCAAGGGCTTTGGCATCAAGGAGCTGGCCCGCACCGGCCGCATCGCCATGAGCCGGGGCCAGGCCGGCGTCCTCATCCCTGAGGAGAGACCCACGCCTTCCGCCCCGCCCCCGCGGGGCCGCAAGCTGCCCCAGTCGCGGGAGGTGACCCCTTAACAGACTGCTGAAAAGGGGAGTGCAGAGGGGCAAAAGAGGTTTTTCAGCACTCTGCTCAAGACTGCACCCATTAAAGGACGGCTCAAGATGTATTACGACCAAGACGCCGATATCAACCTCCTGACGGGCAAGACCCTGGGCATCATAGGATACGGGAGCCAGGGCCAGGCCCATGCCCTGAACCTCAAGGACAGCGGCCTTAAGGTCATGGTGGGGCTCAGGGAAGGAGGCCCCAGCTGGAAACGGGCCAAGGGGGCCGGGCTCGCCGTGGCCCCGGTGGCCCGGGTGACCCAAGAGGCCCAGCTCCTGGCCATGCTGCTGCCCGACCAGGCCCACCGGGAGGTCTACCTGGAAAGCATCGCCCCCCACCTCAAGGCCGGCCAAAGCCTGCTCTTCGCCCACGGCTTCAACATCCACTACGGGCAGGTCGTGCCCCCCGACGGGGTGGATGTCATCATGGTGGCGCCCAAGTGCCCCGGGCCGCTGCTCCGCCGCACCTACACCGAGGGCAAGGGCGCGCCCGCCCTAGTGGCGGTGCACCAGGATGCCTCCGGCCAGGCCCTGGCCACCGCCCTGGCTTACGCCAAGGGCCTGGGCTGCACCCGGGCCGGTGTGTTGGAGACCACCTTCGCCGAGGAGACGGAGACGGACCTCTTCGGGGAGCAGGCGGTCCTGTGCGGGGGCGTCTCGGCCCTGGTCAAGGCGGGGTTCGAGACCCTGGTGGAGGCGGGCTATCAGCCGGAATTGGCCTATTTCGAGTGCCTGCATGAGCTCAAGCTCATCGTGGACATGATTTACCAGGGCGGCCTCACCTACATGCGCCAGGCCGTGAGCGACACCGCAGAGTATGGGGACTACACCGCCGGCCCCCGCCTCATTGACGAGGATGTGCATGACACCATGCGCCAAATCCTGGCGGACATCCAGGACGGCACCTTCGCCAAGGAGTGGATACTGGAGAACCAGGCGGGCCGCCCTTCGTTCAACGCCATGCGCCGCCAGGAGAAGGAGCACCTCATTGAAGAGGTGGGGGCGGAGCTCCGGGCCATGATGCCCTGGCTCAAGGGCTAGGCGGCTAGAAACGCGGCACAGCCATGGATAAGGTCATCATCTTCGACACCACGCTGCGGGACGGGGAGCAGACCCCCGGGGCCGCCCTCAACATCGAGGAGAAGCTGGAGATTGCCCAGCAACTGGAGCGCCTGGGCGTGGATGTCATCGAGGCCGGCTTCCCCATCTCCTCCTCGGGCGACTTCGAGGCGGTGCGCCGCATCGCCCGGGAGGTGCGCCGCCCCACCATCTGCGCCCTGGCCCACGCCAACGCCGAAGCCGTGGACCGGGCCTGGGAGGCCCTCCACGGCGCCCAGAAGCCCCGCATCCATGTCTTCCTCTCCTCCTCGGACATCCACCTGGTGCACCAGCTCAAAAAGAGCCGTGGCGAGATGCTGGAGCTGGCCCGCGACATGGTGGCCCGGGCCAAGTCCTATACTCCTGATGTGGAATTCTCCCCCATGGACGCCACCCGCTCTGACCCGGCCTTCATCTACCAGATACTCCAGGCTGTGATTGAGGCGGGGGCCACCACGGTGAACATCCCGGACACCGTGGGGTATACCATGCCGGGGGAGTTCAGTCGCTTCATCAAGAGCGTCTTCCAGGAGGTGCCCAACATCGATCGCGCGGTGGTGAGCGTCCACTGCCACAACGACCTGGGCCTGGCGGTGGCCAACTCCCTGGCCGCCATCGAGGCCGGGGCCCGCCAGGTGGAGTGCACCATCAACGGCCTGGGGGAGCGGGCCGGCAACGCCGCCCTGGAGGAGATTGTGATGTCCCTGGCCACCCGGAAGGACCTCTACAACCTCACCACGGGCATCGACACCGCACAAATCTACCGCACCAGCCGCCTGGTGAGCGAGGTGCTGGGATTCGGCGTCCAGCCCAATAAGGCCATCGTGGGCGCCAACGCCTTCCGGCATGCCTCAGGCATCCACCAGGACGGCGTCCTCAAAGAACGTACCACCTATGAAATCATCGACCCCAAGGCCGTGGGGGTCACCGGCCAGTCCATCGTCCTGGGCAAGCTCTCTGGCCGCCACGGCCTCAAGCGCCGCCTGGAGGAGTTGGGCTACAAGCTCTCGGATGAAGACCACGACCGCGTCTATCTCGCCTTCAAAGAGCTGGCCGACAAGAAGCGGGAGGTCTTAGACCGAGACCTGGAGGCCATTGTGGGGGAGGAGATGCGCTCCTTCACCGAAGTCTATCACCTGGACCACCTCCAGGTCTCCTGCGGCGATAAAAGCGTCCCCACCGCCACGGTGCGCCTCATCTCCCCCACGGGCCAGGTGCTGGAGGACGCCACCCTGGGCACCGGCCCGGTGGACGCCGTATATAAGGCCATCAACCGCCTGGTGGGCGTGCCCAACAATCTCATCGAGTTCAGCGTCCAGGCCGCCACGGAGGGCATCGACGCCATCGGCGAGGTCACGGTGCGCATCGAGGGCGACGGCAAGACCTTCATGGGCCGAGGCGCCTCCACAGACATCATCGTGGCCTCCGCCAAGGCCTATATGCACGCCTTAAACCGCCTGCTCACCGCCAGGGAAGCCGACAAGAAGCCCAAATAGGGCCCACAGGGGACGGCGGGCCGTCCTCCTAGAAAGAGTCAACCATGATACGCACCACCGACCTCACCGGACTCAACCCCCAGAACTTCATCTACCCCAAGACCCTGGCAGTGATTACCGCCGCGGCGGGGGGGCGACAGAACGCCATGACCGCCGCCTGGTACACCACCATGTCCGCCGCGCCGCCCCTGGTGGGGGTGGCCATCCACCCCCGGCGCTACACCTACGAGCTCATCCTGGACTCAGGCGAGTTCGGCGTGGCCTTCCTCCCCCTGGAGTCGGCCCATCTCTACGCCGCCCTGGGGGCCAGCCGCGGCCGGGAGATGGACAAGCTGGCCCACTTCAAAGTGGCCCTGGACTCCCCCCTCAAGACCAAGGCGCCCATCCTCTCCGCCGCCTACGCCAGCTACGAGTGCACGGTGCGGGACCACCAGCGCTACGGGAGCCACGAGTGGTTCGTGGGCGAGATTGTGGCCCTCCATATCAAAGACGACCTCCTCACCCCCAGCCGCATCCTGGACCTAGAAAAGGTAAGCCCCGCCCTCTATCTGGGCGGCGATACCTACCTCACCCCAGACGGCAAGACCGCCCGCCACTTGGACCGGCGGCAATTCCAGCCGCCCACAGAGGCGCCGGCCACCCCCAGGGCCAGCAGCTGATGAAAAAACCACCCCCCCGAGGCCGCGATGTCCAGGAGTCCCCTGGCGTGGACCAGGGGCGTATTGCCGCCGCCGTCGCCGCCATGATTAAGGCCATCGGGGAGGACCCCACCCGCGAGGGCCTGGTGGACACCCCGCAGCGCATCGCCGAGATGTATGTCGAGCTATTCTCGGGCCTGGAGATGGACCCGGCCCAGGAGCTCTCCGTGGGCTTTGAAGAGGGCCATAACGAGATGGTCATCCTCAAGGACATCCCCTTCTACTCCATGTGCGAGCACCACTTCCTCCCCTTCTACGGGGTGGCCCATGTGGGCTACATCCCCAACGGCCGGGTGGTGGGAGCCAGCAAGGTAGCCCGAGCCGTGGAAATCCTGGCCCGCCGCCCCCAGCTCCAGGAGCGCCTCACTACCCAAATCGCCGACTCCATCCTGCGGGCCCTCCAGCCCAAGGGCGTGGCCGTGGTCATCCAGGCGGAGCACCTCTGCATGACCATGCGAGGCATCAAGAAACCCGGCAGCAATGTCATTACCTCCGCCACCCGCGGGCTCTTCCGGGCCAGGTCGGTGACCCGGGCGGAGTTCCTCTCGCTCCTCCAAGGGAAATAGACATGTCCTACCGTGTGCGAGAGGAGACCTTCGAGAGCATCGGCGAGGGCTGGCAGGGGCTTCTCCCCAACGCCGTCACCAACACCATCTTCATCACGCCCCTCTGGGCCAAGCTGTGGTGGGACGCCTTCGGCGAGGGAAGCCAGCTGCGCCTCTGGTCCCTGTGGCGCCACGAGCAGCTCCTGGGCATCGCCCCTTTGCGCCTGTCGCACGGGGAGCTGCGCTTCCTCGGCGACCCGCGGGTCTGCGACTACGGCGACTTCATCGTGGCCCGGGGCGCCGAGGCCCACTTCTACCGCGCGCTTCTGGACCACCTGGAGCACTCGGGGTCCCTAAACCTGCACCTGCAGTCCGTCCCCGGCTATTCCCCCACCCTTACCCTCCTCACCCAGCTCGCCCGCCTGCGCCGCCATCCCGTCTATCTGACCGTGGAGGATGTCTGCCCCCAGGTGGAGCTTCCGCCCACCTGGGAGCAATACCTCATGACCCTGACCAAGAAAGACCGCCACGAGCTCCGGCGCAAGCTGCGCCGGCTCCACGAGGAGCGGCAGGCCAACTACACCAGCCTGGAAGGCCCCGACTGCCTGGGCCAGAACCTGGACGACTTCCTGGCCCTGATGCGGCGTAGCCGACCCGACAAGGCGGCTTTCCTGGAACCTGACATGGAGCGCTTCTTCCGCGCCATGGCCGCGGCCACCGCCAAGGAGAGCTACCTCCGCCTCTGCTTCCTGGAGATTGACGGCATCCGCACCGCCGCCTCCCTGGCCTTCGCCTATGACCGGGACATCCTCCTCTACAACAGCGGGTTCGACCCCTCTTACAGCGCCCTCAGCGTGGGCTGGCTGCAGAAGGCCCTCTGCCTGCGGGAGGCCCTGGAGTCGGGCAAGCACAAGTTCGACATGCTGCGGGGCGCCGAGGAGTACAAATACGACCTGGGGGGCAGAGACCTGCCCATCTTCCAGTGCTGGATTGGGAGAACCCCCAGCCCGGAGGAGCGCCAGCGATGAGAATCGCCGTCTTGAGCCTCCACGGCTGCCCCCTGGGGGAGATGGACGGGCTCTATATGGGGGGGATGCAGCTCTACATCCGCCACCTCACCCTGGAGCTGGACCGCCTGGGGGTGGAGATGGACATCTTCACCCGCCACCATCACCCCGACCTCCCCGCCATTGAGCCGATAGGAGAGCACAGCCGCGTCATACATCTGGAGGTGGGCGGCCAGGGCCCGGTCCTCAAAGAGAACCTCTACAACCTCATCCCGGACTACCTGCATCAAATCACCACCTTCGGCCGGGGCCAGAGCTACGACCTCATCCACAGCCACTACTGGCTCTCCGCCCACGCTGGGGAGCGGCTCAAGCGGCGCTGGGGCCTGCCCCATGTCACCATGTTCCACAGCTTGGGCAAAATCAAACGCTGGGTAGGGGGCCAGGAAGCCGAGCTGGACCTGCGCATCGCCACGGAAATGGAAATCATGGACCAGGCGGACCTCATCATCGCCCCCACGATGCAGGAGCGGTGGCTGATGCAACACAGCTATCAGGCCCCGCTGGGGCGCATCGCCGTGTTGCCCTGCGGCGTGGACCTGGGCCATTTCCAGCCGGGAGACCAGGCCCAAGCCCGCCGCGAGCTGGGCCTGCCCCCGGGCCAGCACTTGCTCACCGTAGCCGGCCGCCTGGACTCGGTAAAACGGGCGGATTTCCTCCTCCAGGCCCTGGCCCTGGTGCAGGGCCCCAAAGACCTCCACCTCACGGTCATCGGCGGCATCCCCGGCAGCCCGGAGGTCAAGAAGCTGCAGCGCCTCACCCGTTCCCTGGGGCTGGCCGAGGCCGTCTCCTTCCTTGGCCCCGTGCCCCCAGAGCAGCTCCCCCGCTACTACCAGGCCGCGGACCTCTGTGTGGTGCCCTCTCGCTACGAGAGCTTCGGCATGGTGACCCTGGAGGCCCTGGCCTGCGGCATCCCCGTGGTGGCCACCCGGGCGGGCGGACTCATGACCACCGTCCAGCACGGACAGAACGGCTACCTGTTCCCGGGTCGCAGCCCTCACTCCCTGGCGCGGGCCATCGAGGGCATCCTCGGCTCCGACTCCCGGCACCGGCGCTTCAGGCAGCAGGCCCGAGCCTCCGCCGCCCCTTACGCCTGGGACATCATCGCCCACCAGATGCGTGACACCTATGACCGGCTGCTCCAAACTCGCCGTTGGGATTAGGCCCCAAAGAGCAAACCAGCCTTTCCCTTTTCGAGCGAGGTGCTAACCCCAGCGCCTCTTTTTCGTTATACAAGATGGCAGCAAACCAGACCCTGAAGCCTCTGGCAACTTGACATCGCCCCACGGCAGTGGTATATTTTCAAACCGAAAATATACCACTATGGAATATTATGGCGACGCAACACCAGCACCATGATTACAGTGCCGAGCTCCTCCACATCGTGAAGGAGCTTATTCACAGCAAGAAGTATCTTCAGGAGTTTCTTCCGGAGGGCATGACCCCTCAGAGAGGGAATGCTTTACCCCAGCGCCCCAACAGCCTTCCCCTTGGGCCAGGCTTGTCCCTCTTCTTTCGGGTTAGCGTCATCCTCTCCGATACAGACAGCCCCACCATGAGCGAGCTCTCCACGGGCCTGGGGGTGCCCACCAGCACCGCCACCAGGATGGTGGACTGGCTGGAAGCTGTGGGCTTTATCCACAGGCTGGCCGACCCCCGAGACCGCCGGGTCGTCCGCGTGGTTTTAACCGACAAGGGCCGAGAGCTCCGTCAAGCCATGGATGCTCGCATCCTGGAGCGCATCCACCAGGCCTTGGACTGCCTGAGCCCCGAAGAGCAAGTCAACCTCGTCACCCTGCTGCAAAAAGTAGCCTCAGCCTTATTAGTAGAAAGGTCAACGGTCACCCCTCGCCTCGAATGACCGCCCCTAAGGAGTAATCATGAGCCGAAGAAACCTCATCATCCTGGCTGTTGTCCTAGCGCTCGTGGCCGCGGGGAGCTACTTCCTGTTCTTCCGGAGCCGGGGCCCCTCCCCTGCTGCCACCCAACGCCAGGCCGTGGCTGTGGAGCGCGGCACCATCCTAGTGCCCGTCTCCGCCACCGGCAATGTCTTCTTTGACACCGACGCCAAGCTCACCTTCGAGAACTCTGGCACCGTTAAAGAGGTGAAAGTGGCGCTGGGAGAACAGGTGAAGAAAGGCCAAATCCTGGCCCGCCTGGACACCGAGACCCTGGAGCGGTCGCTGGCCCAGGCCAAAGCCGACCTGGAGATTGCGCAACTGAATTTGGAGGCCACCCTCAACCTCTACGACGACTCCGACCGGGCCACGGCCCAGGCCTCCCTGCTGGACGCCCAAAACGCCCTGAACACGGCGGCAAGGAACCTCTCCAACGCCCGCATCGATGCGGAGACCGCCCTTAGCACCGCCCAGACAAATTTAGAGAACGCCAAGCGAGACCTCATCATCGACCAGGCCACCTACGACAGCGCCGCCCGCACGGCCCATGTGGCCCTTCTGGACGCCCAGGAGACCTATCGCCTGTACGTGATTAAATATTTAGCTGGCTTCACCCAGGCCGAGGATGAGCGCCAGCTAACCCTCCGGGACAACGCCCAGGACGCCTACAACAAAGCCGTCCAAAATCGGGATAAGGTGGTAGCCACCGACAAAAACAACATCGCCACCGCCGAGGCCACGCTGAAGAAGGCGCAGCAGGATTTGGCTGAGCTTAAGGCCGAGATTTCCCTCCCCACCATAAACACCGGCCCTGGTTCCCTGGAGCAGACCGTCAAGGACTTGAACCAGATTAATACCGCCCTGGCCAGCTCCCCCCAAAAGCTCAGCCGTTACCAACTGGCGGAGTATGCTGCCAGGGCAGCCGTAGTCAAAGCCCGGGCCAACTTGGATGATGTTCTGGCCGGAGCCAAGCCTCGGGACATCGAGCTCAAGCGGCAGTCGCTGGCCAAGTCCCAGTTAGCCCTGGACACGGCGCGCTCCAACCTGGTCAAGGCCACCATCGTCGCCCCCTTCAATGGCATCATCTCCAGCGTGGCCGTAAAGGAGGGGGACACCGTCTCCGGCAACACCGTGGCCATCACCTTAGCCAATCCTGCCACCGCCAAGGTTCGGGCCACCCTGGACGAGCTGGATGTGGCCCGGGCGGCCCTCGGCCAGGAAGTGAGCATCGCCCTGGACGCCCTGCCCGGGGTCAACCTCAAGGGCAAAGTCTCCACACTGGCCCCCGTGGCCCAGGTCCAGTCTGGAGTGGTGACCTATCAGGTGGATATTGAGCTGGCCTCCACCAATGCCAGCCTGAAGGGCGGCATGACCGCCCTGACCACCATCTATGTGGAGAAGAAGGAGAGCGTGCTCGTAGTGCCCAGCCGGGCCATCAAGCTCAGTGGGCGCAGCCGCTATGTAGAGATTCAGCTGTCCGACGGCGCCACCGAGCAGCGCACCATCACCGTAGGCGCCAACGACGACCTGCGCACCGAAATCCTCTCCGGGCTCAAGGAGGGAGAGAGAATCCTGATGGATGTCCCGGCCGGGACTGGGACTGGGGCAAGGCCCTCCGGCGGGGCGACTCCCGGCGCGACGCCAGCCGGCGGGGCGCGGCCCCCCGGCGGAGCGCTCCCCGGCGGGGCCCAGCCTCCGGGGCGCTAAGCCATGATCAAGCTGGAACAAGTCGTCAAGACCTATCAGATGGGCCAGGTGGAGGTCCATGCCCTCAGGGGGGTAGACCTCCACATCGAGACAGGCGAGATGGTGGCCATCGTGGGGCCCTCAGGCTCAGGTAAGTCCACCCTGATGAACATCCTGGGCTGCCTGGACATCCCCACCAACGGCAAGTATTACCTGGACGGCATCGACACGGGGAAGCTATCGGATAACCGGCTGGCAGAGATTCGCAACAAGAAAATCGGCTTCGTATTCCAGTCCTTCAACCTGCTGAGCCGGACCTCCGCGGTGGCCAACGTGGAGCTGCCGCTGCTCTATAGCAACGGGGGCAACCGCCGCGCCCGCGCCCTGGCCTCCCTCGAGCGGGTGGGCCTGGCGGCCCGGGCCTACCACACGCCCAATGATCACTCCGGCGGCGAGCAGCAGCGAGTGGCCATCGCCCGCTCCCTGATAAACCACCCCTCCATCATCCTGGCCGACGAGCCTACCGGGAACCTGGACACCCGCACCAGTGTGGAGATTATGGCCCTCTTCCAGGAGCTCAACGGCAGAGATGGCATCACCATCGTCCTCATCACCCATGAGTCGGACATCGCCGCCCACTGCCGGCGCATCGTGCGCATGCTGGACGGGAAAATCAGCAGCGACGAACCCGTGGCCCAACCTCTCATCGCCGTATAGCGCATGAACCCCCAGGAAAGCCTTCTAATAGCCCTGGGCGCCCTCATGTCCCACAAGCTCCGCTCCGGGCTGACCATGCTGGGCATGGTCATCGGCGTGGGGGCCGTTATCCTGCTCATGGCCATCGGCCAAGGGGTGCAGGCGGACATCACCAACCAGATAAGCAACTTGGGCTCGGACATCCTCTTCATCATGCCCGGCCGCACCCTCCAGGAGGGCTTCCGCGGGGCTCTGGGCAGCATCAACACCCTCACCTTCGAGGATGCCGAAGCCCTGGAGACCTCGGCCTCAACCCCGGCGGTGGCCGTGGCCATGCCCATCGTCTCCACCTTCGCCACGGTCTCGGCCCGGGGGGAGAACTACAACACCCAGGTCACGGGCAACACCTGGCGCTTCCTGGAGACCATGAAGATGAACCTGGCCGCAGGCCGCTTCTTCACCGAGCAGGAGTACAACAGCCGCGAGTCCGTGGCGGTCCTGGGCCAGGACACCGCCAAAAACCTCTTCGGCGAGGCGGACCCCGTGGGGGACTTCGTCAAAATCAACGGCAGCCGCTTCCGGGTGGTCGGCCTCCTGGAGAAGCGGGGCAGCTCCTTCCTGGGCATCAGCCAGGACGATGTGGTCATCGCCCCTGGCACCACGGTCTTCGCCAAGATACGGCCGCGTTACTCCTCCCGGGGGGGCCGGGTGGTCTCCCAAATCGCCCTCCGGGCCACCAGCGAGGCAGAGGTGCCCACCGCCAAGGAGCAGACTACTGTGCTCCTGCGACGACTCCATCGCATCCCCTCCGACGGGAACGACGACTTCGTGGTCACCACCCTGGAGCAGACCCTGAGTGTCATCACCAATGTCACCGGCATTCTCACCATCTTCCTGGCGGCCATCGCCGGCATCTCCCTGGTGGTGGGGGGCATCGGCATCATGAACATCATGATAGTCTCCGTCACCGAGCGCACCCGGGAGATAGGGCTGCGCAAAGCCCTGGGGGCCAAACGGCGGGACATCCTGGCCCAGTTCCTCCTGGAGGCGGTGACCCTAAGTGTCATCGGCGGGGCTGGGGGGGCCCTGTTGGGCTGGTTGCTGGCCCTGCTCATCGGCTCCGCAGCCAGCGGGTTCCTGCCGCCGCCCCTTCTCAGTGCCAACGTTGCGGCCCTGGCCATCTCGGTCTCGGTGGCCATCGGCCTCTTCTTCGGCATCTATCCCGCCTACCGGGCGGCTGGACTTCATCCCATTGAGGCCTTAAGATACGAGTAGGAAAGGCGCAGAGGTGGCTGGGTTGAATCTCAGAGAAAGCATCCAGGTATCCCTCGGGGCCCTCGCGGCCCACAAGCTCCGCTCGGGCCTCACCATCCTGGGCATCGTCATCGGCATCAGCGCCGTCATCGCCCTTATGGCCCTGGGTCGCGGCGCCCAGTCCAGCATCACCGCCAACCTCCAGGGCATGGGGACGAGCGTGCTCTTTGTGCGCCCCGGAGCTCCGGTGCAGATGGGTGGGGTACGGATGCCCCAGGGCAGCGCCGCTACCCTTACCGTCGAGGACGCCCGGGCCATCGCCGAGCGCGTCCCCCAGGTGGTGACGGCGGCCCCCGAGTTCGGCCTGGTGGCCCAGGTAGTGGCGGGGGGCCAGAATGTCAACACTCGCATCATCGGGGCCACTCCCGACTATCAGACGGTGCGCAACTGGTATCCCGCCCAGGGGGAGTTCATCAGCACGGCCCAAGTGGACGGCCAGGCTATGGTGGCAGTCATAGGCTCCAATGTGGCCCTGAACCTCTTCGGCGAGGGCGACCCCCTAGGGGAGTCCATCCGCATCAACACCCGCACTTTCAAGGTCATCGGAGTCTTGCAAACCAAGGGCGGGGGCGGGTTCGCCCTCTTCGACGACCAGATTATTGTGCCCATCTCCCTCCAGTCCCGCCTCAACCCCCGGCGCACCGCCAGCGGGGCCAGCAATGTGTCCAACATCTCTGTCCAGGTGGACCGGGAGGAGAACCTGGAGACAGCCCGGGCGGAGATTGAGGCGCTGCTGCGCCAGCGCCACCGCATCCAGGAGGGGCGGCCCGACGACTTTACCGTGAGCAGCCAGCAGGAGTTGACCCAGGCCTTCAGCCAGGTGGTGGGGGTTTTCACCCTCGTCCTGGGGGCCATCGCCAGCATCTCCCTGTTGGTGGGGGGCATTGGCATCATGAACATCATGATAGTCTCCGTCACGGAGCGCACCAGGGAGATAGGCTTGCGCAAGGCCCTGGGGGCCAAACGACGGGACATCCTGGTCCAGTTCATCATCGAATCGATTGCGCTCAGCTTTGCGGGGGGCGTTTTGGGATTCCTCCTGGGCTGGGCAGAGTCGCTGGTCCTCTCGGGCATCCGGGTGGGGGGCACCACCTTGCAGTCGGAGATTGCGCCGGACATCGTGGTCCTGGCCCTGGGGGTGTCGGCCGTCATTGGCGTCTTCTTTGGGATTTACCCCGCCTACCGGGCCTCTCAACTCCACCCCATCCAAGCCCTGCGCTGGGAGTAGCAGACCTTTACTGCCGCAGGTTCCACGCCTCGCTGCGGTATTTAGCCTCCAGGCGGGCCGCCATAGCTCTCTCTGCCGCGGTTAGCTCTCCCGGCGCCAGCTCCACGCCCCAGGCCGCCTGGAACCCCGCCCGCAGGGCTTGGGCCGCCTCCGCCAGGCCCACCTCACGCCCCAAGAGCTCCTTCAGGGACGCCACCCGCCCCCGCAAATAAGCGGCCACCCGCCCCCGCTCCATCCCAGAGGGCAGCTCCAGCAGCTCCAAGAGCGCGTCGGCGTCGAAGTCCAGGAGCAGGCTGCCGTGCTGGAGGAGCATGCCGCGGCGGCGGAGCTGGGCGGAGCCTACTACTTTCTTGCCTCCGGCCACCAGCTCGTAGTCCGAGGCCACCTCGAAGCAAGCCCCGGTCCAGGCCCCAGCTTTGCCCCGCCGCTCCGCCCGGGCCGCCACCCCCAGCCTCGCCAGGCCCAGGAGCAGCCCCTGGCTTATCTTGGCATAGGACTCCTTAATCCCGCCCGAGACCAGGGGGTGGTCCGCGGGGGCCGTCAGGGCGTAGGTCAGCTCCCGATGGTGGAGCACGGCCCGGCCGCCAGTGGGCCGCCGCACCAGGTCCACGCCGCGCTGTCGGCAGGCCTCCAGATCCACATCGCCCCGGGCCGACTGGAAGTAGCCGAGGGACAGGCACGGCGGCTCCCAGCCGTAGGTGCGTAACGTAGGGACAGAAAGGCCCTGGGACTGAAGCTCCAGGAGGGCTTCGTCCAGGGCCATGTTGGCGGCGCCTGGGGCCGGGCTCATGGGGAGCCAGCGCCAGGGGCGGTGAGGGCTCGTGTCCCCTGCAGTCAAGGGCCTGCTGGCGCTACTTGGCGATGTAGCGCTCGAACTCCGCGGCGGACATGAGGCTGTTGAGCTCTGTCTTGTTGGCGAGGCGCACCTTGAGGAGCCATCCAGCGCCGTGGGGGTCCTTGTTCACGGTCTCGGGGGCGTTCATGGCCTCCTCGTTGACCTCCAGGACCTGGCCGCTCACGGGGCACATGACATCAGAGGTGGCCTTGTCCGACTCCACCGAGCCGCAGGGCTTGGACTGGACAACGGCGTCGCCCACCGAGGCCAGCTCCACGAAGAGGACCGACCCCAACTCCTTCTGAGCGAAGTCGGTGATGCCGATAAGCCCCACCTCCCCCTCCACCCTGACCCAGGTGTGGCCCTTGGTGTACTTGTAGTCCTTGGGGTGCAAGTTTACTCCCTTCCTGCGGCCCCGGCTTCCGTCCCTTGGGGCCGCCTGTGAAGCTATCCCTTCCAATGGAAAGGTCAGGGCCCGAAGCCCAACCCTCTCTCCTTCAAGCTCACATAGCGCTGTCGCCCGATGACCAGGTGGTCCAGGACCTCGATGTCCAGGGCCTCCCCCGCTTTCTGGAGCTGGCGGGTCACCTCCACATCCTCGGCGCTGGGGGTGGGGTCGCCCGAAGGGTGGTTGTGCACCACCACGAGGGCGGGGCAGTTGGCCCGCACCGCCTCCCGGAAGACCTCGGCCACCCGGATGAGGGAGGTGTTGACGCTCCCCCGATACACCTGGGAGATGCCCATGACCTGGTTCTTGCTGTTGAGGTTCACCACCCGGAGCTCCTCCTGCTCCAGAAGCCCCATCTCCGCCAGGAGCAGGTTGGCCACATCCTCGGGGCTGGTCACCGTGGGCCGCGCTTCCGGCTGGGCGGCCAGGAGCCGTCTCCCCAGCTCCAGGGAGGCCTTGAGTTGGGCCACCTTGGCCCCGCCCAGGCCGCGCTCCTGGCACAGCTCCTCGAAGCTGGCCTGGGCCAGCCCCGGCAGCCCCTGGTAGCGCGCCAGGAGCCTGGCCCCCAAATCCAGGACGCTCTCCTCGGCGCTCCCCACCCGGAGCACGATGGCCAGAAGCTCGGCGGTGGAGAGGGCCGCGGCCCCCTTCTCCCGCAGGCGCTCCCGCGGCCGCTCCGGGGAGGGGAGGTCCCGCATCCGCGGGCGGTATTCCAGCCCCTTATCGATGGAGTCGTGGGAACTGCGCGAACTCCCCATGGCGCCTCCTGCCCCAGGCCGTCCCGCTGCCGGCGGGCTTAGGGGTGCTACTTCACCTCCACCTCGGCGCCAACATCCTGGAGCTTCTTGGCGGCGGCGGCGGCATCAGCCTTGGAAAGCCCCTCTTTGACGGTGGCGGGGGCATTGGCGGCGCCCTCCACCAGGTCCTTGGCCTCCTTAAGGCCCAGGGTGGTCAACTCCCGCACCGCCTTGATGACATTGATTTTGTTAGGGCCGAAGGCCTTGAGGAGCACCTTGAACTCCGTCTGCTCCTCTACCGCGGGGGCGGCGGCCCCAGCGGCCGCGACGGGGGCCGCGGCCACCGCCACGGGGGCGGCGGCGCTGACGCCGAAGGCCAACTCCAGGGCCTTCACCATCTCCGCCAACTCCAGCACCGTCATGCCCTTGATGGCATCAATGACCTCTTCCTTATTCAAACCCTTTGCCTCCTTCGCCTTGGGGTGTGCTTCCCTTGCTTCTTCGGAGGCGGTTTCAGCCTTAGCCGCTGCTCGCCGGCTGCGGGCTGGTTTCTCCTGCTCTACCATGGTCTCCTCCTTCAAGCTGCTTGACCCTCCCCTGGAGAACGGTCATCAGACCTCGTAAATTGCCATTAAGCACTATCAGCAGCGACGCTAGGGGGCCCTGCATCTGGCCCAGGAGCCGGGCGACGATGACCTCCCGCGACGGCAGGCTGGCCAGCTCCGCCACCAGCGCCCCATCCAGCAGCCGGTGGCCCAGGAGCCCGCCCCGGATGGTCATGGCGCTCCGGGCGACCCTGATATGCTCTTGAAGGCTTTGCGCCAGTTCCGGCCCGTCTCTCTTAGAGAAGGCGAAGGCCGTGGGGCCGCTCAAAACGGGCACGAGCTCGGGCCTGCCTGCCTCCTGGGCGGCCCGGCGCGCCAGGGTGTTCTTCACCACCTGGAACCGCGCCTCCTGGGCCCGAAGCCGGCGGCGCAGCTGCTCCAGTTCGGCCATGCTCAAGCCCCGGTGGTCGGCGATGATGATGAGGGGGTGCTGCGCTATCAGCTCTTTGAGCTTGGTGACCGCCTCTATTTTCTTTGGGGTGGGCATATTTTCTCCCTGCTGGGGGTCTGCCCCATAAACAAACCCTCATGCCGAGACATGAGGGCTCCGCCTGGGAAAGCCCAGGCTGTTGGCCCCGACCTCGGCAGGCTCTCGATTAAGCCCGTGGCGCCTGCTGTCTTCGGCTGGGTTGACTCTTCGGTTGTTAAGCCTTAAGCGGCGCTCAGTGTCAGGGTGCTCCCCAAGTCCAGCTTGACCCCTGGCCCCATGGTAGTGCAGAGGACAGCGCTCTTGATGTACTGTCCCTTAGAGCCGCTGGGGCGAGCCTTGACGATAGCATCGACGAAGGTGGTCAGGTTGTCCAGAAGCTGCTGCTCTTCGAAGCTGGCTTTCCCCAGGACGGCGTGGACGATAGCGGTGCGGTCCAGCTTGAACTCCACCCTCCCGCGCCGGGCCTCCTGGATGGCGCGGCCCAGGTCTGCCGCGGGGATGACGGTGCCCGACTTGGGGTTGGGCATGAGGCCCTTGCGGCCCAGGATGCGGCCCAAACGCCCCACCTTGCCCATCATGTCCGGGGTGGAGAGGGCCACATCGAACTCCAGCCACCCCTCTTCTATCTTCTTGATGAGGTCGTCGCCGCCGGCATATTCGGCCCCCGCCTCCCGGGCGGCCGCCGCGGCCTCGCCCTGGGCGAAGACCAGGATTCGCACCTTCTTCCCCAAGCCGTGGGGCAACACCACCACGCCCCGGAGTTGCTGGTCGGCGTTGCGGGGGTTTAGTCCCGTCCTCAGGTGCAACTCCACCGTCTCGTCAAAACGGGTGCGGCTCAGGGATTTAGCCAGCCTGATGCCTTCCAAAGGGGCATAGGAGGTCGTCCTGTCAACCTGCGCCACGATATCCCGGTATCTCTTTCCTCGCTGCATAGCTCTCTGCCTTCAGCCTCGCTTCAAAGCGCAAGGATACTAACACTAGCCCTCGGAAATGTCAATTCCCATGCTCTTGGCCGTCCCCTCCACGATGCGGACGGCCCCATCCAGGTCCAAAGCATTCAGGTCCTTTAGCTTGAGCTGGGCAATCTCCTTTATCTTGGACCGGGGCACGACGCCTATCTTCTCCCGGCGGGGAGAGCCGCTGCCCTTTTCCACCCCCAGGGCCCTCTTCAGCAAGTCTGCGGCGGGGGGGGTCTTGGTGATGAAGGAGAAGGAGCGGTCTTCATAGATGGTTATCTCCGCCGGGATGATGGCGCCCGACATGGAGCTGGTGCGCTCGTTGTACTCCTTGCAGAAGGCCATAATGTTGACCCCGTGCTGGCCCAGGGCCGGCCCAACCGGGGGTGCCGGGTTGGCCTTCCCCGCAGGAATCTGTAGCCTGATGACGGCTTTCACCCTTTTGGCCATGGTCTACCCTTTCTCGTGGTTGCTCCCAGGGCTTTAGAAGCTGCCTTTGATTCAGAAGTTGTTCCCACCAGCCATAACCCCAGCGCAGAAGGAAGCCACCGCTTGAGTCAGGCCTTGCGGGTTCTCCAGGGGCACCAGATGCCCCGCCCCCGGGATGTCCGCCAGGCTGGCCCTGGGGATGGCATTGACCACCCTCAGAGCCTCCTCCTCCGACAGGGCCAAACTCTCGCTGCCCCGGACCACCAGGGTGGGGCACTCCACCCCAGCCAGATAAGGCCAAAGGGGCTCTACGCCCCAGCCGGCCTCCCGGGCCTGGTGGTAGAGGGCAGTGTCGTATTTGGACGCCAGCCGCCCGCTGCCGCTGGGCCGCCCTCCCCAGTGGGCCAGATGGCGGGCCACCGGCTCCGACAAGGCGGGGAAGAGGCGACGGGCTCGGGCCACCACCTCCTCCAGGCTTTCCACTTCCCTGGTGAAGGCCTCCATGGTCTCCTTCACCATCCGGGACCCCGGCTCATTGCTCTGGGGCCGGCAATCCACCAGGACCAGGGCCCGCACGCGCTGGGGGAAGCAGGCGGCAAGCATAGCGGCGTGGCGTCCCCCCATGGAGTGGCCCACCATCACCGCTGGCGGGAGCTCCAGGGCCTCCATAAACCCCAAGATGTCCACCAGGTGCTCCTCAGCCCCGTAGGCCCCACGGGCATGCCATTGGCTGTCGCCGTGGCCGCGCTGGTCAAGGGCCAGCACCCTGAAGTCCTGGATGAAGTTCGGGGCGAAAAAATCCCACACATGGGCGTGGCCAGCGAAGCCGTGGAGCAGCACCATGGGACTGGAGGCAGGCCCACCCCAGTCCAGGTAATGCAAGTTCAGCTGCCGTATTTCAAGATAAACGCTCTTAGGCGTCACTGTCAGGGCTGCCATGCCACTTCCCTTACCACAGAAAATCCGGGGGCTGGAGCGCCCAGGCCGCCCGGAGCTTGGTCTTAAAGCTTCTCCACCTGCAGGAAATCCAACTCCACCGGTGTCTCCCGCCCGAAGAAAGAGACCAGCACCCGCACCTTGCCCTTATCGGCGTTCACCACATCTACCACCCCGTGAAAGTCCACGAAAGGCCCATCAATAATCCGCACACTCTGGCCCTTCTGCATGCCCACCTTGACCCGGGGCTTCTCCGACTCCATCTGTTTGAGGATAGCCAGGACTTCATCATCCTCCAGGGGGACCGGGCGGTTGCCGGTGCCCACGAAACCCGTGACCCCTGGGGTGTTGCGCACCACATACCAGGCCTGGTTGGATTCCTCTTCGGCCTCCTTCAGCTCTAGCATCTGGATGAGGATGTAGCCGGGGAAGACCTTGCGGGCCACGGTGCGCTTCTGGCCATCCTTTATCTCCACCTCATCCTCGGTGGGCACAATGACCTGAAATATCTTATCCTTCACATCCATGGACTTGATGCGGTTCTCCAGGTTGGCCTTGACCCGGTTCTCATATCCGGAGTAAGTATGAATCACATACCATCTCCGCTTGATGCTCTTTTCCGTGTCGTTTTGTTGCGTGGCCGATTCCATTTAGGGCCCTCTCAGCAATAAAAGGTTTATCCCCGAGGAAAAAAAGTAGTCCACCACCCCCAGAGCCAGGCCCACCGCGGCAGAGAAGAGGATGACCATGACCGTCAAATTGACGGTGTCCGGCCTGGTGGGCCAGGTGACCTTCTTCAACTCCGCCACAATATCCGCGAAGAAGCCAGACCTGGGAGCGGTTCCTGGGGAGGCTACGGCTTGCCGTCTCATAGGGTTGGTGAGGCGAGCGCGAGGGCTGTCCTCACTTCACCTCCCGATGGGCTTGATGACTGCGGCAGCGCGGGCAGAACTTGGTGAGCTCTAGCCGGTCGGGGTCGTTCTTCCGGTTCTTGAAAGTGCTGTAGTTCCTCTCCTTGCACTCGACGCAAGCGAGGTGGATTAGCGACCGGTTGGTGCCTTTCTTGGCCATTCTTTGTCTCCAGCGGGAGGCAGGTCAGGCTGCCCTGAGCGCCCCTCGCCCTCTCGATTCTGCGATGGCTAGGCGTTGGTTCCCGCCTTGAGAGCGGACCGCCCTGCTTTAGGCGATAATCTTGGTGACTACGCCAGCCCCTACGGTCTTGCCGCCCTCTCGGATGGCGAAGTGCAGGCCCTCCTCCACCGCCACGGGGTACACGAGCTTAACCTCAGCGTTGACATTGTCCCCCGGCATCACCATCTCCGCTCCGGAGAAGTTCTCGAAGGAGCCTGTGACATCCGTGGTCCGGACGTAGAACTGGGGCTTATAGCCTGGGAAGAAGGGGGTATGGCGCCCACCCTCATCCTTGCTCAGGACATATATCTCGGCCTTAAAGTGATCGTGGGGCTTGATAGAGCCTGGATGGGCCAGGACCTGGCCCCGCTCCACATCCTCACGCTCAATGCCCCGAAGCAGGCAGCCGACGGCGTCCCCCGGCTCCGCATAATCCAGGGTCTTTTTGAACATCTCCACCCCGGTGACCACAGACTTGCGGGTCTCCCTCAGACCCACAATCTCCACCTCGGCCCCCACCTTGACGGTGCCGCGCTCCACCCGGCCGGTGGCCACGGTGCCGCGACCCTTGATGCCGAAGACATCTTCCACCGGCATCAGGAAGGGCTTATCCTTGGGCCGCTGGGGCAGGGGAATGTAATCGTCGATAGTATCCATGAGCTTCCAGATGCCGCCGCACCACTGGCAGGCGCGGTCGGAGCAGCCGTGCTCCAGGGCTTTTAAGGCGCTGCCCCGGACGATGGGGATTTTGTCCCCGGGGAAGCCATACTTGCTGAGGAGCTCCCTCAGCTCCAGCTCCACCAACTCGATGAGCTCGGGGTCATCCATCACATCAATTTTGTTGAGGAAGACCACCAGAGCCGGCACCTCCACCTGACGGGCCAAGAGGATGTGCTCCCTGGTCTGGGGCATGGGGCCATCGGGGGCGCTCACCACCAGGATGGCGCCGTCCATCTGGGCCGCGCCGGTAATCATGTTCTTAATGTAGTCGGCGTGGCCGGGGCAGTCCACATGGGCGTAGTGGCGCTTGGCGGTCTCGTACTCCACATGGGCGATGGAGATGGTCATCCCACGGGCCTTCTCTTCGGGGGCGTTGTCGATGCTATCGTAAGGACGGAAGGCGGTATCCCCGACGGAAGCGAGACACTTGGTTATCGCTGCGGTCAAGGTGGTCTTGCCATGGTCCACATGGCCGATGGTGCCCACATTCACATGGGGCTTGGTTCGGACAAACACCTTCTTGGCCATACTATGCTCCTTCGTTCGGCATTGATTGTTTGTGTTTTTTTATTGGTGCGGCTGGAGCCCACAACCAGATTCGAACTGGTGACCTCGTTCTTACCAAGAACGCGCTCTGCCGGCTGAGCTATGTGGGCAGCGTCCAGCTCTTATTAGTTTTCCTTTTGGCGGTGGTTTTCTGGTGGAGGGGGCAGGATTCGAACCTGCGAAGCCGTCAGGCGCCAGATTTACAGTCTGGTGGTATTAGCCTCTCACCCACCCCTCCCCGGCGTCTTGGGCTGCTATTCCCGAGCGGGCCTCTTGGCCCTGGAGCCCGAGAGGGGATTCGAACCCACTAACCTACCGATTACAAATCGGTTGCGCTACCATTGCGCCACTCGGGCATCCCTGCCTCGGGCGAAGGTGGGTTGCCCGCTACCCGCTGGCTAGTATAGTCTCGGTTACTGTTAAAAGTCAAGCTTGCCATCCCTGCTGAGGATAGCAAGCTAACCAGAATCCCTGGTGGCTAAATATACAACACCTGGCCGCAAAAAGCAAGGGGCCACCCCTTGAGGATGGCCCCTTTGGCCGTATTCAGTTGTCCCGAACGCGCAGCTTACCCTTGCATCCTGATGCCGAACTCCTTGGCCTTGCGCCTAGCCTCCACCATGGGCTTGGGCTGTTTGCCAATAATCCACAGCCCGAACCCCGCCACGGATGTGGTGAGGCCCAGGAAGGTAAAGGAGATCAGATAGGTGCCCGCGTTGGCGTCGGCTATCATGCCCACTGCCATGGTCCCGGCGAAGACGAAGGGCGTGTCGATGAGGGTGCGGATGCCCGGGATGGTCACCTGCCACTTGCGCCCGAACCAGGTGACATTCAAGTGCGTGCTCACGGAGGGGAGCATCCCCATGGGGATGCCGTAGACGGGCGCATAGGCCCAGAGCATCCAGGCATTCGCCTTGGAGGCGTAGGCCACCATGAGTATCCCCAGCCCTGCCCCAATGTAGGACAGGGACAGGAATATCTGGGGGTTGAACCGGTCCGAGAGTCCCGCCACAATGAGCCGCCCCAGGATGGTCATGGGAAAGTAGAGGGCCATATAGATGGCCGACTCCTGCAGGGTGAACCCCAGGCTGCGAATGTGATCCGTGAGGAACAGGGGGAAGGTGAAGGAATAGAGCCCCCCGAAGGCCCCCGCCCACACCAGGGCCCAGAAGGCCCGGGTCTTGATGCCGTCCATAATCCCCAGGTCTGGCAGGAAGTCGTCCGCAGTCATGACCTTGGCGGCGCCTTTGGCCTTGGCCGCCTCCAGCTCCTCTTTGGTGCGCTCATGGGGCAGCTTGGCGTTGTCTGGCAAGATTCCGTAGGCCTGCGGCGGCTTGTTGCGATAGAATAAGAAGGCTAGGGCCGCGGCCACGAAGCACATGACACCCTGGACATAGGCCGCGGTGTTCCAGTTGCTGGAGGTGATGATGGCCGCCGCTATGGGGGTCATTATCATCCCGCCGAAGGCCGCCCCCAGGGTGTGCGCCGCCATCCAGAAGCCACGCCGCTTGATGAAGTACCAGCCGATGATTTTGTTGCTGCTGGTGTAGAGAGCCCAGTTCATGGACAGGGTCACCAGGAAGGCATAGGTGAGCCACATCCACCAGGCTGCCTTCACCAACCACAGGCCCAAGAGAATGTATCCGGTGCCGGCGACGATGAACCCCAGGGTGGCCATCCACCGGGGGCCCCAGGTGTCAATCATATAGCCCGCCGGGGCCGCCTCTATGCCACCTTCCAGCCGCCCCAGGGCCGTGCCGAAGGCCATGTCCGCGCGGCTCAACTTCTCCACGCGAATAATCTCCGAGGAGAGGACGCTCCATGAATACATGTAAGCGCCGTAGCCGATAAAGGCATTGAGTCCCCCAAAGAGCACCTGCCAGTAGCCCGGGAAGAACCGGGGGCGCTTCAGCGCCCATTTGACTTCGGCTTGAGTTGCCATTTAAGCCTCCGATTTGAATCAGACATCCCTAACCGATATGTAGTATTCCTCTCCACCAGCTCCACCCAGCCCACAGGTGAAGCTCATATCATAAGGCCAGGCGCGCAGTCACAGTCCGCGCCACACCCTATCCTTCCAGACCTGGAACCATCACCCCCTTCCCCTGGTCATCCTCAAGACAAAAAAATAGCGGTCACCCCAGGCTCACGCCTATGAGGTCCGACCACCCCGCTATCCGCCCCAGTATTCGGTTGTTTCCCCTTCGTCGGCCCGTTTCTTTGCTTACGGAACTATTGTAGAAATTCTAACATTGAACCCTTGCCAAGTCAATACATTCATTCTCATGGGAAGGTCAGGTTAACCTACAGGC
>JACQUO010000030.1 GCA_016210205.1 Chloroflexota bacterium
ATCCAAAGTCCCCTGTGCTACCGCTGCACTACCCGGCAACGCTCATGGACACGCCCGCCCCCGTGGCCCCCACCCCGCCCCGGGCGCCTCACCCCCTCGGTCCCCCTCTCCAGGCAGGAGAGGGGGAGAAGAGGAGAGCTGGGGGACACCCCCAGACCCCTGCCAAAGGGCTTCGCCCTCTGGACTCCCCTTTTGAGCCTGTCGCACCAGCGATGGGCACACCCCTCGGCTGCGCTCAAAGCAGGCCCCAGACCCCCGCAGGGGCATGGCCCCACACCCACTCCCCATGATACCGCAGCGGCTAGAAAGTCGCTACGGCTCGAAGGCGGCCAGGCCGGCGATGAGCCCGGGGATGCCGGCTACGGTCATAGCCAGACCCACCGCCTCTATTATCTCGGCGTCGCTGGCCCCGGCGGCCCGGGCACGGCGGGCGATGGCTTTCACTCCGTCCCGGTGGGAGAGGGCGGCATCCAGGGCCAGCGTGATGAGGGCCTTGTCCGGGCGTCCAGGGCCCCGGGGGCGTTGGCCTTCTCCACAAAGGCGGCGAAGGGCTTGGCCAGCTCCGGATGGCGCTCCTCCGGGGCTCGCATGTAAGGTGCCTGCTGTCTCATCTCTCGTCCCTCTCTTCTGGAGATTGCTGAGGACTCTGTGCAACCCCCCAAGGCCCGGCCCTGGGGGCCCACGAAGCTGGGAAGCCTCCCCAGACCCCTGGCAGGGGCGTCCTGCACCTCTTTTTCAGCCATCCGTTCTGGTGCCGAAGGCCGGACTCGAACCGGCACGGGAGTTGCCCCCCAGCAGTTTTTGAGACTGCCGCGTCTGCCATTCCGCCACTTCGGCGCGGCCGGAGAACTGGGAGTCTTCCCTCCTGGCTTCAAGACCGGGGGGTTGTCAGAAGCTTGGGAGAGGAGGCCTGGTGCCGAGGACCAGAGTCGAACTGGTGACACCGCGATTTTCAGTCGCGTGCTCTACCACCTGAGCTACCTCGGCCCACAGGCATTCTATGGCCTTCCCCCTTCCCTGTCAAGGATTGGGAAGCTGTGGCGAAGACTGCAGGCTTTGTGCTATAATCCCTCGGAAACACTGATAACCTAACGCCCTCAGGGAGATGGGTGATGCCAGCAGTTTATATCACCTCCCCGGAGACCGCCGCCGGGAAGACCGCTCTCTGCGCCGGCCTGGGGAGGAAGTGGCAGAGAGACGGGAAAAAGGTGGGCTATGTGAAGCCCCACGCCACCGGAGGCCCTGGCGACAGCGACGGCGTCTTCATGGCCTCCGTCCTGGGCCTGGAGCAGGCCGCCGCTTTCCCCGACCCGATGCCCTTGGCCACCACCTCCGTGGCTGGAGCCAAAATAAAAGGCGCGCCGGCGGGCCAGAGGATGAAGGACGCCTACGATAAGCTCAGCCAGGGCCGGGATGTGGTCCTGGTGGAAGGCCCCGCCACCAGGGGCACCGAGGACCCCCTGGGGCGCGCCTCGGGGGAGATGGCCGAAACGCTGGGAGCCAAGGCTATCCTCGTCGCCCGATACCGGCCGGGGCTGAACCTTGGCACCATCACCGCCGCGGCGGCTCCATACTCCAGCCATCTGGCGGGGGTCATCTTCAACGCCGTGCCTCCCGCCCAGGGGGAGCGGTTGGCCCGGGACCTCCACGCCGCCCTCCAGGGAGCCGGCATCCGCCCCCTGGGCCTCATTCCCGAGGACCGGCTCCTCTACAGCCCCAGCGTGGGAGACCTCGCCCACCACCTGAGGGGCAAAATCCTCAACAGCGAGGAAATGGCGGGCGAGCTGGTGGAGAACTTCCTGGTGGGGGCGCTGTCCCCGGACTCCGGCCTGCCCTACTTCAGCCACAAGGGGCACAAGGCCGTCATCGCCCGAGCCGACCGCCCGGACATGCACTTGGCGGCCCTGGAGACCGACACCCGCTGCCTCATCCTCACGGGGGGGGGCCAGCCCCATCCCGTGGTCTCCTACCGGGCCCAGGAGTTAGGCATCCCCATCATCAAGGTGGAGAAGGACACCCGCACAGTGATGGAGGAACTGGAGAGGCTCTCCGCCGGCCTGCGCTTCCGCCAGGAGAAGAAGATAGAACGCATTGAGGAGCTGCTTGGCCAATACCTGGACTGGCCGGCCCTGGAGCGGGCCCTGTCCTGAGATGAACCCTCTCCCTGGCTGGGGAGGCGGGAGATGGGCGGCGGCGATACCACCACCGGGGAGCTATGGGCTCGACACGGCCCGTAGTCCAAAGTGGGTATTTCTATTTCCGTGAGCTTGTGATAAGATTAACTGCAATTTGCAGCACGAAAAGCGAGCGCAGAGTCTGCGGTCCTGCGGGGGGAAAATGAAAATCCTGCTCATCCAGCCCGACGCTGCCAAAATGATGGTGGGCTACACCTCTATAATCCGCCCGGAGCCTCTGGCCCTGGAAATCCTGGCCGCCGCCGTCCCCGAACACGAGGTGAAAATCCTGGACCTGCGGGTGGACCCCACTCTACAGGAGACCTTGGCCTCTTTCGCTCCCGACCTGGTGGGGGTCACCGGCTACACCACCAATGTCTCCCGGATGATTCAAATCTGCCGGGAGGTCAAGAACCTGGCCCCGGAGACCGTCACCGTGGTGGGCGGCTACCATGCTACCCTCTGCCCCGAGGACTTCGACTACGACTTCGTGGATGTCATCGTTCAGGGCGAAGGGGAGATGACCTTCCACGAGTTGGTGTCCGCTGTTGAGAGGCGCCGCGACCTGACGGAGGTCAAGGGCCTCATCCTGCGCCAGGGCCAGCGCCAGGTGCCCACGGGCCTGCGTCCCCTGGTGACCAGCATGGACATCATGCCCCTGCCCGAGCGACACCTGGTGGACCACTATCGCGGCGACTACCACTTTCACTTCTGGGACAACCCCTATCTCATTGAAACAGCGCGAGGCTGCCCTTTCCGCTGCAATTTCTGCGCCGTCTGGAAGTTCCACGACGGCAAGTGCCGCTTCCGTTCCCCGGAGCTGGTGCTAGAAGACCTGAAGACCGTAGGCTCCCGGGTAGTATGCTTCGTGGACGACAACTTCTTCGCCAACCTGGAACGAGCGAAGCGCCTGGGCAAACTCATCCAGGGAGCGGGAATCAAGGCCCAATACTGGGCCCAGGTCCGCTCCGACAGCGTGGTGAGGCGGCCGGATATAATGGCCCAGTGGGCCAAAGTCGGCCTGGACTCGGTGCTCATCGGCTTGGAGAAGTTCCGGGACACTGAGCTGGCCTCCGTCAACAAACGGAATTCCATCAAGACCAACGAGGAGGCCATCAGGATTTGTCACGACAACGGCGTGGATGTCTGGGGGGCCTTCATCGTGGACCCTATGTGGACTGCCGACGATTTCTCCGCCCTCATCGACTATGTGCATGGCTTAAAGATATACTTCCCCCAGTACACCATTCTCACCCCCCTGCCGGGCACGGCCTTCTTCAAGGAGAAATTCCAGCAGCTCACCACCCACAACTACGAGGTCTATGACTTCCTGCACACCGTGCTCCCCACCAAGCTCCCCCTGGAGGAGTTCTACGCCAACATGGCCCGGCTTTACGCCAATACCGTCATCAGCGTGGGCGAGCTGAGGCATCGGGTGCGCGCCGGGCGCATCCCCGTCTCCTCCCTCAAGCGGGCGAAGGATGTGTTGCGGGATGTGGTGAACCCCAAGGCCTATCTCCGGAGCGCCGCGGCTTAACCCTTGCCCCCCTTACCCTAAGAAAGAGGACCCAGAGGCCTTGCGGCACTACCGGTGGCAGCTCCGGCCGCCTGGGGCGAGCCTAGCCGGGGGCGGGCAGCCCGCCCCCAACCCCCATCTCGATACTCGGGACTTCTCCGCCCTCCTGTCCCAGCTCCTCCGCCAGCGCGGCCACACCGACCCCAGCCTCTGGCACAGCTTTCTTATGGCCGGCCCCGACCAGCGCCACCATCCCTCCCTGCTCCCCGACCTGGAGCGGGCCGTGGCGCGCCTGCGCCAGGCCCTCCGGCGCGGGGAGGCCATCGCCGTCTATGGGGACTTCGATGTGGACGGCGTCGCGGGCACCGCCATCCTGGCCCAGGGCCTGGCGGAGTTGGGCGCTCGGGTCATCCCCTACATCCCCCACCGCATCGAGGAGGGCTACGGCCTCAACCTACCGGCCCTGGAGCAGCTGGCCTCCCAAGGCGCCAAGGTGGTGGTCACCGTGGACTGCGGGCTTTCCGCCCCCGCCGAGGCCGAGGGTGCCGCCGCCCTGGGCCTGGACCTGATTATCACCGACCATCACACCCTGCCCCCAGACCTTCCCCCTGCCGTGGCGCTCGTCTGCCCCAATCGGGGCGACTATCCCAACCCCTTCCTCTCCGGCGCGGGCGTGGCCTATCAGCTCCTGCGCGGCCTCTATGAGGCAGAAGGCCGCCCCCTGACGGAAGAGCGTTTCCTGGACCTAGTAGCCCTGGGGACGGTGGCGGACCTGTCGCCCCTGACGGGGGAGAACCGCAGCCTGGTGAAGAGGGGCCTGGAGGTCATGGGCCTGGGCCGGCGGACGGGCCTGGTGGCCCTGGCCCGCGGCGCCGGCCTGGAAGAGGGGCCGGTGACCGCCGAGGCGGTATCCTTCTACCTGGGGCCGCGCCTCAACGCCTCGGGCCGGCTGGAGCACGCCATAATGTCGTACGAGCTCCTCACCACGGCCTCGCCCCAGCGCAGTGAGGAGCTGGCCCAGCGGCTGGAGGCCCTGAACCGGGAGCGCCAGCGCCTCACCGAGGCCACCTTCGCGCGCGCCCGGGGAAACCTGGGAGCAGCAGGGGAATACCTCGTCTTCGCCGCCGACCCGGCCTATCCCCAGGGGGTGGCGGGCATCGTGGCCAGCCGCCTGGCGGAGGAGTTCTACCGCCCTGCCCTGGTGCTGGAGGTGGGGCCGTCGGTGAGCCGGGGCAGCGCCCGCAGCATCCCCGAGTTCGACCTCATCGCCGCCCTGCGGCAGTGCGCCCCCCTGCTGGAGCGCTTCGGGGGACACCGCCTGGCCGCGGGCTTCACCATCGCCAACGTCAACCTGGGGGCCTTCCAGCAGCAGTTGGGGGGCCTGGCCGCGGGCCAGCTCTCGGGCCTTGACCTGCGTCCCGCCCTGGAACTCGACCTGGCCCTGCCCCCCTCCGCCCTGGTGGGGGACGCCTACCGGGAGCTGCTGCGCCTGGCCCCCTTCGGCGAGGGCAACCCGCCGCCCACCTTCCTGGCCCCGGGCCTGACGGTGCGGGAGAGCCGCACTATGGGCCGCGACGGGGCCCACCTCCGGCTGAAGCTGGGGGAGGGCCGGACGGTCTGGGACGCCGTGGGCTTCGGCCTGGGGCCGGATGTCCCCGCCGCGGGCGCGCGGCTGGATGTGGCCTACCGCCTGGGGACAGACCGCTGGCAGGGCCAGGAGGTGCTGCGGCTGGAGCTGCTGGACTTCCGCCCCGTGGGTACGGAGCCGCTGCCATTGCCCTAGCGCCCACCCAGAGACTATAATGACTCCCACGGGGCGTAGCGCAGCCTGGTTAGCGCGCAGCGTTCGGGACGCTGAGGTCGGTGGTTCGAATCCACTCGCCCCGACCAGAACCCCTGCGTGAGCGAACCCTAGCCAATCCCCCAGCAGCTCCTTCAGGTGCATCGCCGCCTAGCAGTCGTGTGGGGCCGGTCCAACCCAGCAGGCAGAGCGGCCATGTCCTCCAGCCAGCCCCCGCGGGTTCAGGTCAGGTCAATGACCACCCCCGTGGCATACCAGCCTACCCAGACGAAGAGCAGGGCAACGAGGGCCACAGCCACCGGCGCCGCCGCGGCCAGGGCCCGGCGCTGGCTCGGAGCCTGATGGCGCAGGATGGAGACCCCCAGCACCACGCTCCATACGAAGCCCAGGCCCAGAAGCAGGGAGGCCGCCGGGGTCACGATGTTGAAGAACTCCAGGGCGTCATCCCCGAAGGCGATGACCGCGGTGGCGAACTCCAGCGGCAGGAAGATGTAGCCCAGGGTGGAGATAGCCTGCTTCAGTCCCATCCCGGCGAGCCGGGCCACCACCCAGCAAAGGCCTAAAAACCCCAGGGTCACTAGGCCAATTGCGCCGAAGAAGAGCGCCGGGAAGGGGAGCTCGGCCAGGGCCAGGGAGCGATGCCCCACGGCCATGTACATCCCCATGAGGCTGGCCACATACAGGGACTCCCAGAAATAGGGGGAGGAGGGTTGGAGCAGCTCGGCGCCGGGGGCGCGCCAGCCCAGCCTCAGGGAGGCCTTCTCCTCGGGGCAGTTCGCCACACAACTCCAGCACTTGAGGCAGTCGCGGTTGGTCTCCAGCTTGCTGGGGTTCAAGTAAACGGGACACGGGCCTGCCCTCTCCGTCCCCTTCAGGCAGGGCTTGTCCGTGCAGGCGGAGCAGGCCGCAGGCTGTGGTCGCAGCCCCAGGGGGGCGAGACGGGTAATGCGCGCCAGCCAGGCCCCCACGGGACAGAGGAAACGGCACCAGGTCCCCCGACGGAAGAGAAAGCCCACCGTCACCGCCACGCCGAAGATTATCAGGAAGAATATGCCCCATACAGGGCCACACTCTGCACGGGCCACAGCTTCACAAAGAAGGTGACCAGGATGAAGCTGGTGGGCAGAAGCCAGCCCACGCGAGCATAGGCGGCAACAGGCGAGCTCCCCCCTTGGAGCCAGTCGGCCAGCCCCCGCGCCGCATCGGTGGCCAGGCGGAGGGGACAGAGATTGCCGCACCAGAGGCGGCCGAAAAGGACCGTCCCCACGGACAAGAGCGGCAGCCAGATAATCCACATGGCAAAGTTAAAGAGGTTGTTCTCGTTCTCCTCCCCCGTAAAAGGCCCCCAGGCCAGGGGGCCGCGGTTGTCGAAAGGCCCAAAGTGGAGCCCCATGATGGCCACCGCCAGCAGGCCGATGAGGAAAATCGCCATCAAAGCCGCCAACACCGTGGTCAGCCCCGGCCTGCGGAGCAGCCGGTAAAGGGGGTGGCGGTAGCTGCTACCGATGGGCGCAAAGGGCACATCAGGGACGCCCGACGGGGGTCGAGCCGCCGTATCTCGATAGAGGGAGAGCACCAGGGCCAGGTAGCTCACATAGAAGATGGCCTGCAACAAGGAGGGGGTGGAGGAGTAGCCCACCAGGGAGCGCAGCACGGTGCTCGCCAGGCCGCCCTCGGGCAGGAAGGCGCTGGTATCCCAGAGGGTGATGGTGCCGGGGAAGAGGCCCGCGGCCTGGAGCGCCAGGGTGGCTTGCCCTACCATCCCCGCGGCGAAAACGATGAGGATGACAGTGGTGACTCGGAAAAAGGCCGCCAGGTTGAGAACCCGGCTCCCCCGATAAATCGTATAGCCCACCACCACCGCCCCGCCGAAACCCATACCCGCCCCCACAAAGCTGCCCGTCCCCGGCTCTCGGGCGAATATGGCCGACAGATACAGCACAATCTCAGCGCCCTCCCGGAACACCATGAGGAAAGCCAGGGAGGCCAGAGCGGCCGCGGACCTCTTGTCCAGGGCCGTCTGGAGTTGGCCCTGAAGCTCTTTCCCCTGGGAATGGAGGTGGGCTTTCATCCAGAGGATGACATAGGTGAGGACGACGCCCGCCAGGAGCATGGTAAAGCCCTCAAAGGCCTCCTCCAGAACACCGGTCATCTGGCCCATGAGGCCGATGACGGCCACCGCCAGCAAGACGCTGGCCGACACCGCCATGGCGACCCCCAGCCACACGGTGCGGAAGTGCTGCCGGTTTTGCGTCCGCCCCAAATAGGCGAAGATAACCCCTAACAGGAGGCTGGCCTCCAGAACCTCCCGGGCCACAATCACGAGCGAAGCTACCACAGCTAGTCCTCCTGACCGTTATGCCCCAAGCTCAACGCGGTTGACCCTGGCGCTACCCCTTAATGCAAATGAAACGCAAGAGCTATCTTAGCAGAGGCCCCTTCTTTTGTCAAGGGCATCATCATAACGAGCGGGGTGAATAGAGAAGCAAACAACTTAACCACAAAGTTAAAACGCATTGCATACAAGGTTAAAACATGCTATAATCCCCCCCAAAGTCCAGGGCCCCCGGGCCCGGGAGGGAAGTGCGATGGACGGGTCCCTGCGCCGACTCCGGGAGCTTAGGGCCCTCTCTCAGCGGGACCTGGCAGCCCTGGCAGGAGTCAGTGTTACCACGGTGAACCGCGCGGAGCTGGGGCGGCGCCGGCCCCAGCAAAGGACGGTGCGCAAGCTGGCCCAGGCTCTGGGGGTCTCCCCGGAGCAGCTCCTCTCTCGGCAGCCCCCGCTGCTCTCCTAATGACAGGGCGCAAGTTGGGGCCAGAGAGGCTCCTGAAAAGCGGGGAACGGACATCCCCCAAGGCCAGGATTGACGGGGCCGCCTGCACCCGCTAGACTGGCAGGCAACATCCAGGTGATGGGAGGTTCAATCGCAACACACATGCTGTTAAACGAATACGAATATCTGGGAAGCACCAACCCCTTTCATGTGGATAACGAGCGCAAAGCCGTAAGCTATCTTACTCGGGTTGACCCCTTCTCCGGCGCCACCGCCAAAATCTCCGAGGAGCGCGCCCGCCGCAACCTCGGCATCAACACCCAGCTCAACATCACCCCCATCGCGCACTGCGACTTCTGCGATTACCAGACGCGCACACCCCTTGAGCGCCTGGACCACGGCTGCGGGGCCATCTCCGTCCCCAACAAGTTCCCCTGGGAAAAGTACGATTGGATTACTATCTATCCGCCCTTCGGGGACCACAAACTCCTTTTGAGCGACCTCCACTTCGACGACCTGGACAGGCTCATCGAGTCCTCCTCTGACCTGGCGCAAATCTGCGCCCAGGACCAGGAGGTCATCGCCTTCATGGACTTCACCAACTGGGGCGCCTTCGCCGGGGCCTCCCAGCAGCACCCTCACTCCCAGCGCAAGAGCATCACCGGCGCCCCCGACCCGCGCCAGGCCACGGAGCTGGCCCGTTGCCGCGCCCTCTGGGAACGCCACGGACGCAACCCCTTCGACCTCCTGGCGGACGAGGAGCGCGGGGATGGCCGCCGGGTGGTGTATGACAACCATGTCTATATCGGCGCCGCCTTCGCCCCCTCCTGCCCCAACGAGGTCATCCTCTTCCCCCGCAGCCCCGTCTCCCATGTCCTCCAGATGTCCCCCCCCGAGCGCCGGGAGATTATCCGGCCGGCCCTGGGGCTTTTCCCGGCCCTCTTCTTCTACCGGGGGGTCACCGACCTCAACATCGCCATCCACCAGGCCCCCTTCCGGCTCATGGAGGAAGCCCGGAGCTACTATCGCTGGCACATGCACATCTATCCCCGCCGCTCCCGCCTCCCCGCGGACCGGGCGGGGGCGGAGCTTGGCTTTGAGACCGGGGTCATCGATGTCCTCCCCGAGGTGACGGCCCACTGCCTCCGCCTGTGGTACCAGCAGGGCCCCAAGGAGGAACATGTGGGCAAATATGATAGCGGCACGGCCAACCACACCCTGGTGGAGGCCTTCCGTGGCTTCCTTCAGGGAAATAATCATCACCGCAGCCGGAGCCTGGCGGGGGCCGCCCCCGAGGGCGCCCGGGCCTGAAAGGCCGCCTCCTTGGCCAGACTTGCCCTGCCGCAGGAGCCTGTGATAAGATTCCATCCGTAAAAGGCAAATCCCGGTGAACTTTGGCAAGGGGTTGCCCCTACTCACAGGGGCGCTGGCAGGACTCCTGAGCGGACTTATGGGCGTGGGCGGGGGTGTGGTCTTGGTCCCCATGTTCACGGCCTTTTTGAATATCCCCCGGCATCAGGCCCACGGAACCTCCCTGGCCACCATCATACCCATCGCCGCCGCCAGCTCCGTCCCCTATATCCTGAAGGGGAACATCAATTGGCTCCTGGTGGTGGAGTTGGCCCTGGGGAGCGCGGTGGGGGCGGCCCTGGGGGCCCGGCTCATGACCCGCATCCCCGCCGCCCGGCTGCGCCAGGCCTTTGGGGCCTTCCTCATCATAACCGCGGCCCTCATCCTCTGGAACTCCTTTGCGGGAAGAGGCATAATATGAGGGCAAGCGAGGGCCAGCTTTGAGCGCCGTGGCGGCCCTGGCCCTGGGGTTGGCCGCGGGGCTCCTGGGGGGGGTGCTGGGGCTGGGCGGCGGTGTCATCATGATTCCGGGGATGACCTTCTTCCTGGGCGCCGACCAGCACACCGCCCAGGGGGTCTCCCTGGTGGTGATTGTGGCCACGGCCATCTCCGGGGCCATCGCCCACACGCGCTACGGCAATGTGCGCCACCGGACGGCTCTTTTGGTGGCCCTGGGGGCGGTGCCCTTCGGACTGCTGGGGGCCTGGCTGGCCAACCAGACGGACCCCGCCTGGCTGCAGCGAGCCTTCAGCCTGCTCATAGCCGGGGTGGGCCTGCGCCTGCTACTATGGAAATAAGATGAGCGATTCTGCTAAAGCAGCCACAGCCAATCCCCTGGCAGGAATGAGCCTGGAGCAGGTCCACCAGGCCATCCTCACCTGCCCGGACTGCCGCCTGTGCCGCAGCCGCACCAGGGCCGTCCCCGGGGAAGGCCCGGCCCAGGCCGAGATGGTCTTCATCGGGGAAGGCCCTGGCTGGCATGAGGACCAGCAGGGCCGCCCCTTTGTAGGGCCGGCGGGGCACTTCCTGGAGGAGTTGCTGGCCTCGGTGGGGCTGAGGCGGGAGCAGGTCTTCATCACCAACCTGGTGAAATGCCGGCCGCCGGGCAACCGGGACCCCCTGCCGGACGAGGCGGCCGCCTGCCAGAAATACCTGGACCGACAGCTGGAGGTTATCCGTCCCAGGCTGGTGGTGGCCCTGGGACGCCACGCCCTGGCCCACTTCTTCCCCAAGGTCTCCATCTCCAAAACCCACGGCACCGCCCTGGAGCGGGATGGGCTTAGCTACTTCGCCATGTATCATCCTGCCGCCGCCCTCCACCAGGGGAGCCTGCGGCAGCAAATCATGAGCGACATGCAAAACCTGCCCTTGGCCCTCCAGGGGCTCGGAGAAAAAACCCAAAGCCCAGCGGAGCCCGAGACCCGGCAGATGAATCTCTTTTAAGGAGCTCTTTTTGGTAAGACGGCATCATAAGCCCACGCAAACCAAGCTGAGGTTGATACCCCTGGGAGGCTTGGGGGAGATAGGCAAGAACATGATGGCCCTGGAATATGGGCCAGACATCGTGGTCATCGACGCCGGCCTCATGTTCCCAAACGAGGAGCTGGGGGTGGACCTGATTATCCCCGACATCACCTACCTGCTGGAGCGGCGGGAGCGAGTGCGGGGCATCGCCATCACCCACGGCCATGAGGACCACATCGGGGCCTTGCCCTATGTCCTGCGTCAGCTCAATGTCCCTGTCTATGCCACCAAGCTCACCTGCGGCCTCATCCAGGTGAAACTCAAGGAGCACAAACTGACCCATGTCAAGCTCCATGTGGTGAACCCCGGGGAGCCGGTAACCATGGGCAAGCTGGTGGTGGATTTCTTCCGGGTCAACCACAGCATCCCCGACGCCGCGGGCATCGCCATCAAGACGCCCCTGGGCCAGGTGATTTTCACCGGCGACTTCAAGATGGACCACACCCCCGCCCAGGGGCTGCCCACGGACCTGGCCCGGCTGGCTCAGTGGGGCTCTCAGGGGGTCTTCCTGCTCCTCTCCGACTCCACCTATGTGGAGCAGCAGGGCTACACCCCCTCGGAGCAGGTGGTGGGGGCGGCTCTGGAGCGCCTGGTGGCCGAGGCCCCAGGCCGGGTCATTGTCGCCACCTTCGCCTCCCTCATCTCCCGGGTGCAGCAGGTGATGGAGGCCGCCTCCAAGTCGGGCCGCAAGGTGGCGGTGGTGGGACGCTCCATGGTGGACAATGTGGACATGGCCCAGAAACTCGGCTTCCTTCGGGTGCCTCCGGGGCTTTTAGTCCCGCTGACCCAGGTGGCCAAGCTGCCGCCTCAGCAGGCACTCATCATCGCCACCGGCACCCAGGGCGAGCCCACCTCCACCCTGGTGCGCATCGCCAACGGCGACCACCCCCAGCTCCGCATCCACGCCGGCGACACCGTCATCCTCTCCGCCTCGCCCATCCCCGGCAACGAGACCACGGTGAGCGCCACCATAGACAACCTGTTCAAGCGGGGCGCCCAGGTCTATTACTCCAAGATTGCCAATGTCCATGTCTCCGGCCATGGCAGCCAGGAGGAGCAGAAGATGATGCTCACTCTGGCACGGCCCAAGTTCTTCTTCCCCATTCATGGGGAGTACCGTCACCTGGTGCTCCACTCCCAACTGGCCCAGTCCTTGGGCTTTCCCAAAGGGAACACTTTTGTCCTGCAAAACGGCGACATTTTGGAGCTCAACGCCCAAGGGGGCCGGGTGGTGGGACGGGCAACCGCCGGGCCGGTCTATGTGGATGGGCTGGGGGTGGGGGATGTGGGCCAGGTGGCGCTGCGGGACCGTAAGCTCCTGGCCCAGGACGGCATCGTGGTGGCCATCGTCACCGTGGACAAGAGCACCGGGCGCATCGTGGGCCGGCCCGACATCATCAGCCGGGGCTTCGTGGACGGCGAGGACTCCAAGGCCCTCATCGCGAAGTCCCAGGCCCTCCTTATAGAGGCCCTGAACCATGGCCGGCGCCTGCCGCGGGAGCCGGGCCTGGTCCATGCCAAGGTGAAATCCGTCCTCACTCAGTTCTTCTACGACCAGACCAAACGCCGGCCCATGATTATGCCCGTGGCGGTGGAAGTGTGAGTTCGGCCAACCAGGGCTCTGCTTCCCGGGAGCAGTCGCGCCGTCGGCCCAACCTCTTCGTCCAGTGGTGGGGGCTGTGGGTGCTCCTGGCCCTGGGGGGCATCGTCGCCCTTGCCTGGCTTTTGCCCCACACGCTGAGGCTCTTCGGCCTGGGCGGCTTCACTGTGCCCATCTGGCTCTGGCTCCTCTTCAAGGTCACGTTGGGGGGACGCTGGAGATGGGTCTCCCGGCGTCCCCAGCTGTGGCTGGCGGCCCTGGTGTGGCAGGCAGCCCTCCAGGGGCTGCTGGCCTTCTACCATGAGCCTCCCTGGTTCACCATCGGCACTGTCTCCATCTTCCAGGTGAGCAGCGGCGGCCTCATCGGCCAGGCCATCGCGGGCAACAGCCTGGACTGGGTGGGGGTGGCCCGGGTGGCCAGCCTGGCGGTCCTGGGCATCGTCGTCATGGCGCCCCGGGAGTTCTGGCACTTCCTCCAGGCTTTCCGCTATCTGGGGCCAGCTGCGGTCTTCCTGGCCCGCTCCTTACGGGCCACGGTGGGCATTATCTTCAGCATCCTCTCGTGGTTCTTCCGCGGGCTCTGGAAGTTCTCCACGTTCCTCACCCGGGTCTTCACCCGCCTGCTGCCCCTGATAGTGCGCCGGCGGCGGGCCGCTGATGCCGCCCCTCCTCCGGAGTTTGCGCCCCAAACCAGAGAGCCTCGGGAGGCTATGCCGCTACCCCCCAGGCGGGAGGCCACCCCGGCTCCGGCGCCTTCAGCCCATGCCCCCATCCCCCAGGGGCAGCCCCAGCCAAAAGGGACGGCAACCCGCGCCACCGCTGCCGCCCCGGCCACCGCCTCCTCACCCTGGCCCCTGCCGGCCCTGGAGCTCCTGGAGAAAAGCCCTCTGCGGGAGTTCGACCAGGCCGACCACGAGGAGCGCGCCAAGCTCATCGTGAAGGCCTTAAGGGAGTACGGGGTAGATGCCAGGGTAGCCAAAATCAATCCTGGCCCGGTGGTGACCCAGTTCGGGGTGGAGCCCGGCTGGGACAAGAAAGAAAGGGTGGTGGTGGAAAAGGATGCCGAAGGCCGCTCCATCTATAAAAACGGCAGGCCCCAGACGAAAAAAGAGGTCATCTCGCAGACCCGGGTGAAGGTGGAGCGCATCACCGCCCTGGCCAGCAACCTGGCCCTGGCCCTAGCGGTACCCTCGGTGCGCATTGAGGCTCCGGTGCCAGGGCAGCCCTATGTGGGCATCGAGGTGCCCAACCGCACCTTCAATGTGGTGGGCCTGCGCGGGGCCATCGAGGGCGCCACCTTCAAGAAGCTCCAGGTCCGGAGCAAGCTGACCCTGGCCCTAGGGCGGGGCGCCGGCGGCGAGGTGGTGGTGACCGACCTGGCTAAGATGCCCCACCTGCTCATCGCCGGGGCCACGGGTAGCGGCAAGACGGTGTGTCTGAATGCCGCCATCGCCTGCCTCCTCATGCACGCCACCCCGGAGGAGGTGCGCATGGTGATGATTGACCCCAAGCGGGTGGAGCTCACGCCTTACAACTACATCCCCCACCTCCTCTCACCCGTCATCGTGGAGACCGACCAGGCCATCGAGGCCCTCAAGCGCCTGAACCGGGAGATGGACACCCGCTACAAGAAGCTGGCCTCTATCTCCGCCCGCAATGTCGAGGTCTATAACCGGGAGCATGCGGGCAAAAACGGCCCCATGCCTTACATCACGGTCTTCGTGGATGAGCTGGCGGACCTGATGATGGCCGCGCCCGATGTGGTGGAGCCCCTCATCTGCCGCCTGGCCCAGCTGGCCCGGGCCACGGGCATCCACCTGGTGGTGGCCACCCAGCGGCCCTCGGTGGATGTGGTCACCGGCCTGATTAAGGCCAACTTCCCCACCCGCATCTCCTTCGCGGTCACCTCTCAAGTGGACTCCCGCACCATCCTGGACGGCGTCGGGGCCGAGAAGCTGCTGGGGCGGGGCGACATGCTCTATCTCCCCACGGACGCCTCCAAGCCCAAACGGCTCCAGGGGGTCTATGTCTCCGACCAGGAGATAGACCGCATCGTGGCCCACTGGCGCCGACTGGGCGATGCCAACTACCAGGACCAAGTGGCCAGTGCCTTCGCCTCTCTCCCCGCCCAGGTCAGCGAGGCGGACCCCCTTTTGGAGCGCGCCCGCCAGCTGGCCCGGGACCACACCCGTCTCTCCGCCTCCTTCCTACAGCGCCGCCTCCAGATTGGCTACACCAAGGCCCAGGAGCTAATGGAAGCCTTGGAGGATGAGGCCATCGCCCGGGATAAAGGGAAGGCCGCCGAGGAGTCCCCGCCCGGACCGTCAGCTTAACAGGCTGCTGAAAAACACCCCCCCACCCCCTCAAGGGGGTTCAAGGTATCCCCTTCGGGGATGAACTTTTATCAGGGGGACACCCCCTGAAACCCCCGGCAGG
>JACQUO010000031.1 GCA_016210205.1 Chloroflexota bacterium
CCCCCAGGCCCCCGCCATCCGCCGAAGGCGGACGCCCCTCTGGACACCCCTTTTTCCACAGCCTGATAGGGAGCCAGCGGTTGCCCTGTCCCTTCAAAACCCTTACAATGGCCCCATGCTCGTCAAAGACAAGCTCGCCCGGCTCCTGATGGAGGCCGCCCTGCAGGCCCAGCAGCGGGGGCTCCTGCCCCCCGTGGCCCTGCCGCCGGCGACGGTGGAGCGTC
Source organism: Chloroflexota bacterium (assembly GCA_016210205.1). Taxonomy (GTDB): domain Bacteria; phylum Chloroflexota; class Dehalococcoidia; order JACQUO01; family JACQUO01; genus JACQUO01. The sequence goes on from JACQUO010000031.1 coordinate 225, forward strand.
CCGCCAGCCCGGAGCACGGCGACTACGCCTCCAGCCTCCCCTTGAAGCTGGGCCGAACCGCCGGAATCAAGCCCCTCACCGTGGCCGAGACCCTGGTCGCCCTGCTCCCCTCCGCGCCCGAGCTGGGGCAAGTCCAAGTGGCTTCCCCGGGCTTCATCAACTTCATCCTGAAGCGGGAGTGGCTCCTGGAGCAGGTGGCCACCATCCTGGAGCAGGGGGAGTCCTACGGCAGCCTGGACCTGGGGCAGGGGACGCGACTGCAGCTGGAGTTCGTCTCCGTCAACCCCACCGGCCCCCTCCATGTGGGCCACGGCCGCGGGGCGGTGCTGGGCAGCGCCCTGGCCAATGTCCTGGCCGCCGCGGGCTACCAGGTGGAGACGGAGTACTACATCAACGACGCCGGGAGCCAGGTGGAGAACTTCGCCCGCTCCCTCTATGTCCGCTGCCTGGAAGCTCGAGGCCGCCCCGCCCAGATGCCCGAGGGCGGCTATATGGGAAGCTATGTGCGCGACCTGGCGCAGGAGGCCCTGAAGGAGCTGGGGGCGAGCCTGCTGGACCGGCCCGAAGGCGAGGCGCTGGCGGAGCTATCCCGCTTCGGGCTGAAGCGCATGCTGGACGCCATTCGCCAGGACCTGGAGCTCCTGGGGGTGCGCTTCCATGTCTGGTTCAACGAGAAGAGCCTCTTCCAGGAGGGGCAATTCCCCAAGGCCATGGCTCAGCTCCAGGGCCGGGGCTTCCTGGCCACCCGGGAAGGCGCCACCTGGTTCGTCTCCACCGCTTTGGGGAATGACAAGGACAATGTCCTCATAAGGAATGACGGCACCCCCACCTACTTCGCCTCGGATATCGCCTACCACTACAACAAATTCCTGGAGCGGGGATTCCAGCGGGTGATTAACATCTGGGGGGCCGACCACCAGGGCCATGTCTCCCGCATGAAGGCGGCGGTATCCGCCCTGGGGATAGAGCCGGAGCGGCTGGACATCATCATCGGCCAGATGGTGACCCTGCGGCGCGGCGGCGAGGTGGTCCGAATCTCCAAGCGGAGCGGCGAACTCATCACGCTGCGGGAGCTGGTGGAGGAAGTAGGCCCTGACGCCTGCCGCTTCGTCTTCCTCTCCCGCTCCGCCGCAGCCCAGATGGACTTCGACCTGGAACTGGCCAAGCAGGAGTCGCCGGAGAACCCCGTCTATTATGTCCAGTACGCCCACGCCCGTATCGCCTCCATCCTGCGGCTGGCCCGGGAGCAGGGGCTGGACTGGGCCAGGGGCGACCCGCTGCGGCTGGAGCATCCCGCGGAGCTGGCCCTCATCCGGCAGATGCTGCTGCTCCCGGAGGTGGTGGAGACGGTGGCCCTGAGCCTGGAGCCCCATCACCTGCCCCACTACGCCCTGGAGCTGGCCACTGCCTTTCATACCTTCTACAAGCAGTGCCGGGTCCTCGGCAAAGGGCCCACCAGCGAGGCCCGCCTCAAGCTGGCGGAGGCGGCCAAAGTCGTCCTGGCCCGCACCCTCCACCTCATGGGCATGGCCGCCCCGGAGAGTATGTAGGAGGAATCTATGGCCAGCGTAAGCATATCACCCAAGCCGTTGCCGGGTAAATGGACAGCTGCATACTCACTGGACTTGCATACGACTTCAAGTGACTTCCTGGGTTACGATGAGTACGGCCATGAGGTTTTCGATACCAAGCGCACCGAGATGGGCGAACTACTCTATCGTCTCAAGTTCAAGTCTGACAAATCTGTCACCAGAGTCATCGTCGAAACGGTGGTAAAGTTCATTCGCGACAAAGGATGGGCTATTAACTTGGTAATTCCAGTGCCCCCTTCCAAGGCGAGCCGATCATTCCAGCCCGTGATTCTTCTTGCCCAAACTATCGCCAATGAACTTAAAGTAGAATATTGTATAGCCTGTGTTGTCAAAGTCAAAGACACTCCACAGCTCAAAAATGTGTTCGACCCCGACAAAAGGCGAGAATTATTGCAGAACGCATTTGCCGTCGCCAGTCAAAAACTTGCTGGGCAGAATATCTTGCTGTTCGATGATCTCTATCGTTCAGGGGCTACCTTGGAGAGCGTTGGCAAAACCCTCACTGAAAAGGGAAAGGTCAAGACGATCTATGCTCTGACCCTTACGAGGACGCGGAGCAATCGATGACAAAGGTTTTTTTCGGTGGTTCAAGAAGGCTCTCTCGGTTTAACGCGGAGATACGAGCACGTATAGATAACGTGTTGCTAAAGGGCTTTGGAGTGCTCATTGGCGATGCAAATGGCGCTGATAAGGCCGTTCAAAAGTACCTCGCTGAGAAAAGGTATCCCGATGTTAGGGTGTTTTGTGCCGGTGTGACGTGCCGAAATAACTTAGGAGACTGGAACGTTGAGTCTGTGTCATCCGACCGCAATAGGGCAGATTTTCTGCATTATGCAAAGAGAGATGCACGGATGGCTGATCAAGCAGATTACGGCTTCTTTCTCTGGGACGGCAAAAGTAAAGGCACACTGAACAATATTGTGATGCTCCTTAAGCAAGAAAAACCCGCCCTCGTATATGTTTCGCCCAGGAAGGAGTTTATAATAGTGAAGCACATGGATGATCTGAAGGCGTTGCTAAGTAAATGTGAACCACAAACCATCAAAACATTGCGATCTGTTGTCCAGATAAATGAAAAAACTGTGGTTCGGCAATCACGACTTGATCTCGCGTAGCCTGTTCGGGGTCCCCCGTCTCCGTCTTTCGGTCGCGCCTGCTCCTAGAGCTTGAGCACTCTGGTGGACGCTTTGATTCGGCGAGGGACGGAGCCAAAGCAAGCTAAGGCCAGCGGAACCTGACCGCGTGCTCGTATCGGACTGACCGCCAGGCTGCGAATATCAGGGGCGAGCCAAAAGTTGCTTTGACCTCGGCACAAGGCTTGGTCGCAGAAAGGGCGAACCCATGACAGCAGGCCCCCAAGCCCTGTATAATAGAGCCATTATTCTTATTTAAAGGAGTTTTTCTTGGCGGAGAACCTAACTCGCAGACTCATCGCGGCGCACCTGGTGGCGGGGGAGATGGCCCCCGGCCAGGAAATCGCCCTGGCCATGGACCAGGCCCTGACCCAGGATGCCACCGGCACCATGGCCTTCCTCCAGTTCGAGCAGTTGGGGTTCCCTCGCATCAAGACCAAGCTGGCCATCAGCTACACCGACCACAATATGCTCCAGACCGGCTTTGAGAACGCCGATGACCATATCTTCCTGCGCAGCGCCTCGGCCAAATACGGATGTCTCTACTCTCGCCCCGGCAACGGCATCTGCCACCAAGTACATTTAGAGCGCTTCGCCGCCCCCGGCCTGACCCTCCTGGGCTCCGACAGCCACACCTGCATGGCCGGGGCCGTAGGCTCCTTCGCCTCGGGAGCAGGGGGCCTGGAGGTGGCCGCCACCATGGGCGGCGAGCCTTACTACTTCCCCATGCCCCGGGTCACCCTGGTTCACCTCAAAGGGAAGCTGGGCCCCTGGGTGGCCTCCAAGGACATCATGCTGGAGCTCCTGCGTCGCATCGGGGTCAAGGGCGGCGTGGGCCGGGTGCTGGAGTTCGGCGGGCCGGGGGTGGCCACCCTCACCGTGCCCCAGCGGGGCACCATCTGCAACCTGGGCATGGAGACTGGGGCCACCGCCACTATCTTCCCAAGCGACCGCCAGACTCGGGCCTGGCTGCGGGCCCAGGGCCGGGAGGAAGTCTGGCGCCCTCTGGCCGCTGACCGCGGTGCCCACTACGACGATGTCATAGAGATAGACTTGGCGTCCCTGGAGCCCCTCATCGCCTGCCCCCACAGCCCAGACAATGTCCGCCCCGTGCGAGAGGTGGAGGGCACCCCTGTGGCCCAGGTGGCTGTGGGCTCCTCCAACAACTCCTCCTATGCCGACCTGATGACCGTGGCCAGGATGCTGGAGGGCCAGCGGGTTCCCCCAGAGATGAGCCTGTGCGTCTCCCCCGGCTCCCGCCAAGTGCTGGAGATGGTGACGCGCAGCGGGGGACTCATGGCCCTGGTGGCCGCGGGGGCCCGCATCCTGGAGGCCGCCTGCGGCCCCTGCATAGGCATGGGCCAGGCGCCACCCAGTGGGGCGGCCTCAGTCCGCACCTTCAACCGCAACTTCCCCGGGCGCAGCGGCACCCCCGACGACCAGGTCTATCTGGCCAGCCCCGAGGTGGCCGCGGCCACCGCCCTCCGGGGGGCCATCGCCGACCCCCGCCGCCGGGGGACGCCGCCCCGGATTCTGTCCCCGCGCCGCTACCTCATCGACGACTCCATGATTGTCGCCCCGCCGCCCGACGGCTCCAAAGTGGAGCTAGTGCGCGGGCCCAACATCAAGCCTGTGCCCCAGACGCCGCCCCTGACGGAGCGGGTCACGGGCCAGGCCCTCCTCAAGCTGGGGGACAACATCTCCACGGACCAGATTATGCCGGCGGGCAACAAGCACCTGCCCCTGCGCTCCAACATCCCCGCCCTGGCCCAGTATGTCTTCGAGTATGTGGACCACACCTTTGCCGCCCGGGCCCAGGCCGCCGGCTCCGGCTTCATCGTGGCTCGGGAGAACTACGGGCAGGGCTCCAGCCGGGAGCACGCCGCCCTCTGCCCCATGTATCTGGGCGTGCGGGGCGTCTTCGCCCGCTCCTTCGCCCGCATCCACCAGGCCAACCTGGTGAACTTTGGCCTGCTGCCCCTGGTGCTGACCGACCAGTCCCAGTACGACTCCATAGACCAGGGCGACGAGCTGGAGCTTCTGGAGGTGCGAGCGGGGCTGAAGCGCGGCTCCATCAAGGTCCGCAATCTCACCAAGAAGCGGGAGTTCGTCGCGAGCTGCCATAGCCTGTCCGCCCGGCAAGTGGACATCCTCCTGGCCGGAGGGCTCATGAACTATATCAAAGCTCGCCGCCACTGAGCGGCCAGGAAGGGCGGAGCCATGGCCAAAGTCTATTTCATCGATGTCACTAACCGGGATGGGGTTCAGGCCTCCCGCATCAGCCTCTCCAAGTTCCAGAAGACCATGGTCAACTGGTACCTGGCGCGGATGGGCGTCCGCCAGTCCGAGGCGGGCTTCCCCTTCTTGTCCCATGAGCGCAACTACCTCCAGGTCAACCTGGAACTAAAGGAGATTGGGGCCCTGGGCGCCCTGATTATCTCCGGCTGGTGCCGGGCCGTGGTGGAGGACACCCGAGCCGCCGTGGCCCTGGGGATGAAGGACCTGAACCTCTCCATCTCCACCTCGGACCAGATGATTCGCAATAAGTTCCGGGGCCGACTGGACCGGACCAGCATCATCAAGGAGGCGGTGCAGGCCCTCACCGTGGCCAAGGAGGGGGGGGTGCGCACCCTGGGCATCAACGCCGAGGACGCCTCCCGCACCGACATGGATTACCTGGTGGACTTCGCCCTGGCCGCCAAGGAGGCGGGGGCCCAGCGCATGCGCTACTGCGACACCGTGGGCCAGGACACCCCCCACTCCATCGAGGAGCGCATCTACGAGCTGGCCAGCCTCATCAAGATGCCCATCGAGCTCCACTGCCACGACGACCTGGGGCTGGCGGTGGCCAACTCCATCGCCGGGGCCAAAGGGGCCCTGGACGCCGGACAGGACGCCTGGATTAACACCACGGTCAACGGCATCGGGGAGCGGGCGGGGCAGGCGGACCTGGTCTCCTGCGTCATGGCCTATCGCTTCGGCAAGGGCCTGGAGAAGTATCCCCTGGGGGATGACATCGACCTCAAGCTGGCCTGGCCCATAGCCAACTATGCCGCCTACGCCTTCAAGCTTCCCCTCTCCATCAACCAGCCCGGGGTGGGGGCCAATGCCTTCGCCCACGAGTCTGGCATCCACGCCGACGGCGCCCTGAAGAACCACGCCAACTACGAGCTCTACGACCACGCCGCGGTGGGCCGGGAGGACCGCACCATCAAAGAACATGTGCGGGTCATCACCACCGGGGAGTACAGCGGCCTGGCCGGGTTCAAGTATGTCTATGAGCAGCTGGGCATCGTCTTCCAGGACGACGAGGAGGCCCGGTTCATCCTGAATGTGGCCCAGCTGGTGAACAGCCAGACCCAGCTCCCCCTCCTGGAGGACGAGCTCCGCTTCATCGCCCGCTACCCAGACCAGGTGGCCCAACTCATGGCGATAACGTCCCCCAGGCGCACCCAGAAGGCGCCCGCCGGCCCCGCCAACACCCGCGACTAGCGGCACACCCCCCGATTACCAGGACCTGAAGGCAAGTAGCTAACATCGTATTGAAAGGTCAGGGCCTCACATGTGTCAAGTCTGCGGCTGCCAGGAATACATAGCCCTGGGCCAGAACGCTACCCTGAAGCGGGCGGCGGAAATTATCCAGAAGCTGGGGGTGACCCCGGCCAACGCGCCCCTCTTCGAGGACGGGGAATACATTTGTGGGCTCATTGGCCCCCGGGTATCTTCGGGGCCGGCCGCTGGCGAGGTGCGGGAAATTGTGTCCTGGCTGAACGCGGCGCATGAGGACCTGAACGCCAAAAGGAATCAGGCTGCCGTGGCTGCCGCCCGGGAGGTCTTCCGTCGCTTCCCCAATCAGAGTAACCTCCACCCCAAGGAAATCGTGGCCCTGTGGCACCAGTTGGAGCAACTGGAAAAGGAGTTGCGCTCCGAGCCTCTGCTCGCCGACCTCAAGCCCGAGGTCAAGGCTGCTCTGGAAGCCGTGCGCCATGTCCACGACAAGGCCCGAGAGCGGATGCGGGAGCTCCGGGAGCAGTACGGCCTGCCGCGGTAGCATCCCGCCCCACCCCTCCAAGGAGGCCCCCCATGAGCCAGACCTATCCTATCTTCGTGGCCGGGGCCTGGGAGGACTCGCCGACCCCCCTCCAGGTCCCCAACCCCTACGACGGCTCGGTGGCCGGCACCACCTTCCTGGCCTCGGAGGCCCAGCTGGAGCGGGCCATCGCCGCCGCCCAGGCCGCCTTCGCCGTCACCCGCCCCCTGCCCGGCTACGAGCGCGCCCGCATCCTGCGCGAGACCGCCGCGGGCCTCGCCGCCCGCAAGGAGGATCTGGCCCGCTCCATCGCCCTGGCCGCGGGCAAGCCCATCCGCGACGCCCGCGCCGAGGTGGACAGGGGCGTCTTCACCTTCGAGGTGGCCGCCGAAGAGGCCCGGCGGATGGGGGGCGAGGTCATCCCCCTGGACTGGCTCCCCGCCTCGGCGGGCCGCTTCGCGCTCACCCGCCGCTTCCCCGTCGGCCCCGTGGGGGCCATTTCCCCCTTCAACTTCCCCCTGAACCTGGCCGCCCACAAGGTGGCCCCGGCCCTGGCCGTGGGCTGCCCCATGGTGCTGCGGCCCCCCACGGACGCCCCCATCACCATGCTCATGGTGGCCCAAATTGTGGAGCAGGCCGGCCTGCCCAAAGGCGCCCTCTCGGTGCTGCCCATGAGCCGGAGCCTGGGGGAGCGGCTGGCCACCGACCCCCGGCTCAAAATATTCTCCTTCACCGGCTCGGCCCCCGTGGGCTGGGCCTTAAAGGAGAAGGCCGGCCCCAGGAAGAAGGTGCTCCTGGAGCTGGGGGGCAACGCCGGGGTCATCGTGGACAAGGACGCCGACCTGGAGCGGGCCATCCCCCGCATCGTGACGGGGAGCTTCTCCTACGCGGGGCAGATATGCATCTCCGTCCAGCGCTGCTATGTGCACCGGGACATCCTCGGCGAGTTCACCCGCCGCTTCCAGGAGGCGGCCCAGAATCTCAAGATGGGCGACCCGCTGGACCCCGAGACCCAGCTCGGCCCCCTCATCGACGGGCCGGCCCTGCGGCGCGTGGAGGCCTGGGTGGGCGAGGCGGTGGCCGGAGGGGCGCGGGTGCTGGCCGGCGGCCACGCCCGGGGCCTCTTCTTCGAGCCGACGATTCTGACTAATGTGGACCCCCGGGCCAAGGTCTGCCAGCTGGAGGCCTTCGCCCCCCTGGTGAACCTCTTCCCCTTCGCCGACTTCGCCGGGGCCCTGGCGCAGATAAACGACTCCGCCTACGGCCTCCAGGCCGGGGTCTTCACGGGCAGCCTGGAGCATGCGCTCATGGCCTTCCGGGAGCTGGAGGTGGGCGGGGTAATCATCAACGACATCCCCACCTACCGCATCGACCACATGCCCTACGGGGGGGTCAAGGAGTCCGGCTTCGGGCGGGAGGGCCTGCGCTACGCCATTGAGGAGATGACGGAGCCGCGCCTGCTGGTCTTCAGCAGCGGGTGGAGCTAGAGGGACACGCACCTCGTCAGAGGTTCAGCGTCCGCCAGAAGGTCAGGCGGGCAGTAAGGAGGACAAGATGAAGGAGTCCACCAGGGTCATGTTGCTGAGGGTGGTGCTGGGGGTGTGGATGCTGTACACCGTGTTCTTCACCGTCACGCTCCTCTTCTTTGCCCAGGCCATGTTCGAAAGCCTGGTGCCCGGCGAGCGGTTCACGAGCGCGGCGGAGCTCCTGAGCCTGCTGGCGGGCACCATGACCTTCACCTGGGCCGTGGCGGGGTGGTTCGCCTTCCGCGCGCCCACCCAGCGCCTGGGGCTCCTCAAGGCCCTGGCGGCGGCCATGGGCATCCTGGGGGTGGTGGGCCTATACGCGGACACCGTCCTGGCCAAACTCCCCTTCGAACAAGGGCCCTTGTGGGACATCCTGGTGCTGGTGCTCTTCGCGGCCACCGTGGCCCTCTACCCGCGGGGTCAACGGGAAAGCTGAGGGCGGGCCTCGGCGGGAGGGCCTGCGCTACGCCATGGAGGAGATGACGGAGCCGCGCCTGCTGGTCTTCAGCAGCGGGTGGACATGAGTCAGACTAGACCCCCGGAGGAATCGAGGATAACGGCATTTACACCGACGGGTGAATGATTGGGGGCGGCGCGATGGTGCAGGATTTATTTAAAAATTCGAGAACACCTGAGACACCCCTTGATGCTTTGCGAGTCGAGTTAGAAGCCGCAATTCAACTTGTTTCGGACAGCCTCTTCCTTTACAAAACCATTGTCGTAAGGGGGGTTCCAAAGCCGATAACAGGCAACGATCTGGGATATGATGGATGGCTATGCAACATGGGCTTAGTCAACGGCGCGTCGGCTTGGGATGCCTTCAAAAAAGACATCATTCGAAAAGTCAGAGAACACGACAAAAGAGTTAAGCACAACTACAGGATATTCAACGAAAAGCAATTTGATGACTGGCTCAAGAAGGAAGAGCGCTCTTACCAAAACCTTTTGGAACCCATAGCCCGTAGGAACCTAATTGTACACAACTTAGGACGAGTAGATGAGCAATATGTAAAGGTGATCCCTGCCTCTCAACATCAAGCCGGTAAACGACTGCCCGATGTTGACCTGGACTATGTAAAAAAAACGAGTGAAGCCTTCTTCAGTGCTGCCCAGGAGATCGTGACCTCTCTCGTAAAAAACAACCGTCTAGGACAAGAACACCTGGACACGATGGGCTTTTTTCAGCGCAACCCTCTACAACGATAGGGGCAACATCTTAAACACATAGGGTGGGCCTAGACCCACCCATCACCCCACCCTCGCGCCTCCAGCAGGTTCAGCCCCATCGCCGCGTCGTAGCGGCGGGAGGGCGCGCCCTCCCCTGGCTCCACCGTGGCCGCCTCCGGATGCCCCACACCCTGGCCCTTTTCTTGACAGTGAGAAGCGAATTCGGCTAAACTTGGGGTGGTTGTGCCAGACCAAGACGAAAGGGCCGAGCCGAGCGTTGATTTCCTTCCAACGGCAGGGGCGGGTGGCCCGCCTCACCCTGAGCCGCCCCGCCCAGGGCAACCCCATCGACCTCCCCCTGGCCCAGGAGCTAGCTGACCTCTGCCGCGAGATTAACCTGGAGCCGGAGTTCCACCTGGTGGTGCTCTCCGGCGCCGGCGGCGTCTTCTCCCGCGGCGAGGACTACGGCAAGCCGGGCGAGAACGGCCTCACCCCCGGGGCCTGGGGGCAGACCCCCTCTGCCAGGGCCTGCGGGGCCATGGCCTCGCTCCTGGCCCCGGCCATCGCCGCCATCGGTGGCGACGCCATCGGGGCCGGCCTGGAGCTGGCCCTGGCCTGCGACCTGCGGCTGGCGGCGGACACGGCCCGCTTCGCCCTGCCCCAGGTGGGACGGGGACACCTGCCCTCGGGCGGGGGCACCCAGCGGCTGCCCCGGCTCATCGGCAGGGGCCGGGCCCTGGAGCTGCTCCTCACCGGGAGGGAGCTCGACGCCGCGGAGGCCCTCAAGATAGGCCTGGTGAACCAAATAGCGCCCGCCCCAGACCTGGAGGCGGCGGTGTCCGCACTGGCGGAGCGGCTCCTGGCCCGGGGGCCCATCGCCGTCAAGTACGCCAAGGAGGCCGCGCTCAAGGGGCTGGACCTGACCCTCGACCAGGGCCTGCGGCTGGAAGCAGACCTCTCCCTCCTGCTCCAGACCACGCACGACCGGGCCGAGGGCATCGCCGCCTTTTTACAGAAGCGAGCTCCCACCTTCAGGGGAGACTAGCAAAGAGGAAAAGTGAAACTGAAACTGGATTTGCACACCCACTGCTGGGAAGCCACCCGTTACGCCCCGCCGTCGTTAGACATCGCCAGAAGAATCGTGAATCAAATTAAGGAGAAGGGGCTGGACGGCATCGCCATCACCGAGCATCATAGCTCCAAATACTCCTACACCATGAAAGAGCTCATCGCCCAGGTGGCCCCCGAGGTCATCATCATCCCCGGCCAGGAGATAGACGGGCCCTGGAAGGAGCAGGTGGTAGAGCTCTTCCTCCCCGACGGCGCCACCTTCCGCTTCTGGGCCCACCCCTTCCGCCTAGACTACACCGACCTGAATTACCACATCAGGGGCCCTGTCCAGGGCATCGAGATTGACAACCCCATGCACACCTGGCACCTGGACCGCCCGGCCATCCGCGCCTATGCGGAGAAACATAACCTCCTCCTCTTATCCGACTCCGACGCCCACTATGTGGAGGACATCGGACGCTTCCACAACGAGATAGACCTGGCGGAGCTATCCCGTCTCGGCCGCAACGGGAATGGCCTGAAGTCACAGGATGTTTGAGACCGTCCTCTACGAAAAAAGCGAGGGGATTGGCTACATCACCTTAAACCGACCCCGGGCCTTAAACGCCGTCAACCTCAAGATGCGGGACGAGCTTTATCAGGTGATGGGGGCGGTGCGGGAGGACTCGGAGGTGGGGGTGGTCATCCTCCGCGGGGCGGGGGAGCGGGCCTTCTGCGCCGGGGCCGACATCTCCGAGTTCGGCACCGCGCCCTCCCAGGCGGTGGCGCGCTGGGTGCGCTGGGCCCGGGACCTGTGGGGCCAGTTCCTGGCGCAGGAGAAGGCGCTCATCGCCGCCATGCACGGCTTCGCCGTGGGGGCAGGCCTGGAGATGGCCCTGTGCTGCGACTTCCGCCTGGCCACCCCGGAGGCCCAGTTCGGCCTGCCGGAGGTGGGCCTGGGGATGGTGCCCACCGCCGGGGGGAGCCAGACTCTGCTTCGGCACATCCCCTTGGGCCAGGCCCTGGAGATGACCCTCACCGGCGACAGAATCGGAGCCGCGGAGGCCCTGGAGCTGGGCCTGGTGCACAAAATCGTACCTCGAGAGGAGCTTCTGCCCCAGGCCCAATCCCTGGCGCAAAAGCTCCTGGCCCAGCCGCCCCAGGCGGTGCGGGCCGCCAAGGAGGCGGTGGCCCGGGGCCTGAACCTGAGCCTGGAGGAGGGGCTGGCCCTGGAGGCCCGCCTGGCGCGCCGCCTGGGGGAGGCCCCGAGCCGACTCCCGTGGGAAGGCAGCCAGTGAGGCCTAAGGGAGGCGTGAGGGCTTAGTCAAGCATGGGGGGTGCGCCATGGAGGCCCGGGAACTGCAGGCTCTGACGGAGCAAGCGGCGGAACACCTGGCCCGAGGGAAACGGGTCGTCGTCTTCACGGGGGCCGGCATCAGCACCGAGTCGGGCATCCCGGACTTCCGGGGGCCTCAGGGCCTCTGGCGGCGGGAGAACCCCGAGAACTACACCTACCAGCGGTTCCTCTCCGACCCGGACTGGCGCAAGCAGTCCTGGAAGCGCTTCGCCGGCGGCGGCATGGCCGAGGGGGCGGAGCCCAACCCGGCCCACTACGCCGTGGCCGAGCTGGACCGGCTGGGACTCCTGGACTGCGTCATCACCCAGAACATCGACGGCCTCCACCAGCGGGCCGGGGTGCACGACGACAGGGTCATCGAGCTCCACGGCACCTTCAAGTGGGTCAAGTGTCTGGACTGCGGGGCGCGCTTCCCCCGCGAGGAGATAAAGGACCGCATCCTGGCGGGGGAGGAGACGCCCGACTGCCCCCAGTGCCACGGTATGCTGAAGACCGCGGTCATCGCCTTCGGGGAGCCCATGCCGGTGTGGGAGACCCTGGAGGCGGAGCGGCGCTCTCGGGCCTGCGATGTCTGCCTGGTCATTGGCTCCTCCCTGGTGGTCTATCCGGCGGCCTACATGCCCCTCTTCGCCCACCAGGCCGGAGCCAAGCTCATCATCATCAACCAAGGGGAGACGCCTCTGGATTCTCTGGCAGACGTGCGCATCGATGCCAGGGCCGGCCAGACCATGACCCTGATTATGGACGGGGTCAAGCGACGCTTGACACGGTGAAGGCAACTCCCCTAAAATACCGCCGCCAGCGGGAGGAAAAACATAGGGAGGGATTATGAATACCACCGAGGTCCTGAACATCTCCGCCGCCATCGTCCCCGACCGCACCGCCATTAACTTCGACGGGGCCAAGTTCACCTTCGCTGACCTCAACGAGCGCACCAATAAGCTGGCCCATGCCTTGGCCAAGAAGTACGGCCTGAAGAAGGGCGATGCCGTGGGGGTGATGCAGGTCAACACCAATGACATGGTGGAGACTTACTTCGCCTGCGCCAAGCTGGGGGTGGTCTTCGTCCCCATCAACTTCCGGGCCCGGCAGGACGAGGTGTCCTATATGCTGAAGAACAGCGAGGCCAAGGCGGTCTTCTGCGGGGAACGCTACATGCCTCTGATGCAGGCCATCAAGCCCGAGTGCCCCACGGTGAAGCACTTCGTCTGCTATGAGAAGAAGGCCCCCGGCTTCGATGACTACGAGTCTCTCCTCAAGAGCGGCGTCCCGGGTGATGTGACCGCCGAGATTGACGACAACGACACCACCGTCCTCATGTACACCGCGGGCACCACCGGCCTGCCCAAGGGGGTACCCCTGCGCCATGAGGCCTTCGGTATCTATCTGATGAACAATGTCAGCCCCGCCGACCCGGAGACGGAGGAGAAGAATATCCTCACCGTGCCCCTCTACCATGTGGCGGGCATCCAGGCCATGATGGCCGCCATCTACGGGGGGCGCACCCTGGTGCTCATGCGCCAGTTCGAGGTGGAGCCATGGATGAAGCTGGTGCAGCAGGAGAAGGTGGACCGGGCCATGCTGGTCCCCACCATGCTCAAGAATGTCATCGATCACCCCGACTTCAAGAAATACAACCTCTCCAGCCTCAAGGTCATCACCTACGGGGCCGCCCCCATGCCCTTTGAGGTCATCCGGAAGGCCATTGAGGTCTTCCCCAAGTCCCGCTTCATCAACGCTTTTGGCCAGACGGAGACGGCCTCCACCATCACCATGCTAGGCCCCGATGACCATGTCATCACCGGCACCCCGGAGGAGAAGGCCAAGAAGCTCAAGCGGCTGGAGTCCTCCATCGGCCGGCCCCTGGACGATGTGGAGGTGAAGATATTCAGCGAAGACGGCAAGGAGGTAGGCCCCAGCGTAGTGGGGGAGATCGCCGCCCGGGGGGCGCGGGTCATGCGGGGCTACTGGAAGGACGAGGCCAAGACCAAGGAGACCATCAAGGGCGGCTGGCTCTGGACCGGGGACCTGGGCTATATGGATGAGGAGGGCTATATCTTCCTGGCGGGCCGCTCCAAAGACCTCATCATCCGGGGCGGCGAGAATGTCACCCCCGCCGAGGTGGAGAATGTCATCATGACCCATCCCGCGGTGGATGACGCCGCCATCATCGGCGTCCCCGATGTCACCTGGGGCGAGACCATCCGGGCCGTGGTGGTCCTCAAAGAGGGCCAGAAGGCCACGGCGGGAGAAATTGTAGAGCACTGCCGCACCCGTCTGTCCAGCTTTAAAAAGCCGGACTCGGTGGTCTTCGTGAAGGAGCTGCCGCGCAACCCCATGGGCAAGGTGCTCAAGCGGGTGCTCCGGGACGAATACGGCAAACCCTGAGCCGTCCCAAGGGAAGGCCGGTGGCAACCCAGGCCCTGGCCGTGGTAAAATAGATACGAGTTCGGGCTTTGCCCCCGTCCCCGGATGGGGGCAAAGTGTTTCTGGACAGCAATCTGGAAGGAGACACAAGATGGCGGGCGGATACATGGGGAAAATCCTCTTCATAGACCTCTCCAAGGGGCAAATCCGGGAGGAGGCGCCGGCGGAGAGCCTTTACCACGACTTCATCGGGGGCTACGGCGTGGGGGCCCGTCTCCTCTTCAGCCGCCAGAAGGCCAAGGTGGACCCCCTGGGGCCAGGGAACACCCTGGGGTTCCTCACCGGGCCCCTCACCGGCACCAACGCCGTATTCGGCTGCCGCTTCATGGCTGTGGGCAAGTCCCCCCTCACCGGCGGCTGGGGCGACGCCAACTGCGGCGGCGACTTCGGCCCCTACCTCAAGTTCGCCGGCTATGACGGCGTCTTCTTCACCGGCCAGGCCGCTCAGCCCGTCTATCTCCTCATCGAGGACGGCAAGGCGGAGCTGCGCTCGGCCGCCCACCTCTGGGGCAAGGACAGCCACGACACCGAGGACCTGCTCTGGCAAGAGGTGGGCAAAGAGGCCCGCATTGCCTGCATCGGCCCTGCGGGGGAGAAGCGCTCCCTCATCTCCGCCATCATGAACGCCAAGGGCCGGGCGGCGGGCCGCTCTGGTCTGGGGGCGGTCATGGGCTCCAAGAACCTCAAGGCCGTGGCCGCCAAGGGCAACAAAACCGTCCCCATCGCCAACGAGGCCCTGCTACGGGAGGTGCGGCGCAAGCACCTGGACGAGATGAAAGGCCCCTTCTATGACCGCTTCGCCAAATATGGCACCACGGGCATCGGCGGCGGCCATGTGGCCCGGGGCGGCTCCCCGGTGAAGAACTGGGGCAGCGCCGGCCTGGAGGAGTTCCCCAATGCCCAGGCCATCTACGGCGACAATGTCAGCGCCTTCGTGGAGAAGCGCTACGGCTGCTGGCGCTGCCCCATGGCCTGCGGCGCCCTGATGAAGGCGGGCACGGGCAAATACCAGTACGCGGCCGGCGCCCACAGGCCGGAGTATGAGACCCTGGCCGCCTTCGGCAACATGTGCCTCAACGAGGATGTGGAGGCCATCATCGCCATCAATGACATCTGCAACCGCTACGGCCTGGACACCATCTCCACCGGGGGCACCCTTTCCTTCGCCATCGAGTGCTACGAGAATGGCATCGTCACCCGGGAGACCACCGACGGCCTCGAGCTGCGCTGGGGCAACGCCGGGGCCATCGTCAAGATGACCGAGAAGCTAGCCAAGCGGGAGGGCTTTGGGGATGTGCTGGCCGACGGGGTGAAGGTGGCGGCGGAGCGGCTGGGCCGGGGGGCCGAGGAGTTCGCCATGCACATCGGAGGGCAGGAGCTCCCCATGCACGACCCCAAGATGCTGCCTGGCCGGGCCACCACCTACTGGCTGGACGCCACTCCGGGCCGCCACACCCAGGGGGGCGCCCACAACCTGGAGGGGGGCCGCGCCCCCGAGGGGTTCGACCTCCAGCCCCTAAACCCGCGGGACCCCCACGGCAAGGGGGCGGCCCACCGCGTCATGAGCTCCTTCGACCATGTGATGCAGGCCAGCGGCATGTGCTCCTTCGGCCTCTTCGCCAACCCTCGCCGCCAGTCGCTCCTGGAATCCCTCCACGCCGTGACCGGCCGGGAGCTCACTGTCCCGGAGGCGGTCACCATCGGGGAGCGCATCGCCAACATCCGCCATGCCTTCAACATCCGGGAGGGCATCAACCCCCTGGAGCGTAAGGTGCCCGGGCGCATGATAGGACAGCCCGCCATGGACTCCGGCCCCTGGAAGGGTGTGACCGTGGACATCGAGACCCAGGCCAAGGAGGCCCTGGAGGCCATGGGCTGGGACCGGGAGACGGCGGCGCCCAAGCGGGCGACCCTGGAACGGCTGGGCCTGAAGGATGTGGCCGATGCCCTGGGAGTGTGATGACCCTCACCCCCTATTGTCCCCCTCTCCCTTAGTAAGGGAGAGGGGGATTGGTTTTCTGGGGGACACCCCCAGACCCCTGGCCGAGGGGGCTCAGCCCCCTCGGCGCTCCCCCGAAAGGGGGAGGAGGGATGCCCTTGTTCCCAGAAGGATGCCGCCGACAAGGACGGCGCTCGTGCCCGCTCTGAGCCTTAGCGGGCGGGACGGAAGTAGGGGATGGTGATGTCATCGGTGGCCGGCTTGAAGACCACCTCCACGGGCAGACCGACCTTCACCGACTCCGGGGCGCAGTCCACAATGTTGGTGAACATCTTCACCCCACCCTCCACCTCCACCAGGGCCAGCACATAGGGCAGTTCGTCTCGGAAGCCTTGGCCCCGGTTCTGGTGGGTCACCGTATAGCTCCACACCGTCCCCTTGCCCGAGGACTTCACCCACTGGATGTCCGGGGAGAAGCAATGGGCGCAGATAGCTCGCGGGTAATGCTGGTATCGCTGGCAGCGGGGACAGCGCTGGATGAGGAGCTCCCCCCGCTTGCATCCCTCCCAAAACGCCTTGGTCTCGCCGGATACAGTAGGCAGTGGTTTCTTATATTCAGTCACTGTCGCTCTCCTTCCTCAGTCCCGCCCCAGGATGACGGTGCCCCCGCTGTGGCGCGCCCCCAAGCTGCCGCCGGTGCCATGGCACAGGGCCAGGCGGCAGTCGGGCACCTGCATCTCCCCTCGCTCGCCTCTAAGCTGCTTGGTGGCCTCGAGGAGCAGGAAGATGCCCCGCATCCCCGGGTGGTTGGAGGAGAGGCCGCCCCCATCGGTGTTGATGGGCAAGGCCCCCCCCAGGGACAGCCGGCCCCCGGAGACAAATTCGCCGCCCTCCCCCTTCTGGCAGAAGCCCAAGTCCTCCAAGGTGGTCAGCACAGTGATGGTGAAAGAGTCGTATATCATGCACATATCGATGTCGCTGTGGGCCACCCCGGCCATCTGGAAGGCCCGGGGCGCCGATTGCTTGGCTGCGGTCTCCACCAGGTCCCGGGCGCCGACCCCCTGGTGGGCCACCGCCTCCCCCACCCCCAACACCCACACCGGCCGCTTCTTGATGTTGCGCGCCACTTCAGGAGAGACCACCACCACCGCCCCCCCGCCATCGGAGATGATGCAGCAGTCCAGAAGCCGCAGGGGCGAGGAGACCATCCGCGAGCTGATGACATCCTCCACGGTGATGGGGTCCCGGTACACAGCGTGGGGGTTCTTGGCCGCATGGGCCCGCGCCGCCACGGAGATTTCCGCCAGTTGGCGGCTGGTGGTGCCATAGCGCGCCATATGGCGGTGGGCCACCAGGGCGTAGAGCCCGATGAGGGTGGTGCCATAGAGGTCCTCAAAGCTCCCTATGGAAGGGTCAAGACGCATCCCGCCCCGGGCGCCGGTCCCCACGGGCACGCTGTGGGAGCGAGCCGTGCTGGCGTAGGTGATGAGGGCGCAGTTGAGCCGACCTGTGGCCGCCGCCGTGAGGGCGTGGGACAGGTGGAACTCAAAAGAGCTCCCCCCCACCGAGGTGTTGTCCACAAACCGGGGATACATGTCCAGGTAGTCCGCCAGGCCCACGGCGTTCAGCCCCCCTCCTCCCCCCGAGGTGAAGAGGGCATCCACATCCCCCTTTCTCAGGCCCGCATCCTCCAGGGCCCCGATAGCGCACTCCGCCTGAATTTGCAGCTCGCTCTTGTCCGGGGCGTACCTCGTGGGGTGCTCATAGACCCCGGCGATGGCCGCCGCCTTCCTCAAGTCAACCACCACAGCTTCCCTTTCTAGTTTCTGTCCTTAAAATTCAAGGCCCCCAGGGCCGGGCCATCCTGGGTCGCCTCATCCTGGCTGGCTCTGGCGCGCCTGAAGGGATTCGAACCCCCGACCCTCGGTTCCGAAGACCGATGCTCTATCCGCTGAGCTACAGGCGCACTGGCCCCGGACCCCTGCCATCCTCCGAAGGCGGACGCCCCTCTGGACTCCCCTTCACATCATGTCACCCTGAACGGTGTGAAGGGTCTCAGGTTGCCCTCACCCCCTGTATCCCCCTCTCCTTACAGGAGAGGGGGAAGATAAATCTTGGGGGGATTCCCCCAAACCCCCTGGCAGGGGTTTCACCCCTGCACCCCAAATTCTTCGTCCGCCTGCGGCGGACTCAGAATGATATGGGCGCCATTTGCCTTGCCCAGCCGAATGAGTTGGGGTGAGCGATGGGATTCGAACCCACGGTCTCCAGGGCCACAACCTGGTGCCTTAAACCACTAGGCCACACTCACCGCAGGGGCACGGCATTGGCGGAGATTTACCGCAAGAAAGTATTATA
>JACQUO010000032.1 GCA_016210205.1 Chloroflexota bacterium
GCCTGCGCCAGGGCCGGTGCTGGGGCCGCCGCCGCCTGCGCCAGGGCCGGTGCTGGGGCCGCCGCCGCCTGCGCCAGGGCCGGTGCTGGGGCCGCCGCCGCCGGGGCCGCCGCCACTAAACTGGGTTGGCGGCTCCTTGAAGTCTTTACCCACGTTGATTTCCGAGGGCGCCGCGCCTCCAAATCCGCCCTTGGGAGCCTCCTTGATGTCGAAGGTGAATCCACCGGGGCCGCCGGGGAACTGCCCGCCGGTGGCACCACCGCCAGGGAATTGACCACCAGTCGCGCCACCACCTGGGAATGCGCCTGGAGCTCCGCCTGGAGCTCCGCCTGGAGCTCCGCTTGGGGCGCCGCCCGTGGGCGCTCCGCCTGGGGCGCCGCCCGTGGGCGCTCCGCCTGGGGCGCCGCCCGTGGGCGCTCCGCCTGGGGCGCCGCCCGTGGGCGCTCCGCCTGGGGCGCCGCCCGTGGGTGCTCCGCCTGGGGCGCCGGTGGTTGGCCCTGCTGTGGTTGGTCCGCCGAACTGGACTACGCTGCCACCCTGAACCTGGCCCACGGCTGCGATGGGGGCAGGCGGCTGAATGAACTCAAACTTGGGGACTTCTCCAGGGGCGAATGACCTGGTGACCTGGCCCGTGGGCTTGCCGTCCTTGTCGAAGAGGCCTTCGGGGGCAAAGAAGCCTGGGGCTCCGCCTGAGGCCGCACCCGGAGCGCCTGGGGCCGCACCCGGAGCGCCTGGGGCTGCACCTGGAGCGCTTGGGGCTGCACCCGGAGCGCCCGGAGCTGCGCCTGGAGCGCTTGGGGCTGCACCCGGAGCGCCTGGGGCTGCTCCACCCGGGGTCGGGGCTGTGAGGTTGCCGAAGAACTGGAAGTTGGTGTTATTGGCAAAGCCCGTGGGCTGCCCTTTGTCGTTGAAGGTGATGATGGGAGGCGGGGCCGTCCCGACGGTCTGGCCCTGGCCATTGAAGAGGTTTTTCTGCTCAACCTGCACCACCGTGGGCCGGTTCTGGGAGTCTAAGACCACCACATTCAGCTTCTCTTCAGAGCGCTGGGTCAGGTTGTTGATGCGCTCCTGGGCGGCCTGGGTGGCGCCGGCCTGACCCCGCCCTTCAGCCTGGATGGCCTGGATGGCCGCAGTGGGGTTGGTCAGGAAGGTGGAGGTGGTGACCTGCTCGCCCACCTTGGCGCCCTTCTCATCGCGGAACACCACGGATGGCCGGAACTGCTCCGGGGTCTGGGCGTTGCCCTTGGCGTCAAAGAAGATGGCCGGGGCTGCGCCGGGGGCGCCCGGGGCCGTGCCTGGGGCTCCACCCGTAGGGCCAGCCGCGCCTGGGGCCGCGCCCGGAGCGCCTGGGGCACCCGGGGCACCACCCGTGGGGCCGGCTGCGCCTGGGGCCGTGCCTTCACCCAGGAGGACACCCGGCGGGCGGTGGAGTTCTTGGTGGATTAAGACCAGGCCCGCCTCAATACCCACGGGGCGGCCGACGCTGTCCATGAGGATTTTCGGCGGCTCCATCTGGCCCACGAGGTTCTTCTTGTCGTCGAAAATCAGGGAAGGCTTTATCTCCAACTCCAGGTTCTTGCCTTTATCATCCTTCATCAGGATAGGGATGGAGTCCTGCCCGACCACTTTGCCTCCCTGGAACTGCACAAAGGGCAGGGCGGTGTCCACCGCCGGCCGTCCCTGGGCGTTGAAGACATTGCTGCCCAGCGCCTGATAGCCCGAGGCCTTGCCCTTGTCATCATAGGTGACGAAGGTGGTCCGCAGCTCCCCCTGCTGGTTCAGGGCTATGGGCGGGGCGATTTGTTGGGACTGAAGGCCGGTATTGGTCTGGCCCAGGTTGATGGTGGGGAGCATGAGCTGGGCTGACGAGGTGGAGACCAGCTTGTCTGAGAACTGGTCCTTGACCAGGACGAAGTCCGGGGGCTTCTGGTCAGCGGCCAGTTGCCCGGTGGCGGGGTTGAACATCACCATAGGGGCGGACTGCTTGCCGATGGGGTCGCCCTTGTCGTTGAAGACCACCTGGGCCGGTGGCTGCTCCCCGATTTTAGCGCCCGTATCGTTGTAAACATTGATGGACTTGGGGGCCTCAAACTTGGCGTCGAAGGCCGCCTTGAGGCCCTCCGGTGTGGGCTTGTCCCCCAGGATGAGCCCACCCCCGGTGGCCAGGGACCGGTCGGTGCTGAGCGCAGCGAACTGGGAGATGTCTGGCCGTGGCGCGCCGCCAGGGGCTGTGGCGGGTGTCGTGGGGGCGGTGGGCAGGGTCCCAGAAAGAACCCGGTCCACATCGGCTCGGTCGAAGGCCTGGGACACCAGGCTGGCGACGGTAGTGCCCGGGGCCGGCGGTGGCAGCGAGCCCGGATTGATGCCCAGGGCCTCGAAGGCCGCGGCTCGGGTGGGGTCGCCGCGCACTGCCTCCAGGGCTTTGACATGCCCGGCGCCGGTGTTGCCGCTGTCCTTCACTGCCTTGATGGCATCGGCGCCGCCGGCCACCACGGCCTCGGCGGACTTGAGGGTGTTGGCCAGGGCCGTGGGGCTCAGGGTGCCGGGGGCGCTGCGCTCCAAGTTCAGCACCAATCCTGGTTGCTGGTCGAAGAAGACGGCCTTGGGGGCACCGGTGTCCTTATCCACCTGCACCTGGCCCACGCTGGCCTTGCCCTCGAGAAGGTTGACCACGAAGTTGTCCCGGGCCTCCACCTCCAACTTGGTGCCCGTGACGGCCACTACGCCGTCCGCGGTGACGATTTCGAAGAGGGAGCCGGCGGGAACCTTATCGAAGATGTCGGCGCTCACCTTGCCCTGGACCACATTGATGCGGCCGATGCGCGCCTTGTCGGTGAGGATGAACTGCTCCACCAGGACCTCCGTGGAGGGCTCCAGCTGGATTTTGCTCCCATCCTTGAAGGTCATGAGGGCGGAGGAGACCAGCTTGGTGCGCACCCGGTCCCCCACGGCCAGCTCCTGGCCGTCCTTGACCGCCAGCCACTCGGCGCTGCCCCGGGTCTGGTAATCGGCCTTGCCCTCCAGGAGCTTCAGGCTCAGGACGGGCTTGCCCGTGGGCGTGGGCGTGGGGA
>JACQUO010000033.1 GCA_016210205.1 Chloroflexota bacterium
GGCGTCCCCATAACCTGGAGGGAGAGGGGGAAGAGAGAGGAGGACTGGGGGACACCCCCAAACCCCCGGCAGGGGCCTTTCCCCTGCACCCCCAGTATGGCGTCCCCATAACCTGGAGGGAGAGGGGGAGGGGAAAAGGACTCGGGGACACCCCCAGACCCCCCGCGGGGGGCTTCGCCCCCTGCACCACGCACAGCTAAACGGCCCGAGTGGTGGGATATAAAGAGGTCCAGCTCACCATCGGAGTGAATTTCGGGATGAGTTCTAGGCAGGCCCCAAGGCCCTATGGGAAGGCCGGGGCCGCCAAAGGAAGCGCTTATGCCTGAGGGGGATGCTCTCTACGCCATCGCCTCCCACCCGTTCTTCGCTGGCCTGGCGCCGGAGGTCCTGTCCCAAATCCGCCCCCGCTTGAAGCTTCGCTCCTGCGGCCGGGGCGAGGTGGTCATCCTGGAGGGCCAGCCCTGTCAGGGGCTGTATTTCGTGCAGTCGGGGCACATCCGCATCTTCAAGAGCTCCCCCGAGGGGCGGGAGCAGGTGCTGCGCATCATGGGGCCGGGGGACTCCTTCAACGAGGTCCCGGTCTTCGACGGCGGCCCTAACCCCGCCAGCGCCGACGCCCTGGAACCAGCCACCCTGCTGGTCTGGCCCCAGGAGCACGCCCTGGCCCTGGTGCGGGAATACCCCGAGTTGGCCGCCGCCATCCTTCAGGTCTTCGCCAGCCGCCTCCGCCACCTGGTGAACCTGGTGGAGGATCTCTCCTTCCTGCGGGTCACGGAGCGCATCGCTCGCATCTTACTCCAGTATGCCTCACCGGGGAAGGGTGTGGCCGCGAGCCTGACCCAGCAGCAACTGGCCGCCCTGGCGGGCACCGCCCGGGAGATGGTGGGCCGCTCCCTCCGTGCCCTGGAGGGCCGGGGGGCCATCAAGGTGGAGCGGGGACGCATCCAAATCCTGGACCCTAAAGCTCTGGAGGAGATGCTCCAGAGGCCATGAGAACGGGCTTGGTCCTGGCCTGCGCCCTCTGGGTCTGGTGTCGCGTCACCAAAGTGAGGATACCTCACCCCTTGGCCCCCTCTCTGGGGGACACCCCTTCGCTTCGCTCAAGGGCAGGCCTCAGCCCCGCCTGCGGGGGCTTCGCCTCCGGCACCCCCGTTTGGCGTCCCCATGATATGGCAGGCCTCTAGGCTCCACCCTTCTGAGACAAAAGTCACATACCAGGGGGCTTCCTAGCCTTAGGATGGAGGTGTTATGAGCAGGACGACTTTAGGATTCATCTTCTCCAGCATGGTCTATCTGACCCTGGGGGTAGCCCTGGGGGTAGCTTTCCTGATATTCCCCGACCTGAAGGTCCTGCGCACCGTCCATGTCCACCTCAACCTGGTGGGCTTCGTCAGCTTCATGATTTTCGGGGTGGCCTTCCACATCCTACCCCGCTTCAAGGGCCAGCCCCTTCACAGCGAGGGCCTGGCCTGGCTCCAGCTCTGGCTGGCCAATATCGGCCTGCTGGGGCTGGTGGCCTTCCAGTGCCTGGAGGTGCTGCACCTGGCTCGGGGAACTTGGCTCACCCTGGGGCTGGCCGCCTCGGGGGTCCTCCTGGGCCTATCTTTCTATCTCTTCCTGTACAACATGCTGCGGACTCTCACCGCCAAGGACGCGGAATAGCCATTCAGGCAATAGGACGAACTAAGGAGGAATGACATGACGGAGAGCAAGGTCAAGTTCCACAAGAACATGCTCATCGGCGAGGTGGTCAAGCAGAGCCCCGAGGCCAGCAAGGTCATCGAGAAGTACTTCGGGCGCGGCTGCTTCACCTGCCCCGGCATCAAGATGGAGTCCTTGGCCTTCGGCTCCACCATGCACGGGGTGAAGGTGGACAAGCTGGTGGAAGAGCTGAACCAGCTAGTTTAGGAGAAGGCTATGAAGACAAGGGAGATAAGCGGCTCCACCCTCATCAACCAGGTGGTGCTGGCTCACCCGGAGACCCTGCCGGTGTTCCACCGCCACGGCATGGATTCCTGCTGCGGGGGCGCCCTGCCCCTAGAAAAAGTGGCCCAAGTCCACGAGGTGGACCTGGGCAAACTGCTCTCGGAGCTCCAGGAGGCCGTGGCCCGAAAGGCCAAATCCCTCTAACAAGGTATCCCCTTGGGGGATGGGTTTAATATCTGAGGGACACCCCTTCGCTTCGCTCAAGGGCAGGCCCGAGACCCCCGTCAAAGGGGCTTCGCCCCTCGGAACACCCCTTTTTCAGCAGCCTGCTAAGCCCGCCATCTTTCTGCAACGGGAGGGGGGCCTCCTTCACTCCTCCTCGGGGGGCTCCCCCTCCTCTTCTGCCCCGCTGCGGCGAGGGGCGCTGAGCTCCTCCCCGCCTTCGATGGTGTATCCGGCCTCTTCATCCTCATCGCCCTCCTCCCCCAGTTCGTATCGGATGGGGCGCTCCTTCATGTAAGGGGCAAAGCCGTCGTGGGCTCGGGAGGGGAAGGAGGGTCTCCCCACCTGACTGGGGTCCTGGAAGGTCTCCCGGATGACGACTCTGACGCTGGACTCGTTAAGGCTGGCGATGGCGGCGGCATAGAGGTTCCCCCCCTCCATGAGGCGGACCAGCCGGAGCCCTAGCTTGGGCTCCACCTGGCCGATGTAGTCCCCCGAGGCCGTCGCCACCACCAGGTTCTGGCCCTCGGCCTTGAGCTTCACCTCGTCCCCCGCCACCAGGTCTAGCCAGTGCTCCTTGGGGCCTAGCTGCAATAAATCCGTGACCCCGGTCTTGCCCGTCTCCTCGATGAACAGCTCCGGCGATACCTGGCGGCGCTCCCGGCCGACCCCGTGGGCGGGCGGGGCGGGCATTTGCACGCTAAGCCGCTCCAGGTTCTTGCTGGCGATGCCGTTATAGGGGTCTAGCTTGACGGCCTTCTGGTAGGCCTCCAGGGCCTCGTCCCGGCGGCCCAGCTCCATGAGGGCCTTGCCCAGGCGATTATAGGCGTCCACATCGGTGGGCGCCACCTCCAGGATGCTCTGGTTCACCAGCACCGCCTCTTCCCAGCGGCTCTGCATGGCCAGGACGATGGCCTCCTTGGCCTTCTGTCGCCTGAGGCGGGCTTTTTCATCGGAGGGGAAATTTACCATTATTCCGCTCCCAAAGAGAGATAGGGCCGTGGTCAACCCAGGTCACGAGGGCCTGAGCCCGCCGCGGCGGCGAAGGGGGACTACTCCTAGTGGGCTGAAGACACCTGCATGAGGATGCCCCGGGTGTGGCGGGGGCTGACATAGGCCACCTGGCGGGAGGGGTCCATCTCAAAAGCCTGCTCTCGCACATTCATTCCGGCCTTGTTCATGGCCTGGACATGGGCGGTCAGGTTGTCGGCTTCCAGGGAAATCATATAGACGCCCTCCCCCTGGGATTCCAGCCTCTTCACCATGGGGTGCTCCGCCGGAGCGCCGGCGGGCTGGATGAGCTCTACGTTGCCGTGCTCCAGTCGGAAGAAGGCGTTGATGAAGCCACCCCGTCCCTCCTTGCGCACCGTCTGGGGGGCGAAGCCCAGGATGGTGGTGTACTGGGCGATGGCCGCATCCAGGTCCTTGACCGCAATCACCAGGTTGGACACTCCTTTAATCACCGCAGCCTCCTTCTCTCTCTTGCCGCTCTTTCCCCGCGGGCCAGCCTACAATTTGGAGACAGCAGATTAACGCATCCTGGCGGCAAAGTCAACCCCCCGAAACAGGCCGTTTAGCAAC
Organism: Chloroflexota bacterium; assembly: GCA_016210205.1. Lineage (GTDB taxonomy): Bacteria > Chloroflexota > Dehalococcoidia > JACQUO01 > JACQUO01 > JACQUO01. Next base: position 3,730 of record JACQUO010000033.1, read on the forward strand.
GCCTGGCGACCATCCCCCTGACCCCCTTCCTGACCAGGAAGGGGGAATTGAGTGAAGCCGGAGGACACCGCCAGGCCCCCGCCAAAGGGCTGCGCCCTCTGGACTCCCCTATCCTATCCCTGACAGGAGATTGCTGGGGAACGCCCCTTCGTCCGCCTGCGGCAGGCAGAGCCCCCTTATAACCCCGTTTCTAAACGCTCTTTATGACAGATTGGCCTGAAAGGGGGGGATGCTGGGCCGACCCCAATTTCCCTTCTTCTCATCCTGGCTACAAGCTGGGACGTCTGCTATAATTGAACCGTTGAACTATTCGTGTGGAGACCGCTGAAATAGTCTATGTCAACCCTCTATTCCCCCCAGTCTTGGGGGACAAAAGGAATCTGGGGGACACCCCCAGACCCCTGGCAGGAAGTATTCTGCGCCTCTTTTTCAGCAGTCTGGTATGGCCTTAGCGCCTGATTGAGCCCGATGAAAGCACCCCAACCCGAGCGCATTCTCTCTCCCAAGCTCAAGGCCGAGGACTCCGTCCTGGAGCGCAGCCTGCGCCCCAAGCGCCTGGATGAGTATGTGGGTCAGGACAAGCTCAAGGCGAACTTGCGCATCGCCCTGGCCGCGGCCCAGGCCCGGGGCGAGGCCCTGGACCACATCCTCCTCTATGGGCCTCCGGGCCTGGGGAAGACCACCCTGGCCAACATCATCGCTGCGGAGATGGGGGTGAACCTGCGCATCACCTCTGGCCCTGCCATCGAGCGGCCCGGGGATCTGGCGGCCATCATCACCAACCTCCAGCAGCACGACATCCTCTTCATCGACGAAATCCACCGTTTGAGCCGGGCTGTGGAGGAGGTGCTTTACCCGGCCCTGGAGGACTTCGCCCTGGACATCGTCATCGGCAAGGGGGCGGGGGCCCGGAGCCTGCGGCTCCACCTGCCCCAGTTCACCCTGATTGGGGCCACCACCCGCTACGCCCAGCTCAGCCCGCCCCTGCGGGACCGCTTTGGCGCCGTCTATCGCCTGGACTTTTACCGGGAGGAGGACATCGCCGCCATCCTGGCCCGCTCCGCGGCCATATTGGGGGTGCAGCTGGAGGAGGCGGGCCGCCAAGAGATAGCCTGCCGGGCCCGGGGCACGCCCCGGGTGGCCAACCGCCTCCTCAAGCGGGTGCGGGACTATGCCCAGGTCAAGGCCCAGGGGGCTGTCACCCTGGAGGTGGCCGTAGCAGCCCTGGCGCTCCTGGAGGTGGACAGCCTGGGCCTGGATGAGGTGGACCACCGGGTGCTGCGGGCCATCGTGGACAAGTTCGGGGGGGGGCCGGTGGGCCTGGAGACCATCGCCGCGGCCATCAGCGAGGAGTCTGACACCATCATGGATGTCTATGAGCCGTATCTGCTCCAGCTGGGCTTCCTGGAGCGCACCCCTCGGGGACGGCTGGCCACTCCGCGGGCCTACGAGCACCTGGGAATCCCCTATCCCGGCCAGGCCCCTGGGGCCGACGCGGGGCCGGCCCAGGGTCGGCTCTGGGCCCCCCGAGAGTAGAGCGGCCATGCCCTCTATGGCCACTCCGGCCCGGCAGGAGCGGCTCTTCACGCCGCCGTTCCTGCTGACCTCTGCTTCCACCTTCGCCTTCTTCAGCAGCTTTCAGTTGCAGCTGCCCACCCTGCCTCTCTACATTCTCTTCATCGGCGGCAACGAGTCCCAAATAGGGCTAATCCTGGGTATTTTCACCGTCACTAGCATCACCCTACGCCCCTTCGTGGGGCGGGCCAGCGATGTGCGCGGGCGGCGTATCTTCATGCTGGTGGGGGCCATCATCTTCATCGTTGCCCCCCTGCTATATGGCATCACCAGCTCTATCCCCATACTGTTGGCCTTGCGGCTGTTCCACGGGGTAGGCATCGCCTGCTTCACCACTACGACCACCGCCCTCATCGCGGACATATCCCCTGTCCGTCGGCGCGGCGAGGCCATGGGCTACTTCGGCATGTTCAGCAACCTGGCTATGGCCATAGCCCCCGCCCTGGGCATAGTCATCCTCACCGCCACCAACTTCGTCATCCTCTTCGTAGCCTCCGCCGGGCTGGCCTTGCTGGCATTGATACTGGCTTTTTTTATCCGTGAGCCTCGCGGCCAGGGGGCAGCGAACAACAATCGGGCGGCCCTTTTCAGCCGGCCCGCCCTTATCCCCACCCTGCTGGTCACCTGCCTCACCCTCACCTACGGGGCGGTAATCTCTTTTCTACCTCTCTACGCCGTGGAGCACGGGCTGGCCAACCCAGGGTTCTTCTTCACCGCCTATGCTGTGGCCCTCATCCTGGCCCGGGCCGTGGCAGGGAACCTCTCCGACCGTTTCGGGCGTGGCCCTGTGCTCCTGCCCGGATTCCTGGTGCTGGCCGTGGCCACCGGGCTCCTGGGAATGGCCACCTCTCTGACCGCTCTCCTGCTCCTGGGTTTCCTCTACGGCGTAGGCTTTGGGTCCATCCACCCTGCCCTTTCGGCCTACCTTCTGGACCACATCGGCGGGGAATCGAAGGGAGCCGCTATGGGGACATTCACAGCCGGTTTCGACCTGGGCATCGGGGCCGGCTCCATAGTGGGCGGGTTCCTGGCCGAGGGGATGGGCCTGAGCCTGATGTTCGGCCTGGCGGCCCTGCCGGCCCTGGCGGGCCCGGTCATCTTCGTAATTCGAGAGAGGGGTTGGGGCCTCAATCGGGCCCAGGGTGCGGAACATGGCTGAGGAGAAGGCTCGGGAGGAAATCCTCCTCCACGCCTGCTGCGGCCCCTGCAGCACCTACAGCGTGAGCCGCTTGCGGGAGCTGGGGCTGACCCCCACCGGCTACTGGTGGAATCCCAATATCCACCCCTTCATGGAGCATGAGCGCCGCCGCCAGTCCCTGGGGGACCTGGCTCAGAAGATGAGGCTACCCCTCATTGAGGGGAAGGGCTACGAGATGGTGGAGTTCTTGCGGCGGGTCACGGGTAAGGAGGGGGACCGCTGCGGCGACTGCTATCTGTTCCGGCTGGGCCAGGCCGCCCAGGCCGCCAAAGAAGCCGGCTTCAGGGCCTTCACCACCACCCTGCTGATTTCCCCCTATCAGCGCCACGGCCTGCTCAAGGAGGTGGGCCAGCAGGCAGGACGGGAGCACGGGGTGGAGTTCTTCTACGAGGACCTGCGGAAGGGGTTCGGGGAGAGCCGCCGGATGACCAAGGAGCTGGGCCTCTACCGCCAGCAGTATTGCGGGTGCATCTACAGTGAGTGGGAGCGCTACGGCGGGGTGAAGCTGGGGGAGGGTTTCCGCTGGGCGTGAGGGGACGCACCCCCTCTCCACTCTCACAGCACATCTACAGATGTCCCCCTGAGCGTAGCGAAGGGTCTAAGCCCTCTGCCTCCTGGAGATTCTTCGCTGGGCTCAGTATGATATGGGGAAGTATGACGCTTCAGGGTACAATCGTTGACACCCTTTATGCCTTTATAGTAAGATTAAATTTGCGGTCTACGCAGATTCATCCTTAAGGGGAGGTTTTTTTATGCCCCAGAAGAAGAGCATCGACCCGGCGGCCCTGCGGATGCTGGACCTGGCCCAGGGCCAGAACATCCTCACCGCCTTCACCCGGGCCGACAGCACCAAGCCCTGTCCCATCGGGGCCGACGGCAACTGCTGCCGCAACTGCTGGATGGGCCCCTGCCGCTTTGTGGGCAAGACCAACAACGGAATTTGCGGCGCCACCCGGGAGACCATCCAGGCCCGCAACCTGGCCCGGGCCATCGCCGCGGGCAGCGCCTCCCACTCGGACCACGGGCGCGACCTGGCCCACCTGATGGCCGCCATCGGCAAGGGCGAGGCCCCCGACTACAAGATTAAGGATGAGGGCAAGCTCCGCATCGTGGCGGGCTACTTCGACATCAAGACGGAGGGCCGCACCAACGAGGAGATTGCCAAAGACCTGGGGGAGGCCGCCCTCAGGGACTTCGGCCGCCAGGATGGCGAGATTACCTACATCAAGCGCGCCACCCCCAAGCGCCAGGAGATGTGGCGCAAGCTGGGCCTGACCCCCAAGGGGGCCGACCGCGAGGTGGTGGAGGTATTCCACCGCACCCACATGGGCAACGACCAGGACCCCGAGGACATCCTGGACGCCGCCCTGCGCGCCTCCCTCACCGATGGCTGGTGCGGCTCCATGATTTCCACCGACTTCTCCGACATCATCTTCGGCACGCCCACCCCGGTATCGGCCAGCGCCAACCTGGGGGTGCTCAAGGAGGATGAGGTCAACATCATCGTCCACGGCCATGAGCCCCAGGGGGCAGCCATGGTGCTGGAGGCCGCCAGCGACCCCGAGATGATTAAGTATGCCCAGTCCAAAGGGGCCAAGGGCATCAACCTCTCGGGCATCTGCTGCACCGCCAACGAGGTCCTCATGCGCCAGGGCATCCCCCTGGCGGGGAACTTCCTGCACCAGGAGTTGGCCATCCTCACGGGGGCGGTGGAGGCCTTCATTGTGGATGTGCAGTGCATCATGGAGGCTTTAGTCCCCCTGGCGGGCAAGTTCCACACCAAGATAATCACCACCTCGCCCAAGGGCAGGATTCCGGGGGCCACCCATATCCCCTTTAGCGAGCACGACGCCATGACGGTAGCCCGGCTCATCGTCAAGACGGCCATCGACAACTACCCCAATCGGCCCAAGCAGGTGAACATTCCGGACACCTCCAACACCCTCATTGCCGGCTTCTCCCACGAATACCTCAACTACATGCAGGGGGGCATGTTCCGGCAGTCCTTCCGGCCCTTGAACGACAATGTGGCCAACGGGCGCATTCGGGGCGTGGCCGGGGTGGTGGGCTGCAACAACGCCACCATGACCCAGGACGACTCCCACATCAACATCATCCGGGAGCTCATAAAGAACGATGTCCTGGTGCTCACCACGGGCTGCGGCGGGCACGCCTGCGGCAAGTTCGGCATGCTCTCGCCGGAGATGATGGAGAACGCCGGGCATGGCCTCAAGGAGGTCTGCCAGGCCATCGGCATCCCGCCGGTGCTGCACATGGGCTCCTGCGTGGACAACTCCCGCATCCTCACTGCAGCCACTCAGATGGCCACTGAGGGCGGCCTGGGGGAAGATATCAACGACCTGCCCGCGGTGGGCATCGCCCCGGAGTGGATGACGGAGAAGGCCCTGGCCATCGGCGCTTACTTCGTGGCCTCGGGGGCCTATGTCATCTTCGGCGGCCCCAACCCCGTGGCGGGGAGCGAGGCCATCCAGAAGCTCATCAGTGCGGGGTGGGAGAAGAAGGTGGACGGGAAGCTGGAGTTCGTGGAGGGCTGGGAGAATATCGTGGCCAAGACCCTGGCCCACATCGACGCCAAGCGCAAGGCCCTGAAGTTGGTGGAGTGGGACCCCAACCGCTTCGCCCCCAGCGCCTCGTATGTCCCCGGCGAGATGTATCCCGCCGAGGCCTACGCCGCCGGCAAGCGCTCCGCCAAGGCCTAGCGCCGACACTTCAGCCGATACGCCCAGAAGATACGAAGGGAGGCCCGCCATCTGGCGGGCCTCCGCTCTTTCCCCCGTTGCCGCCACTTTAGCTCTGTGCTATCATGACCCCTAATCCCCTCGCGGGGTGTGGGGTCTCCTCCCCTGCCGGGACTAAGGTGCTCTCCCTCAGGTACTGGGACACGGGAGTCCAGAGGGCACAGCCCTTTGGCGGGGGTCTGGGGGTGTCCCCCAGACTATATTCTAATATTCCCCCCTTCTCCTGCAGGAGAAGGGGGCCAGGGGGATGAGGTATACGGCAGCGGGCAACGCCGCTCCACTAGTATCCCAAGGCCGCTGCCACCACCAGGGAGACATAGCTTGACCATCAGCCGCCAGGAGGTGCTGCACATCGCCCGGCTGGCCCGCCTGGGCCTGGCCGAGGCCGAGGTAGAGCGCCTGCGGGAGCAGCTCTCCGCCATCCTGGAGCACTTCGCCGCCCTGGCCGCGGTGGACACCGAGGGCGTCCCCCCCACGGCCCAGTCCATCGAGCTTCAGTCCATCATGGCTCCGGATAAAGTTCAGCCCTCCCTCCCCCAGGACGACATCCTGGCCAACGCCCCCCGCCGCCAGGAGGACTGCTTTAGGGTCAAGGCGGTGCTGGAATGAAGCCCCGCGAGCTGGTGGGCCTGACCGCCCACCAGGCCGCCCGTCTCCTGGCGCGGCGAGAGGTCTCCGCCGTGGAGCTGACCCGGGCCGTCCTGGAGCGCATTGGAGCCGTGGACGGCAAGGTGCGCGCCTTCGTCACCGCCACCCCCGACCTGGCCCTGGAACAAGCCAGGCTGGCGGATGAGCGGCTCCAGGCGGGGGAGCGAGGGCCGCTGCTGGGGGTGCCCGCGGCCATCAAGGATGTGATTTGCACCAAGGGGGTGCGCACCACCTGCTCCTCCCGGATGCTGGAGGGTTTTGTGCCGCCCTATGACGCCCATGTCATGAACCGGCTCTACCAGGCGGGCCTGGTGATGGTGGGCAAGACCAACCTGGACGAGTTCGCCATGGGCTCCTCTACGGAGAACTCCGCCTTCTTCCCCACCCACAACCCCTGGGATGTGACGCGGGTGCCCGGCGGCTCCAGCGGCGGCTCGGCGGCGGCGGTGGCCGCGGACGAATGCCTCTACGCCCTGGGCTCCGACACCGGCGGCTCCATTCGGCAGCCCGCGGGCTTCTGCAGCATCGTGGGCCTCAAGCCCACCTACGGCCGGGTGAGCCGCTACGGCCTGGTGGCCTTCGCCTCCTCCCTGGACCAAATTGGCCCCATGGCCAAAGATGTCACCGACTGCGCCCTGGTGCTGGGGGCCATATCCGGCCACGACCCCCGGGACTCTACCTCGGCGCCCAACCCCGTGCCCGACTACACCCGGGCCCTGGTGCCCGACCTCCGGGGCCTGCGCCTGGGGGTGCCCCGGGAGTACTACGCCGAGGGGATGCAGCCGGAGGTGCGCCAGGCCATGGAGATGGCCCTGACCAAGCTCCAGGAGCTGGGGGCCACCATAGACCGGGAGGTGTCCCTGCCCAGCACGCCCCACGCCCTGGCGGTGTATTACATCCTGGCCCCCTCCGAGGCCTCGGCTAATCTGGCCCGCTACGACGGGGTCAAATACGGCTTCTCCGCCCCTGGCGAGACCATGTGGGAGGCCATGGAGCACACCAAGCAGTTCGGCTTCGGGCCGGAGGTGAAGCGGCGCATCATGCTGGGAACCTACGCCCTCTCGGCGGGCTACTACGACGCCTACTACCTCAAGGCCCAGAAGGTGCGCACCCTCATCAGGCGGGAGTTCGACCAGGTCTTCGAGCGCTGCGACGCCCTGGTCACCCCCACCTCGCCCACGGTGCCCTTCCGCCTGGGGGAGAAGGCGGAGAGCCCCCTCCAGATGTATCTCAGCGACATTTATACTATTCCCGTGAACATCGCCGGCCTGCCGGGGCTCACCGTGCCCGCGGGGTTCGTGGAGGGGCTGCCGGTGGGCCTGCAGCTCATAGGGAAGCCCTTCAGCGAGGAGACCCTGCTGCGGGTGGGCTACGCCTACGAGCAGGCCACGGCGTGGCATAAGCGCAAGCCAAGTCTTTGAATTTAACCTTGGGGGGTAAGCCATGAGCAACCATGAAATCCTGAAAATCCTGGAGCAGGACGCCCGCACCACCCCGGAGCGGCTCGCCACCATGACGGGGATGTCGGCGGCGGCGGCGGAGAGCGCCATCCGTGACGCCGAGGCCGAGGGCGCCATCGTCAAGTACAAGACGGTGGTGAACTGGGAGAAGGCGGGAGTGCAGAAGGTGTGGGCCCTCATCGAGGTGAAAATCGCTCCCCAGCGGGACCGGGGCTTCGACGCCGTGGCGGAGCGCATCTACCGCTTCCCCGAGGCCCGCTCGGTGTATCTGGTCTCGGGCACCTACGACTTGGCGGTGCAGGTGGTGGGGGACACCATGCAGGAGGTAGCGACCTTTGTGGCCAACAAGCTGGCGCCCATCGAGGGGGTGCAGGGCACCGTGACCCATTTTCTCCTGAAGCGCTTCAAGGAGGATGGGGACATCCTGGAGGGGCCGGCCCCCAGCCGCCGCCAGCCCTATGCGCTGTAGAGGACTGCCGTGCAGCAGCTAGCCCGCTGGCTGGGCCTAGGTGCTCGCCCGCCGCGGCGAGCCCTGGTCTCGCGGCGGGTGCAGGGCATTCCGCCCTCGGGCATCCGCAAGTTCTTCGACCTGCTCTCCACCATGGAGGGGGTCATCTCCCTGGGGGTGGGGGAGCCGGACTTCACCACCCCCTGGCACATCAGCGAGGCGGCCATCGCCGCCTTGGGTCAGGGCTACACCATGTACACCTCCAACTACGGCCTGCTGGAGCTGAGGCAGGAGGTGGCCCGCTACCTCAAGGAGCGTTACGGCCTGGCTTACGACCCCAAGACGGAAATCCTGATTACCACCGGCGTCAGCGAGGGTATCGACCTGGCCATGCGGGCCATCTTGGACCCGGGGGACGAGGTGATGTGTCCCGAGCCGTCCTATGTCTCCTATATGCCCTGCGTGGCCCTGGCGGGGGGCGTCTTCGTGCCCATACCCACCCGGGAGGAGGACGATTTCCGGGTGCGGGCCAGTGCTCTGCAGGCTCGGGCCACCGCACGCACCAGGGCCATCATGATGGGCTACCCCAACAACCCCACCGGCGCGGTCATGGGCCGGGGCGACCTCTTCGGCGTGGCCGAGGTGGCCGCCCGCCACAGCTTGCTGGTGGTCTCCGATGAGATATACGAGCGCCTGGTCTATGACGAGAAGCACACCTGCTTCGCCTCCCTGCCGGGGATGCAGGAACGCACCATCCTCCTGGGAGGGTTCTCCAAGTCCTACGCTATGACGGGCTGGCGGGTGGGCTATGCCTGCGCCCGGGCCGAGATAATCGAGGCCATGATGAAGGTGCACCAGTACACCATGCTCTGCGCCCCCGTCATGGCCCAGATGGCGGCCCTGGAGGCCCTGCGGACGGGTGATAAGGATGTGGAGGAGATGCGGGCCGACTACGACCGCCGCCGCCGGGTCATGGTGGCGGGCCTGCGAGAGATTGGCCTGCCGTGCTTCGAGCCCCGGGGGGCCTTCTACGCCTTCCCCTCCATCAAGGGGACGGGCCTCACCTCGGCGGAGTTCGCGGAGAAGCTGCTCTTCGAGGAGAAGGTGGCGGCGGTGCCCGGCTCCGCCTTCGGGGAGAGCGGGGAGGGCTACCTCCGCTGCTGCTACGCCACCTCGCTGGGGGAGATAGAGGAGGCCCTGGCGCGCATGGGCCGGTTCTTGCGGCGGCACAAACAGTAGTGATGGGCTGGCCTGGATAATGCCAGCACCGGTATTGTGGAGCGACCTTAAGGGATTTCACAGAAGGAGGAGGAGGACAACATGACCACCAGACGGCGAAGTGAGCCCAGCCAGAAGCGCCCCAAAGAGAGCGTGGCCGAGAAGTATGTGAAGAACGTCATGGCCATGGTCAGAAAAGCTGCCCCACCCCCAAGGCTAATTGGCCCGAGACCATGCCAGTGTGGCAGCTTACACACACTCGCAGACCCAGTCCCAGTCACCGTCTCTGTCAAACAATACGCAGGCTACAGAGAGGTTACCGTAGCGGCTCCAAGTGGCGCAGTGGTTTTAGTCCGAGATGTCGATAGTTCTTCCAATAATGACACTGGAACTGTCGGAAGCAGTGGTAGCGTCACCCTCACTATTAGGAGGGGAGGGCCGACAGGAGGGCCGGGGCAGAACGCACAAGTCCTCTATCATATCCAATGGACAGATGCAAATGGCACGCATGTCGTGCTCGGGGGCGCATGAGCGCCCGGCTGATTTGAGCCCCTAAATCTATCACGGCCAGGCAAAGGATGCCCCATCCCAAAGGCAACCTGGTCTCCCCACGGGGAGTTTCCTCAGGGTTGGAGTCGCCCGGCAGGATTGTGCGTAGGCGAGCAGTTGGGGGGTGATTTTCTTGAGTCTGCCCAGTTTCCTCCCAAAATATCTTGACAAGCCTAAGAAAAAGTGTAATATGAATTTCAAGCAATGAGGCGATATACTCTGAACCTGAAACCAAAACCTGGGCAAAGCTACGACAGTAGTAGCTGCCAAATCAATATGGGATAAAGGCGGGGAAATGGGTTTCCCCGCCTTGCTTTTAGAGAGGAGGTGATATCTACAATGGCTAAACCCGGAAAGCCCGGCAGCAAACCCGCTGGCAAGCCCGGCCCCAAGAAGTAAGTAGCTCGGGTAAGTCCGTAGGGGGTGTAAGGAATTCCTTACACCCCCTGCGTTGCTCCCGAGCAACAAGGCCCGTACTGCCGAGATAGCGCAGGCCCTGGCGCGCAGGGAGCGTTTCCTGCGGCGGCACGCCAAAGGTCGGAGGACAGCCTCATCATCGGAAGTGACTGACACCATTCTTGGCAGTCTCGGCAGGCTTCCCAATTTTACCCCCAAAGGTCTTGACAAGGAAGGAGGCCGGTGTATAATTTTCTCAAGTCAATGAATAAGCGCTCGCTAGTCATGAAGCCTGAACCGAGTAGTAGTTGTAGTTGTCTACAATCTAAAGGGACAATGGCGGGGAAATAGCGATTTCCCCGCCTTGCTTTTAGAGAGGAGGTGATATCTACAATGGCTAAGCCTGGAAAGCCCGGCAGCAAGCCGCCCTCTGGACCAAAGCGGTAATATAACTGGGTGCGGCCGTGGGGGTGGAAGGGGCAATCCTTCCACCCCTACATTTCGCTGCTTTTTGGGCCCTATGGTTCAAAACTGAATAAAGAAGCAATTATGGCTCCAGCATCCTTAAGGGAGGCAAAACATGGCAAATACCGAAAACCGCAAAAGATTGGCTAAGGCTTGGTTGGCAGATGTCCCCACGGACAAGGTGTTCTGGTGCCAAGATGGCCGGGTGCTAAAGAACCTGGGCGAGTTGGCCGTGGCTCTGCGGCAGATGTCCGCGGATACCTACCTCTACCACGCCAATGCCCAGAAGAACGACTTCAGCAAGTGGATTAAGGATGTCCTCGGCGATGAGACTCTGGCCAAGGACCTGCAGAAGGTGAGCAACAACCACGCCGCCGCCCAAAAGGTGGAGGCCAGGGTGAGCTGGCTCAGGGCCCGGGCCTAGCTGCCAGCGCGGCGATAAGCCGCTTGAAACATAAGCCCCCAGGATTCACCTGGGGGCTTTCCCTTATATAACGCTGGAATGGCTCCCCATCCTTGGCTCTTAAAAGCCGGACGACGGCCAGGCCACATTCCCCACGAGCAATTACCGGCCCGGCGTTGATTTGGTTACGAATTTTTCCACGAGGGCAGCCGTCCCCACCACATTCAGCTTTTGAAAGAGCAGCTCGAAGCGTTTTTCCAGCTCTTCCCGTATCCCATCGAGATTCTCTTGGGGGAGGTTCCAAAGCTCCTGCTTGAAATCACCAAACCCCTTCTTGCGAGTTTTATAGAGGAACTGCTCCACTGTTTCCCCTGGCTTTTTCTCGTTGCTGTATTTGTCCAGGAGACGGCTGTTAATCTCGCCCAGGAGTTTTCTGGGAAAAAAGGGGCTGTCATAGATGATGTTTTGAAACCCCGTGGCCAGATGGACCTCCGCGGTGCCGGCCTGGGGAAACAGCTCGAAGGCCTCATCGGGAAGGGTGGAGGCACCGTGTTGGACCGCGCCGCAAAGTCCATATTCTTTCCGTGCCACCTGGGATAGCTCTGAGAGTACCTTAAAATCAAGCTCCATCCTGGCGACGGAGCCATCGGGCAATACCACCCCCCCGTGGGTGGTCCCGGTCTGAACGCTTATCTTGGAGATGCCCTTGAGGTCAGGGCCTAGCAAGGCCAGATATCCGGCCATGAAAGCCCTCAGGTCCCCCACGGTGCTGTTGGTCTTCCCCACTTCCCCAATCTCACCCCCCACAGAAATCGTCGCTCCACCGAACCCAGGCCCAGTGCTCCGTATAAACTTAGTCAAATAGGCGGTGGCCCAGCAGTTCTTCTCTTGCTGCTTGTTAAGGCTCCGCTCTTCCAAATTCACCAGGGTGGAGGCATCGATGTCAATGTTTAGAAATCCGGCTGACACTGACTCCGTGATGAGGTCTTTGAGGGCATCCATCTCCTTTTCCGGCTCAAGGTTGAATTTGCTCAAATTGACCTGAAAATGGTCCCCTTGCAGGAAAACAGGCCCCTTGAACCCCTCTCTTACGGCCGCCGCCAGGATGCAGGTGGCATATTCCCTTGGCCTTTGTCTCGTGTAGTCTATCTCAGAGCGGGCGATTTCGAAGATAAGGGCGCCAACCTTATGTTTTATGGCCGCTTTGAAAACAGCCCTGGCTACTTGGTAGGTCATGCCCCGGATGTTTATGGCCGGGACGGTCCTACCGCTGTAAAGCCCTTGGCCCGCGGCCTCGTAGAGGGCTTGAATGCTGGCGGGGAAAATCCCATGGGCGGAAGCCAGACCTTGAATTGTGCGCCGGCACTCTTCTCTTTGCTGGCTGTCGGCGGCGAAGACCACCTTCCCCACCAGGTCATCGATTTCGTCTCCCGACGGCAGTGGCTTCGCTCTGACCGGGCGCGCATCTTTATCCATGGGGCTTCACCCTCAAACTTTCGGGGCGTAAAATAGTGCGGCGTCCATTATAAGTGTCAATATCGTATTGGGTCTCGGCATTCACGAGGCTCAGCCTGCCGATGACCGCTTCAAGGGGCACCGCCGTAATCTGGCCGCCTTTGTAGCTGACCATTTTCCCGAAATCTCCCCTCACCAGCAAATCGACGGCGGCGATGCCAAAATATCGCCCCATTCTACGGTCATAGGCGCAGGGAGCGCCGCCCCGTTGCAGGTGGCTCAGGACTATGCTGCGGGTCTCTATTTTGGTGGCTTGTTGGATTTCTCCCGCCAGGAAGTCAGCGATACCTCCAAGGGCCTTATGGCCGAAGCTATCCTCCTTGGCTCCCTTCACGAAGTCTGGATATCCTACCGGCTTGGCCCCCTCGGCCACCAGGATGATGTCATACCTGGCCCCGGCTCTTCGTCCCTCCAGGACCAGTTGGTTCACCTTCTCCAGGGAGAAATCATGCTCTGGGATGAGGATGATAAAGGCTCCACTGGACTCCCCTCCTTCCAAAGCCAGCCAGCCGGCGTGTCTTCCCATGGTCTCCACCACAAATATCCTCTGGTGAGAGGCGGCGGTGGTTCTCAGTTTGTCCACATCTTCGGTGATTATCGTCAGGGCCGTCTCGAATCCCAGGGTATAATCCGTCTCCGGCAGGTCTTTGTCTATGGTCTTGGGGATGCCGACGACATTGACCCCGGCTTGGGATAAGCGGCAGGCAACCCCCAGGGTGTCATCACCCCCTATGGCTACGATGGCTTCCAAGCCAAGCTTTTCAATGTTGCTCAGCAGGGTTTTCGAGCGGTCGTCCTTGGGGTTGTAGGGATTGGTGCGCGAGGTCCCCAGCTGGGTCCCTCCAAATCTGTCCCAGGTCCTGACCACCTCGGAGTTCAGGGGGGTGATGTGCTCTGACCGATATGGGGCCGTGGGGTCGACGGAGATGAGACCCTTCCAGCCATCCCGAATCCCCATGACCTCGTACTGGATACCCTGCTCGCGGGGCAGGCGTTCATCGAGGGCGGTTTTCACCACCCATTTGATGGCAGGGTTCAGCCCGGCGCAATCGCCGCCGCCGGTGAGTATGCCTATCCGGCTCTTTCGCTTCGCCACAATTTATCTCCACATTATGCCTATCCACCCGGGCCACAGAGGTGTTGCCTCAACTGGGGGCGGTGGCCATGGTGTATAAAAGGTCGCTAGTAGCCTTTTTCCTTGTCCACCACGTTGATGAGGGGTTTTCCTGTGAGATAGCGCTTCAGGTTTTCGCAGAACAGGGCCACGGTGCGGCCAGGGCCCTGGTCGGTCCCACCGGCAATGTGGGGGCTCAGGATGAGATTGGGGATTTCCCAGAGCGGGCTATCTGGAGGGAGAGGCTCTTTTTCAAAGACATCGACGCCAGCCCCAGCCAGGCGCCCCTCCTGCAGGGCCTGCACCAGAGCCCGCTCCTCCACCAAGGCCCCCCGGGCCACGTTGATTAAGAAAGACGAGGGCTTCATGGCCCGGAGCTGGGTCTCTCCCATGAGGTGGCGGGTATCTGGCAGGAGCGGAAGGCAGAGGAACACGAAGTCGCTGCGGGCGAGAAGAGTCGCTAGCTGCGGCGGGCTGTAAAGCTCATCCACATCCGGGTCCTTTTCGCCCGGTTGCGCCCCGCGCCGGATGGCCAGGAGCTTCATGTCGAAGGCCCGCATCCGGCGAGCCACCTCCCGTCCGATGTGCCCCAGGCCCACAACGCCCGCGGTCTTGCCCGCCAGGAGGACCGTGGACACGTGGCGTTCCCAGCGCCGCTCCCGCTGAGCCTGGAGAAGCTGGGGGGCGCGCCGGGCCAGCATGAGCGCGAGGGCCAGGGCATGCTCCGCCACCGGCACGGCGTTTCCCCCGCTGGCGCTGGTAACGACCACCGGGCTCTCCAGCAGCCCGGTTCCCGGCAGCATATCCGTTCCGGCCTGGAAGAGCTGGACCCAGCGCAAGCGAGGGGCACGGGCCAGCAGGTTGGGAGGCATCCGCAGGGCAAAAAGGGCTTCGGTTTCGGCGAGGGCCTTATCCAGGGCCGTCGAGGGAGCGCCCCGGAATTCCTGGCGTATTAGCTCGGCGCCGGGCGTCGCCTTCACACGGGCGTCAACGCTAGCGATGGAGTCCAGATGCTCCTTATCCAGGGACAAACCCACCAGGACATTCACGGTTTCCAAGTCAGCACATCCTGTCTTCTAGAGTTATTCTATCCTAACGAAAAGGGCTTTCAGGCGCAACAACCTGAAGCCCAAGCAAAGTAATAGAAAAGGTTTTACCTTTTATCCTGTATGGTGGGGCTCTAGGGACAGCGCTCAAACTCCCTGCGGACGGACCTGGGGGGCAGGCTGAGGCAACTTTTGGGTTGCCGGCCCATCGGAGATCACTGATTCTTGAGGTACGGCTTTATAACCGACGGAATGCGATTCACGTACAATGCCTTTTCATCACCCCTCATCACAGTTCTAAAGTGTGGGTACAACTCCGTTATGTCCTCCGAGAACTTATTCCACAAGAACACAGCATCAAAGGGAACGCTAGCAATCTTGTGAGCAATATCAGGGTTATCTCGCACAAATGCTAGATCCCTTAGTCCAGTGCTGGCAGCATAGACAAGAAGCCATTTCTGGGCCGCGTGATTCCACGCATAACTAGAGGCCTTGGCAGCCTTCGCTTTTATTACTTGTATCAAAGGTTCAGTAGGGTCTCCCACCTCCCCAGACTGAAGATGCCCACACCACCACAAGATACCCGTTTCTGGATAGCAGTTTTGGAGGTAAACATGGCGTACAAAAGTATTTAGTGTGGGATATTCCTCAGAAGCGAAGGCATCGACGGTTCTGGATGGGCCAAGGGTGCTAGCAAGACTTTCGCAAATCTGGACAAGCTCCATTTGGAGCCTTTTGGGGTCGAACTGGTCAAAGATATCCGAGGAAGTGCTCCTGAAATGAAGTGCCCCATAAATATATCGGAGCCCTTTCCTATCCAGCTCGCTTCTGAGGGAAGTGGCGAACGCCTTCCATCGCGAGTGCAACCGCCTTTCCATTGAACCACCCTTCTGCCCATCGAAGGGAGAATCAGCGCTGAACATGGTCAACTCGCAACCAACAACAACCGAGCCATCCCCAAAGGTGATCCTGAAGTCGGGACGCTCACCATCTTCTATTCCATAAGACGTGAGTTGCAGCCTCGCAAGAAAGCCCTCGAGTATATGACGTTCCAGGTTCTTGCCTGAGCGGTCGCCATAAAACACGCTAGAGGGGAGTTCTTCCTTGAGTGTCCTTTTGTGCCGATTCGTGCTCATTGATTACATAGACTGGGTGACTGTTACGCGTCTAGCTTGGACTACTTGCTTACTCAGCCTTCACAACGATTGTGAATTGGTGGGCCATCCTGGATTCGAACCAGGCGCCTCAGTCTTATCAGGACTGCGCTCTAACCGACTGAGCTAATGGCCCGAAGCGCCCTCAAGTATAGACGCCGTCTTTTGGCCGTGTCAAGCTAATGTCCTCTCCCTGGGTCATGCCTCACCCCCTGGCCCCCTCTCCTGCCGGAGAGGGGGGAGATAAGGGTTGGGGGGATGCCCCCAAACCCCCTTGCAGGGGGCTGCCCCTGCACCCCAGCGACGGCGAATGGGAAGAAGAGGGGGGGATAGCAGGGACAGCGCCCCCGGCACCCCAGTAGGGCGTCCCATAACCTGACAGGACGCTAGGGCTTCCTTCGCCCCTCCGGGGGCGGGCCCGCCAGCCCCAGGGCCAGGGCCTCTCCCACGGTGGCGGCGTGCAGGAGCTTTAGCCCCGCCGGCGCCCTCACCCGCCGCCGACCCAGGGGCGGCACCAGGCAGGCCGTGAACCCCAGCCGGGCCGCCTCCATGAGCCGGCGCTCCGCCTGAGTGGCCCAGCGGAGCTCGCCGGTGAGGCCCACCTCCGCCAAAGCCGCCAGGTCGGCCACCACGGGGCGGCCACGCAGGGAGGAGGCGATAGCCAGAGCCAGGGCCAGGTCCGCGGCCGGCTCCACCACCCGGAGCCCGCCCACGGCGCTGGCAATGATGTCCTGACTCCCCAGGGAGAGGCCGGCCCGGTTCTGGAGCACGGCGGCCACCAGCAGGAGCCGGCTTATGTCAAGCCCGGTGGCGGTGCGCCGGGGGTTCCCGAAGGCGGTGGGGGAGGTGAGGGCCTGCACCTCCACCAGCAGGGGGCGGCTGCCCTCCAGGACAGGGGCCACCGCGGAGCCCACGGCCCCGGCCACCCGCTCCGCCAGGAAGGCCTCGGAGGGGTTGGCCACGGGCACCAATCCCTCCTCCTCCATCTGGAAGACCCCTATCTCGTTGATGGAGCCGAAGCGGTTCTTGACCCCCCGCAGCAGGCGCAGGGCGCTGAAGCGCTCCCCTTCCAGAGAGAGCACCACATCCACCAGGTGCTCCAGGTCTTTGGGGCCCGCCAGCCCCCCCTCTTTGGTGACATGGCCCACCAGGAAGATGGGGACATGGCTGGCCTTGGCCCAGCGCATGAGGCGAAGGGCGCAGTGGCGCACCTGGCCCAGGGAGCCGGGCGCCAGCCCCAGGTCCTCGTCGTAGATGGTCTGGATGGAGTCCACCACCGCCAGACGGGGGCTGAGCGTCTCCAGGGCCGCCATGATGGCCTCCAGGCCGGTCTCGGCCAGGAGGTAGAGGCCAGGGGCTGCCAGGCCCAGGCGCTCCGCCCGCAGCTTCACCTGGTGCTCCGACTCCTCGGCGGAGGCATAGAGGGCTGTCGCCCCTGCTGCCGTCGCCGAGCTCGCCGCTTGCAGGAGCAAGGTGGACTTGCCGATGCCCGGCTCACCGCCCATGAGGACGAGGGAGCCGGGGACCAGCCCCCCGCCCAGGACCCGGTCCAGCTCCGCCAGGCCCGTGGGGCGCCGCGGCAGGGGGGCGAGGTCGATGGCGGCGAGGAGGCGAGGGCCGCCACTCCCTCCGGGTAAAGGCGGGGATGCGGCGGCACGAGAAGAGGGCGAAACCTTCACCTCCGCCATGGTGTTCCACTGGCCGCAGGCGGGGCAGCGCCCCAGCCACTTGGGGGCCTCCGCGCCGCACTCCTGGCAGAGGAAGCGAGTTCGGGGCTTGGGCATGGACAACCTTTCTTCCTTGGCCCGACTTCAGGGCCCCCAGGCCCCACCCTATGCAAAGAAGAAGGCCCCAGAGATTGGGGCCTTCAGAAAGAGCGACGGTGTCCAGCCTCTCAGAAGGCTGGGCAGGATTACGTGGCGGTCTCCGCCAGGACCCGGGTGCGGATAACCACCGCGCCCTCATGGGCGTCCAACTGCACCGTCTCGCCGGCCTTGAAGCGGCCCTCCAGCAGGCCCTCGGAGAGGGGGTCCTCCACCAGGTTCTGGATGACCCGGCGCAGGGGGCGCGCCCCGAAGTTGGGGTCGTAGCCCTTCTCGGCCAGGAGGTCTCGGGCCGCGGGGGTGACCTCCAGCTTGAGGTCCTTGGCGGTGAGGGCCAAGCGCACCTGCTTGAGCATGAGGTCCACAATCTGGCGGATGTGTTCCTTTGTCAGGGCGTGGAAGACCACCACGCCGTCGATGCGGTTGAGGAACTCGGGGCGGAAGGTCTTCTTGAGCTCGCCCAGGACGCGCTCCTTCATGGCCTCGTAGGACTTCTCGGCGGCTTTCTTCTCATCGCTTCTGGTGGCGAAGCCCATGGTCATGTCCCGCTTGATGAGCTCGGCGCCGATGTTGCTGGTCATGACCACGATGGTGTTGCGGAAGTCCACCTTGCGGCCCTTGGCGTCGGTGAGGTGGCCGTCGTCGAAAATCTGGAGCAGGATGTTGAAGACATCGGGGTGGGCCTTCTCAATCTCGTCCAGGAGGATGGCGGCGTAGGATTTGCGGCGCACGGCCTCGGTGAGCTGGCCGCCCTCGTCGTAGCCCACATAGCCTGGGGGCGCCCCCACCAGGCGGGCCACGGCGTGGCGCTCCATGAACTCGGACATGTCCAGGCGGATGAGGGTCTCTTCGGAGCCGAACATGAACTCGGAAAGGGCCCGCACTAGCTCCGTCTTCCCCACTCCGGTGGGGCCCAGGAAGATGAAGCTGCCAATGGGACGGCGGGGGTCTTTGAGGCCGGCTCGGGCCCGGCGCACGGCCTTGGCCACCGCGGCGATGGCCTCGTCCTGGCCGATGATGCGCTGGTGAAGCACTTCTTCCATCTGGAGCAGGCGCGAGGATTCTTCCGCGGCGATGCGGATGAGGGGGATGCCCGTCCACATGCTCACCACCTGGGTGATGTCCTCGGCGGTGACAGTGGGGCGCTCAATCTCCTCCCGCTGCTCTTCCCAGGACTTCTCCTGCTCCTCCAGACCCTGGGCCATCTTGAGCTCTTTGTCGCGAATTTCCGCGGCATGCTCATACTCCTGGTTGGCGATGGCGGCCTCTTTCTCGCGGCGCACCGCCTCCAGGGACTTCAGGGCCTCTTTCATAGAAAGGGGCGGCCCTGATTTCTGGATGCGCACCCGGGAGGCGGCCTCGTCCACCAGGTCGATGGCCTTGTCCGGGAGGAAGCGGTCGGTGATGTAGCGGGCGGCCAGGTCGGCCGCGGCCTTCAGGGCCTCGTCGCTGATGTTCAGGCGATGATGGGCCTCGTAGCGCCCTTTGATGCCTCGGAGAATCTCGACAGTCTCCTCCACTGAGGGCTCCTCCACCAGGATGGGCTGGAAGCGGCGCTCCAGGGCGGCGTCCCGCTCGATGTGCTTGCGGTATTCGTCCAGGGTGGTGGCGCCGATGCACTGGAGCTCGCCCCGGGCCAGGGAGGGCTTGAGGATGTTGGCGGCGTCCACCGCGCCCTCGGCGGCCCCGGCTCCCACCAGGGTGTGAAGCTCGTCGATGAAGAGGACGCAGTTGCCCGAGGTCTTGAGCTCCTCGATGACCTTCTTGAGGCGCTCTTCGAACTCGCCACGGTACTTGGTGCCCGCCACCAGGGAGCCGATGTCCAGGGTCACCAGGCGCTTGCCCCTGATGGTCTCTGGGACATCGCCGGAGATGATACGGTGGGCGATGGCCTCGGCGATGGCGGTCTTGCCCACGCCGGGCTCGCCGATGAGGACAGGGTTGTTCTTGGTGCGGCGGCTTAAAATCTGGATGACCCGCTCAATTTCCTTCTGCCGCCCGATGACGGGGTCTAGCTTGTCGGCCCGGGCCGCTGCGGTGAGGTCCACCCCCAGCTGGTCCAGGGTGGGGGTCCTGGTGGCGGCACGGGCCTGGGCGGGATGCGGGGAAGGGAGGCTCTGGCTGAGGATGCGGCCTACTTCAGTGCGCACCTTCTCCAAGTTGACCCCCAGGCTCTCCAGGACGCTGGCGGCCACGCCCTCGCCCTCCCGGAGGAGGCCCAAGAGGATGTGCTCGGTGCCGATGTAGTGATGGTTGAGGCGCCGCGCCTCGTCCACTGCCAGCTCCACCACCTTCTTGGCGCGGGGGGTCAGCCCAATCTCGGCAGGGGAGGCCTTCTCACCTTTCTGGATGATGAAGTCCACCGCTGACCGCACCTTGGCAAGCTCAATCCCCAGGTTGACGAGGACCCGGGCGGCCACGCCCTCGTCCTCGCGCACTAGGCCCAAGAGGATGTGTTCGGTGCCGATGTAGTTGTGATGCAGGCGCTGGGCCTCTTCCTGGGCATAGGACAGGACCCGGCGGGCCCGCTCGGTGAATCGGTCGAAACGGTTACTGGGAGGCATGTTGCACCTCCTGTATCAGGCTGTGCCTGTAATCGGGGCCGAATGAGGTTCGGGGTCCTCTGCCGGCCGCTCTCTGGTGGTGGACGCTTCCCCTGGCTGAGACTGAGGGGCTATCTCCTGGGCCTCTTCGTGATGAGCCTGCTTCAGGCTCAGGCCCAGGCGCTGTCGTTCCAGCTCGATGCGCAGTATCTTCAGGGGGAAGACCTCCCCCTCCTTCACTACTTCTTTAGGATGGCCTATCCTCCGGTCCGAGAGCTCGGAGATATGGATAAGTCCCTCCACGCCGCCCTCAATCTGGGCGAAGGCCCCGAAGGGAGCCAACTTGGTGATGGTCCCAGTGACGACTTGTCCCTCCTGGAACTTGCCCACGATTTTCCCCCAGGAGTCGCTCTGGGCCCGGCGGAGGCTGAGGGCAATCTTCTTGGCTTCCCGGTCCAACTTCAAGACCAGGACCTCCACCTCTTGCCCCAGCTTCACGACCTCCTCGGGGCTGGCGAGACGGCCCCAGGCCAGCTCGGAGAGCCGGATGAGTCCCTCGATGCCACCCAAGTCCACAAAGACCCCGAAGTCCCGGATGCCGGTGACCCGGCCTTTCTGGACCTGCCCTTCCTGAATTTCCCCCAGGAGCTTCTCTCGCTGCTGGCTGCGCCACTCCTGGACTGCCGCCCGTTCGGAGAGGATGAGGCGGTTGCGGCGGCGGTTAAGCTCCAGCACCTTGAGCTGCAGCTCCCGGCCCACGAAGGCCGAGAGGGGGTTTTCGACCTGTCCCTCGGTGGGCATCACGGGGCGGGTGGCCAGTTGGGAAAGGGGGATGAACCCGTTCACCCCCACTACCTCCACCAGCAGACCGCCGCGGTTGCAGCCCGTGACCTTGCCCGTAACCAGGGCTCCATTTTCCAGGCTCTTCTGGAGCTCCAGCCAGCCTCGCTCCCCCAGGGCCCGGTCCACAGAGAGGACCATTGACCCTTCGCTGTCCTCAGAGCGCACTACATATACCAGGAGAGCATCCCCCACCTTCAGCTCGGTGATTTTCTCGGCGCTTAAGGAGCGTGCCTCGTGCAGTGGGAGCATCCCTTCGGACTTGGCGCCCACATCCAGGAGCACCCCGTCCCGGTCGATGCGCATCACCACTCCTTCCACCACATCGCCCCGGCGGAGGGTGACTACGCCCTTGCTCTTGCCCGCCAGGAGGGCTTCCATGGGGTTGGCGTCGCCGCCCTCTCCTTCGCTCTGGGGGCCAGCGGGCCGGAGGATGCTGGTGGTCAAATATGGCTCCTTAATAGTCCACGTTCCTCTTCGACTTCCGGTGGGGAGAGGGCAAAGGACGTAGATTCCACAAAGGTATTTTAACACAGCAACCTGGAAAAGGAAAGGGCCGCGCTCTTTGTCGAGGCGCCGGCCCTTTCACCTTGCGGGAACGAGTAAAGCTTTCCGGCAGTGGCCTATTTTCCCAGGAGGCTGCCCCCCAAGTATCGTCGGCGCTGGGGCGTTTCACTTCCGTGTTCGGGATGGGAACGGGTGGGTCCACCCCGCTCTAACCACCGGAAAGCCTAAGGGTTCTAATTGAAGAAAACATTCTCAGGTAGGGATTATAGCGGGTGGGATGATGCAGGTCAAGCCCTTGCCCTGTCTATTGTGTCATATGTTTCTGAACGAGCGCAGACGCTTCTGGGCGAGCGTGGGAAGGGCCTGGCAGGCTCTTTAAATCTCCCAGTATCCTGGGCACCTCACCCCCTTCTCTCCCCCTCTCCTTCTAGGAGAGGGGGAGAGAAGGAAGACTGGGGGACACCCCCCAGACCCTCGGCAGGGGGCGTTCCCCCTGCACCCTCGGGTCTCCCATGTCTCTGCCGTAGTGAGGGAAAGGGGAAGCTGGAGGACACCCCTAGACCCCAGCCAAAGGGGCTTTGCCCCTCTGGACTCCCCCATCCAGAGCCTGGGGGTTGCCGCTAGACACTACCCCATGGCTAAACGACCCCCTCTGGCCTCGGAATTGTCCGCTGGCGCGGCTTTTGCTTCCCCCTCACTCAATGCGAGCGGTGTCCCGCTGGAAGACATAGTCAAAGGTCCAGTCCAGGGCCACGCTCACCTGGTTACGGAAGCCAGGGAGCTTCCACAGGTGCGCCAGTCGCCAGACGAGCCAGGCAGGGAAGCCGTTGAAGCAACGGCCCCCAAGGCGGGCCAGGGAGGCGTTGCGGCCCAGGGCCACCAGGTCTCCCTGGTCCTGGAAGCGGAAGGGCTGGGGCGACTCCCCCAACACCGCCCGGGCGATGTTGCGGCCCACGGCTACGCCCTGCTGGGTGGCCACCTGGGCGGTGCAGGCCAGGGGCTGCCCCGTCTTGGGGTTGAGCAGGAAAGCGTTGTCCCCCACGGCCCAGACCCCGTGCCAGAGAGGGACCTCGAAGGTCTCGGCCACCTCCAGGCGGCCATCCCGGGCCTTGCGGGCGGGCAGGGGCTCCAACAGGGGATTGGGGCGGATGCCGGTGGCCCAAATCACAGTGCTCACGGGGATATGTTTGCCTTCAGCGGTATGGATGCGCTCCTGGTCGATGCCCACGATGCGGGTGTTGAGATAAATGGGGATGCCCAGGGCCTGGAGCTTCCTAAGGGCCAGGGCCCCCAGGCGGGTGTCCACGCCCGCCAGGAGGCCGGGTGAGGCCTCGATGAGGGAGATGGCTATCTCATGGGGGTTGAGGCGGGGATAGTCCCGGGCCAGGACCTTGTGGGCCAGGTCGTAGAGGGAGGCCACCACCTCCACCCCGTTGGCCCCGCCACCCACCACGGCGAAGGAGAGGAGCTGGCGCCGCTCCGCCTCCCGGGGCTCCAGGTCGGCGCGGCGGAACATCTCCAGGATGCGGTACTTGATGGCCATGGCCTCCCGCAGGGTCTTCATGGGGAGGGCGAAGCTCTCGGCCTTGGGCACCCCGAAGAAGTTGTTGACGCTCCCCAGGGCGATGAGGAGATGGTCGTAGGCCAGCTCGCCCACCTCGGTGATGACCTGGCAGCCGGCCAGGTCGATGCGGCGCACCTCCGCCTCGTAGAAATCGAGGCGCCGCCGCCGCAGGCCGCGCAGGGGATAGGCCAGATGGCCCGGCTCCACGGCGCCGGTGGCCGCCTGGTAGAGCATGGGGGTGAAGAGGCTGTAAGGGTGGCGGTCCACCAGGGCAATCTCCACCTCGGGATGGCGGCGCAGGCGCCGCTCCAGCTCCAGGGCGGCGTTGAGGCCGCCGAAGCCCGCGCCTAAGATGACGATTCGCATTTACCCCCCTTGTGAATCCAAGTTTGAGGCTAACATATGTAATCAATGGCGGTCAAGAGCAAAGAAAAACCCCGCTCAAGGCGGGGTTTATTTAGTTAGCTCAATCTGTGTTTAGAATTTCATACGGGCGGTTAGAATTATTGCCGCCACGGCCCAGAGACAAAAAGCGAATGCTACTAATAAAAGGGTGAGTTCTGCCATCTGCCCACCTCCTTTCTAGATTTTTTTCAAATGCGTTCCCTTTCTCATACCTAGCTTCTCTTTCAACTTCCCTCACTTGCGCCTCCCCCAGTTTTGAGAGGCAAACGGAAACCTCCTTCCTTTATATTTATATTATCACAAACCTCAAAAGAATTCAACAGCGCAGGCCATCACTGGCCCTCCCCTTTTTGGGCCACTTCCTGCACCAGGAGCACCAGGAGCCAGCGCTCCTGGGAGGCCAGGAGCTTACCAAAGGGGGGCATGTTGCCCAGGCCATTAGTGAGAATCCAGTAGAGCTCGCCGGCGCTGCGGGCTTGCACCCGGGGGCTGGCGTAATCCACGGGGGGGACAGCCCCCGCCGCCTGAAAGCGGGCGGCCATGGGGCCGTCGCCACGGCCCCCGGGGCCGTGGCAGGCGGCGCAGTTCACCCCATAGAGCTGCCACCCCGCCGCCAAGGCCGAGGGCGAAGGGGCCAGAGGGATGGCCAGAGTCTGGGCCTCGGTGAAGGTGTAATCCACCTCCTTGCCGGTGATGGGCACCGCGGAGGCCGGCGGGGAGAGGCGCGGCGGCTCCCCCGCCCGGTAGGATGGCTGGTAGTGCATCTCGGGGAAGACATCAAAGGGGTAGGCCCCCACGGAGCAGCCCGCTGCCAGAAGGGCCAGCCCCAGCGCCAGCGCCACAGCCGTCCCTCGCCCTACCATCGCTGCCTGATATCCGGGTGGCGTTTTATTTCCAGCACCCCCGCCTCCTTGAGGGCAGCCTCGGCCTGGGGGCGGCGCGCCTCGGGGCAGGAGACCAGGACGCCCAGATACCCCCCGGTGATGCGCCGGTCGTAGAGCCCCAGGCCGGGCCGGGGCAGGCGCATCTCGAAGAGCACCCCGATGACGGTGAAGATGATGGCCCCCAGCAGCGTCGCCTCGTAGGCGATGATGAACATGGGGGGCAGGGCGAGGATGGGCTTGCCCCCCGTCACCAGGGGGAACGAAAGCTGGGTCCCCACGGTGAGCAGCAGGGCCACGGTGAAACCCGAGAGGGCGCCGACGAAGGGGAACACATAGACCCGATGCTTCACCGGCTTCTCCCCGAAGGCCCCCTCGGGGTAGGGGGCGCCGGAGAGGATTTCGTACTCCTCCCGGGGGAACCCCGCCCGCTCCAGGGCCTCCACGGCCCGGGCGGCGCTGGGGGCATCCTGGCAGAGGGCCAACAAAAGCTCTTTTGCCATAAGCCTCACTCCTCTCGGATGACAGCCTTCACCCTGGCCCGGCCCACCTCCACCTCTTGGCGCAGCACCTGCCCCTCCTTCTGGTCATAGAGAGGGATGAGGGGAAAGAGGCGGGAGAAGACCAGGAACCCTAAACACACCAGGGCGAAGGAGCCGGCAATCAACAGGATTTCCACGATGCTAGGGGCATAGGAGCCCCAGACGAAGGTAAAAGGCTCCTTGCGGGCCAGCCCGGGGACGATAATCAGGAACCGCTCCAGCCACATGCCGATGTTCACCAGCACGGACAGCAGCAGCATCAGCGGGATGTTGCGCCGCACCCGCCGGAAGAGCCACAAGGGCACGGGGATGAAGAAGGCGGTAAGGAGGAAGACGATGAAGAGGCCGGCCCAGGGCATCTGGAAGACCACCATCTCACGCAGGGCCACCTCGGGGCCGTCCTGGCCATAGAGGCCGAAGGCGAACTCCAGGGCGAAGAAGTAGAACCAGGCCAGCCCCACCGCCACCAGGAGCCGCCCCAGGGCGTCGAAGTGCTCCGGGCGGATATAGGCCTTCCACCCATAGAGGTAGCGCACCAGGGCCATGACGGTGACCACCGCGGAGACCCCCGAGTGGATGGCGCCCAGCACGAAGTAGGGGGCGAAGATGGTAGCATGCCAGCCCTCCACGGCGGTAGCCACGGCAAAGTCCCAGGACACCACGCTATGCACCGAGATGAAGACGGGGAGGATGAGGGCGGAGAGCAGGATGCCGACGAGGGCCTGGAGTCGCCACTGGCGGGACATCCCCCGCCACCCCAAGGACAAGGCCCCGTAGAAGTAGTGGCGCCAGCCCAGGCTCCGGTCCCGCAGGGTGGCCAGGTCCGGGAGCAGGGCCACATAGATGAAAAGGGTAGCGCCGGTGAGATAGGAAAAGATGGCGGCGGGGTCCCAGACCAGGGGCGAGCGCACATTGGGCCAGATGCCCCGGGCGAAGTCGTAGGGGAAGACCCAGTAGAGGGTGCGCCAGGGTCGCCCGCTGTGGATGATGGGGAAGAGGGCCGCGGTGAGCAGGGCCAGGATGGTGAGGAGCTCCGCGGCCCGGGTCACGGGGCGGCGCCATTCCGCCTGGGCCAGCCGCAGGATGGAGGAAATCATCACCCCGGCGTGGCTTATCCCCACCCAGAAGACGAAGTTGGTTATCATGAAGCCCCAGAACACGGGGCGGTTGAGCCCGGTGACCACCAGGCCCTGGGTCAGCATCCAGATGAAGGCCCCCACTGCGGCGGCCACCACCAGGCCCAGAAGCCCCACCACCGGCCAGAACCAGCGGGGAGTGCCATAGACCGGCGCCAGCAGGTCCAGGTTTATCTCGGTGTCGGAGAGGATGCGGCGTTCTTCCATATCAATATCAATCCGGCTTGGCGATGACGGTCACTTTGCGCCGCAGGAAAGCCCGCTCCACCCTAAGTTGCTCCCCTTCCGCCACCTCCCACCGGGAGAGGGACGGTATGAGCCTGGTAGCCAGGAGATAGAGCAAGGCCACCCCCGCCACTGCTGCCGCCAGCACCAGCCAGTCGCCGGCCTGGGGCAAACGGGGGGCGGGCAGGGCCTGGAGAACGGGGCCGGCCTCCTCCACGGAGAAGGCGGCCACATAGAGGCGGATGCGGTCGAAGAGCAGGCCCGCCAACACCAGCAAGGCCGCGAAGGTGGGGCCCAGGATGCTGCGACGCACGCCGTTCCACAGGAGAACGAGAAAGGGGGCCAGGAAGCTCAACACGAAGGCGGGAAGGAAGGCCCACAGGTAGGGGCCCGCGATAAAGAGCTGGAGCACAAGCTCTTCGATGGGACGCCTCCCATACCAGAGGACGATGAAGCCGCTCCACCAGAAATAGAACCAGAGCAGGCAGAGGGCCAGAAGGAGCTTCCCCAAGGCCCAGAACTGCTCACGCCCGATATAGGCACCCAGGCCACCCCACCACCGCACCAGGAAGAGGACCACTATAAGGGTCGCCAGGCCCCCCTGGAGGCCGCTCACCACATTGTAGGCCGGGAAGAGGGAGTCCTGCCAGCCCGGCACCAGGCTCTGGGCGAAGTCGGTGGAGATGAGGGTCTGGGCCAGGACGAAGGCCAGGAAGTAGCAAGCCCCCAGGGCCGTGAGGGCGGCGCGCAGGGCCCTCCACTGCCGCTCGCCGCCCTGCCAGGAGAGGGCCAGGAGGGCGAAGAGACGCCGACCGCGGGCCCCCTGGTCTCGGGCGGCGGCGAAATCGGGGATGGCCCCCACATAGAGGAGCGCCAGGCCGCAGAGCGTCAGTCCGGCTATGACCAGGGTGTCCCAGAGGTGGGGCGCCCCCGGCCAGCCGAACCAGAGGCTGCTCTGGGGCTGGGAGGCGGGCACCAGCCGCAGCAACGGCCAGAACCAGGCCAGGATGAGCAGCCCCGCCACGGCGAAGAGCTCCGAGGCCCGGGCCAGGGGCCGGCGCCAGTGGGCCCCGGTGAAGCGCAGCCCCGCCGAGACCAGGGGCGCGGCCCCCACGGTGGAGAGGAGGATGGAGAAGGCAGCCGCATAGTAGCCCCAGGGGGCCCGGTGGGCAAACCCCGCCTGCCAGAGAGAGACCACGCTCAGCAGGCCCGCCAGGAATATGGCCCCCAGGACGGCCACGGCCAGCCAAAAGACCCAGCCCCCCCGCAAGAGAGGCGAGAGGCCCGCCGCCGCCACCCCGGGGGCAATCCCCGGCTCCCGGCCTTGAGGCTCAGAGGTTAGACTAGCTTCGCTCAAGGCGCTCCACCTTCATGAGATAGACCACATTGGGGTCCGTCCCCATCTCCTCCAGGAGGCGATAGGCCCGGGCCGACGCCGCCTGAAGCAGGCGGGCCACCCGGCTCTGGGGGTCGTTTCTGTCGCCGAAGACCAGGGCCTCGGTGGGGCAGGCCTGGGCGCAGGCGGGGACGATGTCCCCATCGCGCACGGGACGGCCCTGGGCCCGAGCCTCGCGCTTGCCCCGGTTGATGCGCTGGAGGCAGAAGGTGCACTTCTCCATGATGCCCCGGCTCCTGACGGTGACATGGGGGTTTAGGCCATTGTTCAGGGGCGGGGGCCAGACATGCTCCTGGAAGTTGAAAAAGCGCACCTGGTAGGGGCAGTTGTTGGCGCAAAAGCGGGTGCCGATGCAGCGGGGATAGACCTGGACATTGAGCCCCTCCGGGTTGTGATAGGTGGCATAGACGGGGCAGACGGGCTCGCAGGGGGCGTTGTTGCAGTGCTGGCAGAGCACGGGGAGAAAGCGGGCCTTGCCCTGGGGGAACTCCCCCTCCCAGTAGCGCTCAATGCGAATCCAGGCCTTGGCCCGGCGCTGAAGGAAGGCTTCCTCCAGGTTGAGGGAGACATTGTTCTCCGCCTGGCAGGCCACCACGCAGGCCTGGCAGCCGGTGCAGCGGTCCAGGTCCACGGCCATGGCCCAGCGGTGGACTGGAGGACTATCTGCCATCTCGTTCTCTCATTACTTGCGTAGCGGCACCCAAATCATGGCGTCTT
Source organism: Chloroflexota bacterium (assembly GCA_016210205.1). Taxonomy (GTDB): domain Bacteria; phylum Chloroflexota; class Dehalococcoidia; order JACQUO01; family JACQUO01; genus JACQUO01. The sequence continues at coordinate 32,257 of JACQUO010000033.1, forward strand.
GAAGTTATCATCTCCAAGAGCATATACCTCAACCCCCTGGCCCCCTTCTCCTGCAGGAGAAGGGGGGAAAGAGGATAACTGGGGGACACCCCCAGACCCCTGCCAGAAGGGCCTGGCCCCTCTGGACTCCCCGCGCTGGCCGTATGCAGGAGAAAAAGCTGGGGATAATACCCCAAACCCCTAGCAGGGGACACAGCCCCCTGCACCCCCATATTTTCCTCCATACCGCAGGAGAGGGGGAAGATAGCGTATTTGAGGGACACCCCCAAACCCCCGGCAGGGCACAGCCCTGCACCCACGATGGGCCAACTTGCTGCCCAACAATGCGTGAAGGACGAGGAGCAGAAACCCAACCACTTTATACTCCCCTAGCTGCCGATGATGCCTTTGCAGGGGGAATATTGTGCTGGGGGCACACCCCAGCCCCCCTGCCAATTGTTTGCCCTCGGGACTCCCCTGCGATGGTGGAGAAGGCCTGAGTGAGTCCCCCAACACACGAAATGAGGCCGCACAATCCAGACAGAACACTAGAGCCTCTGCACCCGCACCAGCTCGTGGCCGGGGAGCTGGCGGGCCGGCATCAGCCCTTCGAACTTGGGCAAGGGGACTTTCTTCCCCGTGGGGGTCAGCCTGACCCGGGTGGCGGCCCAGGCCAGGGCGCCCGTGGCCCCATCGGTCAGCGGGGCCAGGATAGACATGACATTGACCCCGCGGCCCTGGGCATAGCGGCCGGAGTCGGCGTGGCCCTGGCCCAGGGGGATGGCCACTACCTCCGGCGGGTTCAGGGGATGGAGATAGACCGGGGCCTCCAGACGGCCGTGGGGCGACTCCACCAACACCATGTCCCCCTCCTCCAGTCCCAGCTCCCGACCCCGGGCCTCGTTCACCTCCACCCAGGTCTGCCAGGCCACCGTGGTCAGGGGGTCCGGGGTGGCCTGGAGCCAGGGCAGGGGAGCGCCCCGGCCATCGTAGAGGGCCTGACCAGGGAAGGGGATGAGATGGAAGGGGTAGTCCCGCTGGTCTCCCGAGTAGGCCGGCTGAGGGTCCACCTCCAGGCGGGAAAGGGACAGCGAGGCTGGGGCCGCCGGCTCCTCCTGCCACCAGCCCCCCTGCTGCAGAGCGCCGTGCCAGTAGGCCGCGCCCGCCGGCGCCCGGACTGAGCCGCCCCGGCCCGCCAGGCTCATGACATCCGCCTGAATCATTTCCGCGAAGGAGGCCCAGGGCAGGGAGTCCTTCAGGCCCAAGTCCTGGCCCAGGGCCAGGAGGAGAGCGGCGAAGCTGCGGGTATCACCCCGGGGGCGCACCACGGGCTGCTGCAGGCCCAGGGTGGCGAAGCCGGGGCCTGGGTCGGGCACCTGGCTCCCCCACTCCTCTAAAGGCGCCGGCGTAGGGAGGATGAGGTCGGCCTGGGCCGTGGTGTCGTCCCAGAAGCTGTTGAAGCTCACGATGAAGGGGATTTTGTCCAGCGCCCGCGGGAACTCCAGAGACGCCGGCAGCCCATGCCGCGGGTCGGCGCCGCAGACCAGCATCACCTCCACGGGCTGCCCCGTGCCGGAGATGAGCCCCCGGGCCAGCTCCCGCCATTGGGCCAGGGGGCTGGCCCCGACCCCAGGGAGACCCAGGCCAGCCCCGCCCGGGTTGGGCCGCAGGCCCCGACTCCCCACCAGGGCATTGAGGGCATAGATGGCCTTGAGGTTGAAGAGGCCGTTGGTGTGGGCGCCGGCGGGGCCACCGCCCAGGGCCAGGGGGCGTGGGCTCCCGGCGAAGGCCCGGGCCAGGGCCCGGATGTCGGCGCCGGGCACGCCGGTGGCTGCGGCGGCCGGCTCGGGGCGGAAGCGAGCCAGACCCCCTTCCCCCAAAGCAGCGGCCAAGGCGCTGGCGGCCGCCTTATCCCCCAGGCCCTCCTCGACCATCACTTGGGCCAGGCTCAAGGCCAGCACTCCCTCGGCTCCCGGGCGCACGGGGAGCCACCAGTCGGCGTTGGCCCCGGTGAGAGAGAGGTGCGGCTCCACCTGCGCCAGGAGGCTCCGGCGGCCCTCCCCGCGGAAGCGGCCGTAGGCCCGGGAGAAGCGCACCGGGGAGAGCCAGGTCCCCAGAAAATCCGCCCCGAAGGAGAGGATGAAGTCGGCCTCGTCCAGGGCGAAATCGGGGAGAGCCTCCCCCCCGGTGGCATCCTTCCAAGCGGCCCTAAGGGTTGTGTCCTCCAGGGACGCGAAGGCCAGATGGCGAGCCCCATAGGCGGCGGCGAAGCGCTGCGCTACCAGGGCCTGGTGGCCCTGAAGCGGCCCGGTGGCCAGGAGCACCGAGCCGGCCTTGCCCTCCCCCCGAAGACGGGCCAAGCGCTGGGCCAAGTCCCTGAGGGCCTCGTCCCAGCCTATCTCTTGATGCTGGCCCGAGCCCCGCCCGCCCATGGCCTTTTGGGGACGGAGGATGCGGTCGGGGTGATAGAGTCGCTGCACCGCGGCCTGGCCCCGGGCGCAGAGCTTGCCCTGGTTGACGGGATAGAGGGGGTTGCCCTCGACCTTCACCGCCCGCCCCTCCACCACCCGGACCTGGATGCCGCACCCCGCGGGGCACTCCCGGCAGAGGGTGGCATACCAGGCATCGGTCCCCGCCACCAGGTCCTCGGGCAGGCGGGCCGGGCTCTGGGCTAGGAGCTCGAGCTGGGGGAAGGCGCAGGCGCCCGCCAGGGCCCCCGCGGTGGAGAGGCCCGCGGCCGCCAGGAACTGCCGCCGGCTGATGCGCGTCAAGCTAGCTCCTTATCATCGTCAGTAATGGCAGGTGGCGCAGTCGGTGGGACCTCCTGAGGCCCGATGGCAGGAGAGACAGTCCCCCATATTCAGGGCGCGCACCTGGCGCACCTCGGTCATGGCCTTCACCTCGCCGTGGCAGGTGGCGCAGGTTAGGCCAGCCTGGATATGGGCCCCATGCTGGAAGTGGACATGGTCGGGCAGGCGGTGCACCCGAAGCCAGTTGAGGGGCTGCTCTTTTCCCGCCGCCTCGTATAGCGGCTTCAAATTAGGGTTGTCTTTCCCCACCACTTTGTGGCAGAACATGCACTGCTCCAGGGAAGGATAACTGGCAGCGGCGGCGGTGGCGGCGGTGCGGTGGCAGAAGGTGCACTCTAGCCCCAGCGTCCCGGCATGGATGGTGTGGGGGAAAGCCATGGGCTGGGGAGGTAGGGTGGCGGCAGCGGCGCGGAAGCCGAAGAGCGCGGCGAAGAGGGCCGCGGCTCCCAAGACCAGGACCAGGACGCCCAGGGCCACTGCTTTGGGATGGCGGGTGGCCCCCTGCCAGAGGAGACGGGAGAGGAAAAGGGTCAGCCCCACGGCAATCACCAGGAGCACGGTGAGAAGGGCCAGGGCGAACTTTAAGGCTCGCCAAAGCAGTCTCACGCCACCCATCTCCTCAAAGGGCGGCCGGGCCGAGCGCAACTCACTGCCAGAACCTGGGGTAGAACTCCAGGAGGGCGGGCAAGGCCCTCAGCACCTGTATGAGCAGGAAAACCGCGGCCGCCCCCGCTACTAATGACACCACGCCCAAAGGCATCTGAAGCCGCAGCCACCCCGGAGAGAGATGCCCGGTGCTCACCAAGGAGGGGAGGATGGCCTGGCCCAAGAGCAAAGAGCCGCCGAAGGTGATGGTGGCAGGAAGTAAGACCCACAGAAAAATAATAGTGGCCTGCAGGCTATTCCAGCCAGCGGCGCCAAGGATGTCGGGAGCCATGTTCAAGCTCCTCTTCCTGCAGCTCTCGGAAGAGGGTCGCAGGGCGGGTTTCAGACAGAGTCAAAGCAAGGATACAGGGTGTCCCACGGCCCAGTCAAGGCCATCTCTGGCCCTTAAAAAAACCACTTCCCGTCTTTATTGCTTTTGCCAGGCAGACGCAAGACCCTTGACAAGGGTTAAGGCCCATGACGGAAGAGGGCTGAGGCTGTGGGTGACAGGGAGAACCTTCGCATCCCCTCCAGCCGCTAAGCTCGCCCCAGGGTGCAGGGGACACTGCCCCGCCGGGGGACTGGGGCTTGCTCCTTCGTGCCTGAGCCCTCCAGGGCGAAGCCTGAGCGAAGCCGAAGGGGTATCCCCAGCGGCCCCCCCCACTACACAGCCCGGGCCGTAATCCCAGGGGAGTCTAGAGGGGCTTCCCCCTCTGGCGGGGGACTGGGGGTGTCCCCCAGAACTTTTTTCCTTCCCCCTCTCCTGCGGGAGAGGGGGACCGAGGGGGTGAGGTATAGGGCTGCCACCAAGGCTCATCAGATTTGAGTGCGGCAACACTATTTGGCCCCGTAAGGGCACGGCCTAAGCCGCACCCCTAATTACACACACACCACTAAGTACTAGTTCTTCTTATAACGCCGCTTACCTCCTGTGCGTTCCCACTTCAACGCGGCGTCTTTTGTGGTTCTACGCCCCACTTGCTTAATCTTCGAACCTGGGTATACGCTTTGATGCTCTTGCTCCCTCCGGCTTAAGTCATTAGTTATGCCACGATGAACGACCTTGCCACCTTGTTTGAGGTGGTATTTATGAGTATCGCGCTCGGCCATCTTGCAACTCCTTAGAAAAAAAATTAACTCCGATTTGTATTCTACTAGACCACTCTTACGTTGTCAATCAACAAGATTTTTATCCCCAGAGATGGCAGACCACCAGCCGGCCGTCCACCTCCGTGGCCTGGGGCACCACCGTGGGGCAGGGCGCGAAGGCGCGGTGGCAGCGGGGGTGGAAGGGGCAGCCCCCCGGCGGGTTCATGGGGGAGGGCACCTCACCCCCCAGCAGGATGCGGGGCCAGCGCCGCCGGCCCGCCCTCGGCGGCAGGGCGGCGGAGAGCAGAGCTTCAGTATAGGGATGCAGGGGGAAGGAGAAAACTTCCTCCTTGCGGGAGAGCTCCACGATTTTCCCCAGATACATCACCGCCACCCGGTTCGCCACATAGCGAATCACCCCCAGGTCGTGGGCGATGAAGAGGTAGGACAGCCCCAAGTCCTCCTGGAGGTCCTTCATCAGGTTCAGGATTTGGGCCTGGATGGAGAGGTCCAGGGCGCTCACCGGCTCGTCGGCCACCAGGAGGCGGGGGCTGGTGGCCAGGGCTCGGGCGATGCCCACCCTCTGCTTCTGGCCCCCGCTGAACTCATGGGGGTAGCGGTGGATGTGCTCCCGCTCCAGCCCCACCTTGAGGAAGAGCTCCTCCACCCGCTCCCCGCGCTCCTTCCCCACCTGCATCCCGTGGATGAGGAGGGCCTCCCCCACGGAGTCCCCCACGGTCATCCGGGGGTCCAGTGACGATTGGGGGTCCTGAAAAATCATCTGCACCTGGCGACGGAAGCCCTTCAGCTCCAGCCCCTGCAGGCGGAAGATGTCCCGACCGCGGAAGAGGGCGTGGCCGGCGGTGGGATGTTCCAGGCGCAGCACCAGACGCCCCAGGGTGGACTTGCCGCAGCCCGACTCCCCCACTAAGCCCAGGGTCTCCCCCTCCCCGATGGCGAAGGAGACGCCGTCTACCGCCCGCACCACGCCTACGAGAGGTGTGAAGAGCCCGCCCCCCACGGGGTAATGCTTCTGGAGTCCCTGAAGCTCCAGCAGGCTGTTAGACGACACGGGCCAGCACCTGCGGATAGAGGAAACAGGCCACCTGTTGTCCGGGGGCCACCTCCGCCAGCTCGGGCCGGTGGCGGCGGCACACGGGCAGGGCGTAGGGACACCGCGGGGAGAGGAGGCAGCTCTGGGGCGGGTCGATGAGGCTGGGGGGCTGGCCGGGGATGGTCTTGAGCCGCCCGTCGCCTCCCAAGTCGGGGATGCAGGCCAGGAGGGCCACAGTGTAGGGGTGGCAGGGCCGACGCAGGACTTGCTCCAGGTCACCCGTCTCGGCCATCCGTCCCCCGTACATGACCACCACTCGGCCCCCCAGCTCCGCCACTGCCCCCAGGTCGTGGCTGATGAAGATAAGGGACATCTCCCGCTCCTGCCGCAGCCGCTTCAGCAGGTCTAAAATCTGGGCCTTGGTGGTGACATCCAGGGCGGTGGTGGGCTCGTCGGCCACCAGGACTTCCGGGCCGCAGGAGAGAGCGGCGGCTATCATGGCCCGCTGCTTCATCCCACCGGAGAACTGGTGGGGATAGTCCTGGAGGCGGCGTTCCGGCAGGGGGATGCCCACCTGCTGGAGCAGGGAGACGGCCCGGGCCCGGGCCTGCCGGGCTGAAAGGCGCAGGTGCAGGCGCAGGGGCTCCATGATTTGTGCCCCCACGGTGAGCACCGGGTTCAGGCAGGACTGGGGGTCCTGAAAAATCATGGCCAGGGCCCGCCCCCGCAACCCCCGCAGCCGCGAGGCGGGCGCCGTGAGCAAATCCTCTCCCCGGTAGCGGGCCTGGCCCCCCAGGATGCGGCCCCCCAGCCCCTGGATGAGGCCCAGCACCGCCAGGGCCGTGGCCGTCTTGCCGCAGCCTGACTCTCCCACCAGGCACAGGGTCTCCCCCCGGGCCAGGTCGAAGGAGACCCCGTCCACGGCCTTGACCTCACCCCGGATGGTGAAGAAGGAGGCCCGCAGGTCGCGAACCTCTAGGATGACCTCAGAGGCCACCCTTAGACCTCCGTCCGGGGGTCGAAGGCGTCCCGCAGCCCGTCCCCGAGGAAGTTGAAGGCCAGCACGGTGAAGAAGAGCAGCACCCCCGGCTCCACGGCCACCCACCAGGCGGTGTCCAGGGTCTGCTGGCCGGCGTTGAGGACTCGCCCCCAGGAGGCCACAGAGGGGTCGCCCAGGCCCACGAAGCTCAGGGCCGACTCGGCCAGGATGATGCCGGGGATGGACAGGGTGGCGATGACGATGATGGGACTCATGACATTGGGAATGAGGTGGCGGAAAATCACCCGGGCCGGGCTGGCCCCCAGGGCCCGGGCCGCCAGGACGAACTCCCGGGTGCGCAGCGACAAGGCCTCGGAGCGCACCAGACGCGCCGTGCCCGTCCACCCCGTCAGTCCGATGACGACGATAATCAGGGTGAGGCTGGCGCCATAGAGAAACACGATGAAGATGAGCAGCAGAAAGAAGGGGAAGGTCATCATGATGTCGGTGAAGCGCATGAGGGCGTTGTCCACCCAGCCCCCGGCGTAGGCGGAGGTCACCCCCAGGACCGCCCCTAAAAACACCGCCAGCCCCGTGGCCAGGAGGCCCACCTGGAGGGAGACCCCGGCCCCCGAGACCAGCATGGCCAGCATGTCCCGGCCCTTGTCGTCGGTGCCCAGGGGATGCTCCCAGACGCCCGGCGTCTCCTTAGCGATGAACTGGCCGGCGCTGAGGTCAAAGGTGGACTGGGAGATGGTGAACCCCAGCGGCGGCAGGTTCTTCTCCGGGAAGTTCACCCTGGTGGGGCTCTGGGTGAAGAAGGGGCCGATGACCGCGAGGAGCACCAGGAAGACGATGAACCAGAGCCCAGCCACCGCCAGGCGGTTGCGCCGGGTGCGTCGCCAGTAGTGGGCCGTGAGGCGACGGTTGGTGTAGAGGGGCATGGCCCCATAGAGCAGCATCAGGACGCCCAGGAAGGCATAGAAAAAAGCCAGGGGGGGCAGCAGCGTCAGGCCCAGCCAGCCCTGGGCCAGGCCCACCGCGCCCAAAAGGAGGAGCAGACCCAGCGCCGTGGCGTGGCGCCGGCCGCCCAGGCGGCTCACCAGAGACTTCATGAGTCCTCTCAAGGAATCATCCCACCCAGCCCAGGGTCGCGTCACCCAAATGAGGATACCTTACAGGCGGCTGAAAAACACCCCCAAACCCCCTTGAGGGGGTTCAAGGTATCCCCTTCGGGGATGAATTTATATCTGGGGAACACCCCCAAACCCCCGCCAAAGGGACAAGGCCCCTCTGGACTCCCCCTCTCGTCCGGCTGGCGATGGCGGCACAACCAGGCATCTCCAGCCCCCCGGCGGGGGCTTCACCCCCTGCACCCCAGTATGACATCAAAATAACCTGACCGGACACTAGTCATATCTTATGCGGGGGTCCAGATAGGTATAGAGCACATCGGTTATCAGGTTCACCAGGAGCACCACCAGGGCGCCGATGAGGGTCACCGCCACCACCACCGGGTAGTCCTGGGCGAAGACGGCGTTGAAGGAGATGCGGCCCAGGCCGGGGATGCCGAAGATGATTTCCGTAAGATAGGCCCCGCCGAAGACGATGCTCCCCAGGTCAAACATAATGATGGTGACGATGGGCAGCATGGCGTTGCGCAGCACATGCCGGAGGATGACGGTGCGCTCTGGCACCCCCTTGGACCGGGCGAAGAGGACGAAGTCCTTGCGCAGGTTGTCCAGGGTGGCGGAGCGGGTGTAGCGGGTGTAGCCCGCCATCATCCCCGTGCTCAGGGTGAGGACCGGCAGCACCAGGGCCTTGAGGTTGTCCAGGGACAGGATGGGCAGGGCGGTGTCATAGTAGGTCTTGAACCAGCCCAGCTTCACCGAGAAGATGAGGATGAGCATGATGCCCAGCCAGAAGTTGGGCAGCGCGATGCCCACGAAGGAGAAGAAGGTGGCGATGTAGTCGGCGCGGCTGTATTGCCGCACGGCGGAATAGACGCCGATGAGGATGCCCAGGAACACGGCCACTATGGTGGCCAGGAGGATGAGCTGGAAGGAGTAGACCCAGTGCCGCCCCAAAAGCTCCAGGACCGGCATGGAGGTGGAGAGGGACCAGCCCCAGTCGCCCCGCACCAGGCTCCCCACATACTGGAAGTACTGCTCGTGGATGGGGCGGTTCAGGCCGTAGCGAGCCTCGATGGAGGCGATGACCTGAGAGATGTCCTGGCCCCGGGCGGTGAGGTTCAGGAGATACTTGTCCGCCGGGGAGGAGGGGCTAAGCCGCAGCAGGACGAAGGTGATGGTGAGCACCCCCCAGGCGATAAGGAGGGTGTAGAGGAGCCGCTTTATGATGTAGCGCCGCATCCTGCCCTTAGGCCCTCTTGGGCCTATTCATAGAACCAGCGGTGGAAATTGTAGCCCATGTTAATCCCCGGCTCAATCCCCTTGACCCGCTTCTGGATGCCCGTGTTGCCGTACTGGAAGGCCAAGAAGTTCACCGGCTGGTCCTGGGCGATGACGCGGGAGAGCTCAGCGTAGAGCTTCTTGCGGTTCTCGGGGGACACGGCTTCGGCGGACTTGACCCGCTTGAACAGGGCGTCCACCGCCGCGCTGTTATAGCCCCAGAAGTTGAGGCCACCGGAGGAGGTGAGGAAGACCTCCTGGCCCGAGGGGGCGATAGGGTTGGAGGAGAAGCCGATGATAATCATGTCCCAGCGCTCCTGGCTCACCGCCCTGGGGCCGCTGTTGAACTGGGCCTCCCCCGCGGCGCTGGGAACTTTGTTCTTGAGGTAGTTATTGAGGAGCGTGGGCCAGGGCACCAGCTTCAGCTCCACCTCCACCCCCAGGTCCGAGAGCTCCTGCTGGATGAGGGCCGCGGTGTCCTCCCGGGTCTTATTCCCCACATTGGTGGCCAGGACCAGCTTCAGGGGTTTGCCCCCCTTGTCGCTGAGGCGGAAGGAGCCATCGGCCCCCCTGGCGCCGTAGCCCGCCGCTATGAGCGTCTCTCTAGCTTTGTCTTTGCTGTAGAGGGGTTCCACCCCGTACTTGTCCACCCCCTCCTCGGTGTACCAGGGCGAGGGCTTGGGTAGGAAGGAGAAGGCGGGCTCGCCGAACCCCAGGAGGATTTGCTCCACCACCTGTTTCTTGCTCACCGTCACGGAGAAGGCCTGGCGCACCCGCGGGTCCCGGAAGCCCTCCCAGCCGTTGTCCCGCATATTGTAGGCCAGGAGCAGGTAGCCCGTGTCGGGGGTGGTGTAGACCTCGAGGTTGGCCTTGCTTTTGAACTTGGCCACCTGGGCTGGGTCGATGCCGGCGGCAGTGATGTCCCCGGCCTCAAGAGCCGCCATGGTGGCAGCAGGGGTACCGAAAATCTTGATGATGCGCTCGGTGAAGAAGGGGGCACCATCCTCCTTGCCCAGGAAGAACTCCGGGTTGCGGGCCACCACATACTTGTCGTTGCGCACCCAGTCCTTGAACTTGTAGGGGCCCAGATTCCCGGTGTAGGTCAGCTTGTTGAACTCCTCGGCCTCAGTGAAGGCCTTAACATTGCCCTCGTATTTCTGGGCGATGTGCTTGGGGTAGGGGGTGAGGCCGATGAGGGCGTTATCGAAGAACTCCGGGTCCACCGTCTGCCGCACAATGCGGAAGGTGGTGGCGTTCACCACCTCCGGCTTCACGAAGACGGGCTGGCCCCCCACCTGCTCCTGCCAGTCGCCCTTGTAGGGGAAGTTGAGCCAGTCAGAGAACATGAGGCTCTTGAGGGTATAGACATAGTCCTCTGCGGTGACTCTGACGCCGTCGCTCCAGTGGAGGTCGTCGCGGATGGTGATGGTATAGACCAGGCCGTCGGGGGAGACCTCCACCGGCTTGGCCAGATGGCGGAGCTGCACTTCAAACTTGTTGTTGTAGGTGGCCAGGGAGTCCAGGGTCTGACCGGCGTAGGAGAGGGAGGCGGAGTCCGCCGCCAGAATCCAGTTGAGGGTCTCGGCATCGCCGGCGGAGGTGCCGGAGATGTACTGGTCCCGGGCCTGCCGCTGGGGGGCACAGGCCGCCCCAAAGAGGATGAATCCCAGAGCCAGCGCCAGCCCCAGGGCCGTTAGCTGCTTTTTCACGACGCCTCCCTCACAAACATCTGGATAAACTCTATCATATAAGAGCGCCTGAAGGTAGTCAAAGGCCCCGAAGATGCCGACTTCCCAAAGTATCTTTTTAATTTGTGTCTCCAATACACATGGCCTTATAATGGGGCCATGCGAACCAGCACACGAGAAATACTTAAATAACGATGCTTAAGTCTTTACAATTAGAGAACTTCCGGGGTTTCAGCAATCACACGTTGCCTCTAAAGCAACAAACAGTTATCGTCGGCGCAAATAATGCCGGTAAGTCAACAGTTATTGAGGCCCTCAGGCTCGTTTCCCTTATTACCAGTCGCTACAAGAACCTGCAATACAGTTTCCCTCGCCCTGGCACAGGTGTGCCGCTTACCTACAAAGTCGTGTCGCCATCCCTCGAAAACCTCGACATCAACTTCGATAATCTCTTTCACATGCTTGGGGGTCCCCCAGCTATCATCACGGCGGAATTTACTACCAATGAAGTCGTTGAGGTTTATCTCAGTGACCAGGCAAAGATGTATGCAGCTATCAAGGATTCACAGAGGGAAATAGTTAAAACCAAGAGTGAAGCAAGTAAAGTAAACCTTGATAATGTTTATATCCTTCCCCAAGTAGCACCTTTGGCTAGAGACGAGAAACTTCTCAATCAAGCTTATGTGCAAACAAACCTGTCTTCTCCACTCGCTCCATTACATTTCCGAAATCAAATGCGACTGATGCCTGACGCCTATGATGAGTTCAGGCATTTAGCGGCGGAAACCTGGCCTGATTTGAGAATCCATGAGCTTTTAGTTGCAGGAGAACCCCCTAACGAACATCTTGCTCTCATTGTAAATGATGGCAACTTCGGCACAGAGGTTGCCTGGATGGGTCATGGGCTACAGATGTGGCTTCAAACAATTTGGTTTCTGGCACGAACTCCGAAAAATTCAATCGTTATTTTAGATGAGCCGGATGTGTATTTGCACCCTGACCTTCAAAGGAAGCTGTTTAGGTTGGTCCGTTTGAACTATCGCCAAGTGATCGTTGCCACCCACTCCATCGAGATAATGTCTGAGGCTAACCCTCGCGAGATCCTGGTAATTGAGCGAACACAAAAAAAGTCGCGGTTCGCAGATGACCACCCTTCAGTCCAACGGCTAATAGACCGAATTGGTAGCACGCACAACATAGCCTTCGCTCGTTTGGGCACAGCGAAACGTGTCCTACATGTCGAAGGTGACGACTTGGATTTTCTAAACCACTTTCACTCTTTGCTTTTTAGTGACAGCCCTAGCCCCTTAGCGAATGTGCCAAGCCTCCCGATTGGTGGCTGGAGTGGTTGGGATTACGCGATTGGCTCAACAATGGTTTTGCACAATCACGCAGGCGAACAGATTATTTCTTATTGTATTCTTGACCCCGACTACCATACCCCAAAACAAATCTCCGAGAAATACCAACAAGCGCAAGAAAAAGGTATCAAGCTTCACATATGGAAGAACAAGGAAATCGAAAATTATCTACTAGTGCCTGAAGCGATAAGCAGGTTAATAAGTTTTCGTATGGGGCATAGGACGCCTCATCCTAAACCTGAAGAAATTAGCACCCAAATAGATGCAATTGCTGAGGAATTTAGAGAGGAGATTCTTGAACACTTGGGGACCGAATTCCTAAACGAAGACCGTAGAGGTGGGCTTCCAACTGCTACCAGAAACGCCCGAAAGCTGGTTGACGCCGTTTGGCACACCCGTGACGGGCGTTGGTCTTTGGTTTCAGGAACGGAGGCTCTTTCTCGCCTCTCGGATTGGGCTCACAAAGCGTTTGGGGTATCGTTCGGTCCAATGGCTGTGTTGAGGGAAATAAGAAGGCAAGAGATTCCACCTGAAATGCAAGCTGTTCTCGGGGCTATTGAAAAAGGAAAACCATCGGCTTCAATTCGGGCAAAGACATAGCTTAATTTATAACCCACTGGAGGCCCCAAGGTGACAGTCCTCTCCCGCCGGGAAATCGAGGCCCTGCTGGCAGTCCAGCCCCCCCTCCTGGAGGGCCTGGTGAGCCGGGAGGAGCAGCTCCAGCCCAATGGGGTAGACCTCACCCTGGGGGAGGTGGCCCTGCTGGCGGGGCCCGGCCAGGTGGGAGCGGCGGCCCAGGAGCGGAGCCTCTCCGCCCTTGCCCCGCTGGCCTTCGACGGCCTGGGCTATATGACCCTGGTGCCGGGCTGCTATCTGGTGACCTTCAACGAGGTGGTCCGCCTGCCCAGGGGGCTCATGGCCCTGGGGAAGCCCCGCTCCAGCCTCCTGCGCTGCGGGGTGGCCATCCACAACGCCGTCTGGGACGCCGGCTATGAGGGGCGCTCCCAGGCCCTCATGGTGGTGTATAACCCCATGGGGTTCCGCCTGCAACGCCGGGCCCGGGTCTTGCAGTTGGTCTTTCTGCGCTTGGGCCAGGAGACCGAGGGCTATCAGGGGCGCTTCCAGAAGGAGAACTTGTGAAAAGAGAGACAGCGCCGATGCGGCGCTGTCTGCAGTCAAGCTCAGAAACTAAAGCTACCTGACGTTGATGGTGACCGACTTCTCCACCACTGGGTTGAGGGCCGAATGGTCATTGTTGTGAAGCTCGGCCTTGATGACGTGCCGGCCCGGGGTCAGCCCCTTGGCCACGCCCGCGGCGGTGCCCACCGGCCCCTGCAACTGGCCGTCAATCACCAGATGCCAGTGGCCCTTGCCAGCCTCCGGCGCCTTGCCGATGGCGTTGTTGTCCAGGGTGAAATAGGACACCGCGATGCTCACCGGGACATCAGGGCCGGTCACTGTGGCCCCCTCGCTGGGGGAGACGATAGAAAGGGTTGGGCTGTAGCTAGTGGTGCCATAACCAGTGGTGCCGCAGGCGGCGGCCACCAGCGCTAGCACGAAAAGGCCTGCCGCCAGGCCCGCTAGCTTTTTAGCCACGGCAGTCTCCGATGGGTGATGCGGGTGAAGGCCACCACGCCGACGCCTAGGGCCAGCAGGCCGATGCCGACGGGAATCGCTATCCTTTTAATCACGGTATAATCCTCCTATTGGTGATGCGGGTGAACGCCACAGCGCCCACCACAAGGGCCGTCAAGCCGATGAACGCGGTGATGAACCATTTCATGCTAATACCCTCCTGTATCGCTTCTGCTTCTTATTACCATCAAGTAATTATGCTCTTTGAGCCACCCGCTGTCAAGGACTCAAAGGGCCCAGTTGAGACGGGGAAAAGCCCGAGCCGGGCCCGCTCCGCCGGGTTTCAGGGGGCCTCAAGTCTAGTGTCGCGTCACGCAAATGAGGATATATCGCCTTGTCTTCTCCTAAGAATCATACCTCACCCCCGACCCCCTCTCCTGCTGGAGAGGGGGTAGATGTAGATATGGTATTTGGGGGACACCCCCAGACCCCCGGCGGGGGCTTCGCCCCCTGCACCCCCACACCAATGGCATTCCCATAACCTGACAGGATATTAGTAGGAAGGGATGGCGGGTAAAGCATCATGACCCCAGGAGCCGCGAGCCTGAAGGCAGCCTATGTCTATAGCCCGGAGATGGCAGCCTATGAGGCCGAGCCGGGGCACCCCGCCGACCCGTCCCGCCTGCGGCTGGCCCACGCGCTCCTTCAGGGCTATGGGGCCTTCGCTCTCCCGGGGTCTCGCCTGGTGGACCCCCGTCCCGCCACCGAAGCCGAGCTCCTCACCTTCCACACGCCGGAGTATGTGGCGGCGGTCAAGGCCCTAAGCCAGGGGGACGCTGACATTGACCCCGTCCGCTTCAACCTGGGGCCGGGCACCGACAACCCCGTGTTCCCCGACATGTTCCCGCTGGGGCTGCTGGCGGTGGGGGCCACCCTCACCGCGGCGGAGCTGGTGGCCTCGGGGCAGGCCGCGGCCGCCTTCAGCCCCGCCGGGGGGCTGCATCATGGGCGCCCCAACGAAGCCTACGGCTTCTGCCTCTTCAACGATGTGGTCATCGCCATCCTGGCCTTGAGGCAGCGCGGTCTCCGTGTGGCCTATGTGGACATCGACGCCCACCATGCCGACGGCGTCCAGGATGCTTTTTATCAGGACAGCCAGGTTCTGACCATCTCCCTGCATGAATCGGGGCAGAGCCTCTTCCCTGGGACGGGGGAGGTGGACGAAATCGGTTCTGGCCCGGGGCAGGGATACAATGTGAACCTGCCCTTAGCCCCCGGCACCGGTGATGGGCCCTATCTGCGAGCCTTCCGCCAGATAGCCTTGCCCCTGCTTAAGGGCTTCAAGCCCCAAATCCTGGTGGCCCAGCTGGGGGCCGACTGCCATTATCTAGACCGGGTGGCCCACTTGAGCCTCACCACCCGCGGCTACGCTCAGGTGGCCCAGGAGCTGGCAGCCTTTAAAGCGCCTCTGGTGGCCCTGGGAGGGGGAGGCTATAACATTGAGGCCGCGGCCCGCTGCTGGGCCCTGGCCTACGGGGCCATGATGGGGGTGGAGTGGCCGGACCAGCTCCCGGACTCGCTCCAGGATAGCTTCAGCGGCGAGGGCCTGCGGGACCGGGGCCAGCCCTACCGGGAACGGGACGCCCGGCAGCGGATTTACCACTACACCGAGTCCACCGTCATCCAGGCCAGGCGCCAGGTCTTCCCCTTCCACGGGCTGGAGGCGTCGCGGCCCTAAAGCAGAGACAGACGGGCCACATCGTCCGCGGGGTCCAGCTCCAAGGCCCGGCGGAAGCAGGCCACGGCCCCTTCTTGGTCCTTTACCTCCGTGAGGCTCTGCCCCTGGCTAATCCAGGCGTCGATGTTGGCGGGGTCCAGCTCCAGAGCCCGCTGGAAGCAACGGATGGCCTCCCGATGGTTCCGCAGGCTGGCCTGGGTGAGCCCTTGGTAGAACCAGACGCTGGCGAAGTTGGGTTCCAGCTCTAGGGCCTTGCCGAAGGAGACCAGAGCCCGTCGGCGCTGGCCCAAGAGCCACTGGGATAGACCGAGGTAGGACCAGGCCACGGGGTCGCTGGGGTCAACCTCAAGGGCATTCTTGAAGAAATCCCGCGCCGCCATGTTGGGGGCCGCATCCCCGGTGGGGAGGTTCTCCTCCCCCTCCTGGAGGGCAACATTCCCCTGAGCCCGGTTCGCCAACTCCTGATAACCCTGGTCCAGAGCCTTTTGCCCCTGGCGCAGCCACTGGAGGGCGCTTAGCTTACGGCGGCGGAAGAGGCGTCCGAGAAGCTCCACCATCCCTCCTAAAAAGTGGCCAGGCCAAGTTCTCCATTGACGCTACCCTAAGGGAAGTATTATGATTGTAGGTAATCTCTGCCCCAACACCCGCCCATTTTACCACGAAGGCACAAAACCTCCATGAGGCTAGATTACCCCTCAGGCCTTTTGGCCCGGGCCTTGTTATATCTATGGGACGCCGTCCTGGCAGCCTGGGTTGTCCTGCGCACCATTGTGCGGGCCATTAGCGCCGCCCTGTACAACATCCCCGGGCGGCTGACCATGCGCGCGGGCTGGTATTGCCCGCGGTGCCTCAAGCTCCATCCCACCCTATTGCACAAGGTCTATCACCGCAAGCGGTGCTCCGTGGCCCTCTCCGCCCCCATCCATGCCTGGGAGGAGAGCGCCATCTACCTGGTCTCCGCTGCCTCACCTTACGCCGAGCGGGAGCTGGCGGCCCAGGCGTCCCGCTTCGCCCAGCTGGAGACGAACTATGAGGACCCCACCTATTATCTGGGGGCCGAGGCCGCCATGCCGGAGCTCCAGCACCGAGTCTATCTTCTGGTCAACCCTCAAGGCATCCGAGGCTATGCCGCCTACCTCTACCTCCCCAACTCCCGCGGCCCGGGGCGGCGCTGGTCCCTGCGCCTGGTGTGGGTCTCCCACCGGGAGCGCCACCGCGGGCTGGGCGCTCGGCTGCTCGTGGAGTCCGTGAAGCATCTAGGCCTGGAGCCTAAGGACATCGCCTACGCCGTGCCCTTCTCCAGGGAGGGCTACCGTCTGGTGAGCCGTTTCGTCAAGCCTGAAGAGCTCATCATGATTTCCTAGGACGCCCGGGCGCCGACACTAACCTGGACGTGGGATAGAAAATCTCCCTGGTTATGCATTGACTTGTAAGGGCAAATCCCCTACTATGGGGACGCTTTTTCCCCTGGTATAGTTGGGAGGGGATGACCCCGAGTTCACTCAAGGAGCCGCCCCTAGCACTTTTGGCTATCTTGGCGTAGTGTCAACCAGGCAGGTTCCAAAACTCCGATAATGAGGAGGTTTACGTATGCCCGTTGACATCCTGGCGGGAATCAAAGTCCTGGACCTGTCCCAGATGATTGCGGCCCCCTACGCCATCAAGCTCATGGCGGACTACGGGGCCGAGGTCATCAAGGTGGAAGAGCCCCTGGTGGGCGACCCCTCCCGCCACTACGGCCCCTTCAAGGACGACGACCCCCACCCCGAGAAATCCGGCCTCTTCCTCCACCTCAACAGCAACAAGAAGGGCCTCACCCTCAACCTCAAGTCCGCCGA
>JACQUO010000034.1 GCA_016210205.1 Chloroflexota bacterium
CCGGAGCCCTGCGCTACCCCATCATCGCCGTGAACGACGCCCAGACCAAGCACTTCTTCGACAACCGCTACGGCACGGGGCAGAGCACCATCGACGGCATCACCCGGGCCACCAACATCCTCTGGGCGGGGAAGAGGGTGGTGGTCTGCGGCTACGGCTGGTGCGGCCGCGGGGTGGCCCTGCGGGCCCGGGGCCTGGGGGCCCAGGTCATCATCACCGAGGTTGAGCCCATATCCGCCCTGGAGGCGGTCATGGACGGCTTCCAGGTGATGCCCCTGGCCCAGGCGGCCCCCCGGGGGGACATCTTCATCACCGTCACCGGGGGGAAGCACATCGTTGACCGGAAGCACCTGGAGAAGATGAAGGATGGGGCCATCCTGGCCAACTCCGGGCACTTCAATGTGGAGATAAACATCCCCGCCTTAGAAGGCCTGGCTCGCCAGAAGCGGGGGCTGAGGCCTCTAGTGGAGGAATACACCCTCAAGGATGGCCGCCGCCTCTACCTCCTGGGGGAAGGCCGCCTCATCAACCTGGCGGCGGCGGAGGGCCACCCCGCCAGCGTCATGGACATGTCCTTCGCCAACCAGGCCCTCTGCGTGGAGCACCTGGCCCAGGCGGGGACATCCCTGGCCCCTGGGGTGCACCCGGTGCCCCGGGACATCGACCGGGAGGTGGGGCGACTGAAACTCGAAGCCCTGGGCGTAGCCATAGATGTGCTCACCCCGGCGCAGAAACGCTACCTGGAGTCCTGGGAAAGCGGGACCTAAAAATAAAGGAGCAGCCATGAGCAACAACTTTTTCGACTCGCCCTCATACCTCTTCACCTCGGAGTCGGTGACGGAGGGACACCCGGACAAGGTCTGCGACCAGATTTCCGACGCGGTGCTGGACGCCATCATCGGCAAGGACCCCATGGCCCGGGTGGCCTGCGAGACCGCCGCCACCACCGGGCTGGTGGTGGTCATGGGGGAGATAACCACCAACTGCTATGTGGAGTTTCAGGACATTGTGAGGCTGACCCTGAAGGATATCGGCTACACCCGGGCCAAGTACGGCTTCGACAACGAGACCTGCGGGGTGATTGTCTCCATCAAGGAGCAGTCCCGGGACATCGACCGGGGGGTGAGCAAGGCCGCGGAAATCCGCGACAAGGAGCACCTCCACAACAGCTACGACAACATCGGGGCCGGAGACCAGGGCATGATGGTGGGCTTTGCCTGCAACGAGACTCCGGAACTCATGCCCCTCACCGTGATGCTCTCCCACCAGCTATGCCGCCAGCTGGCCCAAGTGCGCAAGGACAAGCTTCTGCCCTACCTGCGGCCCGATGGCAAGAGCCAGGTCACCGTGGAGTATTCCTTCGGCAAGCCCAAGCGGGTGGACACCGTGGTCATCGCCGCCCAGCATGACGAGGTGGTGAGCCACGAGGTTTTGGAACGTGACATCAAGGAACATGTCATCAAAGCGGTCATCCCCTCCCACCTCATGGACAAGAACACCAAGATTTATGTCAATGCCACGGGCCGCTTCGTCATCGGCGGGCCCATGGGGGACGCCGGCCTCACGGGGCGCAAAATCCTGGTGGACACCTACGGCGGGGTGGCCCGCCACGGCGGCGGGGCCTTCTCCGGCAAGGACCCCACCAAGGTGGACCGCTCCGGGGCCTACATGGCCCGCTACGTCGCCAAGAACCTGGTGGCCGCCGGCCTGGCGGAGCGCCTGGAAATCCAGGTCTCCTACTGCATCGGGCGAGCCCACCCCATCTCCATCTCCCACGACTGCTTCAGCACCAACAAGGTGGACGATGCCATCATCAGCCGTATCCTGAACGACGAGAAGCTCTTCGACTTCCGGCCCGCCGCCATCATCGACAACCTGGCCCTGCGGCGGCCCATCTACCGGGCCACCGCCGCTTACGGCCACTTCGGGCGGGAGGACCTGGGGGTGCCCTGGGAGAAGACGGACAAGGCCAAGGCCATCCGCCGCGAGGTGGGCGCCAAGCTGGGGTGAGCCAGAAGCTCGCCTGAGCCTAGCCTCAGGGTAACCAGACGCTTTACGCAGCAAATTAGAAGTGGGGGCCTATGGCTACCACCATCAAGTTCGGCACGGACGGCTGGCGGGGGCTCATCGCCCGGGACTTCACCTTCGAGAATGTGCAGCTTTGCACTCAGGGGGTGGCAGAGTACCTCCTGGGGCTAGGCACGGCCCAGAAGGGTCTGGTGGTGGGCTACGACACTCGTTTCCTCTCCGAGGACTTCGCCGCCGCCGTGGCCGAGGTGGCCGCGGGCAACGGCATCCCCACCTTCCTCTGCCAGCGGGCCGCCCCCACCCCGGTGATTTCCTATGAAATCATCGCGCGCCAGGCCGCTGGGGGGGTGATTATCACCGCCAGCCACAACCCTCCCCAGTGGAACGGTTACAAATACAAGCCCGACTACGGCGGCAGCGCCTCCACCGAGGTGGTGGCCGCTATCGAGCAGCGCCTGCCCGGCATCGCCGAGCGCAAGGCCGTCAAACGGATGTCCCTGGCCCGGGCCCGGGAGCAGGGCCTGGTCCAGGACATCGACCCCGACCCCCCCTATCTCGCCAACATCCAGCGCCTGGTGGATTTGGACTCCATCCGCCAGGCGGGCTTCTGCCTGGTGGTGGACTCCATGTGCGGCGCCGGGGCGGGCTACTTCGCCCGCATCCTGGCGGGGGGCAGCACCAAAATCACCGAGATAAACGGCGAGCGCAACCCCCTCTTCCCCGGCATGCACCAGCCGGAGCCCATCGCCAAGAATCTCCAGGGCCTCATGAAGGCGGTGCCCCAGGAGAGCGCCATCGCCGGCCTGGCCACCGACGGCGACGCCGACCGCTTGGGGGTGGTGGACGAGCACGGCGGCTTCCTCACCCCGCTCCAAATCTTCGCCCTCCTCACCCTCTATCTCCTGGAGGTGAGGGCGGAGCGCGGCCCCATCGTCAAGTCCACTACCACCACCAGCATGGTCCGGCGCCTGGGGGAGCTCTTCGGGGTGCCGGTCTATGAGACGCCGGTGGGGTTCAAATATCTGGCCCCCAAGATGATGGAGGTGGACGCCATCATCGGGGGGGAGGAGAGCGGCGGCTACGGCTTCCGCCGCCATGTCCCCGAACGGGACGGCATCCTGGCGGGGCTTTACTTCCTGGACCTCATGGCCAAGAAGGACCGCTCGCCCACCCAGCTCCTGAAGTACCTGTACGACCGGGTGGGGCCCCACCACTACGACCGCCTGGACCTGGCCTTCCCCCCGGAGCAGCGGGAGACCCTGATGAGACGACTGGAGCAGAGCCAACCCCAGCGCATCAAGGGCATCGAGGTGGCCGCCATCGACCTGAGCGATGGCCATCGCTTCATCCTCAGGGACGGCTCCTGGCTCTTCATCCGCTTCTCCGGCACCGAGCCCGTGCTGCGCATCTACGCCGAGGCCGAAAGCCTCCTGCGGGTGGCGGAGCTGCTGGCCGAGGGCCGCTCCCTGGCGGGGGTTTAGCCATGGTCAACCTGGACGAGCAGGCCACCTACCAGCGCCTGGACCCCCAGGGGATGGCCGCCCGCCTCCTGGAGCTACCCCAGCAGTGCCGCCGCGCCTGGGAGCAGGCCCAGGCCTTCCCCCTCCCCGCCCAGTGGCGGGGGGTAAGACAGGTGGTGGTCCTGGGCATGGGAGGCTCCGCCATCGGGGGCGACCTCTTGGCCGCCCTGGCCGCGCCGCTGCCCGTCTGGGTGCAGCGGGAGTATAGCCTTCCGTCCTGGGTGGACGCGCAGACCCTGGTGATTGCCACCTCCTACTCCGGCGAGACCGAGGAGACCCTCTCCGCCTTCCAGGAGGCTCTCCTCACCCCGGCCCAGAAGCTGGCCGTCACCACCGGCGGCGCCCTGGCCCGCCTGGCCCGCCAGAAGGGCATACCCCTCTTTCAGTTTGACTACCCCGTGCCCCCGCGGACGGCCCTGGGCTACCTGTTGCTGCCCCCCCTGAACCTGCTAACCCGGCTGGGGCTGGTGCCCACCCAGGACGACGATATGGCGGAGATGCTCACGGTGCTGGAGGAGCTTAACCCCGACCTGCAGCCCGCCTCCCCCACCACCCTCAACCCTGCCAAGAGGCTGGCGGGGCGGCTCCAGGGCCGGCTCGCTCTCATCTACGGGGCGGGGATGACGGCGGCGGTGGCCCGGCGCTGGAAGACGCAAATCAACGAGAACAGCAAGGCCTGGGCCTTCTTCGAGACCCTCCCCGAGCTGCACCATAATGCCATCGTGGGGCTACAGTTCCCGCCGGAGCTGGCCCGGCAGGCCTTCGTGGTGATGCTCTACTCCGGGAGCATGCCCGCGCGGCTCCAGGTTCGCCTCCAGGCCACCAGCCACATCCTGGCCCGGGCCGGGGTGGAGCATGAGCTGGTGGTGGCCAAAGGAAACAAGCCCCTGAGCCAACTCATAGGGCTTGTTCTCTTTGGCGATTGGGTCAGCTATTACCTGGCCTGCCTCTACGAGACCGACCCCTGGCCCGTGGCGGTCATCCAGGAGCTCAAGGAGAGGCTCAGCCAGATTTGACTAACGCTTGGTGTACTGGGGCGCTTTGCGGGCCCGCTTGAGCCCGTACTTCTTGCGCTCCTTGACCCGGGGGTCCCGGGTCAGCAGCCCAAAGGAGCGGAGCTGGGCCCTCAAAGAAGCGTCCGCGACCAACAGGGCCCGCGCGATGCCATGGGCAATGGCCCCCGCCTGACCCGATATCCCTCCCCCCTCCACCTTGGTCACCACATTGAAGCGCCCCACCGCGCCCACCACCTGCAGGGGCCGCAGGACCTGGGCCTGCAGGGAAGGGACGGGCAGGTAGTCGTTCAGGGCCTTGCCGTTGACCATCACGCTGTCGCCCCCGGGATAGAGCCGCACCCGGGCCACCGCGCTCTTGCGGCGCCCCGTGCCGTAGTAGTAGCTCGATTCCTTCAACTCTGCTCTCCTTTCCCCTCAGCTTTTATCTGGGCCTGATGGGGATGGTCAGGCCCCGGATAGACCTTGAGCTTCTTCAGCATGGCCCGCCCCAACCGGCTGGGTGGCAGCATGCCCTTCACCGCCTCCATGAGGGGACGGTCCGGATGGGCCTTCTGGAGCTTCTCATAGGTGACGGCCTTGAACCCGCCCGGATACATGGAGTGGCGGTAGTAGAACTTCTTGCCTTCTTTGCCCCCGGTCACCCTGATTTTGGCGGCGTTGACCACGACGACAAAGTCGCCCGTGTCCAGATGGGGCACGAAATAGGGCTTGTGCTTGCCCCGCAGCAGATGGGCCACCTGGCTGGCCAGACGGCCCAGGGCCTGCCCCGAGGCATCGATAAGATGCCACTGGCGCTGGATGTCTTTGGGCTTGGTGTTGAAAGTTGTCAATGTCGTTCCCCAAATATCTCTTCTTTATAGTTGACCTGCAGGAGACACAGGCCCCCAGGAGGGGCCGTCCAACGGGCGGCCCCCAGACGGGGCCGGAGCAGCAGGTCTTGAAGCTGCGATAACTCCATGCGGCCCAGGCCCACCTGGAGCAGGGCCCCCGCCATGCGGCGCACCTGCTGGGGCAGGAAGGAATCCGCCTCCACCTCCACCCAGATATCCTCCCCTTCTGACCCCACCTGGACTTGACGCACGGTGCGCACGGTGCCCCACCACGACCGCTGCGGCGGGCCGGAGAAGGAGGCCCAGTCCCAGGTGCCCCCCAGCCGGGCTGCGGCCTGGGCCATGGACTCCCGGTCCAGGGGCGGGCGCACCCAGTGCGCCCAGCGCCGCTTCAGGGGCGCCGGCGTGTCCCGGTTCACGATGCGGTAGCGGTACCGCCGGCTCAAGGCGTCCCGCCGGGGATGGAACCCCTCCGGCACCTGGGCTGCCGCCTGCACCGCTATGTCTGCGGGCAGAAAGGTGTTGAGCCCCCGGCGGAAGCCCGCCGGCTCCAGCGAGAAATCGGTGAGGAAGCTCACCACCTGCCCCCGGGCGTGGACTCCGGCGTCGGTGCGGCTGGCCGCGGCGATGCGGTGGAAGTTCCCGGTGAGGCGCTCGATGGCCCGCTCCAGGGCGCCCTGCACCGTCGGCTGGCCCGCCCTCTGGAGCTGAAAGCCACAGTAAGCGGTGCCGTCGTACTCCACCAGAAGGGCCAGCCGAACCGCCGCGTTCATGCAAGGCTACACTAGCTCCAGATGGGCCATGGCGGCCCCATCCCCGTGGCGAGCCGGGAGCCTGGTGAGTCGGGTGTAGCCCCCGGGGCGCTGGGCGTATCGGGGCCCCAGTTCAGCGAATACCTTGCTCACCACCTTGGTATCCAGGAGGAAGGCCGCCGCTTGGCGCCGGGCATGGACCGAGCCTTTCTTGCCCAGGGTGATGATTTTCTCGGCCATTCCCTTGGTCTCCTTGGCCTTAGCCTCGGTGGTGACCATCATGCCATGGCGCAGGAAGTCGGTGACTAGCTGGCGGTACAGAGCCCGCCGCTGGTTGGTGGGCCGGCTCAAATGCCGGCCGGCAACTCGGTGTCTCATGTAATACGCTCCCCGGATGTCTCTTTAGCCTCCTTGCCCGACGGGCCCGCCGACTCCGTGGTAAGGACAGCGCTGATTTCATCCCGCATCTGCGGGGGCTCCTCGGGCGCCAGCACCGGCGGGGCCTCGGGCGCGGGGGGAGCGGCGGGGGCCTCCCGGCCGGGGAAGGTCACCGCAAAGCCGTGGGAGGCC
Source organism: Chloroflexota bacterium (assembly GCA_016210205.1). Taxonomy (GTDB): domain Bacteria; phylum Chloroflexota; class Dehalococcoidia; order JACQUO01; family JACQUO01; genus JACQUO01. The sequence goes on from JACQUO010000034.1 coordinate 6,717, forward strand.
AGGGCGGTGAGCACCTCCATGAGAGACTTCTCCCCGAAGTTGCGCACCTTGAGGAGCTCCGCCTCACCCTTGTCCAGGAGCTGGCCAATGGAAAGGATGCTCGCCCGTTTTAGGCAGTTGCGCGTGCGCGCGGACAGGTTCAGGGTATCGATGGAGAGATTGTATTGCTCCGGCGGCAGGGTAACGCCGCCCAGCGGCTGCTTGGCCTCCATCTCCTCTTGCAGGCGGCTCAAGTCCCGGAAATAGGAGAACTGCTCCACCAGGATGGCGGCGCTCTCGCTCACCGCCTCTTTGGGGGTGATGGTGCCGTCGGTCCACACCTCCAGGATAAGGCGGTCGTAGTTGGTCACCGGGCCTACCCTGGTGTTCTCTACCCGGTAGTTCACCTTGCGCACGGGGGTGTAGATGGCGTCCACGGGGATGACCCCCAGGGTGGTTCCGTCGTGGACCGCCGCCGGGAGGTATCCCTGGCCGTGGTCCACCATGAACTCCACCTCCAGCTTGGCCTGGGGGGAGACCAGGGTGGCCAGATGGAGGTCGGGGTTGACGACCTCGAAGTCCGCCGAGGGCTGAATATCCCCCGCCTTCACCTCCCGCTTGCCCGCTGCCGTCAGGAGGAGACGGCCCGGCTGGTCTCCGGCGGAGCGGAGGCGGACCTCCTTCACATTGAGCAGGAACTCGCTCACATCCTCCCTCATATGAGGGATGGTGGTGAACTCGTGGAAAGTGCCCTCGACCTTCACCGCCGTGATGGCCGTGCCCCGCAGGGACGAGAGGAGCACCCGGCGCAAAGCGTTGCCCAGGGTGGTGCCAAAGCCTCCCCGCAGCGGCTCCATGATGAAGCGCCCGTAGTCCTTCTCTTCTTCTATCAGCTCGATTTTGGGCCCAGTTGTCTGTTTTTGCTGCATATCCTACCTTCCCCAGGGATAGAGGTTAATGCGGCCTAACGGGAGTAATACTCCACCACCGCTTGCTCTTTGACCATAGGCTCCACATCCTGGCGCTCCGGCGCGGTCATCACCTGTCCCGCCAGGCTCTGGAGGTCCAAGCTCAGCCAGCGGGGACGCTCTTTGCCCTGGATGCCCCGCACCATCCCTTTATAATACTCCGACTTCAGGGCAGTGCGACACCAGGAGATGGTCTCTCCGGGCTTGAGGAGGCGCGAGGGGATGTTACAGTTGCGTCCGTTGACCTGGAACATCCCGTGGGTGACCAGCTGCCGGGCCTGGTTGCGGGAGTCGGCGAAGCCCAAGCGATAGACAATGTTGTCTAGCCGCAGCTCCAAAAGGCGGACCAGGTTCTCCCCCGTCATCCCCGGCGTGTGGAGGGCTTGGCTGAAGACCGTGCGGAACTGCCGCTCCAGGAGCCCATAGATGCGCTTGGCCTTCTGCTTCTCCCGGAGTTGGACACCCCGGTCCGAGACGCGGCGGCGGCGCAAACCGTGCATCCCCGGCGGCGCAGGACGCCGCTCGAAGGCGCACTTGGGGCTGAAACATCGCGGCCCCTTGAAGTAGAGCTTCTCACCGTAGCGGCGGCACAGCCGGCACACGGCCCCAGTGTATCTTGCCATCATCCCTCCTCGGGTGAAAGGTCTTGAGGATTACGCGCTGCCCCGGAGCACCACGCGGAGCTCCTGGGCCATGGTCAGGAAGGCGTAGCCCTCCTTGCGCGCCCTCAAGTCCGTGTATAGGACGAACCATCCCACATATATAATAGGTTCCAGCACTAGGGAGACCAGGATCTGGGCCAGCTCCGCCAAAAACCCCTGCAGGATTACATTTAAAATGGCATTGGTGCTGGCCCCGATGCCCCCAACCACGAGCAGTAAGACGAGAAAAATCCCGAACACCCGCCACCACTGGCCCCGCACCAGCTCCCGGCTCCGGCCCAGGCTGGGCCGCGGGGTCTTCCCCTCCAGCACGGCCGCATAGCCGGCCATGCTCCAGCTGATAAAGAGGTAAACCCCCAGGCCCAGCAGGGGCAGCCCCAAGATGAGGAAGCCCGTGGCCGCCCCGGGAACTTGCCCGTCACCCAGGGCCGTTAGCATCACCCCGAAAAACGGGAGGGCCAGCCCCCCGGCGATGAGCATGACCAGCAAGAGGGCCCCTACCATGCTCCCCAGCCGGCGCCAGGCGGCTTCATAAGCCGTCCTCACCTCGATTCGGGGCTGGATGTATTGGGTGGCCAGAGCCACGCTCAGGGCTCCCACCATCAGGCCCGTCCCCAACACCCACGCTCCCAGGAAGACCAGGCCCAGGAACACGTCGCCGGCCCCAAAGGGCGCTCCCCCAGCCGGGGAGTCAGGCATCAGTCGCCCCACTACCTCCTGGAAGAGGATTAGCGGCACCTGCACCAGGGCAAAGATGGTCACCAGGGGGCCGAAATTCGACCGGTACACCCTCACCACCTCTTCGAGGAGCTGGGACATGGTCTTGGGTTTTATCTCACCTCCCGATTCCGACACTGCTCTGAGCCTATCTATATCCGGCGCCGCTTGGGCGGGCGGCAGCCGTTGTGCGGGATGGGGGTCACATCCCTGATGGCGGTGACGCTGAGGCCCGCCGCCTGCAGGGAGCGTATGGCTGCCTCCCGGCCGCTGCCGAGGCCCTTGACGAAGACTTCCACCTGCCGCAGGCCGTGCTCTATCCCTTTCTGGGCAGCCTTCTCTGCGGCCAGTTGGGCGGCGAAGGCCGTCCCCTTGCGGGAGCCTTTGAACCCAGCCGTCCCCGAGCTGCCCATGGCGATGACATTGCCCTGGGGGTCCGTCAGGGTGATGATGGTATTATTGAAGGTGGACTGGACAAAGGCCTTTCCGCGCGGGACAACCTTCCGGTCCCGCCGGCGGGGCCGCGCCGTCCGTTTTCTCCGTGGCTGTTCCGTCATCCCAAGCTCCTTCTTCCTACTTCTTAGCCATGGCCCGCCGCTTGCCAGCCACGGTGCGCCGGTTGCCGCGCTTGGTGCGGGCGTTGGTCCGGGTGCGCTGGCCCCGCACGGGCAGGCCCCGGCGGTGCCGCACGCCCCGGTAGGCGTTAATCTCCTGGAGCCGTTTGATGTTGCCCGTCACCTCACGGCGCAGGTCTCCCTCTACGCGATACTCTTTGTCGATAATCTCCCGGATGCGGCTGATTTCCGCCTCCTGGAGGTCCTTCACCTTGACGCTGGGGTCAACCCTGGCCCGTTCCAGTATCTTCAGGCTCCGGGCGTCCCCAATGCCGTAGATATAGCCCAGGGAGACCCCTACTCGCTTGTTGTCGGGGATGTCCACGCCGACGATACGCGCCATTGCCTACTCCTCTCTCCGCCTCGAGGGCCTTCCTAGCCCTGGCGCTGCTTGTGTTTGGGGTTGGTGCAGATGACCCGCAGCCTTCCCTTGCGCCGGACGATTTTGCACTGCTCGCAGCGAACCTTAATAGAAGCTCTGACCTTCATCTTATTACAAACCTTTCCCCAGGGTTATGGGCTTACTTGAACCGGTAGGTAATACGCCCCCGGGTCAAGTCATAGGGGGAGAGCTCCACCAGCACCCGGTCCCCGGGGAGGATGCGGATGAAGTGCTGCCGAATCTTCCCGGAGATGTGGGCCAGCACCCGGTGCCCGTTGGCCAGCTCCACCCGGAACATGGCGTTGGGCAGGGCCTCCACCACGGTGCCCTCTACCTCGATGACATCTTTCTTCGTCCTGGCCATTATCCTGCTTTCCGTACTTCTGGCCTAAAGGCGGGTGAGGACTTCCGCCTCACCGTCGGTGATGGCGATGGTGTCCTCGAAGTGGGCCGAGAGGCTCCCATCGGCCGTCACCACCGTCCAGTGGTTGTCCAATACCTTGGTGCGCCAGTCCCCCACATTGACCATGGGCTCCAGGGCCAGGGTCATGCCCTTCTCCAGGATGAGGCCCTGTCCTGGCTCGCCGAAGTTGGGCACCTGGGGGTCCTCATGCATCTCCCGGCCGATGCCGTGGCCCACATACTCTCGCACCACCGCGAAGCCCCGGGACTCCACCCAGCGCTGGATGGTGCCGGAGACATCCCCCAGGTGAGCCCCCGCCCGGGCCGCGCTAGTTCCGGCCTCCAGAGCTTCGCGTGTCACTCGGACGAGCTCCTGGGCCTGGGGGGTGATGGCCCCCACCGCGACGGTGCGGGCGGCATCGCCGTGATAGCCCTGGTAGATGGCCCCCACATCCAGGGAGATGATGTCTCCCTCCTGGAGGGCCCGCCCCCCCGGGATGCCGTGGACCACCTCGTGGTTGACGGAGGCGCATAGGCTGGCGGGGTAGCCCCGGTAGCCTTTGAAGGAAGGGACTGCGCCCCGTTTTCGTATCTCACGCTCTGCCACCTTATCCAGTTTGGCGGTGGTGATGCCGGGCCTTACCTCTCGCGCCAGGGCCTGGAGCACTTCCGCCACGATGCGGCCCGCCTGGCGCATCAAATCTATCTCATGGGCTGATTTTATCACTATGGCCAAGGGGCGACCACCGACCTCACTTCCTGACGCGCTTGCCGCCCTCTAGGGAAGCCAGGACAGCCAAAAGCTCTTTGCCCACGGCCTCCACCGAGTGCTCCCCGTCAATCTCTTTGAGGCGGCCAGCCTGGCGATAGTAGTCTATCAGGGGCATGGTCTGGTTGAAATAGACCTCCAGCCGCTTGCGGGCGGTCTCGATGGTGTCATCAGCTCGTTGGTAGAGCTCGCCGCCGCACTGGTCGCACTTGCCCTTGACCTTGGGGGGGGCGCTCACCAGATGGTAGGGGGCCTGGCACTGTCGGCAAATCCAGCGCCCCGAGAGGCGCCGCAGGAGCTCCCCCTCGGACACCTTGATGTACAGGGCGGCGGCCACGGATTTCCCCTGGCCCTTGAGGGCTTGCTCCAGGGCCCGGGCCTGCTCCAGGGTGCGGGGGAACCCATCCAGAAGGCAGCCCCGGGCGCAGTCGGGGGCCGAGAGCCGCTCCATGACCATCTTCACCGTGACCTCGTCGGGCACCAGCTGGCCCTTCTCCATGTAAGACTTGGCCAGGAGCCCCAGCTCGGTGCCCTGACGCTGGGCTTCCCGAAAGAGGTCGCCGGTGGCCACATGGGGCAGGCCCATCTTCTCTTTGACGACGGTGGCTTGAGTCCCCTTGCCCGCTCCGGGGGCGCCGACCAGGATGAGATACATGCTGCCCCCTTTACCTGATAAGGCCTTCATACTGACGCATAAGAAGCTGCGACTCTAGCTGCCTCAAGGTGTCCAGCACGACCCCCACCACGATGAGGAGGCTGGTGCTGGATATCTGAAGGGCCTGAACATTGGTGATGAGGGAGGCAAAGTAAGGCATCACTGCCACCACCCCCAAGAACAAGGCCCCGGCCCAGGTGATGCGGACGATAACCCGGTTCAGGTATTGCGCGGTGTCCTTCCCTGGACGGATGCCCGGGACGAAGCCGCTGTTCTTCTGGAGGGTCTCCGCCACATTCTGCTGCTCGAATATCACCAAGGTATAGAAGAAGGTGAAGGCCACCACCAGAATAAAGTATAGCGTCCAATAAACCGCCCCGGTGGAATCGAAGATATTGAGGATGAATCCCGCTATCCCCTCCCGTAACCCGGTGGGGTCGGTGATGAAGTAGCTGGCGATGGTCCCCGGGAGCACCATGAGGGACATGGCGAATATAAGGGGTATCATCCCCGCGGAGTTAATCCGGAGGGGCACATGGGTGGAGCCCGTCTGGCGGTACATGCGCCCACCCTTGAACAGGCTCCGGGAGTATTGCACCGGGATGCGCCGCTGGGCCTCCTGGAAGAACACGATGGCGAAGACCGTGACCAGCCCCAGCGCCACGAAGACGGCCAGACCAGCGCTGAAGAGGCCCTCCAGGGGGGTCGGCCCCGCCAGCATGGTGCGGCCCACCACGTTGGGCAGGCCGGCCACAATGCCCCCGAAGATGATGATGGAGACCCCGTTGCCGATGCCGTTCTCGGTGATGAGCTCGCCCAGCCAGACCAGGAACACCGTCCCGGCCACCATGGACAAGACCATAGCCAATGTTGGGAGCACGGCCTCGCCGCTCAAGCCAACGCCCCGGATGACCCCGGCGTTCTGGAACAGGAGCAGCTGTCCGTAGGCCTGGAGGGCGGCCAGGGGCACCGTGACCCAGTGGGTTATCAGGTTCATGCGGTGCCGTCCCGCCTCCCCCTCCTTGGCCAGGTTGCGCATATAGGGGATGACGGGGGTCAGGAGCTGGATGATGATGGAGGCGGTAATGTAGGGATAGACCCCCATGGCCGCCACCGAGAGGTTGCGCATGGCGCCGCCGCTGAAGACATCCAACATCCCCAGGAGCTGGTTGGTGGCGAAGAGCTGCCGCAGGGCCACGGCATCCACGCCGGGGATGGGCACATGGGCCACAAAGCGAAACACCACCAGGATGCCCAGGGTGAAGAGGAGCTTGCGGCGCAGGTCGGGCTGACGGAAGGCGTCGATGGAGGCCTGGAGCAGCTGCGGCCTACCGCCTTTGGCGGGCTGGCGCAAACGCCACCTCCTCTACCGCTTGGCCCCCAGCAGCCTCAATCTTCTGGCGGGCTGCCGCAGAGAACTTCTGGGCCCGCACCACCAGTGGAGTATTGAGCTCCCCGTCGGCCAGGACCTTGACGGGACGGCGCGCTGCCTTCACCAGGCCGGCCGCCCGCATCTCCTGGGGGGTCACCTGGCTGTCCTTGGCGAAGACGTTGAGCTGGCCCACATTCACTATCTCATATTCCCACTTGAAGATGTTGGTGAAGCCCCGCTTCTGGGGCGACATGCGGACAATGGGATTCTGGCCCCCTTCAAACCGGGGCGGCGTGTTGCCACCGGTGCGGGCTTTGTGCCCCTTAATCCCGCGGCCCGAGTAGGTGCCGTGGCCGGAGCCGGTGCCGCGTCCGACGCGTTTGCTCTGGCGCCGCGAGCCCGGCGCTGGTTTCACTTCATGAGCTAACATGGCTTCAACTCTCTATGGCAGTTTCGGGGAGGGGGTGCCGCCAAAAAAGGGCCCGCCCGCCACCCCCGGGCTATTTCACTTCTTCGACCCGAACCAGATGGCGCACCTTGGCCACCATGCCCCGCACGCTGGGGTTGTCCTCAAGCTCCACGGTCTGCTGGAGACGCCGCAGGCCCATGGTGCGGATGACGACTCGCTGGGCCCGGGGGAAGCCAATGCCGCTCTTCTGCCAGGTGATGCGCAGCTTAGGCATGGGCGCCCACCGGGACGGCAGGAGCGGCCTTCTTGCCGCGGCGCACCAGCTCCCGCTCCGGTTCCTGGAGCAACTGCAGGGCAGCCATGGTGGCCCGTACCACATTGATGGCGTTGGGACTCCCCAAGGATTTGGAGAGGACATCCCGGATGCCCGTGGCCTCCATCACCGCGCGCACGCCGCCGCCGGCCACCACCCCGGTCCCGGGGGAGGCCGGCTTCAACAGGACCTTGGCGGCGCCGAACTTGGCAGTGACCTCGTGGGTGATGGTGTTGCCCTTCATGTTGACTTTTATCATGTAGCGTCGGGCCGCCGCATTGCCCTTGCGGATGGCCTCGGGCACCTCTTTGGCCTTGCCCAGGCCCACGCCCACCTGACCGTGGCCGTCCCCTACTACCACCAGGGCGCTGAAATGAAAGCGGCGCCCTCCCTTGACCACCTTGGCCACCCGGTTGATGCCCACCAGGCGCTCTATCAGTTCTTCTGGGGCTGACCGGTCTCGTCGCTCTTGCATGAACTCCTCAGAAACTCAGGCCCGCCTTGCGGGCAGCTTCGGCCAGGGCCTTGACACGGCCATGATATTGGTAGCCACCGCGGTCGAAGACCACCTTCTCGATGCCCTTCTCCCGGGCCCGTTGGGCCAGCAGCGCGCCCACCAGGGCCGCTCTAGCGGTCTTGTTGGCCTGGCTGCCGTTGGTGGACCGCAGGGTCTCTTCTATGCTGGAGGCCGCAGCCAGGGTGTGCCCCTTAAGGTCATCAATAACCTGGGCGTAGATTTCGTTCGAGCTGCGAAAGACGCATAGCCGGGGCCGCCCCGGGGTACCAGAAACCCTCACCCGAATCCGGGCATGGCGCCGGTAACGGGGGACTCGCTGGTCCTTTTTAGGATAGTAACGCGGCATTACTTCTTGGCCCCCACTTTGCCCGCCTTGCCTGCCTTGCGGCGGATGATTTCCCCATGATAGCGGATGCCCTTCCCTTTGTAAGGCTCGGCGGGGCGCAGCCGCCGAATTTGGGCGGCGATTTCGCCCACCAGCTCTTTGTCGGCGCCCGCCACGGCCACCCTGGTGTTGCCCTCCACCGAGAAGATGATGCCGGAAGGCGGAGCCACCTCCACCGGGTGGGTGAAGCCCAAAGCCAGCACCAGCTTGGGCCCCGACATGGCGGCGCGGTAGCCCACGCCCTCCAAATCCAGGTCTCGGCGAAAGCCCTGGCTCACCCCCGTGACCATGTTGGACACCAGCGTGCGGGTGAGGCCGTGAAGGCTCCGCTCCATCTTGCTCTCCCCGCGGCGAAAGACCCGAAGCCAGCCCTCCTCCAGGGCCAGGGAGACCTCAGGCCGAAAGGAGCGCTTCAGCTCCCCCTTGGGGCCCTTGACGGCCACCTGGCCGTCGCTGATTTTAACCTCCACCCCCTGGGGGATGGCGATGGGCGCTTTACCGACCCGGGACAAGGCTCACCTCCGGGCAGCTCTTACCAAACATAGCAGAGCAACTCCCCGCCCACCTGGCGGCGCCGGGCCTCCCGACCCGTGAGCACCCCCTGGGGGGTGGTGACGATGGCCAGCCCCAGGCCGCCCCGCACCCGGGGGATGCGCTCCCAGGAGACATAGACCCTGAGCCCCGGCCGGCTCACCCGACGCAGGCCGCTGAGCACCGGCTCCTTGCGCCCGCTGTAGCTCAACTGTATCCTGAGCACCTTCTGCGAGGTGGGGCCTTTCAGGAGGGCGAAGTCCTTGACATAGCCCTCCTCCTTGAGGATGCGGGCCAGCTCTTCCTTCAAGCGCGAGGTGGGCATGGACACCGTCTCATGGCGGGCCCGGACGGCATTGCGAACCCGCGTCAGCATATCGGCGATGGGGTCGGTTGTGTTCATACTGTCACCAACTGGACTTGCGCACGCCGGGGATTTCCCCTTGCAGAGCCAGCTTGCGGAAGCAGATGCGGCACAGGCCGAACTGGCGGATGAAGGCCCGAGGCCGTCCGCAGAGGGCGCAGCGGTTGTGCTGCTGCGCCGGCCACTTGGGAGGCCGCTGGGACTTGAGGATTTTCGATAGTTTTGCCACTGGCTCTACGTCCTTAATCTATGACTTTATTGGGCTAACGGGCGAAGGGCATGCCCATAAGCTGCAGGAGACGGCGGCCTTCCTCATCGCTCCGAGCGGTGGTGACGATGGTCACCTCCAGGCCGCGGATTTTCTCCACCTTCTGAATGTCTATCTCCGGGAAGACCGTCTGCTCCCGGAGCCCCAGGCTATAGTTGCCCCGGCCGTCGAACCCCCGGGGAGAGACCCCGTTGAAGTCCCGCAGGCGGGATAAGGTGGCGCTCACCAGCCGGTCATAAAAATAATACATCCGGTCGCCCCGAAGCGTCACTACCATCCCTATGGGCATCCCCGCCCGTATCTTGAAGTTGGCGATGGCGCGCTTGGCCCGGGTGATGACGGCATGCTGCCCGGTGATGGCTGCCAGGTCGCCTCGGGCGGAGTCGATGGCTTTGTCGTTCTCCTTGGCCTCTCCCAGGCCGATGTTGACCACGATTTTCTTGAGCCGAGGCACCTGCATGACATTGCGGTAGCCGAACTCTTTCATGAGGGCCGGGGCTATCTCGGTCCGGTATCTTTCCTGAAAACGGGGAGCCATGGCTAGTCCATCACCTCCCCGCATTTCTGGCACTGGCGCACCTTGGTGCCATCCTCCAGCCACTTGAAGTTCACCCGGGTGGGCTTGCTGCACTTGCCGCAGACAGGCATGAGGTTGGAGAGATGAATGGGCGCCTCCATGGTGATGATGCCCCCCTGGCGCGCCGGGGGCCGGGCCTTCTGATGCTTCTTCACCTGGTTCACGCCCTCCACCTGGGCCCGGTTCACCTCGGGCAGGATGCGGTGGACCTTCCCCTGCTTGCCCCGGTCTCGGCCAGCGAGCACCTGAACGGTATCGCCTTTTTTTATCCTGGCCATCTCAAATCACCTCGGGGGCCAGGGAGATAATCTTCATGAAGTTCTTCTCCCTAAGCTCCCGGGCCACGGGCCCGAAGATGCGGGTGCCCTTGGGGTTGTTCTTGTCCGTGAGCACCACGGCGGCGTTATCGTCGAAGCGGACGTAGGTGCCATCGGAGCGGCTGAAGTTCCGGGCTACCCGCACTACCACCGCTCGGACCACCTCGCCCTTCTTCACCGAGGCCCCGGGGATGGCGGCCTTCACGGAGGCCACGATGGTATCCCCCACCCGGGCATAGCGACGCCGGGTGCCTCCCGGGATGTTGATGCACATGAGCTGGCGGGCCCCGGAGTTGTCCGCCACCTTGAGCCGGGTATAAGTCCTAATCATGGCTGCCGGGCCTCCTGAACGGGCGCCGGGCTGGGGCTAAGGCTGGCGGCGGGGCGTTCTAACTCTGCGCCAATCTCCTGGGGGCGGACCTCCGCCACATGGCCGTGGGCCAGGATTTCCGCCACCCGCCATCGCTTGAGGCGGGACAGGGGGCGCGTCTCCACGATACGCACCTGGTCCCCCAGATGGCATTCGCCCTGGGCATCATGGGCCATGAACTTGGTCCGGTGCTTTATGACCCGATGGTAACGGGGATGAAGGCGGAGGGTCTCCACCTGCACCACCACGGTCTTCTGCATCTTGGCGCTCACTACCCGGCCCACGCGGGTCTTGCGGTTAGCTTCCCACGGTTGAATCATGCCCTTATCCTACTCCCAACTCTCGTTCCCTCAGGAGGGTCTTGATGCGGGCGATTTTCTGCCTGACCTTGCGCATCTCTCGGTGGTTGGGCTGCTGCTGGGTAGTCAGGCGAAAGCGCAGGTTGAGGAGAGCCTCATAGGCCTGGCCCAGTTCCTTGGCCAACTCCGGCCCGCCCAGGGCGCGCAGCTCCTGTGTCTTCATGTCGCCGCCTCCACCTCTGGGGCAGCGCCTTCCTGGGCCCGCTGGATGATTCTGGTCTTCACCGGCAGCTTGGAGGCAGCCAGGCGCAGGGCCTCCCGGGCCACCTCGTCCCGAATTCCACCCAGCTCGAAGAGCATGCGCCCCCGCTTGACATTGGCCACCCAGTACTCGGGAGCGCCCTTGCCGCTGCCCATGCGGGTTTCTGCCGCTTTTTTGGTAATCGACTTATCGGGGAAGACGCGAATCCAGACTTTGCCGCCTCGCTTCATATGGTGGGTGATGGCCCGCCGGGCAGCCTCAATCTGCCGGGCCGTCATCCAGAAACCCTCCAGGGCCTGGATGCCGTAGTCGCCGAAGACCAGAGTGCTGCCCCTCCAGGCGGTGCCCCTCCGGTTGCCCCGGTGGACTTTGCGGTGCTTGACCCGCTTAGGCTGTAGCATCGGCGACCTCTGCTACCTGGCTTACGGGGGTCTCGACAGCGGCGGGAGGCGCAGCCGCGGGGGCCGTCGTCTGCGGGGCCACTGGTCGTGGCGCGCCCCGCCTGGCCTGGGCCGGGGACGCCTCTGCGGCCGCGGCCGCGGCCTCGGGCCCTCTAAGCCGGACATCCCCCCTATATATCCACACCTTCACCCCGACCTGCCCCAAAGTAGTTAGGGCCTCGGCGATGCCGAAATCGATGTCCGCCCGGATGGTGTGGAGCGGGACCTGGCCCACATGCTCTTTCTCCCGCCGGGCCAGTTCGGAGCCACCCAGACGGCCCGAGGCCAGGATTTTTATCCCTTTGGCCCCCCGCTGCATGGTGCGGTTGGCCGCCTGCTTGATGGCGCGGCGGTAGGCCACCCGGCGTTCGATTTGGTCCGCCACGCTGCGGGCGACGAGGGCGGCATCAAGCTCCGGCTCCCTGATTTCCTGAATGTTGAGACGCACCTTGGTCCCGACCTGTTTCTCCAGGGCGGACCTGGTCTCCTCCACCCGCTGCCCCCCCCGGCCGATGACTATCCCTGGCCGGGCCGTGAAGATGTCCACCACCACATCATGGCCCCCCCGGTCGATTTCCACCCGGGCGATGCTGGCGTCGCGATAGCGCTTCATGATGGCGCGTCGTATCTTCAGGTCCTCCAGGAGGCGGGTTCGGTAGTCCTTACGGGCGAACCACTTGGACTTCCAGCCCTTGTGGATGCCCAAGCGGAACCCTAGCGGATGTGTTTTCTGTCCCAACGGCTTCTCCTCTGTCTTAGAAAGCTATGATTTCCTTCAGCCCACCACTACTGTGAGATGAGAAAAGCGGCGTTTCCGCGGGCTGGGACGCCCCCGGGAGCGGGGGCGGAAACGCTTCAGCATGAGCCCTTTATCGGCGATAACCCGCACGACCCGGAGCTCCCCTCCCCCGGCCTGGAACTTCCCCTCGGCGTTGGCCGCCGCCGACTTCACCGCTTTGGCCAACAGGCGAGCATTGGGGGAAGGCAGCTGGTTTAGCAGCCCCAGGGCCTCCTCCACCTTGCGGCCTTTGACCGCCTCGGCCAGGAGCCGCAGCTTGCGGGGGGAGACGGGGATATTCTTAGCTACCGCGCGAGCTTCCATCAGTCCCTATCCTCACGCCTGTCTTCGCTGCTGGGTCGTCGGCCGGTCTGACTTCTTGGAGTGGCCCCGGAAGAGCCTGGTGGCGGCGAACTCCCCCAGCCGGTGGCCCACCATGTTCTCGGTGACAAAGATGGGCACGTGGCGCCGCCCGTCGTGGATGCCGATAGTTTGTCCAATCATCTGGGGCACCACCACCGAGGCGCGGGCCCAGGTCTTGATGACCGCCTTCTGCCCGCTGCGACCAGCGGCCTCCACCTTCTTCAGGAGCTTCTCATCCACATAGGGGCCTTTTCTGACGGAACGAGACACGGCGCCTCCCCCTTAGTCCCTTCTCTTGACAATAAACCGGTCGGAGCGGCGGCTGCGGCGGGTGCGATAGCCCAGGGCCGGCTTGCCCCAAGGGGTCTTGGGGCCCGGCATCCCAATGCCAGAGCGGCCCTCGCCGCCGCCATGAGGGTGGGAGGCGGGGTCCATGGCCACGCCCCGCACCTCGGGCCGGCGGCCCATGTGCCGGCTGCGCCCCGCCTTGCCCAGGCTGATATGCCCGTGGTCCACATTGCCCACCTGGCCCACGGTGGCGCAGCATTCGGCATCGATGCGCCGCATCTCGCCAGAGGGGAGGCGCACCAGGACATACTTCCCTTCCTTGGCCATGAGCTGGGCGGAGGCGCCGGCGCTCCGCACCAGCTGTCCGCCCTTGCCCCGAGTCAGCTCCACATTGTGAATCATGGTGCCCGCGGGCATGAGGTTCATGCGCAGGTGGTTGCCCGGCCTCACTTCGGCGTCGGGGCCGGACCGGACCGTATGCCCCACCAAAAGCCCCTGGGGAGCCAGGATGTAGCGCCTGTCCCCGTCCTCATACCGAATGAGGGCGATGCGCCCAGAGCGATTGGGGTCATACTCGATGCTGGCGACGACGCCCGCCACCCCTTCCTTGTCCCGACGGAAATCAATGAGGCGCAAGCTCCGCTTGGCCCCGCCGCCGCGGTGGCGCACCGTGACGCGTCCCTGGTTGTTCCGTCCCCCCCTTTTCTTCAGTGGGGTGGTCAGGGACTTCTGCGGCCGCTTGGCGGTAATCTCGGCGAAATCGTGGAGGGCTGTGCCGCGCAAGGACGGGGTCAGCGGCCTGAAGGTCTTAACCCCCATGGCCTACCCCCTTCCTCAGACATCCCAGGAAAGAGCTACACGCCTTCATAGAACTCCAGCTTCTGCCCTGCCTGCAGGGTGACCACGGCCTTCTTCCAGGACGAGGTGAAGGCGGGTCGGCGTCCGATGGCCCGCCTCTTCCCCGGCACCGTCATCACATTCACCGCAAGCACCTTCACCTTGAAGGCCTTCTCCACTGCGGCCTTTATCTGAGGTTTGGTGGCATCAGTTGAAACTTCGAAAAGATACTTATTCAGGGCCTGCAGGGCGGTCCCCTTCTCGGAGATGATGGGCCGCCGCAGGACTTCGTAGAGTTCCACGGGCTAAGCCTCCGCCTTCTTGGCCTCTGCCTTGGGCTTCCGTACGCGCTTCCTTACGGGCGCCGGCTCCGTCGCCTCCGGCGCCACCGCCTCCAGCTCTCCGGGCTTGCCCCAGAGCTCCTGCACCCGGCCCAGGCCCGCGGTGGTCATGAGCACATGGCGATGGTTCAGGAGGTCGCCGATATTGAGCAGCGAGGCCGGCAGGGTCTTGACGCCTGGCAAATTCCGAGCAGACTTGATGACATTCTCCTCGGGTTTCTCGGTGACGATGAGGACGGTGCCCTCCAGCCCCAGGGAGCCCAGAAGGGCCACCATGTCCCTGGTCTTGGGCTGGGGGAAGGAAAAGCCCTCCAGCAGAGTAACCTCCCCGCCTTCGGCCTTGGCGGAGAGGACGGAAAGCATGGCCTTGCGCCGCATCTTCTTGGGCATGTCTTGAGCATAGGAACGGGGGTGCGGCCCGAAGGCAACGCCGCTGCCACGCCGGTGGGGCGCTCGGAGGCTGCCCTGGCGGGCCCGCCCCGTCCCCTTCTGGCGATAGAGCTTGCGGGTGCTGCCCGCCACATCGCCCCGGGTCTTGGTGTCGGCGGTGCCCAGACGCTGGTCCGCCAGCTGCCGCATCAGGGCCTGATGGGCCAGGCCCGAAGAGGAGGCCACGCCGAAGAGGCCGGCGGGCAACTCCTGCTCCCGCAGTACCTCGCCCTGGGGGGTGCGCACAGGCAGCTTCATCTACTTGGTGACCCCCGTTTTGTTGTCCTTCTTATTGCCCATCTTATTGATGGTGAGGAGGCCGCTCCGGGCCCCCGGGACCGACCCTTTAACCAGGAGCAGATGGCGCTCCTGGTCCACCCGAAACACCTCCAGGCGGCGCACCGTCACCCGCGCGTCGCCCAGGTGGCCCGCCATACGCAGGTTCTTGAGCACATGGCCCGGCTGGGTGTTGGAGCCGATGGAGCCCGGGGACCGCGGCCGGTCTGACTGGCCGTGGGTCTGGGGCCCGCCCGAGAAGTGATGGCGCTTCACCACGCCGGCGAAGCCCCGGCCCTTGGAAGTGCCAATCACCGCGATGCTATCCCCCGGGGTGAAGAGCCCCACATCCACCACCTGCCCCACTTTATAGTCCTCGGGCTGATCCACCCGAAACTCCCGCAGGTGACGGAAGGGTCCCAGGCCCTTGAGATGGCCTTTCTGAGGGGCATTGACCCGCTTGACCGGGCCGAAGCCAAGCTGCACCGCATCATAGCCGTCTTTGGCCCTGGTCTTCACCTGGATGACGGTGCAGGGGCCAGCAGCGATGGCAGTGATGCCGATGGGACGGCCAGTCTCTGAAAATATCTGGGCCATGCCCAGCTTGGTGCCTAATAGACCGTTCAACATATCTGGCAGAGCCTACAGCTTAATCTCAATGTCCACCCCGGAGGGCAGGTCCAGGTGAGTGAGGGCATCGATGGTCTTGGAGGTGGGCTCCAGGACATCGATGAGCCGATTGTGAGTCCGAATCTCGAACTGCTCCCGGGAGTCCTTGTCGATGTGGGGAGAACGGATGACACATATCTTGCGGATATGGGTGGGCAAGGGGATAGGGCCGGCCACGGCCGCCCCGGTGCGCTCCGCCGCCTCCACAATCTGCTCCACGGAACGGTCCAGGACCCGATGGTCATACGCCCTGAGCCTTATTCGTATCTTCTGCTTTGCCATATTAGCTACCTTTTGAAGCTATGACGCCCCGCCCTTTTTACGCCAGACATATATACTACCATACTCTGGTTATTAATCAACCCCGACCCCGAACGCTGATTTTAGCCACCATCTCCTCGGGCACCACCTGATAGCGGTAAAGCTCCATGGTGTGGGTGGCCCGGCCCTGGGTCATGGAACGGAGGTCAGTGGCGTAGCCGAAAGCCTCACCCAGGGGCAAATGGCAGTGCACCACCCGGTCGGTCCCTCGGATATCGATGCCCTGGATGTAGCCGCGGCGGGCATTGAGGTCGCCAATGACTTCCCCCAGGAACTCCTCGGGGGTAATCACCTCCATCTTCATGATGGGCTCCAGGAGGATGGGTTTGGCCTTGGCCAGGCCCGCCTTGACCCCCAGGGAGCCCGCCATCTTGAAGGCCATCTCCGAGGAGTCCACCTCGTGGTAGCTCCCGTCCACCAGGGTTACGCGCAAGTCGATGACGGGATAGCCCGCCAGGGCCCCGTTATTCAGGGCCTCTTTCACCCCGGCCCAGATTGGGGAGATGAACTCCCTGGGGACGGACCCGCCTACAATCTTGCTCACGAACTCCAGGCCCGCGCCTCGCTCCCGGGGCTCTAGCTCCATCACCACATGGCCATACTGTCCGTGGCCCCCCGTCTGCTTGATGAAGCGCCCTTCGGCCCGCACCGGGATGCTGATGGTCTCCCGATAGGCCACCTGGGGACGGCCCACCCGGGCCTCCACCCGGTACTCCCGGAGCATCCGGTCCACCAGCACCTCCAGGTGGAGCTCTCCCATGCCGGAGATGACCGTCTGGCCGGTCTCCTGGTCATAGCGCACCTGGAAGGTGGGGTCCTCGTCCTGGAGGGTGTTCAGAGCCAGGCCCAGCTTGTCTTGGTCCGCCTTGGTCTTGGGCTCCACCGCCACGGCGATGACCGGCTCCGGGAAGGTGATGGACTCCAGGATGATGGGGTGAGCAACGTCACAAAGGGTGTCGCCGGTGTAGGTGCTCTTCAGACCCACCGCCGCCACGATGCTGCCGGCATAAACTTCCTCCAGCTCGACGCGCTGGTTGGCGTGCATCTGCACCAGGCGGCCCAAGCGCATGCGCTCCCCCCGGGTGATGTTCATGACCTGGTCCCCCGTCTTGGCGTGGCCGGAATAGACCCGCATGTAGGCCAGCCGCCCCACATAGGGGTCCGCCACAATCTTGAAGGCCAGGGCCGAGAAAGGGGCCTCATCCCGCGCTTCACGGGAGAGCGCCTGGCCGGTCTTGGGGTCGTGGCCACGGATGGGGGGCTTATCGGCCGGGGAAGGGAGGTAGTCCACCACCGCGTCCAGCATGGGTTGAATCCCCTTATGGCGCAGGGCGCTGCCGCACAGCACCGGCACCAGCCGGTAGGCCAAAGTGGCCCGCCGCAGGGCGGCCTTTATCTGGTCGGGGGAGATGGCCGCGCCCTCCAGATAGCGCATCATCAGCTCCTCATCAGCTTCGGCCACCCTCTCGATGAGGGACTCCCGGGAGCGGGCGACCTGCTCCATGAGCTCCAGGGGTATATCCTGAACCAGGGGGAGGGCCGGAACAGCGCCTTCATAGACCAGGGCCCGCTCCTCGATGAGGTCCACCATGCCCCGAAAGGCGCTTTCCTGCCCCAGGGGCTCCTGGATAGGGACGGGGGTCGCCCCCAGCCGCTCCTTAATCATGGCCACCGTGCCTTGAAAGTCGGCCCCCACCCGGTCCATCTTGTTGATGAAGCAGATGCGGGGGACGGAGTATTTGTTGGCCTGACGCCACACGGTCTCCGACTGGGGCTCCACCCCCGAGACGGCGTCGAAGACCACCACCCCGCCATCCAGCACCCGGAGGCTGCGCTCCACCTCGGCGGTGAAGTCCACGTGCCCGGGGGTGTCGATGACGTTGACGCGGTGGTCGCGCCAGTCGCAGGAAGTGGCGGCCGCGGTGATGGTGATGCCCCGCTCCCGCTCCTGGGGCATCCAGTCCATGACCGTAGTTCCGGCATCCACATCGCCGATTTTATAGGTGCGCCCGGTGAAGAAGAGGACGCGCTCGGTCACCGTGGTCTTCCCCGCATCGATATGGGCGATGATGCCGATGTTCCGTATTTTTTCGATGGGTATGGTCCTGGCCAATGTGTCTCTGCTTTCCTGGGTTTTAGGCAAAGTATAAGGGTTTGCAGCCCGGCGTAACCCAATCATGGCGGGGGCGGCAAACCCCGTGGGCGGCTTCGCTGCTGGTTTACCAGCGATAGTGGACGAAGGCCTTGTTGGCCTCCGCCATGCGGTGTGTCTCCTCCCGCTTTTTAACCGCGGCTCCATCTCCTTGAGCCGCGTCCACCAGCTCCGCGGCTAGCTTCCCGGCCATGGTCTTGCCCGACCGAGCCCGAGCGGCGGCGGCAATCCAACGCATGGCCAAAGCGGTGCGCCGTTCGGCTCGAATTTCCACGGGGACCTGATAGGTGGCCCCACCCACGCGGCGGGGCTTGACCTCCAGGAGGGGTGTGGTGTTCCGCAGGGCCTGCTCGAAGACATCCATGGCGCTTTTCCGCGCCTTGTTCTCCGCCTGTTCCATGGCGCTATAAACGACGCGCTGGGCCAAGCTCCGTTTGCCATTGCTCATTATTCTGGAGATGAACTTGGTCAGCGTCCCGCTCTGGTACTTGGGGTCGAGGGCTACGGCTCTCTTGACAACCCGGCCGCGTCTAGGCATGGGATTTCAACTCTTCTTTCGCAGGGCTTATGTCTCAGGGGTCTGCTTGGCCACCTTGGCCCCATACTTGCTGCGGCCCTGCTTGCGGTTGCTCACCCCCGCACAGTCCAGGGCCCCGCGCACGATATGATATCGCACCCCCGGAAGGTCCTTCACCCGCCCGCCCCGGATGAGCACCACGGAGTGCTCCTGAAGGTTGTGCCCCTCGCCGGGGATGTAGGCGGTGACCTCGATGCCGTTGGTGAGGCGCACCCGGGCAATCTTCCGCAAAGCCGAGTTGGGCTTCTTGGGGGTCATGGTCTTGACCTGGGTGCACACCCCCCGCTTTTGGGGCGAGCCCTCCCCCGCCACCTGCCGGTTCTTGAGCGCGTTGTAGGTGAACCGCAGGGCCGGGGCCTTGACCTTCCCTTTAATGGGCTTCCGGCCTTTTCTCACCAACTGGCTGATAGTGGGCAAAGCATCCCTCAATCACTTTTTTCAGAGCCAAAACGGAATTATATTTTCTTTCTCTCTCCCTGTCAAGGCTAGCTATGGCGGCGGGGTTTGGCCTTTTGATTTTACCCACGCCAGGAAGCAACCCAAAAGCCGGGGCTGCCCGCCAGTGCGAGCAGCCCCTTGATACCTGAGAGTGCGGTGGCGATTATACGACGCGGATGCCGAACTCCCGAGCCTTGCGCTTGGCCTCCTGCATCTGCTTGGGGGCGTGGCCCAATATCACATAGGCTGACCCCTGGAGCAGCCACATGGCGGCTATGTAGAGGAAGGACATCCGGTAGTTGCCGAAGACATCCGCCAGCCAGCCCACGAAGAAGGGGCCCCCGGCGCCGAAACCGATGTCGATGAGCTGGGTCATGCCGGCCAGGGTAGCATACCACTTGCGGCCGAACCACGAGGCCCGCAGGTGCCCGCCCACCGCGGGCGAGGAGCCGAAGGCGGCCCCATTGAGCACCACCCAGACCCAGACCCAGAGGTCATTCTTGCCAGCGATGAGCAGGGCCAGGGGTATGGTGGGCAGGGCCTGGCCCCAATATGCCCAGACCTGGAACCACTTGGGATTTATTCGGTCGGCCCAGGCCGCCACCGCCAGCCGCCCCAGGAGGGTGGCGGGGAAGAACATGGCGTAGAAGAAGGCCGCCTGCCCCGAGGTGTAGCCCTCGGCCTGCAGATGGGCCGCGAACCAGGTCTGGGTGCCGAAGGTGGTGAAGCCCCCGAAGGCCCCCGAGATGGCCAGGCACCAGAAGGCCCGGGTCTTGAAGGCATCCCTTACCCCCATATCGGGGAGGAAGTCATCGGCGGTCATGACCTTGATGGCGCCTTTGGACTTGGCCGCCTCCAGCTCCTCCTTGGTGCGCTCGTGGGGCAGCTTCTCGTTGTCCGGCAGCAGCCCGTAGTGCTGGGGCGCTTTGGTGGGATAGAGGAACCAGTTGACGGGCACCAGGGTGAAAAAGCAAAGGGCGCTGATGAAGGCCGCGCCCCGCCAGCCCCAAACCGATTGGGCGACGAGCTCCGTCATGCCCACGAAGACCATGCCCCCGAAGGCGGCCCCGATGGTGAGCAGGCCCATCATCCGGCCCCGGTGCTTGATGAAGTACCAGGTCATCACCTTGTTGCTAGTGAAGTAGAGGCCCGCCTGGCCCATGATGGCGATGACGAAACCCTTGGAGAACCACAGCCACCACACCTGGGGCACGGGCCACCACCACACCAGGACGTACCCGATGCCCCCAAAGAACAGGCAGACGCTGGACACCCACTTGGGCCCGGCGGTGTCCAGGAAGTAGCCGGCGATGGGGGCCTCAATGCCCGAATCTATCCGCTGGACGGTGTTGACGATGCCTATCTCCGAGTTCTTGAACTTGAACTCCTTGATGAAGTAGGGCACATAGACGCCCCAGGCATACATGTAGACCCCGTAGCCCACGAAGGCGTTTAACATCCCTACTAACCAGTAGGTGTAGCCTGGGAAGATACGGGGGCGCTTCAGCGCCCATTTAACTTCGGCTTGCGTTGCCATGTCAGCCTCCTCGCTCTAAAGACCCCTCTCATCCACCACCAACCCCACCGGGGGGGCTGGCAACTGAGACCTATCTGCGGGCCGGGCCCCGCCGGACGCCGCCTTGGGGCGTCTATCCTGAAGCACCACCTCCTTTCGCCCCGAAAAACCTTGAGCCCGCTAAAAACACACAGACCTCCAGAGACCAACTTATACCTTGGCCGCTGAAGGTCATCACCATCCCAAGCCCCACCGCCTTCTCGCTATTCAGTTGGGGAGAAACGAGTGCCTTTCCCTTGCCCGGGCCACAGCCACGCCCCTCATCCCAACCCCCAAAGGCCGAGCCAAAGCAAAAAAGCTTGTGGTTCACTCTAACACATGCACCTGAAGCCAGTCAACCCTTTCTCATTCGTGAATAAACGCACATACAGGCCAGAGGCCGCTCCCTCATACAGATGCTTTCTCAGCAGGCTGCTGAAAAACACCCCCAAACCCCCTCAAGGGGGTTCATGGTATCCCCTTCGGGGATAGATTTGTATCTGGAGGACACCCCCAGACCCCCGTCAAAGGGGCTTCACCCCTCTGAACACCCCTTTTTCAGCACCCTGTTAAGCCAGGCTGCGCCCCCGGTGGCCGGGGGCGCAGCTTTTACTTCTTCCCTCTAACCTCAGCCCGCCATGCGGATGCCCTGCTCTATGGCCTTGCGCCGCGCCTCCTTCATGGGCTTGGGGATGGTGGCGATGACCAGGAAGCCCAAGGACCCCACCAGGATATTGACCGCGGTGAAGTTAAGGCCGGCCTGGGTGCTCCCTGACACCTCGATAATGATGCCCATAATCAGCGCAGAGAACCCGGTAACCGGGGTTACAATCCCGTTGATAACCCCCTGGATGGTGGCGAACCACTTGCGGCCGAAGCAGGCAGCGTAGGCGTGGCCATAAACAGCCGGAAGGGCCCCAAAGGGGATGCCGTAGATGGGGGCGTAGGCCCAAATCATGACCCCAGGATTCCAAGCGGCATTGGCCAGGATGGCAAGCCCTAGGGCGCTCCCCACATAGGACAGGCCATAAAGCATAAGGGGATTGGTGCGGTCGGCCACGGCCGCCACAGTGAGCCGGCCCAGGACCGAGAAGGGCAGAAAGAGGCCGGCGATGGCCCCCGCCTCAGTGGGGGTGAAGCCCAACTTGCCGATGTGCAAGAAGGCGAACGCGGGTACGGCGAAGGCGAACCACCCACCCACTGCTGAGCCGAAGAGCAGGCCCCAGAAGGCCCGGGTCTTGAAAGCATCCCGTATCCCCATATCGGGCAGGAAGTCGTCCGCCGTCATCACCCGGGTGGCACCCCGTGCCTTGGCCGCCTCCAACTCCTCCTTGGTGCGCTCGTGAGGAAGCTTCTCGTTGTCCGGCAGCAGCCCATAGGCCTGGGGCGACTTGTTTTTCATGGTGAACCACGAGACCACAGCGCAAACCAGCAGGGCCGCGGCGGTAACCTGAGCGGCTACCTGCCAGTTGGCCCTCTCAATAACAGAGGCAATGAGGGGCGACATGATGGTGCCCCCGAGAGCCGCCCCCGTGGTCTGCAGGGCCAGCCAGCGGCCCCGGGTCCGGATGAAGTACCACTGGATGATTTTGTTAGTGCTGTTATAGAGGCCCCAGTTCATGGAGAGCTGAACCAAGCCCACATAGGTGATATAGACCCAGAGCGCGCTGGGGATGAGCCAGAGGGACAGCAAAAAGTAGCCCATGGCAGCGAGGAAGAAGCCCAGGACAATCATGTTCCGAGGCCCCCACCTGTCGATGAGATAGCCGGCCGGGGCCGCCTCGATGCCGCCTTCGAACCGGCCCAGGGCAGTAGTAACACCTATCTCTGCCGGCGTCACCAACTTCAGGCGCATGAGTTGGGCGGTAAAAGCACCCCAGGAATACATGTAGGCCCCGTAGCCCACACCGGCATTGACCCAAGCCCACACCAGGCTGATATAGCCCGGATATACGGCGGGGCGTTTCAGCGCGTATTTGATTTCCGTTTGAGTGGCCATCTAACCCTCCCCTTCCCTACCTCGAGATGAGCTATGAGACCTTGCCCCCTGCCCCTGGCAGCGCAGCCTGCCGGGACAGAGCAGCCATCTCTCAGCCAACCACAACTGTCATCAGCCCTCCCTCTGCCCGGAGCCCGCACCATCCTCTCTCTCAGCCCATGCTCCAGGGTGTTTTGCGCTGCCGAAGTCCTCCCCCAGAAATCCTCTGTCCCAGGCCAAAACAACAAGCCTCCAGGGGCCTTAGAGGCTCCCCCCGGAGGCTTCGCTATCGCCACGCCGTTTTCCCATCCGCACACCGCTGCCTATTCGGTTAGACTAAAGATAGGCGAAGACTAGCACGGCCCCAAGGATATGTCAATAACCTCTGCGGGGGGCTTTTAGAAACGTTTGTTCACCACACAAATCTCCCCGCCTTCTGGACAACCTCACCCCCTCGTTCCCCCTCTCCTTGAAGGAGAGGGGGACGGTAAGGAAAACTGGGGGACACCCCAGACCCCCGGCAAAGGGGCTTTCGCCCCTCAGCACTCCCCAAGCGCTAATCGACCTCCCTGTGGGAATCTCTATCCGCGTCAGCGTGTCAGGCCCAGGTCGGCTCGTCCTCCCAACCCAGCCGCAGCGCCAGGCACTTGGCGGCGCCGCCGGCCTTGAGGAACTCGGAGAGGTCCACCTCGTGCACCGCATACCCCCGGGCCTCCAGGCCCTGACGCAGCTGGGCGCAGCCGGCGTTCACCACCACCTGCCGCCCCACCACCACCGAGTTGCAGCCAAAGCGGTGGGCATCCTCGGCGCTCACCTCGATGGGCCGGGCGGTGTGCTGCTCGATGAGCCGCCGCGAGGCCGCCACGAAGGCGGGAGGATAGTAGAGCGCCGCCCCATCTGGCAGGGGGCAGAAGCAGGTGTCCAGGTGATAGAAGTAGGGGTCGGCCAGCTCCAGGGAGATGACCTCCTGCTGCAACAGCTCCCCGATGATGCGGTGGGAGTGGACATCGGTGCGGTAGTGGTAGCCCCCGAAGAGGCGCAGGCCGCAGGGAAGGAGGTCCCCCTCGCCCTCGAAGTAGTAGCCCCGGGGGAGGGTGAGCACCTGGTAGCCTCGCTGGGCGAACCAGGCGGCGAACAGGGGGGCCTCCGGGGCTCGCTGGTTGTAGCGGAAGTTGGCCCGGATGAAGCGCCGCCCGGCCACATAGCCCCCGTTGGCGGTGAAGACCAGGTCCGGGAGCCCGGGCACGGGTTCGATGAGCTTCACCGTGGCCCCCACCTCCTGGGTGAGGACGCGGTGCAGCTCCTCCCACTGATGCAGCGCCGCCTGGGAGCGCACCTGGCGGCGGCGGGACATCCAGGGGTTTATCTCATACTCAATGCGGTAGTAGTCGGGACGGCACATGAGGAAGGAGGCCATGCCGCCAGGATACGCCCCTGGCAATTGAGGGTCAAGCCAGCCAAAGGAAAGCCCCTCCCGGCGAGGAGGGGGCCGCGGCTGCTGCCTCGGAAAAGGGGCTCAGGCGCCGCCCTTGAGGAAGGCGTCCATGGAGGCGGCGGCGCGCTTGCCCGCCCCCATGGCGGAGATGACGGTGGCGGCGCCGGTGACGATGTCGCCCCCGGCCCAGACCCGGTCCTTGGTGGTCTTGCCCGTCTCCTCGTCGGCCACCAGCGTCCCATGCGGGGTGGTCTGGAGCCCGGGCGTGGTGGCGGCGATGATGGGGTTGGGGGTGGTGCCAAGGGCGACCACCACGGTGTCCACTGGCAGCAGGAACTCGCTTCCTGGCATGGGGATGGGGCGGCGCCGGCCCGAGGCGTCGGGCTCCCCCAGCTTCATGCGGATGCACTCCATGCCCGTGACCAGCCCCCGTCCGCCCCCCACGAAGCCGACAGGGTTGGTGAGCACATGGAAGATGATGCCCTCCTCCTTGGCGTGCTCCACCTCCTCGTGGCGGGCGGGGAGCTCCACCTCGGAGCGCCGATAGACGATATAGACCTGCTCCGCCCCCAGGCGCAGGGCCACCCGGGCGGCGTCCATGGCCACATTGCCCCCACCCACCACCGCCACCCGTTTGCCCATCTTGAGGGGGGTGTCGTAGCGGGGGAAGTCATAGGCCTTCATCAGGTTGGCCCGGGTCAGGAACTCGTTGGCGGAGTAGATGCCGTTCAGGTTCTCCCCGGGGACATTGAGGAACATGGGAAGACCCGCCCCCGTCCCCAGGAAGACGGCGTGATAGCCGTCGGCCAATAGCTCGTCGATGGTGACGGAGCGGCCCACCACGGTGTCCAGGACAATCTCCACCCCCAGGGCCGCGATGTTGTCAATCTCCGCCTGGACTATGCGCTTGGGCAGGCGGAACTCGGGGATGCCATAGACCAGCACCCCGCCGGCCACATGGAGAGCCTCGTAGATGGTGACCTGGTGGCCCCGCCAGGCCAGGTCAGCGCCGCAGGTGAGCCCCGCCGGCCCGGAGCCGATGACGGCCACCCGCTTGCCCGTGGGCTTGGGCAGCTCCACATGAGCCTTATAGGCGGAATTAATCTCCCAGTCGGCCACAAAGCGCTCCAGGCGTCCGATGGCCACGGGAGCCCCCCGTTTGCCCACCACGCACTTGGCCTCGCACTGGCTCTCCTGGGGGCAGACCCGGCCGCAGATGGCGGGCAGGTTGTTCTTGCTCTTGAGGACCCGCACCGCCTCCTCCATGTTGCCCTCCCGCAGGGGCTTGATGAAATCGCGGATGTCGATGCCCACGGGGCAGCCCTGGGTGCAGAGGGGCTTGGGGCACTGGATGCAGCGGAGCGCCTCCTCCAGAGACAGCTCGGGGTTGTAGCCCAGGGTCACTTCACTGAAGTTGCGGCCGCGGGCCTTGGGGTCCTGGATGGGCATGTCCACGCGGTTGAGGTTGAGCTTAGCCATAGGTTATCACCACTGGGCGCAGTGCTCGCACTGCCAGAATGTGGAAAGCTGGTCTTCGTTGCCGGTGTAGGTGCAGCGCCGGGCCAGGAGCAAGTCCCACTCCACCAGATGGCCGTCGAAGGCAGGCCCGTCCACACAGGCGAACTTGGTGACTCCGCCCACGGCCACCCGGCAGGCCCCGCACATCCCGGTGCCGTCCACCATGATGGGGTTGAGGCTCACCACCGTCTTGATGCTGTAGGGCTTGGTGGTGAGGGAGACATAGCGCATGACGCAGGCCGGGCCGATGACCACCACCCGGTGGATGGGCTGGCCGCCCTGGAGCACCTGCCGCAGGGGCTGGATGACGAAGCTGGAGTGGTCGGCCCCGTTGCCCGCGCTGACAATCAGCTCGCTGCAGGCCGCCCGCAGGCGGTCCAGGCCGAAGAGGTATTCCCCCTGGCGCGCCCAGGCGATGCCTATGACGCGGTTGCCCGCCTCTTTGAGGGCCCGGGCGATGGGCACCATGGTGGCCATGCCGTAGCCCACGGCCACGCAGACCACCGTGCCAAAGCGGCCAATCTCCGCGGGTAGGCCCAGGGGCCCCACGAAGTTGGCGATGCTGTCGCCCTTCTGAAGCTCGGCCAGCTTCCTGGTGGTGCGGCCCACCGCGGCGAAGACGATGTCCACGGTGCCCCGCTCTCGGTCGAAGTCGGCGATGGTGAGGGGAATGCGCTCCCCCATCTCGTCCACCCGGAGCATGATGAACTGGCCCGGCTGAGCCTTCCTGGCCACCTGGGGCGCTTCAATGCGAAAAAGAAATATGTTAGGGGCTAGCTCTTCTCTAGCCGCTATGGGATACACGGGGTGAGCCTCCGGGATTTCTAGGCTGGCACCTTCACCGCCGCTTTGGCTACTTTCACCGCACAGGTCTTGAACTCGGGGATTTTGGCTTGGGGGTCTAAAGCGGGGTTCGTGAGGACATTGGCATTGGCCTCAGCAAAATGGAAGGACATGGTGATGACACCCGGAGGTGTAGCGCCGGTTACCGCGGCCCGGGCCCTGGCCTGGCCCCTACGGGAGGTCACCTCCACCCAGTCCCCGTCCTGGATTGCCAGCTTGGTGGCATCGGCGGGGTTTATCTCCACCATCCCTTCTCCCACAATGCGGTTCAGGTCCTTCACCTTCCGGGTCATGGTGCCGGTGTGGTAGTGATAGTAGCTTCGGGCCGTGGTGAGCACCAGGGGATAGTCCGCATCGGGCAGCTCCGTCGGCGGCCGGTAGGTCAGGGCCGTGAACTTGCCTTTGCCGCGGGTGAAGCGCTCCGTGTGGAGGATAGGGGTGCCGGGGTGGTCCGCCGTGGGGCAGGGCCACTGGAGGCCGCCCTCCTTCTCCAGACGAGCGTGGGAGATGCCGCCGTAGCTCGGCGTGAGGCGAGCCATCTCCTCCATCACCTGGGCCGGGCCGGCGAAGTCGAAGCCCTGGCCCCCCAGGCGCTGGGCGAGCTGGCAGATTATCTCCCAGTCGGTCCGAGCCTGGCCAAGGGCAGGCAGGGCCGGGCGCACCAGCTGCACCCGGCGCTCGGTGTTGGTGAAGGTGCCGCCCTTCTCCGCAAAGGAGGTAGCGGGGAGAATCACATGGGCAAACTGGTTGGTCTCGTTCATGAAGATGTCCTGGCACACGAAGAACTCCAGCTTCTTCAGGGCCTCCTCCACATGGCCTATATCGGGGTCGGAGACCATGGGGTTCTCCCCCATCATGTAGATGGCCTTGATTTTGCCCTCGTAGGCGGCGTTGAACATCTCCACCAGGGTCAGGCCGGGCCTGGCGGGAAGCGAGACGCCCCAGGCCTTCTCATGTTTCTCCCGCAGCGCCGCATCAGCCACCGACTGATAGCCAGCATAGACATTGGGCAAGGCCCCCATGTCGCAAGAGCCCTGGACATTGTTCTGTCCCCGCAGGGGGTTGACCCCAGCCCCGGGCTTGCCCAGGTTGCCCGTGAGCATGGCTAGATTGGCGACGGCCATGACATTGTCGGTGCCGTGGCTGCTCTGGGTGATGCCCATGGCATAGAGGATGGCCGCAGGCTTGGTGGTGGCGTAGAGACGGGCCGCGGCGGCGATGTCCGCTTTGGCCACGCCGGTGAGCTTCTCCACGGTGTCCAAGTCAAAGGCCGCCAGGGAGGCCTTGAAGGCCTCGTAGTCCTCGCAGCGCTCGGCGATGAAGGCCTTGTCCTCCAGGCCCTGGTCCACGATGGCCCTGGCCAGGCCCGTGAGCAGGGCCACATCGCTCCCCGGCCGCTGGCGCAGCCAGATGGAGGCGTCCCGGCAGAGGGGTATCTCTCGGGGGTCAGCCACGATAAGCTTGGCCCCGCCTTTCACCGCTTGACGCACCTTCATCCCGATGACGGGGTGAGTGGCGGTGGTGTTGGAGCCGATGACCAGGAAGCAGGCCGATTGGAGCATCCCCTGGTTGGTGTTGGTCATGGCGGCGCTGCCGAAGACCGCTCCCAGGCCCGTCACCGAGGAAGAATGGCACAGGCGGGCGCAGTGGTCCACATTGTTAGTGCCCATGACGGCCCGAGCGAACTTCATCATGAGGTAGTTCTCTTCGTTGGTGCACTTGGCCGAAGAGATGGCGGCGAACTGGTCGATGCCCTTATAGGGGGCGAGCTTCTGCGCGATGAGGCTCAGGGCCTCCTCCCAGGTGGCCGCCACGAACTGCCCATCCTTCTTGATGAGCGGGGTGGTGAGCCGCTCCGGGCTCTGGATGAAGTCCAACCCGAACTTGCCCTTGACGCAGAGACGCCCCATGTTGGCCGGGGCATTGGGCTCGCCTTTGACGCGCTGGATTTTATCGTCCTTGATGAAGAGGCGGAGCTGGCAGCCCACGCCGCAGTAGGGGCAGGTGGTGACCACCTGCCGGTCGGCGAGGCCGGCCCAGCGGTTGGCCCGCTCCACGATGGAGCCCGTGGGGCAGATGTCTATGCAGGAGCCACAGAAGATGCAGCCCGCCTCCTCCAGGGAGCGTCCGAAGGCGGTGCCCACCAGAGCTTTGCTACCCCGGTAGGTGAAGGCCAGGGCCGAGGCCCCCACCACCTCATCGCAGATGCGGACACAACGGCCGCAGAGGATGCACAGGTTGTAGTCCCGGTCGTAGAAGGGGTCCTTGTTCTCGATGGGCAGGCCCCGGTAAGAATAGGGAAGGGTCATCTCGGGGAGCTGGATGTAGCGAGCCACTTCTTTGAGCTCGCACCGCTTGTTCTTGGGGCAGGTGACGCAGCGCTCGCTCACGGAGACATGGCGGAGGCAGATGTCACCGGGGCCACAGAGTTCGATGCGGTGGCAGGTGATGCAGGGATGGGGATGCTCGGTGAGCAGGAACTCCAGGATGTTGCGCCGGAGCTGCTGGAGCTGGGGCGTGTTGGTCTTCACCACCATGCCCGCCGTGACGGGGGTGGTGCAGGCGGTGGGGAAGCCCCGCAGGCGCTCGATTTCGGTGATG
The DNA here is from genome assembly GCA_016210205.1 of Chloroflexota bacterium. Lineage (GTDB taxonomy): Bacteria > Chloroflexota > Dehalococcoidia > JACQUO01 > JACQUO01 > JACQUO01. Next base: position 35,688 of record JACQUO010000034.1, read on the forward strand.
CACATGCGGCAGCCGCCGTAGGGCTTGAGGTCGGGATGGGCGCAGAGGGTGGGGATGTACAGCCCCGCCTGCTGGGCCGCCTCCAGGACCGTGGCTCCCGCGGGGGCCTTGACCTCCCGTCCGTCGATGCTTAAGGTTACATCTGCCACTCTTTACTCACCTCTATCCAAAGTCGGTCAGGGTTATTCTTCCAAGTCACAGCGGAGACAGCGCCGGCACTCGGCCAGGGCCTGCTCCGCGGTGAATCCCAGGTCCACCAGGCTGAAGCTGCCCTGGCGCTGGGCCGGGGGCATGGCGGGCATTCGGGCCCGGGCGGCGCCGCCCTCGGCAACCTCCGCGGGGACTATCTCCTCGGGCAGGGCGAAGGTCTCGGCGATGTCGCCTTTCCCGCCCAGATAGCGGTCCACGGCCATGGCGGCCTCCCGCCCCTGGGCGATGGACTCGATGACGGAGGAGGGCCCCAGCACCACATCGCCGCCGGCGAAGACGCCGGGCCGGCTGGTGGCCATAGTGTCCTCGTTCACCTCCACCTGGTTGCCCCGTCCCACCTTGATGCCCATCTCCGCCAGGTCCTCGGGCATCTGGCCGATGGCGGCAATCACGGAGTCCACCTCCATGACATACTCGCTGCCCGGCATGGGCTCGGGGCGGGGGCGGCCGCTGTCGTCGGGGGCGCCCAGGCGCATGCGGACACACTCCAGCTTGAGGTGGCCGCTATCCCTGATGACCTGGGTGGGATTGGCCAGGACCTCCAGCTTGGCTCCTTCGTGGAGGGCCTCCTCAATCTCCTCGTGGGTAGCGGGCATCTCCTTGCGGGTGCGGCGGTAAACTATGGTCACCTCTTTGGCCCCCAAGCGGAGGGCGGTCCTGGCGGCGTCGATGGCGGAGTTGCCGCCGCCCACCACCACCACCCGGATGCCCAGGTTGAACTTCTGGCCTGAACTCGCCTCCCGGAGGAAGGTGACGCAGTCCAGCACCCCGGGGCCATCCTCGCCCTTGACCCGCATCTTGGTGCCCAGATGGGCCCCCGTGGCCAGATAGACCGCAGCGTAGCCCTCGGCGAACAGCTTGTCCGCAGACTGCACCCTGGTGTTGGTCTTGAGCTCCACCCCCAGGGCGGTGATTTCCCCGATTTCTTTATCCAGCACCTCTGCCGGCAGGCGGTAGCGGGGGATGCCCACCCGCATCATGCCGCCGGCCTGGGGCAGGGCCTCGAGCACCGTGACCTTATGGCCTAGGCGGGCCAGATAGTAGGCTGCGGTGAGGCCGGCGGGGCCGGCGCCCACCACCGCCACCCGCTTCCCCGTGGGCGGTTTCATGGCGGCTCGGTCCTTCCACTTATCGGTGGCGTGGTCCGCGGCGAAGCGCTTGAGGCTGCAGATGGCGATAGGCTCGTCCACATCCTTACGGCGGCACTTGGCCTCGCAGGGGTGGAAGCAGACATAGCCCAAGATGGCCGGGAAGGGCACCCGCTCGCGGATGACCGCCAGGGCGGTGTCGTAGTCGCCCTTCTGAATCTCCCGGATGTAGCGGGGCACATTGATTTGGGCGGGGCAAGTATGGCGGCAGGGGGCGATGATAATGTCCCGGCAGACCACGGCGGGGCACTTCTTCTTCTCAATGTGAGCCTTATACTCATCCAGGAAATAACGGGTGGTGGTGAGGATGGGGTTGGGACAGGTCTGCCCCAGGCCACAGAGGGAGCCCGAGCGCACGGTGTTGGCCAGGCTGATGAGCTTCTCCACATCCCCGCGCTGGCCCTCGCCCTGGGTGATGCGGGTCATGAGGTTGAGCATCTGCCTGGTGCCCACCCGGCAGGGGATGCACTTGCCGCATGACTCAGCCTGGGTGAAGGTGAGGAAGAAACGGGCCAGGTCCACGATGCAGGTGTCCTCGTCGGCTACCACCATGCCGCCGGAGCCCAGGATGGAGCCCACCTGGGCCAGGGTGCCGAAGTCCACGGGGGTGTCCAGCATGCTGGCGGGTAGGCAGCCGCCGGAGGGGCCACCGGTCTGCACCGCCTTGAAGCGCTTCTGGTTGGGTATGCCCCCCCCAATCTCGTAGATGATTTTGCGGAGGGGGGTGCCCATGGGCACCTCCACCAGGCCACAGTTGGCCACCTTGCCCGTGAGGCTGAAAATCACCGTGCCCTTGGAGTCGGCAGTGCCGATGCCTGCGAACCAGTCGGCTCCCATGGACAGGATGCGGGCGGCGCTGGTCAGGGTCTTGACGTTGTTGATATTGCTGGGGGAGGCCCAAACGCCCGAGTTGGCCGGGAAGGGTGGCCGCGGCCGGGGCATGCCCCGCAGCCCCTCGATGGAGGCGATGAGGGCCGTCTCCTCGCCGCAGACGAAGGCCCCCGCACCCTCCTTCAACTGCACATGGAAGGAGAAGCCCGAGCCCAGGATGTTATCCCCCAAAAAGCCCCGTTCCTCCGCCTGGGCCAGGGCCTTGCGCACACGAACGATGGCCAGGGGGTACTCTGCGCGGACATACATGTAGCCGTGGTTGGCCCCGATGGCATAGGCGCCGACGGTCATGCCCTCAATGCAGGAGTGCGGGTCCGCCTCCAGGATGGAGCGATCCATGAAGGCCCCGGGGTCCCCCTCGTCGGCGTTGACAATCATATACTTGTTCTGGCCCGGGGCAGCCCGGCAGAAGCTCCACTTCTGCCAGGTGGGGAACCCCGCCCCGCCGCGGCCCCGAAGGCCGGATTTCTTCACTTCCTCAATGACCTGTTCGGGGGACATCTGGAGAGCCTTCTTCAGGCCCGAATAGACCCCCACCTCCAGAGCATCATCGAGGCTCTCGGGGTTGATGTGGCCGCAGTTCTTGAGGACCACCCGGTTCTGCTCTTTATAGAAAATCACATCCTTGTAGTGCGGTATGCGCTCCCCCGTCTGGGGGTCGGGGTAGAGGAGCCGCTCCACCACCTTGCCCTCTTTGAGATGGGAGCGGGCGATGTCCCGGGCATCCTCGGGCTTGACATGAGTGTAGAAGACGCCCTCGGGCTCCACGATGGCGATGGGTCCCCGCTGGCAGAAGCCATGGCAGCCGGTGAACTTCACCTGGGCCGGCAGGCCCAGGGCGCGAATCTCCGCCTCCAGGCTGACTTGAATCTGCGGCGACTTGGCGGAGGTGCAGCCGGTGCCCTGGCAGATGAGGACAGTATGCCGGGAGTTCTCAGGCATGGTGGTCCCCCTTGCTGGCATCGCCGAAGAGCTCTTCCACCTTCTTCATGGTCATCTCCCCGTGGGTCTCCTCGTTGATGACCATGGTGGGGGCCAGGGCGCAGGCGCCGATACAGGCCACCGTCTCCAGGGTGTAGTTCAGGTCGGGGGTGGTCTGCCCCTCTTTGACGCCCAAGCGCTTCTCCACCTCCAGCAGGATGCGGTGCCCGCCCTTGACATGGCAGGCAGTGCCCCGGCAGACCCGGACCACATTCTTGCCCGTGGGGTGGAGACGGAACTGAGCATAGAAGGTCATGACCCCGAAAATCTGGTTCCGGGAGATGTGGAGGAACTTGGCAATCTCCTCCACGGCCTCCTCGGGCAGATAGCCCAGCTTCTCCTGGGTCTTCTGAAGGATAGGGATAAGGGCACCACGCTCCCCTTTATAGGGGATTAGAAGCTCCTTCATTTGCTCCTTTATGGAGTCAGTCGCAGACGCCATGGCCATCTCCTGCTAAAAGAAATTCACGGCTCATATTGAAAGGGGTATCCATATACCCCTTCTGAGGCTCACGCCAAGTCAAATTTCAACCACCAATCCCAGTATACCCACTAGGGAACAGCGTTGCAAGACCAGCCCGCTGCCTTCCCCTTCAGATACCAGGGGCGGCCCCCTCCTCCGCCAGGCGGGCCACCTCGTCCCCCAGGCGGATGCTGTAGGATATACCCCGGTCCTGGGGGTAAATCTGGGTGGTGTTGGCCAGATACAGCCCCGGGATAGGGGTGCGGTGAGGGGGAATCCTCTCCCCGTAGCCCGTGGTGATGACCGGCTGGCCCGCCGCCTCGCGGAAGAGATGGGCCTCCTCCACCCAGTCGGGCCGGAAACGGGGGTTCAGACGGGACAGATGGGGTAGGTAGAGCATCAGCAGCTCCTCCACCCTGGCCCCAAAGAGAGGGTTCTTCGGGTCAAGGTAGTTGGAGAGGTAGAGGATGTGCCGTCCGCCGTATTCTGATTTGTCCACCAGGTTGGTGTGCTCAATGGCGGCCACGAAGGGCACCGTGGGGTCGGCGATATTGAGCCAGTAGATAGGGGTGAGGGACTGCTTCAGGGACAGCACCAGGCAGAGAGCGGCCTGATAGCGCGCCTGCTCCAGCATCTGGCGATATCCCTGCGGCAGGCTGGGGGCCAGCTGCAGCATGGCCGGCGAGGGCACCGTGGCGATGACCGCCTCGGCGGGGTGCTCCCGCCCGCCGGCCACCACCCCCGCCGTCCGCCCCTCCTTCACGGCGATGGCCTGCGCCGGGCTCTCCAGGTGGATGGCCCCACCCTGCTTCCTGATGCCCTCGGCCAGGGCATCGGCCACCAACTGAAAGCTGCCTCTAAGGTAGCCCAGCCGCTCCTGCCCCAGGCCCCGGCTTCGGGAGCCGAAGCGCAGGTGCAGCTTGCCCCAGAGCCAGACCATGGCCACCTCCTCGGCCCGAGGGCCGAACTTGCCCCGGAGCAGAGGGCCCCAGACCACCTCGTAAATCTCCCGCCCCAGGTGCTGGACAATCCAGTCCCGGGCGGTGATGGTCTCGTACTGGCGCCATTGGGTGTCCCGCTGGAGCCGCAGGCTGGCCAGGCCCAGGCGGAGCCGGTTGACCAGGCTCAAGGGACGAAAGCGCAGGAGGTCCCACGGGGTGGTGAAGTCATAGACCCGCCCCCCGTGAAAGAAACCCACGCGCGAGGGCAGCCATTGGAGTCGGTCTCCCAGGCCCAACTCCTGGATGATATTGATTATGTCAATATCGCTGGTGAAGATATGGTGGTAGAAGGCATCCAGCTTGGCCCCGCCCAGGACGAAGGCGGCGGCCTGGCCCCCCAAAAATGGGTGGGCTTCAAAGAGGCTGACCTGGTGGCCCCGCTGGCCCAAGCGGTAGGCCGCGGTCAGCCCGGCCAGGCCGCCGCCCACCACGGCCACCCTCATGGGCAGTCTAGGTCCTCGGGATGGGTCTCTTCCAGGCCCAGGGCCGCCTCCGGGGATGGGGCGGTTAGCTCCCCAAGGTCGATGTGGCGCCAGGCCAGGTAAAGCAGCCCCAACAGAGTCAGGGGCACCATAAAAGTGGCATGCAGGACAATGACATAGGCCGCCGCCGTGGGGCCGGCTGCCCCAAAGAGCACCAGCACCGTCTTACCGGCCCACTCAAAGGGGCCGATGCCCCCCTGGGAGGAGGGCAAAACTGTGACCAGGTTGGCTACCGCCATGGTCAGGAGCAGCACCGAGAAGGAGACCTGGAGTGAGAAGGCCTGGGCCACGACGGCGAAGACCAGGGCTTCCCCCAGCCAGACCAGGACCGAGAGGAAGAGCACCACCGCCAGGTCCCGGGGCCGGCGCAGGTCCTCCAGCCCCACCATGAAGCTGCGGGCATAGCCCGCCACCCGCTCTCCCAGACTCCCCGGCAGGAGCCTGCGGGTCAGGCCCAGGATAACCTCCTCAAGCCGGGGCGAGCTGGCCAGGGCCAGAAAGGCGACAAAGAGCAGCCCGAGCAGCAAGCCCATGAGCCGAGCCGAATCCTGGAGCCAGCCATCCAAAGGCAATATGAAGGAGACCACCAGGATGAAGAGGAGCAGGGTAAGCCCGTCCCAAACTCGCTCCAGGGCGATGGTGCCCAGGGCCGCCATTTTGCTGGTGCCGTGGCCTCGTCCGACGAGATAGGCTCGCCCCAGCTCCCCCAGGCGCAGAGGGAGCAGGTTGTTGATGGTATAGCCCAGGATGAGCACGGCGAAGAGCTCGGAGAAAGAGAAGCGACCCAAGGGCCGCAGCAGCCAGGCCCAGCGCCAACTCCGCATTACCATGGTGAGGAAATAGACCGCCACCGCCGGGGCCAGGAGCCAGTACTGGGCCTGCCTCAGGGCCGCGCCTATCTCGGAGAAATCGGTCCGATAGAAAAGCAAAAAGAGGAAAAAGCTCGTTAGCCCCAGGCCCAGCCAGAAGCGGAGTTTCTTAAGCAAAGGCCTCCCTCACGATTTTTCCCAACAAGTTATTATAGCCAAAAGGCAGGCCCTGGGCAACGGAGCTCATTTGGGCAGATACAGCGTCACATCCCAGCTGCCGGAGGAGACAATCTCCCGGAAGAGGAAATACCGCCCCCAGCGGGCCCAGGCCGCGGGCTGGCCCAGTTGCTCCCCCAGGCGGCTCCAGGTCATGTCCTTGTAGTACTCCGAGAACCAGAGCAAAATGCGGAGCGTCCTCGGCTCCTGATAGCTTTTCGGGTCGGGCGGCGACGGGCCTTCATGCTCCCGGGCCAGGATGAGGGCGCCCACCGGCGGCGGCTCGGCTTGCCCCAGGTCCTGATAGGATATGGGCCGGTTCCGTAGCAGCCAGTGCCAGGGCCAGCCCCCGTGGGGGGCCAGGTCGATGGTCACCGGCGTCCCCGGCCGCTCCTGCAGCAAGCGGGAGATGTCCTCCGCGGCCGCCATCACCTCCGGCGCCCCCTGGCTATAGACCAGCATCTCCACCGGCTCCTCCCGGTTTTGATAGCTGGCCATCCAGGCGGCCCGAATGGTGAAAACCAGCAGGATAGTCCCCACCGCCAGGAGGAGGGCCGGCCGCAGACGGCCTTCCTCTTTCCCCATACCCTCCCCGGCCCGCCCCAGGACTGACCCCGCCAGGAGAATCAAGGGCAAGGCGAGGTGCACCCCCAGCCAGGGCATCTTCTCCGCCGCCAAACTGTAGAGCAAAAAGCTGCCCCCGGCCCAATAGACCAGGAAGCGGTGAAACCCGTCGCCGCGCACCGCAAAGTAGAGGGCACCCATCACACCGAAGAGCAGGGGGAGAAACTCGTAGATGCCCAGAAGCAGGGGGTAGTAAAACCAGGGCTGTCCCCCTCGGGCCACCCCCTGCTGGGCCAGCCAGTAGTCCAGCCCGCCCCAGAGGCCACTGGCCAGCCCCAGGGGGTTGGTGCCAAAGGTAGCGTGAAGGGGAACGAAGATGCCATAGAAGACCAGGGCATAGTAGAGCCAGCGGCGCCCGCCCCAGCGCAGGCCCACTGCCGCCGCCAGGGCCAAAAAGGCCAGGAGCACCGCCACGGGGAAGAAGATGTCGGCGGCGCCTTGGGACATGGCCGTCTGCGTCGGGCTCTGGTAGCCCGGGTTCAACCAGCGCAGGGGGATAGTCGCCGCAGCGGAGAGGAGAGGCAAGGTGAAGGTGCCCAGGAACACCGCGTAGGAGGCGGCCGGGGAGAGCCGGGAGAGGGTCAGGCCCTCCCGCACCCGGCCCCAGAGGTCGCGCGCCCCCCGGAGCAGTAAATAGCTGCCCAGGATGGCCACCGTCAGATAGGTGTTCTCCTTGGTGGAGAAGGAGAGGGCCAGGACGGCGGCGCTGAGGTAGAGATAGCGCGGCTGGGGCGACTTCAGATAGCGCCACATCAAGACCACCAACAAGATGGTCCAGACCGCCATGAAGATGTCGTTGCGGGCGAATCGGCTGAAATAGAGGAATGTGGGCGAGACGGCCAGCATCAGGCCCGTGGCCAGCGCCCCCCAGCGGCCCAGCTCCCGACGCAGGAGATAGGGCAGGGCCACCAGGGCCGTGCCGAAGAGGGCGGAGAGCAGCCGCGCCGTGAACTCGCTGTCGCCGAAAAGGACAAAGGACAGGGCGATGCCGTGGAACTGGAAGGGGCCATGCATAAGGGGGTTGTGCTGGTAGCCGCCGCCCGTAGCCAGGAGCCAGCTATAGAAGGCATGGAGACTCTCGTCGAAGTGGATGGGCCGGCCCCCCAGGTCCCAGAGGCGCAAAGCCCCCGCCGCCAGCATCAGGAGGAGATAGAGCGCCTGCTCCCACTCCAGGCTGAAGCCCAAAGCCCTCTTTTTCACTCGCTCACCCTGAAGATGGTGACCGGCCCCTGAGAATAGGCCGTCTCCAGCAGAGGCGCGAGTCGGCCCGCCACCCCGAGCCCGTACTTCTCCCGCTCCAGCGGCCCCACATAGACATAGCCCACACCATATTTCTTCAGGAGGGCCTGGGCCTGGGCCGTCGGGGCATCACGATAGATGGCGTCGATGTCCCGAGCGCGCTCCTCCAGCTCTGGGGTGTCGCCGCGCCACTGCACCTCGTGGAAGCGCCAGCCCAGCACCGTGGGCAGGCCGGTGCGGGAGGAGATGCGGCCATAATCGCTCCAGGAATCGCCCCAGGCCTCCAGGACCACGGGCGTGCCCGCCACATTGGCCTGGAGCCAGGCCACCCCCGGCGCGTCCGCCTCCCTGGCCCGCCCGGCCAGACCATCCAGGTCGGGAGCCCTGGAGATGACTTCTATCCGGCTGGAAGCCGCCCCCACCGCGTAGTAGAAGGCCCCTGCCACCAGCAGCGCCCCCAGGCCCAGCCAGAGGGCTTTGGCCCAGATTGCGCTCCGCCAGCGGGCCAGCAGGTAGTATAGGCCGTAGGCGGCGGCCACAGCAAGGAGGGCCCAGGCCTGGTAATAGAGCTTGAAGACGGTGTTCACCCGATAGCCGAAGATGTCCCAAATGTAAAACAACTCCACTCCATAGGTGAGGAGAAGACCGGTGAACAGCAGTCCCAGGGCGAAGGCCGGGCCCCGCGAGCCTGCCTCCCGCCCGCGCATGAGGGCCAGCAGAAGCAGAGATAGGATGCCCCACAGGGGCAGCAGTAGCCAGGCCCGCCCGGCCACCTCCCCCAAGCCCGCCGCCAGACCCCCCGCCAGCAGGTGAGCCGCCAGCTCCAGGAGCAACCACAGGGCCAGGAGAAAGAGCAGCGGCAGCGTCGCCGCGTAGGCCTGGCGGACGCGCACCGGGTGCCCCCGGAGGGCCGAGGACAGCAGGGCCGCGGCCAGGGACAGGCCGAAGAAGAGGAACGGCCCCCAGAACAGCAGGTAAGGGAAAGTACGGCTCCCCGGCCCCAGCACCGGCAGCACCCCTCGGGCCTGGGCGGTGAATCCGGCGTAGAAGGGCCAATAGAGCGCCAAGGCCAGGGAAAGGCACAGGGCGACGAGCACCAGCGAGCGAGCTACGCTGCGCCCCTCCAACCTCCCCTGCAGCAGGACGGCCCCCGCCAGGATGAAGCCGTAGGTGGGCAGGTCCCAGCTATTCAGGAAGCCCAAGGCTCCCAGCCCCAGGGCCGTCCCCCCCCAGAGCCAGAGGCTCCCCACCAGCCCGGAGAGGCCCAGGCGGGGCGCCAGCCCCAGGTTCAGGGCCAGGCCCAGGGCCAGGAGACCGAAGGGCAGGGCCATGACATGGGGGTGCAAGTCCCCCAGCAAAAAAGAGAAGATGGGAAACTCGGTGATGGCGCCGCCCAGGTCCAGCATCCTGGTGGCCCGCCACCACCACCAGAACTCCGTGGGAATCCAGCTAGGCACGGGGGCGGCGGCGGCCAGGCCGGGGATGCCCACCCACTCCCAGAGGCCCGGCGAGCCCAGGCCGCGGGCCCGGGCCAGCTCCAGCACGCCCTCCCAGTTCCCCAGGGCCAGGAGGAAGCCAGCGGCGGCCAGGCCCGTGGCCACGCCCGCCCGCGCCGACCCCAAGGTGGCCCGCACCAGGTTGTAGCCCAGGCTCAAGGCCCCCAGGGCGGCCAGGCCATAGAGCGAGGCCAAGGCCAGGTTGTAGCCCACCGCCGCGGGCAGGCCGCTGAGGCGGGTGAGAAGCGCCGCCATGAGGTAGCCGAAGTAATAGTAGTTGACGCCGTGGCCCGAGAGCCAGGGGTCCTGGGGCGGGAAGGAAGGGGCCCGCAGGCTGGCGTTGAGCAAGGCCAAATCCATGGGCTGCTCGGTGGTGCCCAGGGGGGGGCTGTAGGCCCGGAGCAGAGCCATGACCAGAAAGAAGGCCAGGAAGACCGCTTCGGTGATAGCGATATAGGCCAGATGCCGGGAGATGAACTCTCCCATGACCTGGCGCTGCCGGGCCAGGACAGCCAGGGAGACGGCGGCCACCAGCAGCAGGATAAGCCAAATAGCCCAAGACTCATTGGGCAGGAGCCGGAAGGAGCCCGCCAGCCAGAGGAGATAGGACACCAAGAGCAGGCCCAGGGCCTTGCTCAAGGGATAGCCGCGGTCGGGAAGATGGCGAAAGAGGGTGAAGGTGAGAGGCAAGGAGGCCAGACCGAGCAGACCCGCCCATAGCCACCAGAGCAGCGCCGCGCCCAAGGCCTGCTAGCTCCGCAGCGGCGGCAACAACGCGGCGGCGAAGGCGACGGGGTCGAAGGGGGCCAGGTCCTCCAGTCCCTCGCCGGTGCCGATGAAGGCCACGGGCACCTGGAGCTCGTGGCAGATGGCCAGGACAATCCCCCCCTTGGCGGTGCCATCCAGCTTGGCCAGGAAGATGCCATGCACCCCCACTGCTGCGAGGAAGTGCCGCGCCTGGGCCAGGGCATTCTGCCCCATGGTGGCATCCAGGACCAGCAGGACCTCCGGGGGAGACTCCAACTGGCGCTCCAGGATGCGGTGGACCTTCTTCAGCTCCTCCATGAGGTTGAACTTGGTGTGGAGTCGGCCCGCCGTGTCCACCAGGAGCACATCCGCCCGGCGGCTTCGGGCCGCCTGGAGGGCATCGAAGGCCACGGCGCCCGGGTCGGCCCCGGGCTGGCCGGCGATGACCGTGGCCCCGGCGCGCTCCCCCCAGACCTGGAGCTGGTCGATGGCCGCGGCCCGGAAGGTATCGGCGGCGGCCAGGACCACTGCCTGGCCCTCCTGCTTGAGGGCATAAGCCAGCTTAGCTATCGAAGTGGTCTTGCCGGAGCCGTTCACCCCCACAGCCAGCACCACGCGCAGGCCAGAGGGGGATGGCGCCGGGGCCTGGGAAGGGAGGGACAAGACCTCCACCATGGCCTGCCGCAGGGCCGCGGCCACAGCCTCGCCGCTGGCCAGGCTCTCCCGGCGGGCCCGCTCCCGAACCGTCGCCAGGAGGCGGGAGGCTGTGGGCAGACCCACATCGGCCAGGATGAGGGCTTCCTCCAACTCGTCCCAGTCGCCCGCATCCAGGGCCGGGCGTCCCAGGAGCTGACTGATGCGGCTGAAGAAGCCGGCCCGGGTGGGCCGGGCGGCCTGCTCCGTCTTGTCCTTGTCTTGGCGCCTCAGAAAGCCCAGCAGGGTCTCACCCCCAACAAAAGGCTGGAGATGATAATAGCATACCAACAGGGGGGCAGGAAAAGGGAGAGAGCCGATTTAGGCCCTCTCCCAGCTCCACGGCTATTGTTTTGCCTGCAAGCCAAGGCTAATCAGGCGCAGCCACAGCCGCAGTCGCAACCCTTGGCCTCTTCCTTGACTGGCTTGGGGGCTGCTCCGGCCTTTTTATCTTTGCCCGCCATCCTTCATCACCTCCTTTCCGGTTTTCGTCGCCGCCGTGCCTCCGAGCTCCGGGAAGCACTGGCATCCCATACAGGGCGCTGGCTCCCTTATATCACCCTTATCATCAAGAATCTGCTCCAGATGCTCCAGGCCCGCCCGCAGCCGCTTCCGGAGGGCTTGTAGCTCTTCAGTTTGCCGCTCCGTCTCTCTGATTCGCAGCTCTATGATATTTCGGAGGTGCGCCCGTAAATCCTGGCAATGGCCGCCATCAATCAGGGCCTGGGACTCTTTGACCGCCCTCAAGGGCAACCCCAGCTTCTTGACTTTGATGATAAGAGCCAACTGCTCCAAATGAGTCTCGTCGAAGACGCGGTACCCCGATTCATTCCGCCGAGTTGGAGGCAAGAGGCCGACTCGCTCGTAAAACCTCAGGGTTTTGGGGCTGAGGTCGAAACTTCTGGACACCTGGCTGATAGTTAAGGGTCTTTCCATGGCTAGCTCCTTTAGTTCGGAGCTATGGTAGAACATTCTCCCCAGGGGAATGTCAAGGGGATACCCGAAGGAGTTTAGGGGATTTAGCGCCGCCTTGTTGTTAGTTGGGCTTCTGGCGCCGTTTGGCCGACACGATGAGGGGGATGGCGGCCTCGCCCTTATCCAGCACCTTGAGGGCCGCCTGGGCCGCCGCCTGCTCGGCCCGCTGCTTGCTGGAGCCGGAGCCCCGGCCCAGGAAATTCTTGCCGGCCAGGGCCTCCACCACGAAGACCCGCTCGTGGGCCGGCCCCTTGCTCTCCGCCACCCGATAGGAAGGGATAATCTGATATTCCTCCTGGAGTTGGGCCTGGAGGCGGGACTTGTAGTCCGCCGCCCCCTTGCCCTGTAGCGTCCGCCGCAGCTCCGTGCGAAGCCAGGCCTGGATGAGGCGGCGCGCGGCCACATAGCCCTTGTCCAGAAAATAGGCGCCGGCCACCGCCTCCAGGGCCGAGGACAAAAGGCGCGGCCGCTTGCGCCCTCCCGTATGCTCCTCCCCCACCCCCAAAAAGAGGAAATCCCCCAGCTTGCGGTTCTCCGCTATCTTGGCCAAGGTGTCCCGCTGTACCAGGAAGGAGCGGAGCTGGGAAAGGTCACCCTCCTCCATCTCCGGGAAGCGCTCGTAGAGAGCCTGGGCCACCGCCAGGCCGAGGACGGCGTCGCCCAGGTACTCCAGGCGCTCGTTGTTCCCCAGGGGGGAGTCGGGGTTCTCGTTGCGGTAGGAGCGGTGTATCAGGGCCTGCTCCAGGAGCGCCCTTTTCTTGAACTTGGCCCCCAGGTTCTTCTCCACGAGCTCCCAGTCCATGACACCTCCACCTTAAGATACCTAATCGCCGAGGCCATGCTAAAGCTAAAGCCACCTTCTGTCAAGGAACCAGGCGTCGGTCGCTTTGGGCGCAGCCGGGAGCCAATCCCCCCTGGGAGCGTTTAGAAACGCCCTTCAACACCCTGAGTCATCAGTCGTCTGGCACCTCACCCCCTGTCCCCCTCTCTGGAAGGAGAGGGGGCTGAAAGGGAGATTTGGGGGACACCCCCAATCCCCTGGCAGGGGGCCCGACCCCCTGCACCCCGGGTTGAGGGGGTGCTGGGGCCACCGCCACTGGGGCTACCACCCCCGGCCTCCTGCACCCCGGGTTGAAGGCTAAGGGCGCCATATTTGGATGTCATCCCAGGCCCCCGCCAAAGGGGGCTAGCCCCTCCCCAATTGCTAACGACCTCACCTCGCTTCGTTGACGGAAGGTGAGGCTTGTGCTAGCATTCCCGCAGGAATGCCGTCTCCAAGTCAAGCCCCAGGGAGATGCCATGGCTTCAACCCCCGATGGGAGGGAAGAGGAGACCCTGGGCCAGCAGGGCTTCTGCCGCATCGCCGGAATCGACGAGGTGGGACGGGGGCCCCTGGCCGGCCCGGTGATGGCCGCGGCGGTCATCCTCCCACCGGGGCTTAAGCGGCCCTGGCTCTGCCGCGTGCGGGACAGCAAGGAGCTTTCGCCCCGCCAACGAGAGTCCCTGGCAGGCTTAATCCAGCAGGACGCCCTGGCCGTGGGCCTCGGCATGGTGGAGCCCTCTTTCATCGACCGCCATGGCATCGTGCCCGCCACGCGCCGGGCCATGGCCCTGGCGGTGGGCCAGCTCAGCCCCGCCCCTGACTACCTTCTCATCGATGCCCTGGCCTTGCCGGAGGCCGCCCTGCCCCAGAAGGCCATCATCCATGGGGATGCCCTCTGCTACTCCATCGCCGCCGCCAGCATCGTGGCCAAGGTGAGCCGAGACCACCTCATGCAGGAGATGGAAGCCGCCTACCCCGGATACGGCTTCGCCCGTCATAAGGGCTATGGCACCGCAGCGCACCTGGAGTGCCTGCGGCGGCTGGGGCCCTGTCCCATCCACCGCCGCTCCTTCGCCCCCCTCTCCGGGGCAGGCTCACGGGGAGGCCCCCGGCCATGAAGCCTCCCGGCCCCAGCCGCCGCGCCACGGGCCAGCGGGGGGAGCGCCTGGCCCGGGAGTTCCTGGCGGGCCAAGGCTACTGCATCCGAGAGGCCAACTACCGCTGCCCCCAGGGCGAGATTGACCTGGTGGCGGAGAAGGACGGCTGCCTGGTCTTCGTGGAGGTGCGCACCCGCCGCGGCAAGGGCTTCGGCACCCCCGAGGAGTCCGTGGGGCAGGATAAGGCCCAGCGCCTCCTGGCCCTGGCGGAGACCTACTGCCAGGCCCACGAGAACCTGCCGGCGGGCCGCCGCATCGATGTGGTGGCAGTGGAGCTGGGGCCTGGGGGCAGGGTGACGCGCCTGGAGCACATCGAGAACGCCGTCACCGCTGACATGGGGGCATTGGAGGTGAGAAAACCTTGGAGCTAAGGGTCGTGGACGCCAACCTGAACCGTTTGGGGGAAGCCCTGCGGGTGCTGGAGGATGTGGCCCGCCTCCTGCTCAACGACGCCGCCCTCACGGAGCGCCTCAAGGCCCTGCGCCACCGCATCATCGAGGGCCTGGCGGCGCGGGACCGGGAGCTGCTCTCGGCCCGCCGCGCCGCCGAGGATGTGGGGGCCGCGCCCGTCCCGCAGGAGCGCACCAGCCTGACCTCCCTGGTGGTGGCCAACTCCCGCCGCGCCCAGGAGTCCCTCCGGGTGCTGGAGGAGTTCGCCAAGCTGCCTGGTTCCCCTCTAGCGGCAGAAACCCTCCAGCGCGCCCGCTTCGAGGCCTATGAGGTTGAGCAAGCCCTAATCTCCCGGCTCCTGCGCCAGGAGAAGGCGGCCAAGCTCCGCGGCCTCTATGTCATCATCGACCCCCAGTTCACTCGGGGCCGCCCCGAGGTGGAGGTGGCCCGGGCCGCCATCGCCGGGGGGGCCGCCGTCATCCAGCTCCGGGACAAGGAGCGCGAGAAGGGGATTCAGTTGACGGTGGCCCGCCAGCTCAAAGACCTCTGCGCCCGGGCCGGGGTGCTCTTCCTGGTCAACGACCATGTGGACCTGGCCCTGGCCGCGGGGGCCGACGGCGTCCATGTGGGCCAGAAGGACCTGCCCATCAAAGAAGTCCGCCGCCTCCTGCCCGTGGACATGCTGGCGGGCTGCTCCGCCAACACCCCCCAGGAGGCCCACCGCGCCCAGGAGGACGGGGCCGACTATGTGGGGGTGGGGGCCATCTTCGCCACCCAGACCAAGGCCGTCACCCGCCCCGCCTCCCTGGAGCGCATCCGGGAGGTGAAGGCCGCCATCACCATCCCCATTGTGGCCATCGGCGGCATCAAGGCCGAGAACATCGCCGCGGTCATGGCCGCCGGGGCCGATGGCGCCGCCGTGGTCACCGCCGTGGTCGCCGCGGAGGATGTGGAGGCCGCCACCCGCCTGCTGGTGGCCCGCCTGTCCCCAGAGCCAGGGAAGGGAAAACCCTAAATGGCCGACGCCAACTCCCACCTGGAGAAAATCGCCGCTGGCCTGCGGGAGGAGCTCGCCGCCCGCTACCGGGACCGGGAAAAAGCCCTGCAGCTCTCCCGCGATTCCATCCGCCACTGCGCCAATGCCATCCGCGCCATCCACCGGGGCGAGTTCCCCGAGGCCGAAGGGGGGCTTAAAGCCGCCAAGGCCATGCTGGGGGAGATGCGCCAGGCGGTGGCGGCCTGGGGCGAGCTCCGCTACTCCGGCTTCATCCAGGATGCGACCAAGGAGTACGCCGAGGGCCGCATCACCCTGGCCCTGGTGCGGGGCGAGGCCATCCCCTCCCCTGAGGAGCTGGAGGTGGACGCCGCCCCCTACCTCAACGGGATGGGCGAGGCCGCGGGTGAGATGCGCCGCTTCCTCCTGGACAGCCTCCGCCGCGGCGCCCTGGAGCGCTGCGAGGAGCACCTGGCAGCCATGGACGACATCTACACCCTCCTGGTGACCATGGACTTCCCCGACTCCCTCACCGGGGGCTTGCGCCGCACCACGGACATGGTGCGCGGGGTGCTGGAGCGCACCCGGGGGGATGTCACCCTGGCCCTGCGCTTGGCGGAGCTCCAGGCCAAGCTCGGCCCCCATCAGCCCACAAAGTAAGGAGGCCGTCTAGCAACCGGGGAGCAATAACCTCCTGGCAGGCTGCGGAAAAAGGGGAGTCCAGAGGGGCTTCGCCCCTCTGACGGGGGTCTGGGGGTGTCCCCCAGATATAAATTCTTCCCCCTTCCTGGCCAGGAAGGGGGCTAGGGGGATGGTCGACGGAGTTTTTCAGCACTCTGCTAGGTTTTACCTCATTGACGGATGGTGGCTCCTTTGCTATAATCCGCCCTTGGCTTGGCGCAGAGCAAGTAATCCTTAGCTGTAATGGCCATTCTACTGAAGGAGACACGGGATGAACATCTTCCTCATCGTGCCTATCTCCGGTGCCTTGGCGGTGATTTTCGCGGGCTTACTGGCCTGGGATGTGCTGCGCCAGGATGCCGGCACCAAAGAGATGCAGGAGATAGGCGGGCTCATCCTCGAAGGCGCCATGGCCTTCATGAGGCGACAGTACCTCACCATTGCCTGGATATCGGTGGTCACCGCCATCATCGTGTCTGCGGTGGTGGGGATGCTGAGCCGGCCGGGCGAGATACCAGGCGTCACCCCCCTGGAGCTGGGCTGGAAGACCGGCCTGGCTTTTATTGTGGGCGCTGCCTGCTCGGCCCTCTCCGGCTATGTGGGGATGTATATCGCGGTGCGCTCTAACCTGCGCTGCGCCGCTGCGGCCCAGAAGGGCCTCAACTCCGCCATCAAAGTGGCCCTGCGGGGCGGGGCGGTCTCCGGCTTCCTCATCGTCTCCCTGAGCCTCCTGGGCGTGACCGGCATGTACTACGCCTACGGCGGACGGCCCGACCTGGCCCCCCACCTCATCGTGGGCTACGGCTTCGGGGCATCCTTCGTGGCCCTCTTCGCCCAGTTGGGCGGCGGCATCTACACCAAGGCTGCGGACATGGGGGCCGACCTGGTGGGCAAGGTGGAGGCGGGCATCCCCGAGGATGACCCCCGCAACGCCGCCGTCATCGCCGACCTGGTGGGCGACAATGTGGGCGACTGCGCTGGCCGCGGCGCCGACCTCTTCGAGTCCACCGCCGCGGAGAACATCGGCGCCATGATTTTAGGCATCACCGTGTTTTTAGCCACGGGCAACCCGGCCTGGGTGCTCTTCCCCCTGGTGGTGCGCGCCTTCGGCATCATCGCCTGCATGGTGGGCATCATGTCGGTGCGCGCCTCGGAGGGCGAGAACCCTATGAACGCCCTGAATCGCGGCTACTTCGTGACCGTGGCGCTTTCCCTGGTGGGGATGGCGGTCACGGTGATGGTCATGGTGAACAACTGGTGGCTCTTCGCCGCCGGCGCAGTGGGCATCCTCACCTCGGTGGTGGTAATCTACATCACCCAGTACTACACCGAGCCCCAGTATGGCCCCGTCAAGAGCATCATCCAGGCCTCCCGCACCGGCCCGGCCACCAACATGGTCATCGGCGTGGCGGTGGGCTTTGAGACCACCCTGGCCACCGCGATAGCCATCTCCGTGGCCCTAGTCCTGTCCTTCTTCTTCGGCTCCCTCACCGGCCTCGATGGCGGGGGCGTCTTCGGCACCGCCGCGGCCACCATGGGCATGCTCATGACCGCCGCCTATGTGTTGGCCATGGACACCTTTGGCCCCATCACCGACAACGCCAACGGCATCATCCAGATGGCCGGCCTGGGCGGGCATGTGCGGGAGATAACCGACCGCATGGACGCCGTGGGCAACACCACCAAGGCCCTGACCAAGGGGTATGCCATGGTCTCCGCGGGCCTGGCCGCCTTCCTGCTCTTCCAGGCCTATCTGGATAGGGTGGCCTTCCTGCGCGGCCTGAAGCACTTCGGCGATGTCAACCTGGCCCGGCTGGAGGTCTTCATCGCCGCCCTGCTGGCCGCCATGCTGGTCTTCCTCTTCTGCTCCCTGGCCATCAAGGCCGTGGGGCGCACCGCCTCCAAAATCATCGAGGAGGTGCGGCGGCAGTTCCGGGAAAACCCGGGCATCATGAAGGGGACCGTCAAACCCGACTACGCCCGCGCCGTGGACATCACCGCCGCCGCCGGGCTGCGGGAGATGATTCTCCCGGGCCTCCTGCCGGTCATCGCCCCCATCGCCATCGGAGCCGGATTCAGGCTGGTGGCGGGCTGGGACGCCGCCCAGGCCGTGGCGGGCCTCCTCATGGTGGGCACCATCGTGGGCATCATGATGGCATCCTTCATGAACAACGGCGGCGGCGCCTGGGACAACGCCAAGAAGGCCATCGAGGACAACCAGCTCAAGGATGAGGCGGGCAATGTCATCGGCAAGGGCACGCCCACCCACGCCGCCGCGGTGGTGGGCGACACCGTGGGCGACCCCTTCAAGGACACCGCTGGTCCTTCCGTCCACGTGTTGGTGAAGCTCCTCTCCACCATCACCCTGGTCATGGTGCCCATGTTCGCCTAAGTCCAAGCCTGACTTAAGAGCGAAGGGCCAGAGGCAAAAACCTCTGGCCCTTCGCTTTTTGAGTTAAAGGCGCCCTACCTCGCGGGGCGCTGGAGGAAGGGGTTCCACTGCCGCTCTATACCTACCTTGGTGGTAGGGCCATGGCCGGGGAGCACCACGGTCTCGTCAGGCAGGCACATTATCTTCTCCTGGATGCCCTGAACCAGCTGGGCCTGGCTGCCCACGCCGAAGTCAGTGCGCCCGATGCTGAACTGGAAGAGGGCGTCCCCGGTGACGGCCAGCCCCTCCCCCACCAGGGTGAGGCCCCCCGGCGAATGGCCCGGGGTGTGGCGCACCGTGAAGCGCAGTCCCCCCAGCTCCAGCACATCCCCCTCCTTGAGGAGGAGGTCCGGCGGCGGGGGCGGCTCGGAGGACATACCCATCATCCCGCCCCGCCGGGCCGTGCCCGGGGGCTCGTCCTGGTGGAGGGCATATATGGCTCCCGTCTGGCGCTTCACCTCCGCCAGGGCCATGATATGGTCGGGGTGAGTATGGGTGGCCACGATATACTTGATGGTAAGGCCCAGGTCTTTGACATATTTCATGATGCCCTCGGCATCGAAGCCGGGGTCCACAATCATCCCCTCCTTGGTCTTGGCCGAGCCGACAATGAAGCAGTTGGAGCCGAAAGGCCCCACGGCCAGGCCCTTGACGATGAGCTCGGGGTTCGCCAGGGGATTTTCCGTCACGAGGGCACCACGCCTTTCCGGCGGTAATACATCATGTAGGCCATGACGGCCCCGCCGCCGCCCTCGCCGGAGGCGCCGCCCCGGCGCGCCCCCTGGCGCTCCGCCAGACGTTTACCGATTTGCTGGGGGTTCTCCCCCGCCTTCATCCCCGCCAGGATGATTTCCCCGTAGAGCTTGGTGTTGCGCTCCAGGGATTCCAGAAGGGGCTTCACCTCCCGCCGGGGGCCGCCGTGGGAGAAGAAGAGGAGGTCGGGGTTCAGGGTGCGCACCTTGGCCACGGTCTCCAACACCGCCTCGGGGTCGAAGCTCGGCGGGATGGCCGCCGGGCCGACATCGGTATTGCCGGCCTGGGCCACCCCCAGGGCCTCGCCGCAGAAGAGGCCCCGGCTCCTGGTGTCGAAGACGGAGAGGCAGTGATGAGCGTGGCCGGGGGTGTAGATAATCTGAAGCTGGCGGCCCTTATCGATGCTGATGCTCTCGCCGCCCTCCACCACCATGACCCGCTCCTTGGCGATGGGGACGATGGGGCCGAAGTCCGTCTCGAAGTCGTCGCCGAAGGCCTGCTTGGTGGAGGCGATGAGCCGCTCCGGCTCCGTCATGTGGCGCACCCCCTCCCGGTGGAGGACGAAGGTGGCCTGGGGCAAGGTTGACGCCAGGTGGCCGATGCCCCCGGCGTGGTCCACATGGATGTGGGTGGGGATGATATATTTTAGCTTGGCCGGGTCGCGTCCCACGCGGCGGATGCCCTCCAGCACGGCGTCGCCGGCGGTGGCGGGGCCAGTCTCGATGAGCACCGGCGTGGGGGCGTCGATGAAGTAGGAGACATGGATGGCCAGCATGCGCTTGACCGTGGTCTCGAAGTGGTAGATGTCGTCATAGACCTGGGTTATCTTCACCGGGGCGATAGTGGGCATCCGCGACTCCTCCCTTCCACTTTGGCCGTATCGCTGGCCCAGGACTGCCTGGGTCGAGCCTGTCCCGCAAGCATACGCTGGTCATTCTAGCACAGGGGGGAGACGGCGGGCAAACGGGGGGCTGGGGGTATGTACCCGCATTCCGTCTTATCAGGCGGTGTGCGCCCCCAGGGGTGTCCAGAGGGGCTTCGCCCCTCTGGCGGGGGTATGGGGGTGTCCCCCAGTTCCCTCTTCTTCCCCCTTCCTGGCCAGGAAGGGGGCGAGGGGGATGGTCGGTAAAGAGTGCCCTGCCTTTAACTTTCACCCCAATCTTGGTAAGATGTGGGCCAAACAGATTCGAGTGAGGTGTTCCCCTTGGCCCTTCAGGATATGGACAAGCTAGTCTCCCTCTGCAAGCGGCGTGGCTTCATCTTCCCCTCCAGCGAAATTTACGGCGGCCTGGCCTCCACCTGGGACTACGGCCCCCTGGGCGTGGAGCTGAAGCGCAACATCCGCGACGCCTGGTGGCGCGCCACCGTCCAGGAGCGGGACGACATGGTGGGCCTGGACGCGGCCATCCTCATGCACCCCCAGGTGTGGGAGGCCAGCGGACACCTGGCGGGCTTCGCCGACCCCATGGTGGACTGCAAGGCCTGCAAGCAGCGCTGGCGCGCTGATGCCCTCAAGGAGGGCCGCTGCCCCGCCTGCGGGGGCGAGGTCACCGCGCCCCGCAACTTCAACCTCATGCTCAAGACCCACCTTGGCCCTGTGGAGGACAGCGCCGCCGTAGTCTATCTGCGCCCCGAGACGGCCCAGGGCATCTTCGTCAACTTCGCCAATGTGCTCTCCGCCACCCGCCGCAAGCTCCCCTTCGGCATCGCCCAGATTGGCAAGGCTTTCCGCAACGAGATTACCCCGGGCAATTTCATCTTCCGCACCCGGGAGTTCGAGCAGATGGAGATTGAATACTTCGTCAAGCCCGGCACGGAGGACGAGCACTTCGACAGGTGGGTGCAGGCCCGCTTCGACTGGTATGTGAACCTGGGCATCCGCCCGGAGAACCTGCGCCGGCGCCCCCACGGCCCCGACGAGTTGGCCCACTACGCCCGCGCCTGCTCCGACATCGAATACCGCTTCCCCATGGGCTGGTCGGAGCTGGAGGGCATCGCCAACCGGGGGGACTTCGACCTGCGCCAGCACGCCCAGTCCAGCGGCAAGGAGCTGACCTACTTCGACGAAGAGACCAAGGAGCACATCGTGCCCTCTGTCATCGAGCCCTCGGCGGGGGTGGACCGCTCCCTGCTGGCCTTCCTGGCGGACGCCTACACCGAGGAGACGGTGCGCGGCGAGCCGCGGGTGGTGCTGCGGCTGCACCCGGCCCTGGCCCCCATCAAGGTGGCGGTGCTGCCCCTCTCCCGCAACGAGCGCCTGCTGCCCCTGGCCCAGGAGGCGCACGCGCTGCTCCGTCCCCACTTCATGACCCAGGGCGACGACACCCAGAGCATCGGGCGGCGCTATCGGCGGCAGGACGAGGCGGGGACGCCGCTGTGCGTCACCATCGACTTCGAGTCGTTGGAGGACCGGGCCGTGACCATCCGGGAGCGGGACAGCATGGCCCAGATGCGGGTGCCCCTGGCGGCCCTGGCGGCGACCCTACGCGCCAAGCTGGCCGGGGAGCCTTGCGACGAGGCGCACCTGCCCGAGGGGGGCAAGTGGTTGGGGGCGCGGGGGTGAGGGGGTGCAGTCCAGTGTCCAAGAGCGAGGTCGGGAAGCGCGAACGGGAGCGCAAGGCGAATGAGGAACGTACCTAAGCATGTTGAATCACGCTTTCAAGGCATGTTCTAGTTCTTCAATGAAAGACCGAGTGTCGGCGAAGTAGTTAGGATAGGCACGTTCAAGATCATTCAAGGAGTCTACAGATACCAGAACAGCATCTCCCGCTGCTCCTGCTCGTATCTGTTTCTCAATGTCCGCGTATTCTCTTGCCGCTTGCGGCAACTCCTTGCGTTCATAGCCAGAAATCGTCAAGCTCTCAGCGGCACTATCCAATTTCAGTAGGTAATAGTCAGCATTTCTCACTGACGGGTTCCGCGTTTCGCGGAATGCTGTTGTGAACCCTTCAAGGGTGGTTTTTACACGCAGGGTATCGGCGTACGACCTAAGTTCAGGCACCAACTCCCGCCACGTGGTTGGTGTTTTTGGCACGGGTTCGGTACCCTCGTGCAGCGCATTTGCGGTTCCCATGAGTTGGAAGAATCGTTCCCAGTCTCGGCGACCCCTACTTGATTTCAACGCTTGGCTGGTAAAAGCATCAACTGTCTCAACTGTGGTAGCCCAAGAGTGCTGTAAATGAGTGCGAATCTGTACTTCAACCTTCATACCATTAAATACTTCGCTACGGTCGCTGTAATAGCGAAGTACGAGATGCCTACTTCGGTATCCAGATTCTCTTGGGCACGTAATATAGTTGTCTTCGTGGGCGCGTGCATGCCTGATTTTGCTTTCCTTGTATGCTTCGGTCAATTGGTTCACATTACTAACGGTCTGAACAATCGCTCGGCAGCCTCCAATATCTTGCATATCCCACAATTGCATCTTTTTAAATCGGTCTAGTTTCATATAGATGGAGAATAGCCGTTTGAGGCGTTGGGCTACAATGACATTCCTATCTACAATGCGGGCTTGGCGGCGTAGGCTAATCTGAATCGTGTTCAATGGGAAAGCATGTGCCGCACGGAAGTTGTCTACAATGTCGAGTGCGTGGTTCCATCTGGCTGAGTCCGCTACATCCCGCCCACCCTGCAGGAGAGCCAAGAGAGTTTCCCCAGCCTGGTTGACTTCTCTGCGGGAGTATTGTGGTTGAGCCCAAGTCATATCAACATCTAACGGTAACTCATACTCGCTATCTGAGTCAAGTATATTGTTGCCGAAATAAGCACCTAAAGATGAACAGCCAGTGAGACCATGGAGCGGGAGACGGGACTCGAACCCGCGATAACCTGCTTGGAAGGATGGACTGTCGCTTAGCCCCGTTTTCCCGGCTTTCTGAACCTGAAAGGTGGAGAAAATCGCCTTTTTCCGCAACGAGTCAGATGACCGGTTTTGTTTGCCCTCCCGCCACTTGCTTGCCTGACAGGCCACAACCGGTTGCACCGCTCTTCTTTGTTTGATAGGCCAAGGGGGGTAAGGTCAATCCCATTATCGCTGACGGTCTACAAGGCTCTAGCTCAAGCGATCTTTTCACCGATGCAATAAGAAAGAAAGCCAAGCCTGGATTGCCTGCTCTCAATAAAATAGCTGGTACGATAGAAAACCCCGAAGAGCCAGTCGCCAATAATTGGAAGCAAGAGCGGTGATGACCCCAGCATATAGCCGCTAGGGAGAACGCCGTGTCCCCTGTCAACAAAACCGGCTTTCTGCATACCGCAGGAAAGTTTGGAAGGAGAATACAAATCCTCCCTTTCAAAAGGCAGTTTGCCCAGTGTCTTCAGTATAAAGTTACTGATTAATTTCATTGAGTATATGTTCGGCACGGTTACCAGGCATCGTCCCCCGGGCCGTAGGATACGGTGGGATTCCCTTAGAGCAGATATTGTATCACTGAAATGCTCCACAACCCCGAAGCTGAAGACATAATCGAACATACCAGAAGGGAAAGGCATGTGACGCACATCTCCCAAAACAAAGCCGCAGGAGAGGTCTTGCTGTCGACCCAAGGCCGTGGCTTTTGTGATAGCTTTAGAGGAGATGTCGAGGCCAAAGGCCCGATGTCCCTTCGCTCCTGAATAGAAGACCCACTGACCGGAGCCACAACCGGCATCAAGGATAACCCTTGTGCCATTAAGACCTGCAAGCGCCCTCTGCACCATTGGAAAGTGAGGGTCCTTGGCGAAGGGGTAACCTCCTCCAGGATACTGATCCCTGCGTCGTACAAAGCTCACATCTTGCTGGTCCCAGTAGCCATCCCAGCCCTGCTTGAGGATGTTATCCTCATCAGGCTTCCACTTGGGTTTACTTCTTGACACCATTATTTCCTCTCATAAAGAAGTGCATTCTTGGCTGCTCATTAGCGCTTCCGCTCCTTCATATATTCATGGACCCACAACTTCACGTCACCTTCTTTGGCCCGTGTCTGCCGCCACCTCATTTTGAGCGCCTTGGTTACTATACCAATCGTATAGCGAAGGTCCTCCCGGGAATGGATTTTGCTGAGTAGCCTCCTGGGGTTGAGGAAGTCCCGCATCCTACGGTTCGTGAACTCTGCTTGAGCTCGGGCCTGCCAATGCTTGAGCTCCTGCCGAGAAAAGAACTTGGTGTCACAGCCGCCCCCCCCAAGAATATAGCCCCAGTTATTTACTTCATCCAGCAGTCCCTCTTTCTTAAATACTTCGTAGGCTGGGGTGCCTGGGAAAGGTCCCAAGATGTAGAAGAGAGCGAAATCAGTATCGCAATCGATGGCATATTTTATAGTATCCTTAATTGAGTCCACCCCCTCATAGGGAAAGCCGATGATGAGGGTGCTAATGGTCCAAAGCCCAATGCTGTTAGCATAGCTAATCAGGGACTTGGCCTTATCGAGCCGAATACTCTTGCCGATGAAACGCTGAGTCTCTGAGTTGCCGGATTCGATGCCGAAGGTGAGGCGATAACACCCACTGTCCTTCATTTTTCGGATGAGAACCTCATCCAGGGCCCAGAGGGCTACCCCATTAGGGGTGCACCACTTGATGTCAATTTTTCTGGCGATAATCTCGTCACAGATAGCCATCGCCCGCTGCCGATCATATGAAAAATTATCGTCGACGAAAGAAAACTCCCGAATGCCGTAGTCTCGGACTAGCAATTCTAATTCGTCCACGACATTCTTGGGACTGCGTCCCCTCCAAGTATGCCCCCAGACGGAGTGGATGGAACAGAAGACACATCTGGCGGGGCAACCGCGGCTGGTGACGATGCCTAAGTGTGGGTGCCTCATACAATACTCATCATATAACCTGAAATATTTGAAATAAATGTCCATGGGCAAAAGATGCCGGGCTGGAAATGGTATCGAGTCTAAGGTTACAATATAACCCCCACTCTCGTTGAAAATTACCTCGCCCTCCTTCCTGACAACAGTGCTTGGGACAGAGAAGATGTCACCCCCATTAATCAGCCTTTCCACCAATTCCGAAAATATCGCCTCTCCTTCGCCCTTAACGACAATGTCAACATTATGGTCTGCAAGCACCATGTTTGGGTTTGCCGAGGCATGAGCGCCGCCTATTACCACGGGGATGTCTGGATTGACATCTTTGACCAACCGGGCGCAAGTGTGCGCGTCACTGGCGTATCCGGTGAACATGGAACTGATACCCACCACTGTTGGCCGGAAGCTCCGTATTACATCCGTAATTTCCCTGTCGCTCAGCCCTGTCCGAGTCCAACCATCACCCCTAGCCACATTCTCCATCCCCAGGGCAAGGGCATCCAATATCTTGACCTGATGCCCCTTTTGCTCGAGCATAGCGGCAATGTAGGCTAGGCCTAATGGAATGCTGACCGAGGGAATCATGGGGTCTGGGTCAGAGACCGTAACAGGCGGCCAGATTAAAAGAACCTTCAACCTCGCAACTCCAGTGTGAAATCCCGGTGAATAACGAACCTGCGGCAAACTATTATTGCCTCGACTTGGACGATAGGGCCAAATATAATTTGCGTCCTGCCCTGCTATAGAGGGCAAAGTTTCGGCCCCATTCCCGTAAAGGGCGGAAGCGGGTCAGGATATAAACTAGTTTACCCAAGGCCTTGCCCAGCCTGAATCGAAGGATAGTCTTCTCGTAGAGGGCGAACCCTTTTCGTAAAATCCTCTCGCGTTCCTCTTTGGTGAACTCCTTGGTCTCGAAAACAGGTGAGTTGTCCCGGTAGGAGATGTCTTCTAAGTAACTATCGGCAGGTACAAGAAAATGGGCGCTTTTCTTTACCCATTCGATCACTTCGGTGCCTGGGTAAGGCACAAGGTTATAGAAATTAACGAAATCTGTAGGCAGGGACTCAGCAATCCTTAATGAATCGGTCGCTTGCTGGAAGGTCTCTCCGGGGTGACCAATGATAAAATTCACCGAGGTCCTTATGCCCACTTGATTGGACCATTCCACTACTTGGCGAACCTGCTCTGGCGTAACACCCTTGTGTATTGCCTTCAATACCTCCTGGTTGCCGGACTCAAGACCGTAGGAAATAAACACACACCCGGAGGCCTTCATCTTGGCCAGCAACTCCTGGTCAACCCGGTCAGCCCTAATTCCGTTGTAGAGTTGGTAGGTTAATTTCAGACCTCGCTTTACTATCAGGTCACAAATTGTCTTCGCCCGGACAACATCAAAGCTGAAACAATCATCATTGATTGCGAAGTTACTGAACCCCCGGCTGACCCAATGTTCCAGCTCTGTTAATACATTTTCCGGGCTCCTGGCCCGGAAACGATGGCCCATGGAGAGCTTAACGGAGCAAAAGCTGCAGCGGTAAGGGCATCCGCGGGAGGAGATAATGGGTAGACTCTTTTGAGCATAACAAGGATACCGGGTAATATCGAAGGCTTCATAATCTGGGAAAGGAAGAATATCCAAGTTCTGGACAAAAGGTGAATCTTCGTTTTCGACAATCTTCCCTCCATCGCGCCAGATAAGGCCGGGGATGCGGCTGAAATCCGGTGCTCGCTTCCCCAGTTCCTCCAGAAAAGCCGGAAAAGACAACTCCCCTTCCCCCTTTAGGGCGAAGTCAGCACTTATTCCCTGTAATGTCTCACCTCTTACCGCCGATACATGGGGCCCCCCAATCATTATAGGCGCATCCGTATAGGCATCCAGCTTGGCTACCGCCTCCTTCACAGAATGATAGCAGTAGCTAAAAGCGGTGACGCCAATGAGGTCAGGCGAAAATTCATCCACCACCTCAAAAAGGCGACCTTCGTCCTCTTCTATCCCCTCATCAACAATGTTCACGAGGTAGCCCCTTTGCTTCAAAAGCGCCGTCAAGTAAGCGACGCCCATATGGGGATGACCGCTAATCGCCTTCCCCGTACCGAACATCGACTTAAGTTTGGGAATTACGAATAAAACCCGCAACCTAAACCTCCTTTGAACTTCTAAACTTGTCCTAGTAATAAATGTCGATACAGCCCACGCAACGTGCCCCAATTAAAACCCAATAGGTTCCGCATCTTTCTGTGGATAAGGAATTTTATGTTGTAAATAATGGTGATGAACACAAGGTATGAGAAGCAGAACAGAACGAAATCACGCCTTCGGGCATGTTTCCTCATGAACCTTATCCGGCTCATACCCAGGTAGTAAGCAACTTTAGCTGATTGAACATCGTTGCAGCCTCCCAGGAACCGAGATGCCACATTGTCAGGAGCTAAGGCTACCTTATGCCAAGCCTTGGCCTTAGGGACATGGACAATCTTGTACCCCTTCTTCTCTATTTGCATGGCATAATCCGATTCTTCGTAGCGAATAAAAAATTCCCTGTCGAAACCCTTCAAAGTGGATGCTATCTCTCGTTTGGTCATGAACACCGACATGGAATGTCCATGTTTCATTATCCGCGGCTCGACAAACTGGCCGCGGTCCACCACATTAGTGTTAGCATACTGTGTCAGCCCTTTCCGTAGATCGATAACGGCCCCACCAAAAAAAATCTTCGTCGGATCGTCGAAGTAATATATCATGGGGCCCACCAGCCCCACCTCCTCATCCTGCAACACTAGCTTCATCTCGCCGGTAGCGTTCTCATCCAAGACGATATCGGAATCAACGAAAAGCAAGTATTCGCCTCTCGCTATTCGCTGCCCCTCGTTCCTGGAATAAGCAGCGCCGAGGTTGCTTACATTCTGAATCAATATCACCTCGGAGTGTTCCTTCTCCATCGCTTCTGTAGTGCCATCGCTTGACCCATCATCGATAACGATTATCTCACTATTGGGATAGCTACTGCGTTTCAGCCAAGCAACGCAGTCAAGGACCTCTTCTTTCCTATTGTAAGTTGGAATGATTACGCTGACTAGGGGATATGACTCTCTCATTACCTTTGTCCTATCTCGAAATGTTGCTGAGTATCGCCCGTCCAATCCTGGTTCCGACGGTGAGCTTCCGGCCCAATTTAGTTAGCAACCGGAACCTTAGGGCGAGTAGCACAATGTAACCAAGTCTGTAGCGGAGCACCCTATTGTAATAACCATGGGCATCTTCTAGCGGCTTCGAGCCTCCTCCCATACTCCAGTGAAATTCGTGGTAAACCTCCGCCATGGTCATCACCCGGAGCCCCCTATCTCTGACCATCCCTAGTAACTTCTCGAAGTTCGCGGTGCTAAGCTGGTCAGCCCCTTCACTGACCCGGTTGACGACATCATGGATTAGAAAAACGGCCCAAGCGCCTGTATCTACCACAGCCGATAAATATTCTGCCAGCCTCTCTTCGGTAAATACCTTCTCGCTCAAGGATATGGAATCTATTTGGAAAATATCCTCTACCTGGCAATTGCAAAAAGGGTCCCAGCGCGTTGTAGAGCTGATGGCAGCACGCCCCATATGGTAGTCCCTTCCGGCAATCTCGATCACCCTGGCATCGACGCCGCCCCCAGGATAGGAGACGGCGGTAATTTTGTGCCCGTGAGCCTCTAAGATGGCTTTTGAGCTGACCAGCTCCTTTTCTATCTCAGCATATGACATAGCTACCAAATTGCCGTGGCTGGCAGTATGGCTTCCGACCTCCCAGCCATCCTCCTCGAGTTGCTTCAACTCGTTCCACCCCATTAATTGAACGCTGCCCGCTATCCCTTGCCAGACTCTACCTACAAAATCCGTGAGAACGAAAACCAGGCCTCGATACCCCCATTGCTTCATGATGGGATAGGCCACTTCATAGGTACTCATTCTGCCTTCATCGAAGGTGAAAGTCACGATGCCGCCGAAAGGCCCCCGGCTTTCCCGGTAAGGCGGTTTATCGTTCGCCATTCAGTTAAATCCCTACCTTCTCCAGAGTGATTGAGAACATAGCAGACCTACTACTGCTATTGCGCAGGTCAGATTTCTCTAAACTCCACCACAGGCTTGATTTTGCGTCTCGTAGAGATGGAAATAGGGCTTGAAGTCCGTATTGGAGAACTTTTACCAAGTGGGCATGGAAAGTCAAATCCACTACGACGAAACCTCGGCGGCGATACATCTCTATCAAATGCTCCGCACGATAACGCCTCATTTTCCTTCTATCATATAGCAGGTCGTTTATTTTTGATAAGAAGAATCCGCCGTTTGTTACACAGATGAAAATCCGTCCCCCTTTCCTGGTTATCCGAGCCATCTCATCCATAGCCTTGATATCATTGGAAATATACTCCAAGACTGAGATGGAACAAACTTTACTGAAAGAACCATCGGCAAAGGGCAGCATCTCCGCGGAGCAGGCTATGAACTCGCAGCGTTGGCGGCTATCATCATCCAAGTAGCTGTGAGCAAAGCTGTCGGCTTTGCTCACAGCTACTCCAGATAAGTCGATACCTGTTGCTTTAAGGCCTCTCTTGGCCGCCTCGATAACGGTGAAACCGCAACCGCCTACACCGATGTCTAACAGCCTATCCCGGTCTGGATCCGTGTTGCCCAAATCCAGTCGCCGGAAAACCCTCTCAAGATAGCTCAACCGCCAGTTCTCAAGGTGGTAGTGTTGGAGTTTACTGTACTCCATGTCATAAAAGTCCCTTATTGTCTTATCATGGTCCATCAATCTTCCTTATAACCAGCGCTTTATTAGCCATCTACTCGTTGACTCGTCCTTAAGACCCAGAGGCTTCGGTTCTACGGGAAAAGCTCCTGCGATAAGGACTGCGCTGGGATGAGCCTCGGATTAAATAGCTCAGGCCTTCGGCAAGGTCTCGTTTTAACAAGGAGAAGGACCTGAAGTCCTTGCTCAGACGCCTCAAAATATAGCTGGGGCGCAGGTAAAAGCCGCGGAGCGCCTTCCGACGAATGTCTTCGAGGCCTTCCCTTGTCATACTATCGGGAACATAAACAGGGTAGACCCCAGCGTAGCCCTGGCCCAACTCCCCCCTGGCGAACCGGTCGATGGAATCGTTGCTCACCACTCCGGCCTGCAAGGCAATCTCATAGAGGTTCGAGCCAGGAAAGGGAGTGGGTATTGAGAGACCCACAATATTAAAACCAGACCTTTGCATGAAATCGACGGTCTCCCTCACCTCTTTCTCTGTCTCTGTGGGGTGACCTATCATAAAGAAGCCATCTACATCGATGGCATATTTGCGACACCAGCCCATGACCTTGAGTATTTGCTCATTGGAGAACCTTTTCCCGATGACTTGTTCCCGAACTCGCTGGTTGCCGGACTCGATGCCGAACACGAGAGTATAACACCCGGCTCGGCTTAAACTGGCCACAAGCTCCTCGTCCACCAAGTCGATCCTGGTATTCGCGGTCCATTTGACCTTAAGACCCTGGGATACAATCTCCTCGCAGAGCGCCAGGGTGAAGGTTCTATTCACGGTCAAAGTATCGTCCTGGAACTGGAAATACCTTCCATTGAGGTCACAGAGGCTTTTCATCTCAGTTACAATATTCTGGGGCGAGCGATGTCTGACTCTTTTGGCCACTGCCGGTCGGCTACAAAAATAGCAATTGAAGGGACATCCCCGAGTGGCAATCATAGCCGATTTATCCTGATAATCACTCTGGTCCAAAAGGTGTCTAGCGGGGAACGGGATGTCATCCAAATTCTGTAAAGCTTCCCCACGGTGAAGCCCTTGAATCTTTTCACCACCTAAAACTCTCTTCACCAGTGCCGGGAAGGTCAACTCACCCTCTCCAGTGATGGCAAAGTCAAAGCAGGGGAACCGTTCAATGAACCTAGGGTCAGCGCTTATGTGAGCACCTCCCAGGGCAATACGAATAGCATCCCCAAACGTTCTTTTTATCTCCTCGGCTATCTGGACCGCCCCTTGCAGCACTGGCGTCATGGCCGAGATGCCCACAACAAGGGGCCTATCGGTCTCAAGGACAGCCATGGTCTCCGCCAAAGTTAGGCCTTTAGCGCCAACATCCAAGATACTGACGCTGATATTTTCCCTTTCGAAGGCTGCAGCCAGATACAGTAGTCCCAGGGGAGGGAAGGTAGCGTCCAGTACAATGGGCTGTCCGTCCTTCTGGTAACAAATGGGAGGAGCGATAAGGGTGACTACGTTCATGAACCTGGCCACCCTTGTTGCTGACCCTGACTATCGCCATAGCGGCGGTGGCTGATCAGCCTGCCTGGAGGAAAACATCTGGTGAACACCGAAAAAAGGTTATATAAGCCCACATCGTTCATCCCACAATTGAGACATTGCTTGTAGAGCTCTTTGCCATCCGCTAGACTTTTCCTAAACTTTCGATAATTAGGACTATTCCAGACTTTGGCGACTGAGGTCTCCAATACATTGCCAAAATCCAGAGGAACATTCATAAAATGGGCGCAGGGATAAGCGTTGCCGTCCCAGGTGATGGGCATATCAAGCCAAGGAACGAAGCAGGGTCCTTCACTCGTGCCTCGGTACATTCTTTCTACCGAGTATAGTAAATTATCGAGGTTCGCCACGGTATCCCACAGGCCGTGTTCTTCCGCCCACTTCTTCCCCATGGCCACATGTCTCCCCAAAGTTGAAAGGTCTACTAAAAGGGCTTCTTCTGCGGCATCTTTATCGTGAATAAATAGAGGAATAAATTCCACACTGCAATCGAATTGGCTGTGACAAAAAGCAATTATGTCTCTAATTTCGTGCACATTCTCGCGGGAGATTACAATATTGACCGAAATTATTGGTGAAGATGCCCCAAGCCTTCTTTTCATTTCAATCAGGCCCTTAACATTTCTTACCACTTCCTCAAAGCAAGCACCAATACGAATCGCTTCATAGGTCTCCTTTGTGGCGCCATCTAAGGATACCTTCAAAACATCCAAGTGGCTTTCCACAAGTGCCAAGGCCGTAGACTCGTCAATCCGAGTGGCATTGGAGACGAGATTCACGACCGTGCCATGAGCCTTGGCATAAGAAATCATATCGAAGAGATCCCTATTCAATAAAGGTTCACCAGCTGCAGAAAGCCCCAAATATAGAGGCCTAACCTCGTCAAATATCTGGCGGAAGGCACTGAACTTCATTACGCCCTTCCGCCGGGACATTTCGGGCGCCGAACACATTTTACATCGTAAATTGCACACACCGGAGCTCTCGATGCTCAAAGATATAGGCATTGCTGCCCTCGGGGAGGACCGAAAGACGGAGAACCCCCCTTTTAATAACATGAAGAAGGTACGGGGATTGTTGGGGAGCATCCTTAAAGGAAACTCGAAAAGTGCCAAACGCTTGAAAAGCCTTTCCGGTATTAAAGCATTCTTTTTCTTCATTCCCATATCTCCCGGTGATTTGGCAGAGCCGACAGGCACGCGGGCCCAACCTCCAATTGTTAATTCACATAGGATGCGGCGATCAGCTCAGCGTTGCCTTCACCGAACTTCATCAAGGCGTATTTCCTGCATCCTGAAGCGATACGGGCCAGCTTTTCAGGATTTTGGAGAAAGAACCTTATCTGCTGACACAGGTTGTCCACGGTCGGATCCAGGACTACCCCTACTTCTGGGCTAATCATATCGGAGACAGCCCCCTTATCGGTTACGATAATGGGGCAACCGCAAGATAAACTCTCTGCCACCACCAAGGGAGATCCCTCGGCACTTTGAGACGGCAGGATTGCGATATCCGCTGCTCCATAGAAAGTACTTAACTCCGTTGCATGCTTCCGTCCCGCATAGATAGTATTGCTTTCTCGCTGTGAGTCCTCCCTCAAAATCCCCGCCAGGGGCCCATCGCCCACAAAGACAAAATTGGCCTCATCTGTGAAATGCCTCGCCACCTCTCTTAAAACCAGCACCCCTTTCATCTCGAGCAACCGACCTACAAAAAGCACCGTGAAGGTGTTGGCCAACCCCAGGGCGTGACGGCACTCCTGCTTTTCCCTATCGCGGAAAAGTTCCTGATCCACCCACTGATGATAGATCCTAATCTTCTCACCGGGTATTCCTGCTTCAATCAACTCTTTTTTTGACTCATCGCCCACCGCAAGAATTATGTCGGAAGCGGCTAGAGTCCACTTCATAACACGGGCCATGATAGGCCTGTGCCGCAACCCGTATATGTAATGGGTACTCACTACCATGCGCCGATTAAAGAAAGCGGTTACACATCGACAGACAAAAGCGGCCACAAGACCGTGACTGTGAATAACTTCTATTTGATTACGGTTTCTTAGAATATATATTAAGGTGTGCATCAGCAGTGCCGGCACCATATATAAGAACACGAGGGCTGGATAAGGAGCAAATAGTTCGAAAAGGTTGTGCCCCCACCACCACACTCTTCGTATCTCTAGGTTGTCCTGATACTCACGGCTTTTATAGGGTGCCCTTGTGGTCAAAGGCCGATAAGTAATAACATGCACCCCATGCTGATGTGAGGTTAAATATTTTGTTAATGCCATAAGGTGGCTTTCCAGCCCACCGACATTAGGCGCAAAGAAGGGGGTGATTATCAGAACTTTCATGCGAGGCTCCCCTGGTCTTGCCCCATTCTTTGTACCAGGGGCAGCGTGAGTATTGTGGCTCATTTGACCGTTGCCATGGCCGCCATGGCGAACTCCTCAGAGGCTAAGTTGTTAAGGGCCCCGTGGGGTCGCTCCCCATTATAGCGCCTACGCCTCGTTTCGACCTTCTCTTTGGCGTCCTCTAAGGACAAGAACCAGGTTTCGCTCAGATACTCCTCCCGGAATCGGGCGTTGCTGAAGGCGTTGTCCGTGGGTTTCCCCGGACGAGTGAAATCCAGGCGCTGACCTTACTCAGTTTAGGTATGCCCATTGCTCCAGCGCTCAAGCGGCTAAAGTGGGACTTTACCCCATATATATTATGACGGCATTAACGACAAGAGCGTCTTTAACAAGCCTTCTTCAATGCCGACTACTGGTCGCCAGTTGAGTTCTCTTGCAGCTTTACGCACATCCAGATAGTTCCGCGGGACCTCCCCTACCGGCGCTGGGGCGTATTTAGGTTCCCTTCGGTAGCTAGTTTGCCTTTGGATCTCAGAAAAAATCTTCTCTATAGAAATACCTTGGCCTCGGCCGATGTTAATAATGCCGCCGCTTTTCTCTAGCGCCAACATGTTTGCAGCTACAACGTCTGACACATAAATAAAGTCTCGCTCTTGCTTGCCATCGCCGAAGATGGTGATAGGCTCGCCAGAGCGCATCCGCTGCGAGAAAATAGCCACCACGCCGGCATCGCCTGAGTGAGCCTGTCGAGGACCAAAGACATTGGCGTAGCGTAGTACCAGGTACTCCAATCGATAGAGTTGCTGATATACATGAAGATAATGCTCTACTACATGTTTACTGACACCGTAGTGAGATGTAGGCCGAATGGGATGCTCCTCATCGCAAGGCAAATACTCGGGATAGCCATAAACGGCTGCGCTGGAAGCATAAATGATTTTGTTGACCCCATAGGCCCCACAGTTCTCCAAGATATTTAATGAACCTATGATGTTGGTCTTGGCATCCAGGATAGGCGCAGCAAAAGATCTGCGCTGGCTAATCTGGGCAGCGTAATGAAATACGATTTCCGGCCGCTCTTTTTTGAATATTCCGGCCAACCCCTCATCGGTTATGTCCATCGGGTAGAATTCTGCCTTTGGGTTGATGTTTTCCCGCCTCCCGCTGGAAAGATTGTCCACAATGACAACCCTTAAGCCCACGGCGACGAGGCTGTCCACCAAGTGCGAAGCGATAAACCCTGCCCCACCGGTTACCAGCACCGTTTGTATGCCCCTTTTCCCTTCCATAGATGATCTAATCCTGACCTTAACCCGTTTTATGAGCCACCGTAGATGAGAGCTTTCCCGGCATTGACCTGCCCCCAAGATTAGGACCACTCATTCCTGTGGTTCACTCTGCCGGGAGACCCCATGGCGCAGGCCCACCCCCTCAGGCTTCCCTCCCTCCTGGCTCTCCGGCCATACCCGTAGGATTTGCCCCTCGGTAAACCTGTTCCTCTTCAAGTTGAGCCCTCCTTTACCCTGCATTTTACGGGAGGACTCTCATTTTACCTGAACCTGTTTTCAGGGTGCAGGTCACAGCCCCTCCTCTAACTACAGGGCTGGTCAAAAAATCCACCAGAAGGTATGAAGTCTGCACTCCCGACAAACTGGAATCTCTTCCATTCTACCTTCTAGATGTAACTGACGCATCTGGTTGAAAGCATTGCCTTGCCAGATATCAACGAGCTTGCTCGTATTGGCATTACCCAAGATTATCTCATTTTCCGTATCCTGGCAACAAAGGGGTATTCTCCCGTCCCAGTTCACCACTAAATCAGTCCACAAAAGGCGGCATGGAAATGACCGAGCATAAACGTAATCCTCATGAATACCCCCCTTGCCATCGATAGTCGACTTCCCTCCCCAGTTATGCAGGGACGATATACAAACGTGGTCGGCAAGTCCGCTCCATTTGTTCTGGAAAGCCGATTTTTCATGGCGGTTTAAATCGAACTCCACAAAGTCTACCACCACCAGGGGCTTCTTGGCCCCTTTCTCCTTCTTCATCTTAATGAGTCTTTGGACATTGCCCTCCACCTTCTCATAGTTCAACCCAAACCGGACTTTTTCGAAGGTGTCTTTAGTAGCCCCGTCGAAGCTTACGAAGAGTTCGTCTAGGCCCGAGTCAATAAACTCAGAGGCAACCTCCGCGGTCAGGAGGGCGCCATTAGTATTGGTGGTAACTCGAGGAATTCCCTTGGCCTTGGCGTAACGCGCGATCTCTGGAAAAGACTTGTCTAAAAGCGGCTCTCCAAAGTTATGCAGGCTGGCGTGCTCTATGCCCAGGGCAGCTCCCTCGGCCAGCACTTTTTCCCACAGCTCTCGTTTCATGAAGCCAACCTTTCGTTTCATCCTATCGTGAGTGCATATGACACACCTAGAATTGCAGGCGTTGGTGTTTTCCAATTTTATGCATGAAGGGGCAATCCTGTATCTGTCTATAACCGCCCGAATCCTCTTCCAATAAACAGCCCGATAGACTGGATCTTCCGTCAGAAGCTTAGAGTGCAAAAGCCAAATCGCTGTGTTCTTAATGGTACGGTTGTATAGAATCATATCGTATAGTTTTTGCTGAACCATAGCTTTTTCCTGAACCTCGCATTTCTTCCTGAACACATCCAGTGTCACGTCTCTGAGAATAGCTCAATCAGCGCATAGCTCAGACCTACCCCTCCCACCGCTCTCTTTTCTCCGGCTTTATCACAAACAAACTAGTTGCTGTGGCCCATGTATACACCACTAGTGTAATCCAGCATGCCAAGGGATGAAAGAACCAGGCCCGATCGGGTTTTCTAAGGTATCCCTTCCCAGCTTGCGCCAGTAGAGGCAGGGTAAAGATAGTAAAAAGGATAAACCGCCAAAGAGCCCCTTTGTGCAGTGAATGCCAAGGGTACTTCCTAAGGTGAAGCTTTCGATAATAATAATAATCTCTAATTCGTCTCCGCTGTTTTCGGGCAAAGGTCCCCATTGACCTGGAGAACAAATGCACAATTCCAATCTTCACCTTAGCAAAACGGCTGTGGCCTCGCTCGACCAACATACAAACTAAATCGACATCAAAGAGGTAATCATCAAAGAAACCCTCCAGCAGCTTCCTTCTAACCAGGAACCCATTGGCACCAATAGTGGGGTGTGGGCCCCCCTTGAGTTCAACCTCAACATAATTCCCCTTATCTTCCTGAGACACAGGCACTCCAGTCCATTTGTTTGTGAGCTGGCTATAACGGTCGTAATTACCTAGGAACAGGCATAACGGGTCATTCATCCCCAATAGAGCGCAATAACGGGTGATATAGTAGTCTTGCCTCCGATAGGTGTAATAGAGAGGCTCTGTCCCGGCAATCTCCCTGTCCGCAAAGGGCTCAACCATATTCCGAAGCCAGTCTTCCGACTCCAGGACATTATCTGAATCTACCAGAGCTATTATTTCGTTCTCGGCGACCTTAAGCCCCAAGGCTTTCCCTGCCTCTCCAGTTCGCATTTTGTTGGAAAGCAGCCTGAGCTTTATACCAGAGTGCTCTCTCAGGAACTTGTTGACCACGGCCAACGTTTCATCCCTAGAGCCGGCATCGACCACAATCACCTCGAGCAAGTCCTTCGGATAGTCTTGTCGAGCTATCGAATTAAGGCACATAGCAATAGTAGAGGCAGAATTATAGGTAGGAATTATAATGCTGACGGAGAACCCCAATGACTGGAAGACCCCACTCTCTACACAAAGTGCATTTCGATGTATTGGTCTATCGGAGGACTGTCATCTTACTAACCTATTACCGGGGAACCGATAAAACCACATTGTACCACATGCGGCTTGCTTTAAAGTTTAGCACTTTCATTCCTTGCTCGCAACAGCTTGGCTGAACTCCGAGACCAAAACGTACAGACAACTAGCCAGGAACAAGCCCGCGTTCACTACCACCAGCACTTGGACCATCTGGACTAATGAACTATGAAAGAATAGGAGAAGAAAGATCTCCGCAAGGATGAAAAGCGCTACAAAATAGATATACGTTATGTGGCCGAAGGCTAGGTGATAGTGAACGAAAACTACTACAAAAGAGAGAAATAACATGGACAACCCATACCAACCTACCAGCTCTGTCGCCTCAAGATAAGCGGGGCCCAAAAAGATATTTAGCACAATTTGTGGCATCACGAAAAGAACGGCCGTGGCAGCACCGGATACG
The DNA here is from genome assembly GCA_016210205.1 of Chloroflexota bacterium. GTDB lineage: Bacteria > Chloroflexota > Dehalococcoidia > JACQUO01 > JACQUO01 > JACQUO01. The sequence goes on from JACQUO010000034.1 coordinate 73,577, forward strand.
ATTGCTGTAAAGAGAAGACTTTTTGCCAAGAGGGCGACTTTAGACTTATGCTGAGCGTGAGCCTTAGATACCTTAGGAAACATCACCAGATTAAACGCTCCGGGGATGAATAGGATAATTTTCCCCAATACAGCAGCGGCATTGTAGAGGCCAGTATCATAAGATGAGAAGAAGAGCTTGGCGACGATAATATCGATATTACCAGACACTGAAAAACAAAGTATGGCTAGCATAGCTTGGGGGGCGTAGCGATACATGGGGGCGAAATCGTATTTGTACTCCCTGTGGCCGCCTAACAGTGCACGGCAAGGCCAGACGGCAACAACAAGGGCTAATGCTCCCGCCAAAACGATAGCCGCAAGAGCCCCAGAGACTCCAAAACCCAGATAAACCAGCAGCGCGCCCAAGAGTAGCCTCGCTGCGGAATAAACAGCGCCATTCAGGGTTAAATGTCCATACCGTTGGAGCCCCTGTAATACACCTACGAAAACATGCCTCATAGGAGCAAGAACGAAGATCGCCCCAACTATAACGACCGGCAAAGCTGAGCCAATTTTTAACGCTGCGGCAATGTAACCACTCCCCAAAACTATAGTCGCGAAAATAAGGATGCCCATTAGGGCCATCCTTTTCAATGACCCTCGAAGGAGGGGGGAGAGTTGTTGGCTGTCAATGTCGGCAGTGGCTATAGAAACATATCTAGCCGTAGTAGTCTGTACAGTCCCAACTATAAGCGACAGAAAATAAAAAACCGCGAAAAGAGCGCCGAAAACCCCAAAATCTTCCGTCCCAAGAGCTCTACCCATAAAGAGCTGATAGAGATAATTCAAAAGATTGGCCAGCATGGTCACCACGAACACGACGCTGGCCTGCTGGAGAAACTCGTCTTTGAGCTTCAACAAGTTGGTATTAAGGTGCTCATTGACACCCCTCGACACTTCCCTGGGACTCTGGTGATGGAAAAGGGTAAAACTCCATAAATTAAAGGGGCCCCCCAGAAGAGCGGAGCCCCATTAATTTTCTTAAGGGTATCTTTTATGGGCTAGGAGCGGGCCTGCGGCGCAGGGTCAGGGCTACTATCGCGCCCAGGATGACCACGAGGGCCGCTCCGATGACCACCCACAGCGTCCAGTTGGTGGGCGCGGTGGCGGTGAAGCTCCCCTTCAGGTCCTCCACCTGCACCTGGTAGGCGCCGTCCACGGTCTTGGTCACGGTGAAGGCCACCGTCTGGCTGGCGCCCGCGGCCAGGGTCACGGTCTTGGTCTGCTCCACTTTCCCGTTCACCAGGAGGGAGACTTCCTTGCTGCCCGAGGCGTTGCCGGTATTGCTCACGGTGACGCTCACCGTCGCCGGCTGGCCCGTGTCCACCTGGGCCGGGGCTACCTTGAGGTCCTTGAGGGCAAACTTGGCCGCCTGGGGCACCGGGGTCGCCGGGGCCACCGGGGTCGCCGGGGCCGCTGGGACGATGGCGAAGGAGCCAGTCACCTTATCCACTCGGAAGGCGTAGCTCCCCGCGGCCTTGCCCGCCAGGGTGAAGGTGGCCGGGGCCGTCTGCCGCGCCGCCACCTTGACGATGACTGTGTCCTCTGCCGTCTGGCCTAGCCACAGGCTCACGGCGAAGTTGTCCTCTTTGTCCGAGAGGTTCTGGATATCTGCGGTCAGGGTCACTTTGTCCCCCACCTTGGGCTGGGCCGGGCTCACGCTCACCTTGGCGGCCTGGAAGGTCTGGGGCGTGATGGCCTCGCTGCCGGTGATGGCGAAGACCGAGAAGCCCGGGGTCACCGCAGTATAGTATTTGTAAGTGGCATCCTCTTTCACCAGCTTGGTGGGCAGGCCCACCCAGGCCTTGGCCACTGAGTCGTAGCGGCGCAGGGTCACGGACCACGGGTTGACCTTGTTGTCCTTGAGCCACTTCTCCTCCACCTTGAACCCGATGTGGCCTGCGTCTATATCCTCTGGCTTCACATTGGGCAGACCCATGTCCAGGATGGAATGGCGCGCTAGGCCTTGGGTCAGAGGTGACACGCCGGCCGGCAACTGGGCCAACTCCTCCACCCGGAAGCGCACATTCTTCAGGTTGGCGGTGAACTTGGTGAGCACCTTGGTGAGGGGCAGCGGGCTACCCAGGACCTGGCCCCAATTGCCACTGTCAATCGACGCCGTCTCATAGGTGGTTAAGGTAGCCGTCTGCTCCACGGACGCTCCGACGGGGGCGCCAAGCGGCGGCTGAGGTGCGGTCTCACGCGTGTACACCTCGGTGGACACCGAATTCCCCAGCGCCGTAAAGAGCACACTCTGGGACATGACGCCGACCGCGGCGGGGTTAACCTCCGACAGGAGCACCACTACGGCCTGGGTGGGCATGGCGCCGACGAGGCTTTCCACCTTGGAGGTGGACAGGGTCTCCACCACCAGGGCCGCTTTGTCCACCGGCATCGCCGCCATGATGCCCGCTCCCTTGGCCGTGTCCAAGGCGGTGATGATGCCTGCGCCCTTAGCCGTATCCAGAGCGGTGATGATGCCCGCTCCCTTGGCCGTGTCCAAGGCGGTGATGATGCCCGCTCCCTTAGCCGTATCCAGGGCGGTGATGATGCCCGCTCCCTTGGCCGTGTCCAAGGCGGTGATGATGCCTGCTCCCTTAGCCGTATCCAGGGCGGTGATGATGCCTGCGCCCTTGGCCGTGTCCAAGAGGGTGATGATGCCCGCGCCCTTGGCCGTATCCAGGGCGGTGATGATGCCCGCGCCCTTGGCCGTATCCAGGGCGGTGATGATGCCCGCGCCCTTGGCCGTGTCCAGGGCGGTGATGATGCCTGCACCCTTGGCCGTGTCCAGGGCGGTGATGATGCCTGCGCCCTTGGCCGTGTCCAGGGCGGTGATGATGCCTGCGCCCTTGGCGGTGTCCAGGGCGGCGATGATGTCTGCGCCCTTGGCGGTCTCCAGGGCGGCGATAACGGTCGCCCCTGCTTCTGAAGTCAGCCCTCCGACGGTAGTGGCCGCTTGCGCTGTCGCTTGTTGCGCTACCTGGGCTGCCTGCGTTGCCACTTCAGCCGCTAGCGCCCCAGGAGCCCCGGACGGTGGGCCGGATGGGGCTCCTGTTTCAGCCGCTGCGGCAGCGCCAACCGTGAAAGTGTAGCTGGCCGAGGTGAATTCGGGATAGCTGGTGCTGCCGGTATTGACCTTGAAGCTCACGGTGTAGGTGCCGGCTGCCAAACTGGAGGAGTTCAGAGCCACCTGATACTCCAAGTTATTGGTGGCGAAGGGGCTTTCTAAATAGCCATAGCCCCCATAGCCGTAGCCGTAGCCTTCTTCGGAGGGAAAGAATGTGGCAAATTGGCCCAGCCTCTCATCGTAGCCATAACCATAGCCGTAGCCAATGCCATAGCCGAAGTCAAAACCGGATAAGATGCTGGTGAGCAGGGTGAAGGAGGAAACCGCGGCGGGCTTGGAGATGACGGTACCCGTCGGAGAGATGGTGGCGGTGACATTGGTGGGGCCGGTTACGGTGACCTCGATGCTCTGCATGGGGATGTTTTCATCCCCTTCCCCGGACAACTGAGCGTTGAGCTTGAAAGTGAGAGAATCACCCTGGCTTACGGCGGCGCTGGGAAGGTCGGTGATGGTAAGCCGGAAGGCCTGGGCCACGCCCGGGCCCGCAAGGAGCAGAAGGGAGATAACGATACCGGTCAGCGCTAGACTGACCAGCACCCTCGGGGCAATTGGCCCTCTGACTATGATTTTCGGCAAGAGACCATCCTTATCAAAATTGACGGAGCTCGATCTCCGGCTAAGCCCGTAGCTTTAAAGCCAGCCCGCGCTCCACATACACAAACAAGAATGCCCTTCCCCCTGCTCTGGCGGGACACGAGGTATTCTTCAAACTTAGGATTAGTATAGCACCAATGTCAACCCTCTTTACTTCGGTTCGCAAGCGATTTCTTCCTAGTCCCCGTGCTCTTTTCCCTCACCCCGCAGTCAGCGCGCCAGGGGTCGCCGCAGCCTGCGGCCCATCGGAGCCCGCCAGGATGCCCACGGCGATGGGCAGGTCGTAGGCCGGCCCCTCCTTCTTCAGGTCGGCGGGGGCCAAGTTCACCGTGATGCGCTTCTGAGGGAAGGTGAAGCCCGCGTTGCGGATGGCGGCCCGCACCCGCTCCCGCGCCTCCTGGACCGCGGCGTCGGGGAGCCCGACGATGGTGAAGGAGGGCAGGCCGGGGGAGATGTCCACCTCCACCTCCACCAGAGCCCCCTCCAGCCCCACCACGGCGCAGGACAACACTTTAGCCAGCAAGGAACCCCCCTCTTGCACCTTAAACTCCGGGACTGTCAATCGGGGCTACCATAAATACTTTCGACAATGGTGTCAACCTATTGACATCCCCTGCTAGTCTGGGTAAAATTCCCTGCGCTAAGCTTCTTTGGGCCTGAAGCAGAGGGGCATTTATGAAGAGAGCGCTTATGGATATCCTGGCCTGCCCCGTGTGTAAAGGCCCGCTGGAGCTAAAAGTCCAGACAGAAGCTGGGGGGGAGGTCCTATCCGGCTGCCTCCACTGCGGGAGGTGCCCGGAGGACTACCCCATC
>JACQUO010000004.1 GCA_016210205.1 Chloroflexota bacterium
GACTGGTCCATAAAAGTTATCCCGGAGGTGGGACACCATCCTATCGGGATCACCCACACGGCGGATGGCAAGTACACCTACGTGATTGAAGCCCATGCCAGCGAGGTCTACAAGATCGACAATGCAACGAACAAGGTTGTCGATCGCACCAGCGCCGGCGTGGCTGGGCCCTACGGCATCGCCCTGAACTGGGACGAGACTTTGCTCTACACCGTTGGCAAGGGCGAGGGCAGCCACAACCAGGGCGGGGTACTGGGGGTCATAGACACAAAGAGGTTCAGGCAGACTAGCCCCGTCCACGAGATGCCGATCTGGCTTGGTGGGTCGGCCTCCAGCGTTGACCATGCCATCCTCCACCCGGACCCTGCAGTAAACGAGCTTTGGATAAGCAACATGAACGGCTGGGAGACCATTGTCTTGGACCTCAAGACGAACAAACCCAAGGCCTATATTCCCACCCCCAATGGCGGGAACACCCACTCGGGCGGATTTATCCGGTACAACCCTGACTGGAGCGGCGAGTGGCTGCTTGACCAGGGCGGCCCCAAGTCGAAATCCATCTGGGACCTTGTGAAGGCCAAGGTGGCAGCCTTATCCAAGTAGACTTATGGGTGTGCCCCCAGCCCCTGTGGGGCTGGGGGCACACCGAACAGAGGATCCGTTAGTAGAGAGGGCGGACTACATTGAAGAGGGGCTTGGTTAAGATAGTGGGTAGTATTCTCCTGGGAGGCGTAGGCGTAGCCATGTTAGTCGTTCTGCCCGCCTGCAGTGAGGCTACCCCCACCCCGATACCCGTGCTCACAGCTACCGCGACACCAGCGCCTACCCCAACAGCCACACGTGCTCCTGCCGCAACCGCGACACCCACATTCGTTAATGCCGCTCCAACCTCCATGCTGACCCCAGGGAGCGCCACTAGCGACCTCCTCGCACAGGGAAAGCTCATCTTTGAAAAAACGGCGGGTGGCGTGGGATGTGCCGCTTGTCACGGGCTAGATGGAAAAGGAAAGAGTGCTCCCTACAACCGGGGTGCGTCCGAGTCTCGGGTCCGCGAGGTCCTTGCAGGTTCGGCGATGAACTTCATCAAACTTAGCGACGAAGAGATCAAAGCGGTAGTGGTGTATCTCCGGTGGCTGGCCACGCAGCCTTAAGGTAGGCTTTGAGATGGACAAAACAGAGGTTTCTCGCACAAGAATCCTTCCAGCACCCCTGGCTCTCCTGGCTAGTCTGCTGGCTGTGAGCGCCGCAAGCGTACATCTAATCGTGACTCCCGCCCACTTTCAGGAGTGGGAGGGCTACGGGGGGTTCTTCCTGGTGGTGGCGTCGCTTCAGGCTTTTTATGGCCTGGGGTTCCTGTTGCGCCGAGCCCGACTTGCCACGTCCCCCTGGTACCTGGTGGGCGGTATCCTGGGCAGCCTGTTGGTGATAGAGGTATACGCGGTCAGCCGCATCTTCGGCACCCATCTTCTTGGCCCTCACGCCGGGCATGGGGACGAGATAGGGGCTATAGACGCTCTCTCCAAAGCCCTGGAGCTGGGGCTGGTGGTGACCCTGGCGACCATGCTGGTCCGCCTCCCGGGTTTCAAGCCCTCCTTCGGGGCCGCGGCAAGACTGGCTACGGTCGTGTTCCTCAGCGTGAGCGTGGCCCTGGTCTTGGCAGGCGTATTCACGCGGGAGGAACGCGAGGATTTCCGAGTTTTTTCGCAACCTGAGCTGACATCCTCTTCGGGGGCTCCAGCCCAGGCCCTCCCTACCCGGAGCGAGCTCTGGCCTCTTCTGCTCCGGGGTGGCTATGGGACAGGGAACACCTCGCTAGATGTGCTCTACTCCCCGCCGCTTCTCTTCCAGGTAGAGAAGGAGGAGCCGCCAGCTAGCAGCCTGGAGAGGCCCACCGTCATCTTTTTTATGTTCGAGGCGGACCACGAGCATGACGTTGGCCTACCTCCCCAGCCACCCCGGCTTCTCCTGCGGGTGGACGGAGGCAAGCTCATTGAACCCTACGAGGTCACCGTCCTCCGTGGCAGCGCGCAGGGAGAGCACCGAACATCCCGGCTCTTGTTCCCGCTGCCCTCAAGACTGGACCCGGCGACTATGGACCGGGAGGAACACACCCTCACCCTGGTCAGCCCCCTGGGTTCGGTAAGCGACAGGATGTTCTCTTGGCAGCTTCCTCTGGGCCTGGGCGGCGAGGCTAGTCGGGGAGCGTCATCTACAACCCTCCTCGCCGAGGCCGCGACGCTGCCAACAGCGGAGGGACTGACTCGGACCGTCAGGGGGCTCGCTTACGGAGACAAGAGTGGTCTCACGTTGCAAGCCACCTACGCCACCTCGCAGTATTTTGCTGCTGCCCTTCCGGCGGAGTCCGCTCTCCGCTACTTGCCGGGTGACTTCACTGTCTTAGCTGTGTCGGAGACTGCTCACACCTCGAACCTGCCCGCCGATCCCGTAACTGTCTCGTTACGCCTCGATGGGCAGACCTACCAACCTGATATGGTCGAGCAAATCGTCACCTCGTCTCATCACCGGGTCACCCTGGTGCGTTTTCCTGCCGCGCCTCCCGCGGGCTTGCGACACCGCACCATGGAGCTCCAGTTGCCAGAGGGCGAGAAGCTGGTATGGCATTTTCCGATAAACCTCAATGGGCTTGGCCCTGCTTCAGGATTTCAGCTTACCTGGCTCTCCATCCTGGCGGTATTGGGAGGTCTGGTGGCCGCCATGTGGCCTTGCCTTTTCCAGCTTACCGTCTTCTTCATCCCAACTCTGGCAGGCATAAGCATGCAAGAAGCAAGTAGCAGCGTGCCGCTACGCCGCCGCTTTCAGGTCGTCAAGGCTGCCTTCTTCTTCGTCTTGGGATTCACTCTGGTGTATACCGCTGCCGGAGCAACCATCGGCTTTCTTGCCGAACGGCTGGTGGATACCCCGGACTTTGCGCAGTGGCAGCGTTACATCGGCATTGGCGGTGGGATAATCATCTTGGCGCTGGCCGTGCGTGTGGCCGCCAAGGCGCGCGCACCCCTGGTGTGTAAGATGCCAGTCCTCTCTAAAATGGCCCATAGCAAGCAGGCCGCCGGCCCATTGGAGCTCATGTTCGCAGGCCTTGCTTTCGCCACTGGATGCATGACCTGCTTTGGCGCGGCCCTGGTTGTAGCCATGGTCGTGTATGTTGGGTTGGCAGGCTCCGCCGCATTGGGAGCCTTGATACTGTTCCTGTTTTCCCTTGGTATGGGCATTCCCCTCGTGATTGCTGCCACGGCCATGGCCAAAGTATTGCCCATGCTGTTCCGCCTGGAGAAGATTATCCCCTGGCTTGGCCTTGCCAGCAGTCTGCTCATGGCGGGGTTTGCCATCCTGCTCATTACGGGCAACTACATGGCTCTCACCGAGTGGGTTTACCGCTCGCTGCCCGTCCTTTATCCATGATGATGGCCCAATTGGCATCGGCCAAGCTGCAAGGGCGTTCAGGAAATGGGTTACAGCCTTGACATCCTCCTCTAAAGGCGGAACCTCAAGACCCCCAGCCCACTCCACGCTTCCCTACGATGTGGTCAGCATCCGCAAGGACTTCCCTATCCTGTCGCGCCAAGTCCGTGGGAAACCGCTAGTCTATCTTGACAACGCCGCCACCTCCCAGAAGCCCAGGGCGGTCATCCAGGCCCTGAGCGAGTACTATGAGCAGCACAACGCCAATGTCCACCGGGCTGTCCACACCCTGGGGCAGGAAGTCACTGAGCGCTACGAGGAGGCCCGTCAGAAGGTTGCCGACTTTATCGGCGCCCCCGCAGAAGGCATCATCTTTACCCGAGGCACCACCGAGGCCATCAACCTGGTGTCCTATACCTGGGCTGAAGCCAACATAAGTCCTGGCGACGAAATCCTCACCACTCCCATGGAGCATCACAGCAACCTCCTCCCTTGGCAGCGAGTGGCCCAAGCTCGCGGGGCCTCTCTCAAGTTCATCCCGATGAGCCCCCAGGGGACCCTGAGCCTCAGCGCCCTTGACACCCTCCTCACCGAGCGCACTAAGCTGGTGGCCCTGACCCACATGTCCAATGTCCTGGGGGCCATCACCCCGGTGAAAGAGATTGCCCGCCGCGCCCACGAGAAAGGAGCCCTGGTTCTGGTGGACGGGGCCCAGAGCGTCCCCCATATTCCGGTGGATGTCAAAGACCTGGACTGCGACTTCCTGGCCTTCTCTGGCCACAAGATGCTGGCCCCCACCGGCATCGGCGTCCTCTATGTCCGGCCTCAGGTGCTGGAGACCATGGAGCCCTTTCAACTGGGGGGCGAAATGGCGCGGGAGGTCTGGTTAGACCGAGCCACCTGGAACGACCTCCCCATCCGTTTCGAAGCGGGGACCCCCAACATCGCCGGAGCTATTGCCCTGGGGGTAGCTGTGGATTACCTCAGGAACCTGGGGATGGAGCGGGTGAGGGAGCACGAAATCCAGCTAACCGGATATGCCCTGGTGCGTTTCCAGGAGCTTCCAAATACGGAGGTCTTTGGCCCCTGGGATACTCAGCAGCGCGGAGGCATCATCTCCTTTTGCCACACCGGGGTGCATTCTCATGACCTAGGGACTTTCCTGGACCATGAAGGGGTAGCTATTCGGGTGGGCCACCACTGCGCCATGCCTCTGATGGAGCTTCTCAAGGTCTCGGCCACAGGCAGAGCCAGCTTCTACATCTATAACATTAAGGCTGAGGTCGACCTTCTGGTCGAGACTCTCCAGAAGGCAATCCGCTACTTCACCCCGGGCCCCCGCCGGGTGGCCAGGCCCACCAACTCGTGAACCCGGGACAGGACATCTCCCAGAACCTCTTTGAGGAGCTGGATGACCTCTACCAGGACCTCATCCTGGACCATTACCGGCGCCCTCGAAACCAGCAGCAGGTGGCAGACCCCGACATTTGCGCTGAGGGCCATAACCCCTTCTGTGGTGACAGGGTAGCTCTTCAGATCAAGCTCGAGGACGGGCGGGTGACCCAGGTAGGACTCCAATCCCACGGTTGCTCCATCACTCAAGCCTCGGCTTCAAAGATGACGGAACTGCTGAAGGACAAAACGCTGGAGGAAACCGTCATCCTCTCGAAGCTATTTACTGCCATGATGCAGGGCAAAAAGCTGACAGAGGAGGAGCTGGAGCGCCTTGGGGAGATGAAAGCTTTCTCAGCGGTCTGCAAGTATCCTATCCGCATCAAGTGCGCGGTGTTGCCCTGGAACACCCTGGAGGATGGGGTGAAGCATTATCGGAGCGGGCAGAAACACCGGTAGCCCCTTCTGGTTGCCTCGGGAACGGCACAGCAGCTATCTGTGTTCAGGACCCGCAGAAGTTTCCGCTCACAGTCGTCCCTTGTCAGCCTTTGCAGACTTCCTCATCCCTTGGAAAATCGGTGCTTTGTTCCCCCCTACTCCACCGCAACTGGAGCGTGGCTGGCCCGAATCCGACATAAGACCACCGTGGAGAGCGTTTTTGCCGACACCAAGACCAAGCATGTCCTGGGTCGTGCCAAGTACAGGGGGCTTCGCAAGCTCACCGCCCAGGCGCTCCTGAGTGCCACGGCCTACAATCTGAAGAAACTACTTCGGCATCAGCGGATGGCCGCGGGAGGACATGCCATGGTACTCCCTGTCACTGTGCCCCAGGCCGTCCTAGCTCTGGCTCTCGGTCGACGCTGGTGCTACTCACTTAGCTGAGCCAGGATTCCGGCAAAAGGCAGTTTCGCAACAGTCTCGGCGCCTACACAATCTAGCGGATTGTTGCGTCTGGAGCATCAAAGTGCTTGCTTCTCCCAAAGGGAGCACTGCCGATTTTCAAGAAGCGGTCGAGGCTGCCCGGAGTTTCCGTCGTTGGCACGTTCGGATTACCGGCTAGGGCGGGTGGTCGAGTTCGGCAACATTCCCCGCTGGCAATATATCCTCTCCCGAAGGGTGCTTCCGCTGCGCCACCCGTTGCACATCATGCCCCCCTGAGGATACAATGGCAGCGTCCGCGGCCGGCGGCCCTCTTGGCACCCCGTTAACCATCTGTGGTCATCGCGGAAGGGCTCGGGCCCGGCAGCCCATCCATGGGGGGGAAGGAGAACCTATGACAACCCGACGGAGGTCAAGCTACGAAGGCATGCTCGCCGAAACGGTCATCTTCTCCGGCCATGGCGGGGACACTATCTCTGGTTATCTGGCCCGACCCCTTGGTCAAGGGCTTTTCCCCGGTGTCATCGTTATCGTGGAACATATGAGAGAGGTGGCGCGCCGCTTTGCCAGCCACGGGTACATGGCTATAGCACCCGACCTGCACTGGCGCGAGGGCCCCGGCGACCCCGCGGACATCGCTGCCCGCGTGCGGGCCGGAGGGGGGGTGCCCGATGAACGCTGTATTGGCAACCTAGAGGGGCCTCGGGGCAGGCAATACCTGTGGGCTAGCCAAAGCTAGTTTTTTGACGGAGACGGGGGAGCGATGAATTCCGCCTACTTAATAAGATTCCAAAGCTCCTAGTGAGCCCAGATGCTTTGATCGTATCCATAAGTTCCGATGCCATAGGTTATTCTGAGAGAGACCTTCAGAACACAGGTCGCAGGCCCGAACCATCCAGCATCGGAAATGCTACAACCAGACTCTCAGGGAGCTCAGCCGCCCAACCTGACTCGACTAAAGTGTCCCGCCTTTGCCGATTGACAACATGTAAGCAGGCCCCTTCAGTATGTCAAGTACAGAGGCAGCGCTGTGATAAAAAGGGGGCTAGGCAAGATCAGCGCATAGCCACCGGGACTTAGTCAACCTGGCCGCTGCAGCGTGGCTTGGCCCAGATGGTTGCGTTTCTCTGAGACCAGATGACCATGGTCAAAGTTCACCAGCCGGTCGGCCAACTGGGCTATCTCAGGGTTGTGGGTAACCATGATGAGGGTGTAGCCCTCCCGGTGCCGCTGACTTAGTAGCCCCATGACCATCTCTTCGTTTCGCCGGTCCAGGTTGCCACTAGGCTCGTCGGCCAGCAGGATTTTGGGGCTGTTGATGAGGGCCCGGGCGATGCATACCCGCTGCTGCTCCCCGCCCGATAGCTGTGAGGGGAGGTGACGCAGGCGGTCGCCCAACCCTACCCGCACCAGGGCATCCCGGGCCTCCGCCTCGTCCGCCATGCTGTGAAAGTACTGGGCCAACATGACGTTTTCCAGGCTGTTCAGATAGGGAATAAGGTGGAACTGCTGAAAGATGAGCCCGATGGTTTCGCGGCGGAAGCGGCCCATTTCCCTGGGACTCAGGTGGGATACATCCTTGCCATCCACCGTCACTATCCCTTCCGTGGGCTGGTCCAGGCAGCCGACAATATTCAAGAAGGTGGTTTTGCCCGAGCCGGAGGGGCCCATGACAACAAGCCACTCCCCCGGGGCCACGGAGAGGGAGACATCCTCCAAGGCGCAGGTGTCCCCATAGCGCTTGGTCAGCCCCCGAACATCCACCATTCCGGGGCTCGCCATGTTATTCCTCCTTTAACGTGACGGCGGGGTTCAGCCCTGCGGCCCGCCGGATGGGGATAAGGCCGCCCGCGAAAGTCACCCCGACCGCCGCCGCCAATGTGATGCCCAGGGACTGCCAGCTCAGGGCGGCGGGAGCGCCGAACACGACCAGCGTGATGAACTGAGCCAGCCCGTAGCCCAGGCCGTAGCCCAACAGCCCTCCCCCCAGAGCGATAACCAGCGCCTCGGCACCAAACAGCGAGGCTATACGCGCCTCGCTGGCCCCCAGGGCCTTCATGAGCCCAATCTCTTTCGTCCTCTCAAGGAAGGAGGTGGCCATCACGCTGAAGATGGCCAGCCCCGCGGTCACCAGCACCAGGCTGGCCACCAGGAGCATGAGCAGCCTCACTTTCTCCAGAACCTGGGTCTCAGCCCGGGCCACTTGTCCCACCACCCTGACTTCCGCGGCGGGAACCGCCTGCTCAATGCGCTGGGCTATGGCAGACAGGGGCTCTTTTTCGCTCCAGGCGCTCACCTGAGCGAGACTCACCTGCCCCTTCCTGCCCGTCAACTCCTGGGCCACTGAGAGGGTCAAGAAGACCTGGTCTTCCTCGGCGCTGCCCGTTTCCGCCAGCCCGGCTATGCGGAACTGGCGTTCCCCTTGGGCAGCCCCGATGACTACCGTCTGCCCCAGCTTCAGCCTCAGCTTTCGGGCCAAACGGCCGCCCACCAGGACCTCATCGTCGCTAGCGGGCCAGGAGCCCTGAACTAGCCACCAGGTGCTTTGTTTAGCCAAGGCTTCTAAACGGGCGCCCACCAGTACCACCCGCTGGCCCTCAACCTTGCCCAAGGAATACAAAAAGGGAACATAGGAGGCAATAGCCTCTTTTTCCCCCTCCATATATGCCAACCTGTCTTCATCCAAGTATGCTGCCATCTCTAACCCCGGCAGAGGGCGGGGCAGAACCGTGATGTTAGCCCCATAAGCACGCAGTTGCCCCCCCATCTTGCTGGATACATCAGGAGTCAGGTTGGCCAGTGCCGATACCAGGCCGGCCCCCAGTACCACCACCAGTCCCGCCAGGGCTAGGCGGCCCTTGCGGCTCCCCAGAGAGCGGAAGACGAGGTGCCATCCCATAGGTTATTGCCCCCTGAGCAGGCCAACCGGCTCCAGACGGGAGATCTGGCGCAGGGGCAACCCGCTGCCGACTAGACTTACCGCTAGGGCCAAGAGCAGGGCGACGAGGAACAGAGAGAGGTCGGTGGCGATGGCTAGGCCGAAGACCCCCTCTCCCAGAATGCGAGCCAGGAATGCCCCTAGCCCAAAGCCCAGGGACCCTCCCAGCAGGGCGATTATTCCGGTCTCGGCCAAAAAGAGGGCCGCTACCTGGCTGTTGCTCGCCCCCAGGGCCTTCATGAGGCCAATCTCCTTGCGGCGCTCCAAGACTGTGGTATTTACGGTGGCCATGACTCCCAGGCTGGAGGCGAGCAGGGCAAAGAAGGTGATGAGCACCATCAGCCACTCCAACTTCAACAAGAAAGCACCTTCCGCTTGGGCAACCTGCAGGATTGGCTGAGCCTGGCTGCCCGGGATGGCCTCCTCCAACTGCTTGGCCACTGCCTCCACGACAGGGCTGCAGTACCACTTCTCGTATTCCTTGGGCGTCATGTCCTCTGGCCGCTTGTAGCGGATGTCGGAAGCCAGCTTCTCCTTGGGAAGAACAGTGGCGCTGACCATGACCCGGTTCACTCCGTAAGTGAGACCCAGCAGCCGCTGGGCAACAGGCAAGGGGACGATGACCTGGTCGTCTTCAAGGCCGCCGGTTGTGAGCAGCCCCACCACCCGAAGTTGCGCCCGGCGTCCTTCATACTCCAGGGGTAGGATGTCCCCGAGGCGAAGCCCTTCCCGGCGGGCCAGGGTTGCTCCCACCAGGGCGGTGTCTAGGCTGGCCTCTTCTGGCCATTGCCCTGTCACTTTCCACCAGGGGGCCACGGACTTCACCCCCGCGCGAAAGGCTATTGCTTCTCTTATCTTTATCTGCTCAGCGAAGGTGCTCCGGATGGTGGCCCCTACGGGCAGGGTCAACTCCTTGTCAAACCAGGTGCCAGTGAGGACTACGAGCCTCCGCTCTGGACCAAGGAACACCGGGGACCCCAGAAAAGGAGCCAAGCCCAGGATATTGTTTCGCCAGAAGATGGTCTTTACTTTGACCAGCTCCCTTTCATCGATATAATGAGCCTCGGAAGGGGGCGTGTAGTTGACTCCCCCTATCTCCAGGGTCACTTCTTCCGACTGGGGGATGAGAGCCACATTGGCTCCATAGGAGCGAAGCTCACGGCTCATCTTCTCAGAGACATCGGCGGCTATACTTAGAAGAGCGACGGCCAGGGTAAGGCCCGCCACAACACAGAGCAGCGTGATGGCCGCCCGACCCTTACGCCGCCACAGCGCATCCTTAAGCAGACGGAGGAACATCCTCGCCTGTCTACCTGAGGTCCTTAACGGCGACAATGAGCGTTGAGCCCTCTAGCACGGAGGCCAGGGGCAAGGGATTACAGCCACCCCCCATACCCATACTACCCATGGGTATTGGAGCATTACAGTTCTTGCAAACGGCAACTTCGCCACCCCTTTCCTGCATATAGCCTATGTTGCCACAAATTTGGCAGGCATCCAGGGATGTGACTACATCGCCGTCGGGCAGCTTGACGGCCAGGAAGCGCACCTGGCCATTTCCGCCGTTATAGACGAACTTCTTCAAGGCATTGGGCTCCCAATCGGCGGTGGACAACCTTATGTAACCCTGGGAGCCAGCCACCGGCAGAGGCTCGAGGTCGATGAAGGGGCTCTCCACCAAGGCACTGGAGCCCAGAGATAGGAGGATGACTGCGGCGGCCCCCCCCAGGCCCAGTTGCCAGACGCGCTCCCAGTGCCGGGCCGCCAGCCGCTGGCGCCTCTGGGCAGCCGTCTCGTCGAGAGATACAGGTACGGCCGGGGAGTGGCTATAGTCCCACAGTAGCAGACCTATGGGTAAAGCGATTAAGGCCATGAACAGCAGGTCCGTCTCCCGGTCACGGACAAAGTAGCCCAGGACCTTCATCACCTCGCCGCTCATGGGGACAAGGCCCACCTCCGCGAACTCATGAACGCTACCCACCAGGAGCCGGAGCGCAAGCACCAGCAGCACTACCGAGGTCACCCGCAGGAAACGGCCCATCTTGATGCGGAGGCTGCCGCGGATGAAGAGGAGGGCAAAAAGTACCGCTAATCCCAGGCCCAGCACGGCCCCAATTACTTCCAGGAGGCCTGCCTGCCCCAGCGTGACGGCCCAGAGGAAGAGCACCATCTCCACACCCTCCCTGGCCACCATGAATAAGGTGAAGGCCAGGAACCCCATCCCCGTCCGCCACCCCGACCCGCCCTTCCCGACGAGACTCTGCATCTGGCCCTCCATGTCTTGCCTGAGGCTCTGGCTGGAGCGCCACATCCACACCACCATGCTAGCCACAAAGATCCCTCCGATGCCCAGGAGCGTGCCCTCCAGAACCTCGTTCTCTGGGTCAAAGCCCACGGCCTGGATGACGATGGCACTTGCGATGCTCACAGCCACCGCCAGCCCTAGGCCGACGTAAACATAGGGATTCAAAGCGCCGCGCCCCGTGCGCCGCAAATAGGTCAGGATAATGCCCAGCACCAGGGCAGCCTCGATGCCCTCCCGGAGAGCGATAACCATCGCCTCAACCATTCCCTATCTCCTTCCTGCTATTGCAAGTTATAAGCAAAAGGCAGT
The DNA here is from genome assembly GCA_016210205.1 of Chloroflexota bacterium. Lineage (GTDB taxonomy): Bacteria > Chloroflexota > Dehalococcoidia > JACQUO01 > JACQUO01 > JACQUO01. The sequence goes on from JACQUO010000004.1 coordinate 11,244, forward strand.
ATAGCAGGAACTGGGCCTTGTGTCAATAGAGCTCGGCAAATGAGTTGCATCTCCAATGTTGTCAGTAGGCATAGGTGGACACTTTAGGCGGGTCAGGTTGGGCAGTTGAGCTGCCTGAGAGTCTGGTTGTAGCATTTCCGATGTTGGATAGTTCGGGCCTGCACCTCCTTTCGACGTTGTAGGATGTGTTCCCGCCTCCCCTGCAGGACATCTGCCGGGGTTACGTCACTCAGGGCACGGTGGAGCGGCGGAAGTTGTAGTAGGCCACGAAGTCAGCGAGGGCGGCTTCCAACTCACTGGGAGACTCTGGGGACCTAGTTTACATCTCGTTTGATGGTCTGGTAGTAGCGCTCCGGCTTCCCGTTGGTCTGGGGATGGAAGGGCGCCGCCAGGATATGTCTACACATGAAGGCCAGCAAACTAAACCAAAGTCCACTTTGTCCAGTATGAGGATAAAAGAAGAGAGCCGAGAATCGCTGCCGACCCTCGGCCCCTTACAGACTCGTGGGGTTGCATCCCCATTCATAGGGCCCCTGACTGCGTCCTTCAGCCGAAGGACTGCGCTGCGCCTACCACTGGACGAACATGGGCATGACCAGCACCAGCCCCTCCGTAGAAGGGCCGTGCCGGAACAGGATAGGGGAACTGACATCAGTCACCGCCATGGTGACCATCCCCGTCCTGCCTCGCAGGTACTCCAGCAGGTACGTTGCCTTCAGGGCAACTCGGCCGGGTTCGCCCTGGGTCTCGACTCTTACTGTGGTCTCCGCTTCGCCTACCTCCTCGCCCCTGGCCCTGACCGTAAGGGTGTCCTCGGACCAGGTGAGGCGCACAATCTCCGATGATCCCTTCGCCATGTACCAGACCAGGCGCACCGCCCTCTCCAGGTCGGGGCCGAAGGCCCTGACCTTCTGAGTGGGTTCCTGGGGGATGAGCTGGCGGAAGTTAGGAGACGTGCCCTCGATGAGATGGACGACCAGGGTCACCGGGCCAAACCTGGCCTCCAGCATCTGGTTGCCCACGGCCAGCTCCAGTCGCCTCCGGGCGGTGACCAGCCGGATGAGGGACTGTTCCAGGGGTGCCGTCCGGGGGGCTTTCTCCCACAGTCGCCCCAGGGTCCGGATGGCGTCGGCAGGGATGACCACCTGGGTTATGCCCTCCGCCACCGGGTAGGCTAGGGGCAGGGCCTGGTAGGCCATCCGGAAGCCGTCGCCTGCGGCCACCTCCAGGGGTTCGCCCAGGGTCAGGGCTACCCCCGTGAGCACCGGGCGGTCCTTTTCGGTGGCGCAATAGCGGGTGCTCCCCAGGAGCACGGGCACCAGGGTATCCCCATCCACGGTCTCTCTTGCCTTGGCCTCACAACCTCGGGGAAGGGCGGGTAGTCCTTGGGTTCTGGGGTCTCGTAGGACGCCCTCCCGCCGGGCCAGGCCAGGTGCAGGGTCTTGCCCTTCTGCTCCAGGCTCAATGTCTCATCCCCCGGGACGCGCTTGAGGAGCTCGGCTGCCGGGCGTGAGGGCAGCAGGCACTGCCCCTCTGCCTCGGGGAGCTCCAGGGCAACGGCCACCTCCAGGTTATTGGCCAGAGCCCGGCCGTCCTTCAGGAGGATGTTGGTCAGGACTGGGAGTGTGGGCTTCTTGGGAACAACGGGTTCCAGCAGATCCAAAATCGACCGCAATCTCTTTACTTGGACTTTCATCTTTATCACCTCCTTTCTGGGCCTGCCTCATCAGCGCCGGGAGGCCAGCTCCGGCGAACCCCGCCGCAGCGGGGTTTCGGCCTACCTCGCTCACCAGCTCACGAAGAGGTCTATGGGGTTATCCAGGTTGTAGGGGAGGGAGTTGAGCCAGACCTTGATGTGCTGCTGGTGCTCCCAGGGGAGCTCCGCCCCCTCCGGGTTCTCGTCCAACAGGCCCAGGGCCTGGCCCCGGCTGAAGAACAGGTAGATGGCCTCATGCGTAGAGCCTGCTCTCTCGAACTCAGGGGCCAGCTCCTCGGTGATGAAGCGCCCGACGCACTCGCACTCGGGTGCTGGCAGGTTCTCGTAAGTCACCTTGTCTATGCGGAGCACCGTCTTCTCCTTTCAGAACATCCTCGGGGGGCTTGCGGGCTACTCTCGCTGCTGTGGGGCCCGCGCTGGCCTGCCTCTGGCAGGCGGGGCTGCTGCCGGTGGGGTTGGGGCCGGCAGGGGCGACTCGCACTGGGGGTAGCGGGGGCTTGTGGCCCACCTATGGCGGGCCTCCTCCACCAGGGCGGGCGCCCGCGCCAGGGCCTCCGCCAGCCCGCCCTCCAGGACAGCGAAGAGGGGGTCGCACAACGGGGCCTGCACCCCGATGCTACCCCGGCCTCCCTTGAGGGCGATGACCACCTTGATTTCCTCTCCTTCGCTCATCTTGTTCACCTCCTTCCTTGTAGTAGTTTCCGCCTGCTTATCCCGGTCAGCCGCTCCACCGCCTCCGGGGTGGCGGGGGTGGAGCCGAGGGTGCCCGCCTCCAGGTCCAGGTGGAGCCCCATCCAGGGGCAGGTCCCATCGATGAGACGGCGGGCCAACTCCACCACCAGGGCGGCCATGGCCTGGTTGATGGCCGGCCCCTGCTCCCCCAACACCACCGCCCCGGCGCAGTCTGGGGCCGGGGGCCTCTGGGCCAGGAGCTCCGGCCGCTGGAGGGTGGGCAGGGGCAGGGCCGAGCACACCCCTGTCTCCGGGTCGAAGGCCCCCCTCAGGCCCTCGAGGGGGCTGTTGCCGATGAGCACCTGGCCGTAGTTCTCCCCGTTGCCGGCGTCCACCCACCAGTTGGGCCTGGAGACATACCCCACACTGGGGAGCCCCAGGACGGAGGAGCCTTTCATCCCGGTGGCCATGTCCCGGCGGGCGGGGCCGTTGTCCACGCAGCCCAGGACCAGGCCGGGGGCGGCAATCCCGGCCAGGGCCACGGGCAAGACGCTGTAGGCCACGGGCCGGCGGTAGCGGCGGGCCAGCCTCTCCGCCAGGGCCGCGCTCTTGAACCGCCCTATGTCGTCGTGGGTGAACGATTGGCGGCCCAAGTTCCCCTCCTCCACGCGGTCGTGGTCCACCAGGGCCAGACGGGCGCGGGGGGGCAGGAGACGGGCCATCCCCTCGGCCACGAAGCCCCCGGTGCCCCCGCAGCCCACCACGGTCACGGTGAAGAGGCCCCGGGCGAAGGTGTTGTCCAGCCTGTACATCACTACATCGTGGGGAAGAGTTGCCGGGCCTCCGGGCTGTCCAGCCACTGGCTCAGGCAGGCCTCATCACACCACACCCAACTCACGGCCACCTGCTCCCGCTCATCTCTAAGGACCAGGCAGCCCGCTTGACCGAAGTTGTCTTCCTCATGCTCCTTCTGGCAGGCCTCGCAGATAAAGACCGGACTGTCTTCTCTGAACTCTATAGGCATTTCCTATCACCTCCTTACTCAGGCAAAGACCTCCTCCATGCGGACGGGGCCAAAGTGTCCATAGACCCCCACCCGCAGGGCTGCCTCGGGCAGGGGGGTGTCCAGCCTGCCCACCACCAGGGAGAGGCGCAGCCCCTGCTCGTCCTCGTCGTCGGTGGACGAGAAGAAGGCCCCCAGGGCCCCGTGGCTGTGGATGTCCAGCGCCGTGCCCGGCAGCCGCTGGTATCTCACCCCACCGGCGCTCCCCTCCTGCCCTGGAGACCTCAGGCGATATTCCCCCTCCCAGGTGACGGCCAGGTAGCGCTCCCGCCGGGGGTCGGCGGCCAGGACGCCCAAGGCCAGGTCGTAGAGGGCCCGAGGAAGCCTGCCGTGGGCGAGCTCAATCCCCTCCCTCAAGGGGAGCAGGCCCCGGACCTCCGCCTCGGCGAGGCGCACCGTGGCCCTGAGCAGGGGGTTCGCCGCCAGCAGGAAGAGGCCGTTGCCCGCCAGGAGGTAGTCGTAGAAGAGGCCTGGCTCTCCAGCCAGGCCATCGGTGGTGTTGACCAGATACCCCACTGGCTTCATCTCATGACGTCCTCCACCTTGCCGAGGGGCACCAGGTCCCCCAGGGGGAAGCGTCTCTTCCCGTCCAGCTCCTCCCAGAGGCCCAGCAGCTCCTCGGGGTGTCTCCTGGACCGGCCCCCCTGGTCGCCCGTGGGGGAGAAGAAGCTCCTGAAGAAGGACTCCGGTATCTGGGCCACCTCCGGGGGATACTGGTGGGTGCCGGAGCAGCTCCGCCCATCCCGGAAGAGGTTGAACAGCGGGGCATGATAGATGACCTCCTCCGGCCTCAGCGGCCGCCTCTTGGCGGCATAGACCCGGGGCGCCCTCCCCGGCTGGCACAGGAAAATCAGGCCGGGCAGGGGCAGCCTCAGCCTGCGGGGTGGCTGGAAGGCCTCCAGGGCCAGGGCCACGGGCCAGACCCTGGGGGGCCGCCACAGGGCCACCACGGGGCCCTCCCGCCCCTGGCCCCACCACAGGGCATCGGGGGGCAGCAGCCCCGAGGCCAGGGGCACCTCCCGGAGCAGGGCTAGGGCCACCTCGTGGGCCGAGACCAGCCTGGTGGTGATGACCCCCCGCTCCACCAGGTGCAGGACCACGGCGTCCTGGTAGAAGTCCAGCCGGGCCTGGAGCTCGTCCGGGGGCACCTCCAGGGCTTCGGGCAGGGCCCACTGGTAGGCCCGGGGCTCGCGGCTGAGGCCGGGTTCTGTCATCTCTCTCCCACCTGCCGCAGCAGGATGGCCACGGGGCCGGGGCAGCCCTCCAGGTGCTCCCGGGCGTCGGTGAAGACATCCCTCATAGGTATCTCCTCCCAGTGGTAGTTGCGGCCCTCGATCTCCAGGGGGCCGCACTTCAGGCACACCATATCCCAGCCATAAAGGGGGCGCTTAACCTTGTCGGCCATGGTCTCTCCTCCTTTCGATGAAATCCAGCAGCTCTTCAAACCGCGCCGGCGGCTTCTCCTCCAGCCAGTCGGCTAGGGCGTGGACCTGGTCCAGGAGCTCCTGGGCCTGGCGCCACTCCTGGGTCAACGCCCCCACCACCTCCGGCTCCCAGGAGGGCAGCTCCTCCAGGCCTTCGTAGGTCAGGTCCAGGAAGTAGTTGCCCGTGTCCCCCGCCAGGATGTCGGCCCAGTGGGCCAGCCCCTGGTGAAGGGTGTCGCGCAGGAGGCTCCAGACCGCCTCCCGAGGGAACCCACCGGGGGGCACCCGCTGGAGGAGGCCGGCGGGCACCAGGCCCGCGCAGGCCTCGGCCAGGGGGACCCGGGCGCCGTCAGCGCCTTCCGCATAGGGGTCCGCCAGCAGGTAGGCCATGAGCTGCAGGCCGCCCCGGAAGTTCATCTGGTCGTGGTAGTCCTCCCAGGAGAACCCCAGGGGCACCACCGGGATGCCCATGAGCAAGTGGCGGTAGCTCTCCACACCCTCCATCAGGGGGAAGTAGCGTTCCCCGAAATGGTGGCTGAAGGCCTCCAGCTGGCGCTCCGGCCCGGGCTGTCCCAGGACCTCCCGTTCCTGCCCCGGCAGCTCCTCCCTCACCAGGGCCCGGAAGGCCTCATAGTCCTCGACCCCCTCCAGGCAGGCCCTGAGGGCCGTCAGGGAGGGCGGCCCCAGGGCGCGGAGCCGGCCGGCCAGGGTCAGGAGCGGGCCAGTTGTCTCAGGCACCGCACCGCCTCCCGGGTGGCCTGGCCATAGGCCTCCGCCTGGGCCAGGGCCTCCGCCAGCTCCTGGCGGAGGAAAGAGGCCCGCTCCACGTCCAGGGAGCCGTCCTCCCTCACCACCTGCCAGGCCAACTCAATCAGGCGCAGGCGGGCCGGGGGCATCCCCCTCAGGGCGTCAACTACGGCCTGGTGCATCTAGCCCTTGGTGCCCACCCGTCGCACGAGCTCGTGGAGGGTGTCCTCCCCCCGCTTGCCCTCCCTCACCTCGGCGTTGGCCAGCTCGGGGAAGAAGTCCGCCATCATGGCCTTGACCTCCTCCACGCTTCGAGATGGGTCGGGGTCGGGGAACTCCCGGCCGTCATAGATGAAGATTCGCATGGTTCACCCCCTTTCCTGTTGTTTTCCTCCTAGAACATCTTGAACTGTGGCGGTGGCTTGGCCTCGACCCTGACCTCAGTCTTCTCCTGACGACCTCTGGCCTTGCGGGCCTTCACCCTTTGCCGGTAAAGCCACCTCTTCAGCCCCCGCAGCTCCCCGGCCTGGTAGTCGGTCAGGGTCTCCTCCCTGATGTCCTGCGACAAGGAGGGCCTCAAACACTTGGTCCCCAGGTAGAGGTAGATGCAGGTCCAGGTCTCATTGATAGGACGGCCGAGGGTGAGGGGATACAGGTGGAGAAGAGCCTCCAGGTCGGTGGCCTCATCCCAGGCAGCCTCCCCCTTCTGGCACAGCATGATGTGGGCCAGCCGTCGCAGCGGGACCTCCTGCTTCAGCTTCTCGGGAATGGTGTCCGCCCAGCTCGAGGGGAAGACGATGATGGGGTCGGTGAGCGCCCCCACCATCTCCTCAAGATAGTCCACCTGGCCGGTGTCCGCCGGAGCCGTAGCCAGCCCCAGCATTTCCTGAGCTTCCCCTTTTCGGGTTGACATTCTTATCACCTCCTCTCTCGCCCAAATGAAAAACCCCCCGAGGGGGGCGTCTCCTGCCGGCTCCCCGCTCAGTGGGTGAGGATGAACTGGACGGCGTAGTCCAGGGCGGCCTCCACCCGTTGGGGGAAGAGGCGCATGGGGGTGTAGACATCCACCACCGGATGCTCCCCCGTCATGTCCACCGAGATGTCGTAGCCTCGGTATGGCCCTCCCGTAACCTCGATGTCCTCGCGCTTGGTCCTCCGGGCCAGCTCCTCCCGTGTGAACCGCAGAAACTCCTCCATCGCGGCCCTCCTTTCTTTATGTCCCCCGGCCCTGGGGAGGCCGGCGTCCCGGCCCCGCTTCCCTTCTCCCGCCAGAGGCGGGATACCTGGCGGTCTTCCCCAGAGCCTGCCCTGAGCAGAGCGAAGGGGCCGGGGAGGGGAGCTAACTCCCGTTCTTTGTTGCGCTTCTGAGGTAGTAGAGCTTCCAGTTCGCCGTGGAGTGCTTGATTGTCCCGTTGCGGACATCGCCCCTCCCGTGGGCCTTGCCACACCAGCACTTCTTGGCCATCGTCTTTCCCCCTTCCTATACGAAAAGGCCACCCCGTAGGGGGCGGCCAAAGAGCAAAGAGGCCCCCTTCCAGGTGGCCCCTTGCCAGCCCTTCGGCTGAAGGGCCAGTCCCAGATATGAAAAGGCCACCCCTTAAAAAAAGAGGTGGTCAAAAGGCAAAAGAGGCCCCCCTTACGGGTGGCCCCCGTTGCTTTGTCTTGTCCCTAGTTGCCCCTAGTGGGCCAGGTAGTGTCTAACCGCCTTCCTACACGCTTCGTCCACCTTCGCCTGGACGGGGATGGGAAGGACTTTCCCGTATCTAATGGCCTTGCGCCTTCCCCCCTTGCTCATACCCCGTAGGGTGTCCCCCAGGTCAACCTGAAGGTTGACGGGGGAGGACGCAATCCGTATCACGGCAAAGGGCTTGAAGGTAAGCCCGCTCATGCCCAGGCCAACAAGGTAGTTATCGGGTTGCTGGGCGAAGTAGACGTCCCTGGCGATGGCGTCAAACTGGCCCCTGATTGGCCCCCATTCCCCCAGGCCGTGTATTTGCCTTTGTAGGGCCTTCCATTCCGCTTCCCTTTGCGCCCTATCATCGGCCTTCCACCAGTCTATCAAGTCCTCGGTATAGGGATGGTAGTGGTGGCGTTCGGGATGGGGGCAAGGCCGTTCTCCATAGACACAGAAGCCCCCGCTTTCCAGGAATAGGGATACCAGGCGGGCTTGACGGCCAGGGGTAGCCCATAGGGGCTTGTGGTTCCGCTTTGTGGTCAAAGCTATCCCCCTTTCCTTTCTTTCTCCCCTGGGGCGGGCCGAGGGGCCATGCGCCTTGACGGTTTGCTAGGCTATGGCTAGGGCCAGTTCCTTGACGGGGGCGGGTTCCGCTTCGGGCTGGGGGGCGGCCTTGGCCCTGGCCTTGGCCTTGGGCTTGGGCGGGGACTGGACGGCGGCCAGGACTTCGGCTTGGGCTATGGCCTGGGCCGCTTCGCTGGCCTGGCGTTTGTCCAGGGCGGCGGCCAGGGCATCGGTGTCCTTCCCCCGTATAGGGTAGCCCGCTTCCATGCTGGCCTTGACCTGGGCCTGGTAGCCTTCGGGGTTCTCCAGGGCCACCCCGTTGGCATAGGCCATGAGGCCCGCCACGAAGTTCTCCCGCACCATCCGCACCGAGTCCTGAATTTCCTTGACCACTCGGATAACGGGACGGCCCGTCTTGGTGAACTTGACCGCCCCATCGGGTTCATAGGCCAGGCGCAGGGGTGCGCCCAGGGCCTCGGCGGGTAGGAAGGTATCGCCCATGACATTGGTGGCCGTGAAGAAAGGCAGCCAGACCATCTCCAGGTCTATGCTCCAGACCTTCCGTCCACTAGGGGCCTTCCCATTGGACTTGAGCAGGGTTTTGATGTAGCTGGGGGTATCCATGCGCTTTTCCTTTCCTTATGGTGGCGCATGGCCCCCAGGCTCGCCCAGGGGAGCTTCTTTATGTGCTGGCAGACTGGGCTTTTCGGGCCGTGTGGCTCTATTCGGCTTTCCCGCCTGGGGCCAGTCTTGGAGGCCCCCGAAGGGGCCAGCCAGGTTTGTCAAGGTGCAGCTTCATTATTGGACAAAAGGGCCACTTGTTCCATAACAAAAAGAACCTTTATTTTCGTCGCGAAGGTGGAGATGGCGATGGGGTGAAGTGGGGGTGCAAGGCCGGCCCAGAGGGCGCTATCTCAGGCCGTAGAGAGCCAGGACGGGGTTGGCCCAAGCCGCCTCAGAGGCAGCCCGGCCCGCAGCGGTGAGGCGGAAATATCTGCGGGGTGGGCCGGAAGGGTAGTGGTCCTGGAAGGCGGAGGGCTCCTCCACTCCGCTCTCCTCCACCCAGCCCAGCCTCCTGAGATTGGAGAAGTAGACAACAAACGAATGATAGCGGCAGCCGGCGGTCTTGTAGGGGATGCGGGCCAGGTGTCTCTCGACCAGACCCTCAATCCGCTCCGGGCTGAGACGCCGCTTCTCCCGCCGGGCGGCCCTCTCTTCTTCCCTGGTGGCCCGGTCCAGGGCCGTGGCCTGGCGGAGGGCGGTCTTGTAGTGATAGAAGATGTCCGCCTGGGGGGCGCCCACAGCGGCATCTATGAGGGACGAGCCCTGGGGGCCATTGCCCAGGAGATACTCCTGGATGAACCAGCCACAGCCGAAGGGCCGCAGAAACCCACCCCGGGGGGGCCTCAAAGGCTCAACCACCGGGCCTCCTCTTCAGCCATGGGCAAATGGTCAAGGACGCTCCTCCCATAGCCTCTGATACCAGTCCCGGTGCTCCCCGCCGGACACCTTCCGATACCTGGCGGTGGTGTTGAAGCTGGTATGTCCCAGGTGCTCCTGGAGGAGCCGGAGGCCGTCCCCGGAGTCATCGAGCTTCACCGCCATGACCGCGAAGGCGTCTCGGAGCCGGTGGGAACTCACGCCGTGCACCCGGCCCGTCTCCGGGTTCACCAAGTCGGGGAGGCCGGCCCTGCCGGCGCAATCCCGCACCACCTGCCAGGCGCGGCTGCGGTTGATGCCGAAGAGGACTTTCTTGTCGCCCTGGGTGATAGGCCCCCCACGAATGATGTAATCTCGTAGCAACTCCAAGGTTCCGGGTCAAGAGGTAGGGTTCTCAGCCGGCGGCGCTCTTGCTCTCGGGCCACCGCCTGTTCCACCTTCGAGCCGCATTTGGGGCAAAAGGCGTGGGCCTTCCCCAGCCGGGCGTTGCATTGGGGGCAAGCAAGGTTCATTCTGGCCTTCAGGTGAAGGATGCGCACCGTGCCCTGCTGGAGGTCGACGTCCTCCACGGTGAGGGCCAGGGCCTCCGAGACCCGGCAGCCCAATCGGGCGAGCAGCCTGACGAGCAAGCGGTCCCGCATGTTGGTGGCCGCCTGCTCCAGGGCAGCTACTTCGTTGGGCTCAAGATATGCCTTCATGGTCATTCCTTAGACGCCTGTGGCCCCAATGCTGCTCCGCAGCTTCAAATCAGGGCGTTGCCCCCGCCCTACCTTTGGGGATCTATACACACACAATCGCTAGCGAGAGACAGGGCCCTCGGAGTCATCAGAGGCCTGTTCCGGTAGGAGGGCGGCCCTGGTCGCCGGTAAGGCGATAACCCTCGTGAGCAGCCTCCTTTTCATCCGCTCCAGAAGGCTGGAGAAAATCTCAGGGGTCATCAGACGATAGCCTTGGGCTTCCAGGGCGGCTACGATCTCAGATTCTGGCTTGTCCCGTTCACGCGCCATTTGCGACAAGGTAATGACCTTCACATCGTCGGGCACGCCGCCGGGCCCCACTGCCACCCTCACTTCACCGAAGGGAGCGGCTCTGTCCAAGGCTTCGCTCGCGGCCCGGGCCCCCACCGCCAGAGGCTGCTTGTGGCGGCCAGACAGAGTCGCGGCCAAGCTCACCATCACGAAGCTCAGCGCTCCGTCGATAAGTTTCCCCTGCGTGAAGTCGGAGGCCAGCGCCATTTCCGTCCGTCGGATGTCCTCCACTTCTCTCAGCACATCGGCCTTCAGGCTATCAAGGCGCTGAGCCAGGTCCCGCCGGTATAGATGCTCCGCCCCTTCCTCAAGAGCCTTGCCCAGGGCTGCCACTATGTCCCTCTGCTCTCTAGCTCGGCAGCGCAGCTTTTCCAATAGCTCACAACATGCGGTCATAGATTCCATCGCTCCAGCTCCCTGATAATGATCCTCGCGCACTCCCCGAGCGAGGCGGATGTCGTGGGAACCTTATCCCGATTTCGTTCCAGCCAGGCGAGCAATCCGCGCAGCACCACGAGCCCGACCAGGCGGGCCTCGTCGGCGCTGACACCAGCGTCCCCCTTTGCCAAAGCCAGGAGGCTCCGGAACCACGGGTTGGCCTCAATGTCAGCCTCAATGTGCCCGACCTCCTGCCCCAGTTTCAGTGCCTGGTCCCTCAATTTCTGTACCTCTGCCAGCGCTTCTCCCACGCCACTCCCCATCTCCCGCCTCAACTCGGTGGCACCTTCTCTGACAACTGCAGAGATGGCCCGGACCTCCTTGCGAACATGCTTCCGTTCCACCGCCATGTCTGCGTGCAGCCGCGCCTGCTCCTGACGGAGCTTCTTTATAGCGGCCTGGAGCGCTGATTGCTCCTCCCAAGCCTTCACAGCGCCCCGCTCTGCCTCAGCCACCTCCCGTTGCTTCACCTCGATGAGCCCTTCCAGCCCCAGACCCTCCTCCAGCGCCTCGAGTTCGTGCAGCAGACGGTCCCGCAAAGCCTCCGACCCCACGCCATGCCGCTGGGCCACTCCCCCCAGCCGCTGCACGAAAACAGAGAGGTCTTCCAGAGAAAGCCCCAGGCCGGCCAACGCCTGTAGATCCCTGCGTGCGGTAGCCAGCCGTTCATCGGCGGCCTGGGCCCTCTGCTCCAGCTCCTGGACACGGTGGGACAGCTCCGCCTCGCGCTGCTCTTTTTGGGCAACATCCCGACTCAAGGGCTGGTGACGCTTTTCGAGCTTCGTTATCTCGTCGACCAGCTTCTGCCGCCGCTTCCCCAACTCTTCCAGTTGCTCCCGACAACCCTCTAACTCCTTAGCCAGCGGCTCCAAACGAACCACCGTTTCCTCTAGGCCGTGAACTTTAGTCTCCAGGGCCTCAGGACTAAGGCCGGTCCGCTCCCGCACCTGTTCTAGGGCCAGCGCCGCCTTAATAAAAGCCTGCGCCTCGATCTCATCTCGGCTCAGCTGGCGGCATACCGCTGCCCACGGTTCGATGTCAGCGGGCTCCACTCCCAGGGTCTGAAGATGGGAAAGGACGGCGAGCCCGGCCGCCGCCTGGCTTGGCGTTAGCTTGAACCGCCGCAAGTCAACAGCCAACTCTCGCAGCAGTTCCAACTGCTCCGACACGTTACTGGCCTCGGGAAACCGCCCTGCTTTCAGGTCCGAGATAATGTTGGCCACCGTGCCCTTGCTCGCACCGGCCCGGGAGGCGATTTCGTCATAAGAGAAACCACCCAAGTACTGCCTGACAATGGCGAGTTGCTTCTTTGGCGACAGCTTTTGCATGGTGTGCTCCCTACATAAACTGTGTTTTTCGGCTAAACCGCGTGAACATCATGACCATGGTTTGAACCAGTATTTGAACGACACGTGAACGGCAATTTGAACGAAAATTGACTCTCTTTGACCTCTATTACAGGTAACATGCTGAGGGAACTTAACTCAGAGGTATCGGTAAGCTGAGCTGAGATAACTGAGGGCCCCAATAGACTGCAACTTCAGGTTGTGGCCCCAACGACCGATTCCCGATCACTTTATTACTTGGCATCAGGGTGGCTTTGTCCTCCAGCAGGCCTCTCATCGCCAGGCTCACCACCTTGATCAGTCGTATGTCTTCCTATTACTTGGCGGACGCCGCCATACCGGGGGTCTATGTTCACCACCGCCAAGCCCCCTCAGTGACGATACCGATATTGGGATGGGGGACATCGCGCCACCAGCGGCGAACTTGGGCTTCGTCTGTCCTGGCGGCGTATAAGCCGCTGGAGTCAGCAAAGGAAGTCTTCCCTCTCGGCACCAAGGTGAAGACCCGCCAACCCCGGCTGGCGTAACTCAGCGCCGCTTCAAGCGCGGCTGCCATCGTCCTGACCCAAGAGCCTCAGGACAGCAGCCCGGGACACGCATATTCTCTTTTGCCCAAGCCGAATCACCGGAACGGGTAGCTTGTTTTGCCGTGCCAAGGTGTAGGCTAAATTCTTTGAGCAGCCGGTAGCCTCGGCAAATTCTGGGATGGTCATCGTCAGCCGCTCAGCTTTCATGCCTCTCCCCCTCCTTCTCCTGGCTGTCGGGGAAAAGCTCCACTTCCGTGCACCCCAATGCCAGCGCCAGCGCCCGGCGAGCCTTTGGCCAGGGCCAGCGCTTGTTTAGCTCGAAGTCGCTCACGGCGCTGTTAGTCAACCCGGTCCTGGCCGCCAGCTTCGTCTGGCTGAGCCCAAGGCCTCCCGCCTTTTCCGAATTTTGTTGGCCATTGCTCTCGCACCCCTTGACCTTTTTAACCCGTAAGGGTATTATATGGGAGATTGTAGCGTCTTAGCTAGAACTACGAGAAGAATAACAGTATCAGATAATAGGAATAGAGAGAATAGCGGTGGCAAAACGGAAACGGGCTCACATCGCAACTGAGGCAGAGACTATGATTATAGCCCGTGCCTTGGAAATCCCCCGTCTGTCAAGAACGAAGCTGGCTGAACAGTTGCAGGGAGAACTTGAGAGCGCAGGGTATGATGTGCCTGAAATTGAGGTGCTTGAGCGCAAGATTTCGTGGTACAGAAACCACGCTGAAAGCGGGCCGCTGGAAAAGCCTTGGAGCACCGCTACGCTTGAACAATACCCTCTCACCCCGGAAGCCCTGGCGGCAGTGCTGAAGGTATGGAAACTCCGAACCATGAAGGGGACCAACTTCACCATTCGGGAAGCGAAGTGGGCGGCCAGGCTATCCTCAGTCCAGCAGGATATAGAGCGTCTCTCGTTGGATGCCAGGCGCTATGCCCACACGGAATTACTGTATCAAACCTCAAAGCGCCCCTTTGATTCTACTATGCTAGACCGGCTGCTTATGGGCCTCCCGCCGCCCGGGACAGGTATCCTTGAGAGATTGTCGTACGCCCTACTGCCTTTCCTGGCAGAGCAGGAGAAAGGCTTTGACAATGTACTGGGATGGACACTATACAGGGAAACTAAAGATGAATCCGAAAAGAAGTCAGATGCGGTTGATGAAGAACACAGGAGGCTAGCCAATGAGGGGGTCAATTCGCCCGAAGGGTAAGGGGTCTTGGCAATTACAGGTCTACACCGGCACCGGGTTGGACGGGAAGACTCGCCGCCACTTCGAGACGGTCAGAGGCCGTAAGTCCGATGCGCAAAAACGTTTGAGTGAACTGCTGGTCAACCTGGAGAAGGGCGTCCCCGTCCCAGTTGGCCGTCTCACTGTGGCCGAGCACCTCCACCGGTGGCTTAACGGCTATGTGAAGACCAACTGCTCACCCCGGACGCTGGACGGCTACCAGTCCATTATAGAGCGCCACCTGGTCCCGTCCCTGGGCCATATTCTCCTGAAGCAACTTCACCCCCAGGCCATTCAAGCCTATTACGGCCAGGCTTGCGAGCGGCTATCACCCCGGACGGTCCACCACCACCACCGGGTGCTGTCCCAAAGCTTGAAGTTCGCCGTCCGGCAGGGCTACCTGGGCCGCAACCCCGCCGAACTGGTGGACGCCCCCTCACCGCGCAAAAAGGCTTTTCGTTCCCTCACCCCCTCTGAGGTGGAAGCCCTTTTTGACACGGCAAAGGATAGCTGCTACTACCCCGTGTTTTACACTGCCGTTTCCTCGGGGCTTCGCCAGGCCGAGTTGCTGGGTCTGCGCTGGAGAGACATAGACCCTGACTTCATGCTCTCCATATCGGTTTCCCAGGTGCTCTACAAGCGCGGAGGTGTCTACCAGTTCAAAGAGCCCAAGACGGCCCACAGCCGCCGGCGGGTGGCCATGACACCCAAGCTGGCCCTATTCCTGAGCGACTACCGGGCAGAGCGTGAAGCCCTTTACCAGGAACTGGGGCAGCCGCTAACCCTAGATGACCTGGTATTCGCCTCAGTGGACGGTAAGCCCATGGACCCGGGCGTCCTGTCCCATGCCTTTGCCAGAATGGCCAGGAAAGCAGGCTTGGAGGGAGTAAGATTCCATGACCTGAGACATACCTTCGCCAGCCTCATGCTGCTGCGGGGGGCCAAGCCAAAGGTCATCTCGGAGGCCCTGGGCCATTCAAGCGTGGCGTTTACAATGGACGTCTACAGCCATATAATCAGCGGGATGCAAGAGGACGCTATGGCGCTACTGGACGAGGTGCTGCCCCCAGGGGTAAACGGAGTATCTCGAAAAAATAACGCCAAATTAACGCCAACTTTCCCCAAAACAGGGTGAACAACCACAAATTAGCTTCAATGCCAGCGTAGCTCAGGGGCAGAGCAGCGGTTTCGTAAACCGCCGGTCGTCGGTTCGATTCCGACCGCTGGCTCCACCGCTAGTCTTATTTTACGGAGGCGACATGAGCTGGTTTGTAGAGAAACTGGAGCGTATCACAACACCCCGTCCCAAGCCCATGGGATTTGGGGCAGCCGCACGGGCAGTGAAAGAGCCAGCCCTGTTGCTGCTGGCGCTCCTGGGCCCAAAAGAGGGGCTGCCCCCGGCTCTGCCCGCAGGGGCCGATGCCGTAGTTCTCCGCCGCCTGCCCAAAGAGAAGACCGGCCAAGAGTCCTCCCAGAACCAGCCCCCCTGGGGCCTGGCCCTGGAGTCGGTGGGGGCGGAGGAGACCGCCAAGCTGCAGGAGTCAAGCTGCGATTTCGTCATCTTCGGCGCGGCGGGCACCGCCACGGCCCTGCTCCATGATGAGGACATCGGCAAAATCCTCCGAGCCGACCCCGACCAGCCAGATAGCCACCTGCGCGTCCTGGCCAATATGCCCATCGACGCCCTTTTCCTGGAGCTGCCCTCTTCCGGGAGTCTGGATATGGCGGCACTGGTCCATTGCCAGCGCCTGGCCATGCTGGCCCAAAGGCCTATCCTGCTTCACCTAGCCCAGTCCCTACAGGAGGGCGACCTGGAAGGGCTGTGGAACGTTGGGGTGCGGGCTCTAGCGGTGGAACTGGCGACGGCTCCCCAGGGGCTTTGGGAGGAGCTGCGCCGCGCCATCGACGCCTTCACACCAGCGCCGAAAAAGGACCGGGAGCGACGCTCCGCGGTCCTGCCCGCCGTGGGTCTGGCCCCTGACTTGGAGGACAAAGAAGAGGAGGAGGAAGAGGACTTCTAGCGCAAGAAGAAGGCCAACGCCAGAAGCAAGACGATAAAACTCCCGCTCAAGATTCCGATGAGGCGCAGCTCCGACATCAAATAGCGCTGGTCGCCGGCGGGAAAGGAAGGAGAAGTCGCCTTAGCTTCCCGGGCCAGGGATGATGCGGCCTTGGGCGGGAACTCCTTGGCCGCAGCCGCGGCCGGAGGGGCGGATGGGGCCCCGGCGCCAGCCGCAGGAGGGGAAGAAGGTCGCAGTTGCCTCCTCTTTCTGCCGGCCTTGGAAGAAGGGCCGCCACGGCTTTTTCGAGTCATCAGGGCACCCTCCACAAATTAAGCGATACGCCGCCGCACCGCCAGGATGCGGGCAGCATGGGCTATCAACCGGGCCGCCGTAGCCAAGGGTTGCTTGTCCGTGTTCACCATAAGGTCGTAGTAGCTGGGGTCCCGCACATCGGCCTTGTAGAACTTCTTGAAATAGGCCACCCAATCCCGCTCCGTATCGTGGATGAGCTTCTCCGCCGCTGCCCTCCTCAGCTTCTCTCGCCCCATCACCCGCTTCACCCGGCCCTCCATGGGGCCATAGACGAAGATATGGAGGGCATTGGGCAGGTTCTTCAAGACGAACTGCCCTCCCCGCCGGATGATGACCACATTGCCCTCCTGGGCCACCTCCCGGATGACGGACTGCACTGCCGACAAATAGCGAGCGTCATCCACCTCGCTGGCGTCGGGAGCCATAGCCTCCTGATAGCTACGACTGAGAAGCATCTCCAGCCCGCTGGTGCCCAGATAGGGGTCTCCGCTGCCCCCCAGGGCCGACTTCCGCAGCACTTCCTCCAGGGCGCGGCCCAACCGCTCCCCCCTGGAACTGAGATGGTCGTCCTTCCTGGCCAGCTCTTGCGGGGAAGCCCCCAACCTTTTGGCCGCCTGGGCCACAATCTCCCTGTCCACATAGTGCGCCCCGAGCTGCTGGGCCACCATCTCCCCAATCTCCCTGCCTCCGGCGCCAAACTCCCCGGCGATGGTCACAACCGGCATGATACCCCCCTAAAACTCTCTCCCGCCCGCCCCGGCCTTCTCCCCAGCCGCCGCGCCCGGGCGTTTCGAATAGCGGAACTCCATCTCCCCTAGCTTGGCTACATTAGCAGCATCCTCGCCGCCGCCGAAGGGAGTGGAGAACCAGGCCACCAGCATCTCCTGGGCCACACCAGGGGTGGTGAGTCGCAGACTCATGACCAGGACATTGGCATGATTCCAGAGGCGCGCCCCCCTGGCGGTGGCAGCATCGGTGCAGAGGGCAGCCCGAACTCCGGGGACCTTGTTGGCAGCGATGCTCACCCCGGTGCCCGTCCAGCAGAAGACGACCCCCTCCTCCGCCTGGCCCGTGGCCACCGCACGGCCCACCGACTTCCCTACCTCGGGCCATGGGGTGGGAATTCCCCTCAAGGCACCTGCCAGCGTGACCTGGTGCCCTCGCCTCTCCAGCTCAGCCACGACGAAGTCCGTCAGAGCGGTGCGCTCGTCGCTCCCTACAGCAATCCTCATTTTACCTTTTACCTTCAAGCGCATACCTGTCTCAGGAGGCTATCATGGCATAAGGGTCTTGGCCTGTCAATAAAAACCCCCACCGGTTCCCTTGGGGATATAAATGGGGGCAGTGCTATAATCCAGGGCAGGAGGCAGCCCCATCACCTTTACTGAGTCCTAACATATGATGGAAGAACTGGCGAAAGGCGCCCTCAAATTCGGGGTCGCCCTCAGCCCGCAGCAGCTTGCCCAGTTCGAAGTCTATTACCGAAAGCTGGAGACCTGGAACCAGCGCGTCAACCTGACCTCCATCCAGGGATACCGGGAGGTCCAGGTGGGGCACTTCCTTGACTCCCTGAGCATTTGCCTGGCCCTGCGAGACGGCCCGTGGGGGCTGGGGTTGGAGCAAGCCCCTCCCCAGGAGCAGGGTACCTTCTCCCTCATCGATGTCGGCACCGGGGCCGGGCTGCCGGCCCTGCCGCTGAAGATTGCTTTCCCCCATCTCAGAGTGACCCTGGTGGACTCCGTCGCCAAGAAGACCGCCTTCTTGACCCACCTGCTAGCTGCGCTGGGCCTGAATGATGTCTCCGTGAAGACAGAGCGGGCGGAGACCCTGGCGCGCCACCCCGACCACCGAGAGAGCTACGACCTGGCGGTCTCCCGGGCCGTGGCCTCCCTCCCTACCCTGCTGGAGCTCTCCCTGCCCTTCCTGCGGGTGGGAGGGGTGATGGTAGCCCCCAAGAAGGGGGCGGTGGCCGCGGAGGTGGCCCGGGCCGGGCGGGCCCTGACCCTCCTGGGCGGGCGGGTGCACCATGTCACCGAGCTCACCCTGGCGGGCGAGAAGCGGGCCCTGGTGGTAGTGGCCAAGGTATCCCCCGTGCCAGAAGCCTACCCCCGGCGGCCCGGCCTCCCCAAAAAACGCCCCCTCTAACAGGCCCTCAGCCCTAAAAATATGCCTTAATTGCTCCTCTGGGCGGTCATACCCCCCGAGCTCAGGTCTTGGCCGGCGCCTTTCTCGCCATGCAGACTGAGCCACCAGTCCCAAGCCATCTCTGAGACTACTCGCCCCAAAAAGTTCCCCGAGCGGACTCGTTGTCCCAGGGCTTGTGAGAGACTGATGACGCCAGTTTTTCTTCAGGCCCAAGGGTATCCCCGGGCCTGAAGGCCCCGCCACAGTCTGGGACTGCCCGTATCCGCCTGCCTCCACCCATTTCGCTTCTGGCCCAGGGCATGTTGCAAAATACTGTCCCCTGCTTTATAGGTCAGAGCTGATAAAAAGACTGGGAAAAGACTGCTCTGGACTATTGACAGTCCGCAAACGGACTGATATAATCCCCCTGCGGACTAAAAACGGAGATGAGTCTAATATGGTCACCGCCACCAAAGAGTCCAGTCCCAAGGAGAAGCGACCCCTCCCCCCCTACGGCCCCGTTGGCGGCATGCTGGAGGGCCTGGGGCTGCTGCAGCGCACTAAGCCGCCCAAAGTGGACACCGCGTTCCTCCAATCTCAGGGCATCGCCCCCAGGAACGAATACAAGGTGGTCGGTGCCCTGCGCTACCTGGACCTCATCAACGACGAGGGGACGCCCACGGAGAAATGCAAGCTGCTGCGAACTCGTGGGCCAGATTACACTCAGGCGCTCCAAGACCTGGTGAAAAGCGCCTATGCCGGGTTTTTCCGGAACCGGGAGCTCAAGTCCGTCACCGGAGACGCCATCTACAACTACTTCGTGACCGAGGAGGGGCTGGGACCGGAGATGGCCGCCAAGGCCTCCCGTTTCTTCGTCGCCCTCTGCCAACAGGCCGGCCTCCCCCTGCCCGCCGTGGCCGAGCCCCGGCGGCGCCTCCGCCGCGAGCGGACGGCCCGGCCCGCGGCCACGCCCCCGCGGCGAGGACAGCGCTCCCCCCGCCAGACCCCAGACATCAAGGGGCCCTTGGCCCCGGCCCCCGACCTGCCCCTGGTCTTCAGCCTCTCCCCCCTGGAGATGGACCAGCTGGATGACGAACGCCTCACCCAGCTCTTCCGCAAGGTGAGGCAGGCCTGGGAACGCTCCGCCCAGAACTAGGCCGCCTCCCGCAGGCCCCACGCCCAGGCTTTCCCTAAGATGGCAACGGCCCTAAGTTCCCCCGCCAACCTGCGTTGCCCCGTCGCCGTCCCCCGTGCTACAATAGCCCTAAGCCATGTCGGAACTGGGTTATTGGGTCGCCTTCCACCGCATCCCCGGGATTGGACGCCACCGCTTCAACCTTCTGCTGAACCATTTCGGCACCTTGAAGCAGGCATGGCAGGCCCGGGACAATGAGCTTTACGCTGCGGGGCTGGAAGCCAGGTCAGTCCAGGCCATCGTAAGCCACCGACCGGGGATTTCCCCCCAAGTGGAGGTGGAGAAGCTGGAACGGGCCGGAATCAGTGCCCTCACCTGGGAGGACCCCGCCTACCCCGCACGGCTGAAGGAGACCCAGGACCCTCCACCGGTGCTTTACCTCCGGGGCAACCTCACCCCCGCCGACGAATGGTCGGTGGCCGTGGTGGGCACCCGCCGGGCCACCGTCTACGGACGAGAGGCCACGGAGCGCCTGGCAGGAGACCTGGCCCGGAGCGGCATCACCATCGTCAGCGGCCTAGCCCGGGGCATCGATGCGGTGGCGCACCGGGCCGCCCTGGAGGCCGGGGGGCGGACCATCGCCGTCTTCGCCTGCGGCCTGGACGTCTGCTATCCCCCAGAGCACAAGGGCCTGGCTCAGGCTGTGGCGGAAAATGGAGCGCTAGTGAGCGACTATCCCCTGGGAACACGCCCCAGGGCAGAGAACTTCCCTCGGCGCAACCGCATCATGAGCGGCCTCAGCCTGGGGGCCCTGGTCATCGAGGCGGGGGAGGGCAGCGGGGCCCTCATCACCGCCCGTCTGGCCCTGGAGCAGGGACGGGAGGTCTTCGCCGTGCCGGGGAGCATCCTCTCCCCCCTGAGCCGGGGCGTCAACCGCCTCATCCAGGACGGGGCCAAGCTGGTCATGGATACCCGGGATGTCCTGGAGGAGCTGAACCTGGCGGTGGTGGGCCAGCAGCTGGAGATGAAAGAGCTGCTCCCCGAGAATGCCGCCGAGGCGGCCCTGCTCCAGTGCCTCTCCTCCGAGCCCATCCACATCGATATGCTGCGGCGACGCGCCAACCTGCCCATGGCAGAGGTGAGCAGCACCCTGGCCATGATGGAGCTGAAGGGGCTGGTCCGCCAGCTGGGCGGTATGCATTATGTAAAGGCACACGAGGCCCAGGTCACCTACGAGGTGAGAGCCCGGTAAACCGTAGTTTGGGAAGTGAGGTGCGCCATGTCAGAACCCTTAGTCATAGAAATCTACTCCGATTATCTCTGCCCCTGGTGCTACATCGCCTCAATCCGTTTCGATGAGATTAAGGAGGAGTTCAGGGACCAGGTCTCCCTCCGCTGGATGTCCTATCCCCTGCGGCGAGAGGAGCAGCCGGGACGCCGCCCCAACCCCCGCACGGCCTCCCACATCTCTCGGCCCCAGCAGGAGGAGCCCAGCGCCATCTTCAAGCCCTGGCCCCAGGACAAAGACCTGCCCTCCTCCAGCCTGTCCGCCCTGGAGGCGGCGAAGTGTGCGGAGCTTCAGGGAGAGGAGCTGGCCCGGCGCTTCCACCTCCGCCTCATGAAGGCCAACTTCGAGGAATCCCAGGACATCAGCCAGCGGGAGGTGCTCCTGGGCCTGGCCGCCGAGATAGGTCTAGAGGTCAAGAGCTTACAGCGCCATCTGATCTCGGGGCAGATGCGCCCCAAGGTGCTCCAGGAATTTGAGAAGGCCCGCTCCCTCAACATCTTCGGCATCCCCACCGCCATCTTCGGCGGCAAGATACGGCTGGAGGGAGCCGTGCCCATAGACATGTACCGCCGGGCCATCGCCGTCTGCGGCAAAGATTAGCCGGGGAAGCCGCCCCAGAGGTCGTTTAGAAACGGGGGTTGCCAGGGGGCAATGCCCCCTGGTCGGGGTTATGGGGGTGTCCCCCAGCTTCATTCAATCCCTCCTTCCGGGCCAGGAAGGAGGTCAGGGGGATGGTCCTAAGGCGTTACTAAACGACCTCCCCAACCCCTTTGACAAGGGCTTATAATAAGGCCATGAAGGAGGGCCCGTGGCCAAGCCTCTGGTGATAGTGGAGTCCCCCGCCAAAGCCCGCACCGTGGGCCAGATGTTGGGGGGCCGTTATACGGTCAAGGCCTCGGTGGGACACATCCGAGACCTGCCCAAATCCGAGTTGGGGGTGGATGTTGAGAAGGCTTTCACCCCCAAATATGTTATCCCTAAAGAGAAGCGCAAGGTGGTCCAGGAGCTAAAGGACCTGGCCCAAAAGGCTCGTGAGGTCTTCCTGGCCACCGACCCGGACCGCGAGGGCGAGGCCATCTCCTGGCATCTGTCCCAGGCCATGGGCCTGGACACGGACAAGGCCCGCCGGGTGGTCTTCCACGAGATTACCCCAGAAGCCGTAGCCGCCGCCTTCCGCCATCCCCGTTCCATCGACAGCCGCCTGGTGGATGCCCAGCAGGCACGGCGCATCCTGGACCGCCTGGTGGGATACAAGCTCAGCCCCCTCCTCTGGCGCAAGGTGAAGGGCCGACTCTCCGCGGGGCGGGTGCAGTCCGCGGCCCTGCGCCTGGTAGCCAACCGAGAGCGGGAGATTGCCGCCCACCAGCCGGAGGAGTACTGGCACATCGAAGCAGAGCTCACCCCCACCGGCCCCCGCGACTGGCCCTTCCGGGCCTTGCTGGTGGCACTCCAGGGCCAGCGGAAAAAGCTGGAGATAGGGGATGAGGCCACCGCCACGGCCCTGGTGCAGGAGCTGGAGAAAGCCTCCTATCGGGTGTCCTCCGTGGCCATCAAAGAGACCAAGCGCCGCCCCGCGCCGCCCTTCATCACCAGCACCCTCCAGCAGGAGGCCTGGCGCAAGCTGGGCTTCGCGGCTCAGCGCACCATGGCCCTGGCCCAGCAGCTCTACGAAGGCCTGCCCCTGGACAAAAAGGGGTCGGCCGGGCTCATCACCTACATGCGCACCGACTCCACCCGGGTGGCGGCCTCGGCCCTGGAGGAGATTCGGGGCTTCATCGTCGAGAAATACGGCCGAGACTACCTGCCGCCCAAAGCCCGGGTCTTCGCCAAAAAGGCCAAAGGAGCCCAAGAGGCCCACGAGGCCATCCGCCCCACCGCCATAGACCGCACCCCGGAGGCCCTCAAGCCCTATTTGACCTCCGAGCAGGCCCGGCTCTACGAGCTTATCTGGAAACGCATGCTGGCCAGCCAGATGGCGGAAGCCCGCCTGGAGCAGACCACCGCCGAGATTGCGGCCCACCCCGCTGCCGGCGGCCGGGAGTATCTCCTGCGGGCCACGGGGACCAAAGTCCTCTTTCCGGGCTTCCTCACCCTCTACCGCGAGGGTCGGGACGAGGAGGAAGAGGAGGAACGGCCCCCCCTACCCACCCTGAAAGAGGACGAGACCCTGCGCCTTCTGGGCCTGTTCCCGGCGCAGCATTTCACCCAGCCGCCACCCCACTACTCCGAGGCCAGCCTCATCCGCGCCCTGGAAGAGCACGGCGTGGGTCGCCCCAGCACCTATGCCACCATCGTCTCCACCCTGCAGGGGCGGCGCTACCTCCAACGAGAGAAGGGAAAACTCCTGACCACAGAGCTGGGCCTCACGGTGAACGACCTCTTGGTGGAGCACTTCCCAGAGATTATGGACATCGCCTTCACCGCCCACCTGGAGGCGGAGCTGGACGAGATAGCCGCGGGCGACCGGCAGATGGTGTCCACCCTGGAAGAATTCTACCATCCCTTCATCCGCCGCGTGGAGGACGCCCGGACACAGATGAAGGTGGTGAAGGCCCCACCCCAGCCCACAGGGGAGGCCTGCGAGAAATGCGGCCAACCCCTGGTTCTCAAAGAAGGACGCTTTGGCCCCTTCATTGCCTGCTCCGGCTTCCCCAAGTGCCGGAACACCAGGCCCGTGAAGACAACCGTGGGCGTCCCCTGCCCCCAGTGCGGCGGGGACATAGTGGAGAGGCGCGGGCGGCGTGGCCGTCCCTTCTATGGCTGCTCCAATTACCCCAAGTGCGACTTCGCCACCTCCCGCCATCCCCTGCCCCAACCCTGCCCCCACTGTGGCGGCCTCATGGTAGAGGACAAGGATGGAGCCAAATGCCTCAAATGCCAGACCCGGACCGCGCCGGCCAAGGCCAAAATCGCGGCGCCGGCCTAAACTCCTACCCAGAGACTTTTTATGCTAAAGTGGCGGGGACGAAGATGAAAATATTAGTGGTACACGGGCCTAACCTCAACCTCCTGGGTCACCGCGACGCATCACACTACGGCCGCCAGACCCTGGCGGAAATCGACGCCCTGGTGCAAAAGCGAGCCCGGGAGCTGGGGGCAAAGGTTGCGACTTTCCAGTCCAACTCCGAAGGGGCACTCATCGACTTCATCCAAAAAGAGCGCCCCGACTCCCAGGGCATCATCATCAACCCGGGGGCCTACACCCACTACGGGCTGGCCCTGCGGGACGCCCTGGCCGACACCGGCCTCCCCATCATCGAGGTGCACCTCTCCAACATCCACGCCCGGGAGGGGTGGCGCCGCCACTCCGTCATCGCCCCCATCGCCCGGGGCCAAATCTCCGGTCTCAAAGGGCAGGGCTACATCGCCGCCCTGGAGGCCTTGGTGGCCCTGCTCCAGGAGGAAGAGAAACCGTGAAGGAACGGCTGGCTCACCTGCGGGAGCAGCTCAAAGAAGTGGGCCTGGATGCCATCCTCATCTCCGACGACACCAACCGCCGCTACTTCTCCGGCTTCCACGGCACCGCGGGTTTCCTCCTGGTAAGCCAGAAGCAGGCCATCCTGGCCACCGACTTTCGTTACACGGAGCAGGCCCGCCACCAGGCCCCGGACTTCGAGGTCCTTGAGGTTGAGGGAGGCCTATCCCAGTGGTTCCCTAAAGCCGCTAAGGATTTGGGGCGGGCCCGCCTGGGCTTCGAGGCCGACCACATGACCCTGGCCTCCTACAGGCAATGGACCAACGCCGTGGGCCAGATGGAGCCCAAGCTCCGCCCAGAACTGGTGTCCACTGAAGGAATCGGACTCTCTTTGCGGTCTATCAAAGACCTCGAGGAGATTAGCTACCTGGAGCAGGCCGCCGCCCTAGCCGACAGCGCCATCTCCTACGCCAGGACGCTACTCCGGCCGGGGATGAAGGAGTGGGAGCTGGCCTGGGAGCTAGAGCAGCACCTGCGCCGGCGGGGTAGCGAGTCACTCCCCTTCCCCATCATCGTCGCTGCCGGGCCCAATGCCGCCTCCCCCCACCACCACCCCGGGGATGACATCATCATGCCCGGCCAGCCCGTGGTGGTGGATCTGGGGGCGCGGGTCTCCGGCTACTGCTCCGACATCACCCGCACCTTCTGCCTAGAGCCAATCTCGGTGGACTACCGCCGCATCTATGACATCGTCCTCCGGGCACAGTTGGCGGCCATCTCCGGCCTCCGGACGGGGATGACGGGAGGCGCGGTGGACGGCCTGGCCCGAAACGCCATCGAAGCCACGGGCTACGGCAAAGACTTCGGCCACGGGCTGGGCCACGGGGTGGGGCTGGAAGAGCACGAGCTGCCGCGCCTGGGCCGCGGCTCCAGCCACACCCTGGACGAGGGCATGGTCTTCACCATAGAGCCAGGCATCTATCTAAACGGCTGGGGCGGGGTGCGCATCGAGGACATGGTGGCCCTCACCGGAGGCAAGCCCCACCTCCTCACCAAAGCCGCCAAATAAGGTTCCTCAAGCCATGGCCGTCTACCTGGTCTCCCAAATCACCACCTACTTAAGGGGCGTCCTGGAGTCCGACCCCCTCTTGGGGGACCTCTGGGTCCAGGGGGAAATCTCCAACCTGTCCCGGCCCTCATCGGGGCATCAGTACTTTATCCTCAAGGATGCCGACGCTCAACTAAAAAGCGTCCGCTTCCGACAGCACCGCTTCGGCCTGGAGCCCCTGGATGGCCAGGAGGTGCTGGCCCACGGGCGCATCTCCCTCTATGAGGCCCGAGGCGACCTCCAGCTCTATGTGGACTTCCTGCAGCCCGCCGGCGTGGGGGCCCAGCGGGCGGAGTTCGAGCTCCTCAAGGCCAGGCTGGAGGCCGAGGGCCTGTTCGAGGAGACCCGCAAGCGGCCCCTGCCGCTCTTCCCACAGCGCATCGGCGTGGTCACCTCCCCCAGCGGGGCCGTCTTCCACGACATCGTCCGGGTGGTGGAGCGCCGCTATCCCCTGGCGGAGCTAGTGCTGGCCCCCACCCCCGTCCAGGGGGAGCGGGCAGCGCCAGGGATTGTAGCCGCCCTCCAGGCCCTGCATCACCTCGAGGGCATCGATGTCATCATCGTAGCCCGGGGCGGCGGCTCCTGGGAGGAGCTGGCCCCCTTCAACGACGAGACGGTGGCCCGGGCCATCTTCGGGAGCCACATCCCTGTGGTCACCGGCGTGGGCCACGAGACCGACTTCACCATCGCCGACTTCGTGGCAGACCGCCGCGCCCCCACCCCTTCGGCGGCAGCGGAGCTGGTGGTGCCGGATCAGCGTGAGCTCAAAGCCCGCCTGGAGGAGGGCCAGCGGGCCTTGCGCCAGCTGACCCTGGAGCTAATCACCGCAAGCCGTTCCCACCTGCGGTTGGCCCAAGCCCACCTCATGAGCCAGCAGCCCGACCTGAGCCGTCGGCGACAGCGTTTGGGTGAGCTACTGCACCAGGCAGGAGAGAGCCTGCGCTCCCAGCTGGCCCTGCGGGGCGAAAGGCTCTCCAGCCACGGCCGGCAGCTGGCGGCCCTTAGCCCCACCCAGACCCTGGGCCGCGGCTACGCCCTGGTCCAGGCCGGGGCCACCGGTCAGGCCATCACCCAGGTGAGCCAGGCAGTCAGAGGGGAAGCCATCGCCATCACGGTCTCCGATGGCTCCTTCCCCGCGGAGGTCACGGGCTGATATGCCACCACAGAAGAAAGAGCTGACCTTCGAGGCGGCCTTCCAGAAGCTGGAGGAGACGGTGCGCCGCCTGGAGGCCGGCGGGCTGACCCTGGAGGAATCCCTGGCCCTCTACGAGGAGGGTACGCGGCTGGCCCATCTCTGCGGCCAGCGCCTGGAGGAGGCCAAATTGCGCATCACCCAGCTGGAGCTAGGCCTGGGCCAGGGGGCCAGCTCTGAGTAAGGCCTTCCTGAAGCTCGACCTCCATGTCCATACCGTCTGTTCTCCAGACTCGTCCATCGCTTTAGAGCAGCTGGAGGGCCGTTTGCGGCAGGTGGGGCTGGACGCCGTGGCCATCACGGACCACAACGCCATCACCGGGGCCTTGGAGCTTGCTCGCCACACCCCCTTCCTCGTCATCGTGGGCGAGGAGATCATGACCAGCGCCGGCGAAATCATGGGCCTATTTCTTGAAGAGCACATCCCCCCCGGCCTTAGCCCGGTGGAGACCGCCCAGCGCATCAAAGCCCAGGGAGGGCTGGTCGGCGTGCCCCACCCCTTCGACCGGCTACGGCGTAGCCGCCTCAAGGAGAGCGCCTGGAGCGACCTCCTGCCCCTGGTAGACCTCATCGAGGTGTTCAACGCCCGCACCCACCTGGCCCGCGACGGCCAGCGGGCCTGCCGCTTCGCCCAGGAGCACGGGCTGCTCCAGGGGGCGGGGAGCGACAGCCACAGCCTGGGGGAGTTGGGCCGGGCCTATGTGGAGCTGCCCCCCTTCTCCGGGCCCAAGGAGTTCCGTCGCGCCCTGGCCCAGGGACGGGTAGTGGGGCGGCAGGCCAGCCTCCTGGTGCACCTCCGCAGCACCCTGGCCAAGCTGAGAAGTCGCCCATGACCCCAGCCCTAAGGCCAGTCTACCGCATTGGATGGTTCTCCACAGGACGGGATAAAGCCGCCCGGGAGCTGCTGGCGGCCGTGGTGGGGGAGCAAGCCTCGGGTCGGCTCAAGGCGCAAATCTCCTTCGTCTTCAGCCACTGCGAGCCGGGGGAGTCCCGGGAGAGCGACCACTTTTTCCGCCAGGTGCGGGGCTACGGCATCCCTCTGGTATGCCTCTCCTCCCGGCTCTCCCTGGGGCGGCAGCGTCCCACCGCGGAGTGGCGTCGTGCCTTCGACCAGCAGGTAATGGAGCGGCTGGCGGACTTCAGTCTGGACCTGGGGGTGCTGGCGGGCTACATGCTCATCGTGGGGGAGGAAATGTGTCACCGCTATCCCCTGATTAACCTCCACCCCGCCGCCCCCGGCGGCCCGACGGGCACCTGGCAGGAAGTGGTGTGGCAGCTCATCGAGGAGCGCGCCGGCGAGTCCGGCGTCATGATGCACCGGGCGACCCCAGAGCTGGACCGGGGCCCGGTGGCCACCTTCTGCACCTACCCCCTGCGCGGCGGCGACCTCGACCGCGCCTGGCAGGCCATCGCGGGCCGCTCCGTAGCGGAACTGAAAGCCCAAGAGGGAGAGCGCCTCCCCCTATTCCAGCTCATCCGCCGGGAGGGGGTGCGGCGTGAGCTGCCCCTGATTGTAGCCACCCTGCGCGCCTTCAGCCGGGGAACGTTGCGCTTCCAGGACGACCAGGTGATGGACGCCCGCGGCAAGCCCATCCCCGGCCTTGACCTCACCGCGGAAATCGAGGCCGGTCTGAAAAAGGAGCGCGGGTGAAGGCCATCTTCTTCGACCTGGAGGGGCCCCTGACCCCCCAGGACAACGCCTTCGAGCTCATGCGGTCCTTCCCCCAGGGAGGGCACCTCTTTGCGGCCATCAGCCGCTACGACGACCTCCTGGCCCTGGCAGGGCAGGAGGGCTACGAGCCGGGCACCACCCTGGCTTTGATAGTCCCCTTCCTCCTTTATCACGGCATCACGGAGGCGAACATCCGCCGCCTGGGGCAGAGCGCGCCCCTGACCCCGGGGGCCGCCACCGCGGTAGCCCAACTGGCCCAGAACGACTGGCAAACCTTCGCCATCAGCACCGCCTACCACCCCTTCGCCCAGGAGATAGCCCAGCGGGTGGGCCTGGCCCCCCAGCGGCTGGCCTGCACCCCGATGCCCCTGGACCAAATACGGGCCTCTCTGCGCCAGCCAGACCTGGCGCCCGTCGCCCGGCTGGAGCCAGAACTCCTGCGCCTGGCCCCGGATGACGACCGCGCCCTCCGCACGCGCCTGGACACCTTCTACCAAGAGGAGCTGCCCGGCACCCCCCTGGGGGCAGCGGTGAGCCAGATAAAGCCCATGGGCGGGGGACGCAAGGTGACCGCCCTTGAGGGCTTCGCCTCCTCCCTGGGGCTTTCCCTGGGGGAGGTCGTAGCCGTGGGCGATAGCATCACCGACTGCCGCATGCTAGAGGCGGTGTCCCGCGCGGGGGGGCTGGCGGTAGCCTTCAACGCCAATCACTTCGCCCTACCCTGCGCCACCATGGGCCTGGCCTCCCGCAGCCTTCTGGACCTGCTAGTGGCCACCACGGCCTGGGAGCTGGGGGGCAAGGAAGGGGCAGAAGGCTTGATTCGGGTCAAGGAGGGCCTGGCCGAGCTGGAAGGCGGGGCCCATTTCCACTGGCTGGAGGGGCACTCAGACCTGACCCCCATCATCGCGCTCCACCAGGAGATGCGGCGCCACCTCCGCCACGACGCCGCCAGCTTGGGTTAGTAAAGGCGAGGTGAAGTGCAAGAGCCAAGACTGGAGGTCATCGGCCTGGGGGCCATGAACCTGGACCGCTTCTACAGCGTGGGGCGCATCCTGGCCGATGGCGAGGGCGAAGTGCTGGCGACGACTACCGCCCCCGGCGGCTCTGCCGCCAACACCGTCTTCGCCCTGGCCCGGCTGGGGGTATCCTGCGGCTTCGTGGGGGCGGTGGGCCGGGACCTGGAGGGGGTGACCCTGGTCCGCGACCTGGAGCGCGCGGGCGTGGACACCAGCCGCATCAGGGTCAAGGCCCGAGACGCCACCGGCGCCGTCATCTGCCTCACCGACCGGGAGGGCCGCCGCTCCCTCTATGTCTCGCCGGGGGCCAACCGACTCCTGGGCTGGCGGGATCTTGACCTGGCCTACCTGGGGCAGGCTCGGTTCCTGCACCTTTCATCCTTCGTCCACCGCAGGCAACTCCACCTGCAGACCCGCCTGGCCCAGGAGCTGCCGCAAACGGCCCTGAGCCTGTCCCTGGGCGCCCTTTACGCCGCCCTGGGCCTGAGAGCCCTGCGGCCCCTGCTGGCCCGGACCCGCCTCCTGTTCCTGAACCAGGAGGAGTTGCAGCAGCTTACAGACCAGGATTTGCCCCAGGGGGCGGCGAGACTGCGGGCGGAGGGCTGCCACACGGTAGTAGTCACGCTGGGGGCCGGCGCCCGCCGCTACGGACGGCGCACCGCCGCCTACATCGACTCCCAGGATGGGCAGTGCCTGGTGGAGGTCTCCGAGGGCGCACCCAACCTCGTGGACGCCACCGGGGCCGGGGATGCCTTTGCCGCGGGGTTCCTGCTGGGGCAGCTTAAGGGGATGAGCCTGCTGGAGTGCGGCTGTTTGGGAGACCTGGTGGCCCAGCGGGCCATCTCCTCCTTGGGAGCGAGGGGAGGGCTGCCCACCAGGGATGAACTGGCGCCGCTCTACCGAGAGGCCTACGGGGAGAATCTGCGGCTCTAGCGCCATCGCCAGGAGGCCACAACCTCAGGCGGACTGCTTCTTCGCCGGCTCCTCCACGGGCACTCCGGAGCTATTCAAGAGCAAGGGCCGCTTCCGCCCCCTGATGGTGTCGGCGTTGACCACGCACTTCTGCACATCCTTGAGGGACGGGATGTCGTACATGACCTCCAGGAGGGTGTCCTCCAGGATGGAGCGCAGGCCCCGGGCCCCACTCCCCTGCTTGAGAGACTCCTCGGCGATGATCTCCAGGGCCTCGGGAGCGAAGGCCAACTCCACCTCGTCCAGAGCGAAGGAGCGCTGATATTGCTTCACCAGGGCATTCTTAGGCTCCGTCAGCACCCGCACCAGGGCCTCTTGGCCCAAGGCCTCCAAGTTCACCCGCACAGGGAAGCGGCCGATGAACTCCGGGATGAAGCCAAACTGATAGAAGTCCTGGGACATGAGGTGCCGCAGGGGGTTCTCCACCGCCGCGCCCGCGGGCCCTTTGAAGCCCAGAGACCGCTTCCCTCTCCCCAGGCGCCGCTCCACCATCCCCTCTAGGCCCTCGAAAGTGCCCCCGCCGATGAAGAGGATGTTGCTGGTGTTGAGCTGGATGAACTCCTGCTGGGGGTGTTTGCGCCCGCCGTGAGGGGGCACATTGGCGGTGACGCCCTCCAGGATTTTCAGCAAGCCCTGCTGAACACCTTCGCCGGAGACATCTCGAGTGATGGAGGGGTTGGCGGCCTTGCGGGTGATTTTATCGATTTCGTCGATGTAGATGATGCCCCGCTCGGCCCGGGCCAGATCGAAGTCCGCCGCCTGGATGAGCCGCAGGAGGATGGTCTCCACATCCTCGCCCACATAGCCGGCCTCGGTGAGAGAGGTGGCATCCGAGATGCTGAAGGGGACATCCAGGATGCGCGCCAGGGTCCGGGCCAGCAGGGTCTTGCCGCTGCCCGTGGGCCCCACCATGAGGATGTTGGTCTTCTCCAGCTCCACATCCTCGCCCTTGACGTTGGAGCCGATGCGCTTATAGTGATTATAGACCGCAACACTCAAGACCCTTTTGGCCTGCTCCTGGCCGATGACATATTCGCTTAGCTGCTGGTAGATTTTCCGGGGGGTCAGTTGGGGAACACCGGCAGGCGGAGCGCCCTTGGGTTTGGCGGGGACAACCGCCTGGTCGTCCTGGACAATCTCCCGGCACAACTCTACACACTCATCACAGATATAGACCGCATTGGGGCCTGCGATGAGGCGCTTCACCTCATCCTGAGTCTTCCCGCAGAAGGAGCATTGGTAATAGGGACGAGTGCTCTTACCGCTGGCCATGATGTCTAGCCCCCACCTCCGCTGACCGCCTTGACCCCCGGCTTCACCAGGATTTCATCGATGACCCCGTACTCCAGGGCCTGCTCAGAGCTGAGAAAGAAGTCCCGGTCCGAGTCCCGGGCGATTTTCTCCTTGGTCTGCCCCGTATGCCTGGCCAGGATGGAGCGGATAATGTCCTGCATCCGCAGAATCTCCCGTGCGGCAATCTCAATGTCCGAAGCCTGCCCCTGGGCACCGCCGATGGGCTGGTGCATGTGGATGGTGGAGTGGGGCAGGGCAAAACGCTTGCCCTTGGTCCCTGCCGCCAGCAAGACCGTGCCCATGCTGGCCGCCAGCCCCACGCAGATGGTGGAGATGTCCGGCTTCACCAGCTGCATGGTGTCGTAGATGGCCAGGCCGGCGCTGATGATGCCGCCGGGGCAATGGATATAGACACTGATGTCCTTATCCGGGTCCTCCCGCTCCAGGTAGAGGAGCTGGGCGATGATAAGGTTGGCAATCTGGTCGTTGATGGGGGTCCCTAAGAAGACGATGCGCTCTTTGAGGAGGAGGGAGTAGATATCGAAAGCCCGCTCTCCCCGGGCGCCGCTCTCAATGACCATGGGGATGATGTTCGCTGGCCCTGGATTCATTATAAGACCTCCTGCTGGCCGTAATCGGGCCTTACCCCGGGGGTGAAACGATACTTTTTCGCCTACGGCTGCGGCTGGGAAGGCGGCTCCTCAGCCGGCCGCTGGGCCTTGACCTCGCCCCCGGGGGTCCAAAGGGTCACCCCCGGCTCCTGGGGGCCTTTGGCCTTCTCCTCGGGAGTCCAAAGGCCCGCCCGCGCCCGGTAGCCCCGGGTGGCAATGGCCGCCAGCCTCTCCGCCGCCCGGCGCGGTCCCAGGTTGCTCTTCACCGACTCACGACCGCCTGGAGTCTGGAGAAGCCTCAGCATCTCCTCCCGCTGCTCCGCCGCCCCCACGATGAGACGGTCGATTTCGGCATTCACCTCCGCCTCGGTTATCTCTATTTTCTCCACTTCCTGGAGCTTGTCAAGGACCAGGCTCCTCAAGACCCGGGCCTTGGCCTGGGGCCGGAGCTCCTCCTTGACCTGCTCCAGGGTGGTATTGCGGCTCTTCAGATAGTCCTCCAGGCGGCTGCCCTGGCTGCGTACCAAAGTATCCTGGTCCTGGAGGATGTGCTCCAGCTCCCACTCCTCCATAATCTCCGGGTATTCTATTTGGGACATCTGAATAGTGGCCTCGATGGCCCGGTCCTCCACGCGGCGCTGGGCCTCCGCCTCCTTCCGAGCACGGAGATTGCCCTCCAAGTTCTGCCGCAGCCCCTCCAGGTTCAGGATGCCTTGCCCGAAGATGCGGGCGAAATCATCGTTCACTTCGGGGAGGCGTTTGGACTTGATTTCTTTGACCGATACGGAAAAGTCGAACTTTTTGCCCGCCAGGCTGGCGATGCCGTAGTCCGAAGCAAACTCAATGGTGAAGGCTCGCTTCTCCCCGGAGGCAGCTCCCTCCAGCTTCTCCGCGAAGCCGGGGACCGGGACGCCAGAGCCCGCCACCAACTGGTACTGGATGTTGCTCTCCTGCAAGATAGCCTCTCCCCCCGAGACACCCCGGACATCCATGGTGAGGAGGTCACCCATCTGGCACGCCCGCTCCACCGGCTCCCAGGGCGCCCGAAGGGAGCGCAGTTGCTCCACCACCTGGTCCACCTCCTCTGGGGTCACGGCTACCTTGTCCGGCTCCAGATTCAGGCTGTTATAGTCCCCCAGGGTGATGACAGGCCGGACCGCCACCGTGGCCTTGAAGGCCACCGGCTCCCGCTGGAGCATCTCTATCTGGGGCTGGGCGATGGCATCGATGTTCTGCTCTTTGATGGCCCGGTTGTAAGCCTCGGGCACCAGGATTTCGATAGCCTCCTCCACCAGGGCCTCCCGGCCCACATGGCGCTCCAGGGTGGTGCGAGGGGCTTTCCCCTTGCGGAAGCCCGGCACCGCCACCCGGTCCACCAGCCGCCGGTAGGCCTTGTCCAGGGACGCCTCCATCTCCTGGGACTCCGCTTCCACATGGAGGAGCGCCCGGCTTTGAGGCAGTTTTTCCGTGGTCACCTTCATCAGACTACAACTCCAAGCTCACATTATAGCATAGCTAGGGGAAAAACAAAGAGGGCCATATTCGCCCCAAGAAAAAGGGCCGCCTTGGCAGCCCTTTGATTTTATAACCCGCCATGTCGTGTGACCTGAGATTTTTGAACCGTATCAGCCAGGTGGGGACATCCCATTGAAGCAGGCCTTTCCGCGCCCAGGCGGCCTAGGCCGCACCGCCGGAGACCGCGTCCCCCTACATCGTTATGTTGGGCTCAAAATCACCGGTAGCATCACGAGCACGGCAGGCAGAGCCCTTCTGTCAGCTAATCCTAGCAAAAAGCGCCCTCCCTCGCAAGGGCCTTGACGGAGAGCGTTTAGAAACGGGGAGCACAAGGGGCCTCTCCCCTTGTCGGGGTCCCCCCAACCTCACTCAATCCCCCCTTCCTGGCCCAGGAAGGGGGTCAGGGGGATGGTCGCCAGGCGCTGCTGAACGACCCCTCGTCTAGGCGCACTAGGGGCCATTTTTGCCCTCAGGCCAGGCCTCATCCCTGATGGCCAGATGCAGCTCCCGAAGCTGCGCCTCGGACACGGGGGAGGGGGAGCCGGTCATGGGGTCCGTGGCGCTCTTGGACTTGGGGAAGGCGATGACCTCCCGGATATTATCCTCCCGGGCCAGGAGCATGGCCAGGCGATCGATGCCTGGGGCAATGCCACCATGGGGTGGCGCCCCGTACTGGAAGGCCTCCAGGAGGTGGCCAAAACGCTCCTGGATTTCCTCCGCGTTATAGCCCAAAAGAGAGAATATCTTCTCCTGGAGCGGGGCCTGATGGATGCGGATGCTGCCGCTGGAGAGTTCGTAGCCGTTGCAGACCAGGTCGTAATGCTGTGAACGGACTTTGTCAGGGGCGGAGTCCAGGAGCGGGATGTCCTCGGGCACCGGGGCGGTGAAGGGATGGTGCACTGGCTCCCAGCGCCGTTCCTCGGGCCGCCACTCCAGCAGGGGGAAGTTCCGCACAAAAGCAAAGGCCAAAAGGTTAGGGTCAGCCAAGCTCAGGCGGCGGGCCAGCTCCTGGCGCAGGGCGCTCAGGGCGGCATCGGCCACGGGCCGCGGGCCGGCGACTATGAGAAGCAGGTCACCTCGGCTGGCCCCGAGACGGGCCGCCAGGGCCTGCACCAGCTCCGGAGTCAAATATCGGGCGGCGGCGGAGCGGTATGCTCCTTCTGGGTCCAGGGCGATGGTCACCAGGCCCGCCGCCCCCCGAGCACGGGCCAGCTCCGTCAGCTCCTCCAGCTGGCGGCGGGTGTAGCCAGCGCCCTGGGGCAGCGCCAGGCCCCGGACCGCGCCCCCGGCCGCCAAGACCGCGCGGAAGACCTGGAACTCACTGCCCGCCACCAGGTCGGAGAGGTCAGCCAACTCCAGGCCGTAGCGCAGGTCGGGCTTGTCGATGCCGAAACGCTCCAGGCAATCCCCATAGGAGAGACGCGGAAAGGGCTTGATGATGCGGAATCCGGGGGCCACCGCCTCCACCAGGGAGATGACCAGCTCCTCGGTGAGGGCCAGGATATCATCCTCCTCCACGAAGGACATCTCCAGGTCAAGTTGGGTGAACTCCGGCTGGCGGTCCGCCCGCTGGTCCTCATCCCGAAAGCAACGGGCAATCTGATAGTAGCGCTCCAGGCCGGCCACCATGAGAAGCTGCTTGAGCTGCTGGGGAGATTGGGGCAAGGCGTAGAACTTCCCCGGATAGAGGCGGCTGGGCACCAGGTAGTCCCGCGCCCCCTCGGGGGTGCTCTTGAGCAGGATTGGCGTCTCCACCTCCACGAAATCGCGGGCGTCCAGGAAGGCGCGGATGAACTTGACCATGCGGTGGCGCAGGAGCAGGTTGTCCCGCAGGCGCGGACGGCGCAGGTCCAGGTAGCGGTAGCGCAGCCGCACCATCTCGTCCACCTCCCCATCCTCGGTGATGCTGAAGGGCGGAGTCTTGGCGGCGTTGAGGACCTGGACGCTGCGGGCCTGAACCTCCACCTTCCCGGTGGGGAGATTGAGGTTGACAGTGCCGGCGGGCCGCGGGATGACCTCCCCCACCACCTGGAGCACAAACTCGCTCCGGGCCTGGCCCGCGGCCCGGTGGGCCTCGGGAGCGGCCTCCGGATTCACCACCACCTGGACCAGACCCCCCCGGTCTCGCAGGTCCAGGAAGATGAGGCCGCCGTGGTCACGCCGGCGGTGCACCCAGCCCGCCAGGGTCACCCTCTGGCCAATATGGCTCTCGCGGATTTCGCCGCAGCTGTGGGTTTTAAGCAAGGTGCCCTCCTCAGGGCCGCATTATAGCCCAAGGCCCACCCCTTTTCAAAAGAGGCCAGCCATGAACACCTGAGCCCACTGCCTCCGAGGCCTGAGGCTATTTAGCAACTGGGGGGCAGGGCAAGACCCAGACCCCTGGGTTCTTGCCTCTCTCCCTACCCGGGAGTCCAGAGGGGCTGCCCCCTCTGCCGGGAGCCAGAGGGCCGGCTCTCCGTGGGGGTGCTAGGAGTCGTGGGGCAATGCCTGCCTTTCTTTCGTCCAGTTCGGGGGAACCCCAGCGGTTGCATGGATGAAACCCAACTCAGGCGGGCCAGGGGCCTGGGGGTGCCCCCCAGCCTCCTCTCCCTTCCCTATTCGGCGGGGGGAGTCCAGAGCGGGCGCTACCCCCTCTGGCGCGGGCCTGGGGCCTGCCCTTTCGTAGGGGGTGCAGGGGGAACGCCCCCTGCCAGGGGCCTGGGGGTGCCCCCCAGCCTCCTCTCCCTTCCCCCTCTCCTTCCAGGAGAAGGGGATAGGGGGTGAGGTGACCAGAAGACCGAGAGATTTAGGGAGCGGACAAGCCTTGCTAAACTCTCCCCGGGTCTCCGACTTGCTTTTTTTGAGCCATTATGTTACGGTCAAGGCGAGGTCACTAAATGCCATTTCGCATCGGGCCCATGGAGTTGATTATTGTCTTGGTCATCGTCCTCGTCGTCTTCGGCGTGGGCCGACTGCCGGAGGTGGGCGGGGCTTTGGGCAAAGGCATAAAGGAATTCCGCAAGGCCTCCTCGAGCGAAAGCGAAAGCAAAACGCCCGCGGGGGAACAGCCCAAAGACAAGAAGGCCTGAGCCTCCCCGGCCAATGGAGGACTGCCCTCTAGAAGCGGGAGTCTAGCCAGCCGTGATGCCAGCTATTGCTTGCGATAGCTGGCTTTTTTTGTCGGGTAGAAAGTAGAAGGAAGAGAGGGGCGCTATGTTCGAGACCAGGCTCACCCGAATGCTGGGCATCAAGTATCCCATCCTCTGCGGCGGCATGGCGCAGCTGGCCAAGGCCGAGCTGGTGGCGGCCGTGGGCAACGCCGGCGGCCTGGGATTCCTCATCGGCAGTTCCTTCCGGACCCCCAGCGCCCTAAGCGACGAGATAAAGCGGACCAAGGGCCTCACCGACAAACCCTTCGGCGTGAACATCGGCATCTTCCGGGGCACCCAGCCGGAGCGGGTTCTGGGCCTCATCGACACCCTGGCGGCGGAAGGCGTGCGGGTGGTGGAGACCGCGGGCCAGAGCCCGGAGCCCTACATCGAGCGCTTCCACGCCGCCGGCATCAAGGTCATCCACAAAGTGCCCGCGGTGCGATTCGCCCGCACCGCCGAGCGAGTGGGGGTGGACGCCATCACCCTCGTAGGCTTCGAGTGCGGCGGCGCCCTGGGCAACGACGATGTCACCACCTTCATCCTTATCCCCCGCGCCGTGGATGCGGTGAAAATCCCCGTCGTCGCCGGGGGCGGCGTTGGCGACGCCCGGGGCTTCGTGGCGGCCCTGGCCCTGGGAGCCGAGGCGGTCATCATGGGCACCCGGTTCATGGCCACCACCGAGTGCCCCGCCCACCCCAAGTTCAAAGAGGCCCTTTTAGCCCTCCAGGAGACCGATACCGTCGTAGTGGAGCGCCCCCGCAACACCCACCGGGTGATTCGGGGCGAGATGGTGCAGAAAGTCCTCGACCTGGAGAAGGACGGCGCCGCCCCCGAAGAGATAGCCAGGGTACGCGGCGACATGGTGGGCCGGGCGGCCACCGACGGCAACCTGAACCTCTCCCTCGTGCCCTGCGGCCAGGTGGTGGGCCTGGTCTCTCAGATAAAGCCCGTGGCCGAGGTCATGCAGGAGATAATCCAGGGCGCTCAGGCGCTGGTGGGGCGCCTGGGTCAGGCCTCCTTTATACCAGCGAGAACCAGCGCCTGAGCACATCCCCCCGGGTGCTGGGGCCAAGCTCCGCCTGGGGGCGAGCCCCTACGTAGGGGTGCAGGGTTCCCCCTGCCGGGGGCTGGGGGGTGTCCCCCAAATACCGCCTATTCCCCCTTCTCCTGCAGGAGAAGGGGGCCAGGGGGATGAGGTATCCCCCAGAGGAAAAGACCCTGTCTGAAGCTTCAGGCGCTGGCACCCCCTGCTAGAAAGAACCATCCTATGACCACCATCCAGGTCGCCCCCGGCGTCCATCAGCTCAAGGTCCCCATCCCCAACAACCCCCTAGAGTATCTCCTCTCATACCTCATCGAGGGGGAGAAGGGCTGGCTCATGGTGGACACCGGCTGGCCCGGGGAGCGCGCCCTGGAATCGGTGCTGGAGTCCCTCCAGTCCCTGGGGCTATCCCAGAAGAGGCTCAGCGCCATCCTGGTGACCCACGCCCACCCCGACCACTACGGGCTGGCGGGCCGCCTCCGCGAGCTGAGCGGGGCGCCCCTGGCCATGTACCAGCGGGAGGCGGAGTTCAGCCAGGGCCAGTTCGGAGGCGGGCCCTCCCAGCATCCCGCCATCGACATGGCCCGCTGGCTGCTGGAGCACGGCATGCCCCGCCCCGAGGTGGCGGGCCTGGGCTTCCCCAACCCCCACGGCCGCCCCTTCTTCGCCGCCCCGGATGTCCTCCTCCAAGAGGGGCCGCAGCGCATCGACGGCGTCCTCCTGGAAATCATCTGGACGCCGGGCCACTCCCCAGGGCACATGTGCCTCTACGACCCCCAGCGCCAGCTCCTCTTCGCCGGCGACCATGTCCTCCCCGTCATCACCCCCCATGTGAGCCTGCTGGCCCAGCCCCAGGGCAACCCCCTGGGCGACT
Organism: Chloroflexota bacterium; assembly: GCA_016210205.1. Taxonomy (GTDB): domain Bacteria; phylum Chloroflexota; class Dehalococcoidia; order JACQUO01; family JACQUO01; genus JACQUO01. The sequence goes on from JACQUO010000004.1 coordinate 49,820, forward strand.
TCCTGGCCTCCCTGGACAAGGTGGCAGACCTGCCCGTGGGCCAGGTGCTCCCCGCCCACGAGCACGCCTTCCCCGACCTGCGAGGGCGCATCGCCCAGATTAAGACGCACCACGAGCGGCGGATGGAAACCATGCTGGCCGTCCTGGCCGAAGGCCCCAAGACGGCCTACGAGGTGGCCTCCAAGGTGAAATGGGATGTGGGGGCGTGGTCAACCATGGGAGTGTGGCTGCGGCGGGCGGCCCTGGGCGAGACCCTGGCCCACCTGGAGCACCTGCGCCGGCAAGGCCGGGTGGCCACCGAGACGCGCGACGGCCTGGTGCGCTATGTTAGAATGTGAGGCAGTAGGAGTTCGGCATGAAACCATCGTTGCTCTGGAGATGGGGAATAGTGGCGCTGCTGCCCTTCCTCCTCGCCGCCTGCGGCGGGAGCACCTCCACCCCCGCAGTCGCACTACCCCCTCAGGCTACCCCTCCCCCCACACCCACCCCCATGGTGCCCGAAGCTACCTACAGGGGCAACCCCCCGGGCTATTGGATTAAAGCCCTCAAAGACAACGATGAGGCCACCCGACGCGAGGCCGCCCTCGCCCTCGGCGAAATCGGCCCCCAGGCCAAAACCGCCACCCCCGCCCTCGCCGAGGCCCTGAGCGATAAATCCCCAGCCGTCCGCCGCCTGGCCGCCCTCGCCCTGGGAGCCATCGGCCCCGACGCCAGAGCCGCCGTCCCCGCCCTCATCGCCGCCCTGCGCGACCCCGACCGGGACGTCCGCCAGGCCGCCGCTGCCGCCCTCGGCGAAATCGGCCCCGACGCCAAAGCTGCCATACCTCCCCTCATCGCCGCCCTGGGCGACGACGCCTGGAATGTCCGCAGCAACGCCGCCGACGCCCTGGTGCAGATTGGCTCTGCCTCCGTCCCTGCCCTGGCCAAGGCCATGAGCGACAGGGACTGGGACGTCCATCGGCGGGCCGCGGAGGCTCTAGGGAGAATAGGGCCAGAGGCTAAAGCCGCCGTCCCCGCCCTCATCGAGGCCCTGCGGAACAGCGACGGAGACCTGCGCGGGAAAGCCGCCTTCGCCCTGGGGATGATTGGCCCCGGGGCCGAGGCCGCCCTCCCCGCCCTCACCGACGCCCTCAAAGACCCCAACGAGGGCGTCCGCCAGATGGCCGACTTCGCCCTCAACCGAATTCGCCCCAGGTAGAGCCTCGGCCCACCCTTGCAGGGTGCTGAAAAAGGGGTGTTCAGAGGGGCGAAGCCCCTTTGACGGAGGCCTGGGGCCTGCCCTTGAGCGAAGCGAAGGGGTGTCCCCCAGCTCTAAATCCAACCCCGAAGGGGCTCCCTTGAACCCCTTTGAGGGGGTTGGGGGGGGGTTCAGCAGCCTGCTACAGCGCCGCCTCCAGCGCCAGGATTTGCGTGGGCGGCGGCAGCAGGCTCGGGCTGAGCCGCACCTCGGAGACCCCCGCTCGCAGCACGCTCTTCTTCCCCTTGATGAAGTCCTCCACCCCATACTTGGGAAAAGCGCACTTCTGGTTGCGGAAGTGCATGGGGATGACCACCCGCGGCTTCAGGCGCTGCACCAGGGCCTCGGCCTCAGACAGCTCCAGGGTGGGGGTAGGCCCGCCCGTGGGCAGCATGAGGATGTCCACCGCCCCAATCGCCTTCAGCTGCTCCGCGCTCAGGGGATGGCCCAGGTCCCCCAGGTGGCAAAGGCGCATCCCGTCTACCGAAAAACAGAAGATGGTGTTGGGGCCGCGCTCGCCCCCGCCCTTGGCGTCGTGGAAGGAGCCGATGCCCCGGAACTCGATGCCCCTGGCCTTATGGCTCCCCACGCCGCGCACCACCTGGGGGCCGCCCTGCACCGCCGCGGTATTGGCGTGGTCGCCGTGCTCGTGGCTCACCGTGACCACCTCCGCCGCCTCGTCGATTTCCCCGTAGTCCAGGCGGCCCGGGTTGGGCTTATAGGGGTCGCAGAGAATACGAGTGCCGTTGGCCGCCGTGATGAGAAACGCCGCATGTCCCAGCCATTTCAGCTTCACTTTCCCCCTCCTGTGTTAGCTCACCGAACGGCCAAGCCTCTTACCAGAGATAGCCCCCGCAGATGGCGCCCGCTACGTCGGCGCACCAGGCGGCTACTTCCCAAGTACCTTCAACGATTCGAAGAGGTGGACAGCCAGTTCCTTCTTCTTCTCCCAGGTCTCTCTCATGGGCACATAGACAACCTGCCCGTTGCGCTGCCCTACCATGTGTCCGTGCTTGCCCTTGAGAATTCCCTCCACGGCGGCAGCGCCCAACCTGGTGGCCAGGACCCTGTCCTTAGCCGTAGGGGCGCCACCACGCTGCAAGTGCCCTAAAACGCACGCCCGACAACTGGTATTCAGGCGATTCTCGACATATTGGGCAATTTGGAGGGAATGCCCAAGCTTGTTCCCCTCCGCCACCACGACGATATTGCTCCGTTTGCCCCGCTTGAAGTTATCGCTCAAGGTTCGGCAGAGCTGGTCTAGGTCCGTTTTCTGCTCCGGGACAATCACCTCGGCAGCCCCGGCGGCGACAGCCACCTGAAGAGCGATGAAGCCGGCATCCCTGCCCATGACCTCAACAAAGAATATCCTCTCGAAGGCATCAGCGGTATCCCGGACCTTGTCGATGGCTTCCATGGCGGTGTTGACGGCGGTGTCGAAGCCGATGGTGTAGTCAATGCCATACACATCGTTGTCAATGGTGGCAGGGACGCCGATAACCATTGTGGAGGTCTCTTCCATCAAGGCAGAAGCCCCACGAAAGCTGCCGTCGCCGCCGACTATCACCAAACCATCGATGCCATTTTGCTCCAGGACCACGGCGGCGTCTCTTCTCCCCTCGGGCTTCAGGAAATCAGCACACCGCGAGGTTTCCAATATAGTGCCGCCCCGTTGGATGATGTTGGCAACACTCCTGAAGTTAAGCTTGACCACCTCGCCTGCCAGAAGACCGCTGTAGCCGCGCCGGATTCCCATCACCTCCAACCCTTCGTTGAGGGCATGGCGCACTACCGCCCTGATGCAGGCGTTCATCCCCGGAGCATCGCCGCCGCTTGTCAGTATGCCCAGCCTATTCATACACTGCCCGGACCTTTCGGCAAGAGAAATATTGAAGTGCCCCCGTGCTCTAGAAAGGGATGGGATGGCCTTAAGAGCGTCTCCCTCCGTGTCACTGGTGGCCTACACCTGTGGGTCAGGCTCAAGCCTCGGGTATGATACCATATCTGCGTTCTGAAAGCGCCTCCTCTCGGGCCCGCCCCCAACGCCAGCCCCAGCAGGCGTCGCCCCAAGACGCAAGCGCCAGCGCTAGCACCACATCCCTACGGCCCCACCACCACCGCGGCCGGGTCCACCGCCCCCGCCGCCTTTTTCCCCTGGATAGTGATGGCAGAGAAGGTGAAAGTGGCGCCCCCGTCCCGGCTCACCGCCACCCCCAGGTCGGGCGGCGGGAAGTCCGGGCGGGGCGACAGGCCGTTGTAGTAAACATAGATTGTGCCGTTGTAATACACCGCCCCCGGCACCGAGCCCCTGCCCACGAAGCGATTCTCGCGGTGCTGAGACCAGACCACGCCGTCGCTGGAGGTGGCCAGGTAAATCTCGTGCTCCGTGGGGGGCGCGCTGGGAGAGGCGGCGTACTTGTAGAACATGAGATACTGGCCCTCCACCTGAATCACCGAGGGGTCGGCTAAAAAGCCCGAGGGCGGTGCCAGCAGCGCGACGCCCGTATAGCTCAAAGCGCCCTTGCTCTGGTCATAGGTCGCCCTCCGGATGCCGCCCTGGGAGGGGACGAAGGTTCGCACCGTGCCACCGAAGTTATAGGAGCCAGAGACCCCGCCGCCGCTCCACCGGAAGAACTCATCGAGGGTAAAGTCCCCCGTCGATGTGGGGGCGACGGCCTTGAGCAGGTTGGTGCCCAGGCTGAGGAACATCAGCCACGAGCCATCATCCAAGCGCACCACATCAGGGTCGGTGATGCCGAAGGCCGACCTGGTGTCGTAGGAGAAACGCACCCCCGGCTCTTCCCGAAAGCTGAGTCCGTCGCTGGAGGTGGCGCTGAAGATGGAATGCGCCCCGGGCAGGGCCGCCGGGTCGCCCCCGATGGATGCGGGGCCGTAGTAGTAAAGCCGAATGACCTTATCGTTGACGGGGGTGGGGGTAGGGGTCGGCCTTGGGGTGGGCGTGGGCGAAGGGGTGAGCCTCACCGGCGTCGCCGTCGACGCGGGAGCAGGTGTCGCGGTGAGCGCCGGGGTCGCCGTGGGACTGGGGGTAGGCGCGGGAGGCACAAGAGTCGGCGTGGGAGCCGGGGCCGCGCAGCCCAGCGCCAGACCCAGAGCCAAAAGGAGTCCCAGGAGCAGTCTCAGCTTCATATGAGTCAACCTCAATTCATATCACCAGCATGGCATCCGCCAAAGCGCTCTGGAGGCCTCTGGGCCACCCCACTAGTCCTTCAGGCCCGCGAGGAACTGCGCGGGCGTAACGATGCGCAGCCCCGCCTCCTCCACGATAGCGTGAGCAAAGAAGCGCCGGTCTCCCGTGACCAGACAGTCGGCCCGAGCCGCCACTGCCGCCGCCAGGATGGCCGCATCCCCCCGAGCCAGCGCCCCGGCCCATGTTACCACCTCCCCAAGCGGCGGGTCCGCCACGATTTCCGGCGGGGCGCTCTCCAGCAGCCGCCGCAGGGCCGGTAGAGCCACCGGTAGCTTCTCCCCCACGGTGCGCACCACCTCCTCCAGCACCTGCTGCGAGATGACCACCCCTATCCGGCCCGCCAGGAAATGCTCCAGGATTTGTCCCGGCGCCCCCTGCGCCGAATAAAGCCCAGAGAAAATCACATTGCTGTCCAGGAAGACCCGGGGCCTAGCCTTTGGCCCCATAGCGCTCCCTGGCCACTTGGCGCCTCGCCCGGGCCCCCGTGGCTTGTAGCTCCGCCGCGGCGATACCCGAGCGCTGGAAGGCCGCCTGAATCTCCCGCAGCGCCTCCAGGGCCACGGACCTCTTGGGACGAGCCACCAAGGCCGAGCCTTCCAGGGCCAGCTCCAGCCTATCCCCCGGCCCTATCCCCAACTCCTCGCAGATTTCCCTGGGCAGGGTGAGTTGGCGTTTGGGCCGCAGCACCACCTCATTTTTCCCCTTGTCTCTCATACCAGTGTCCTCCATCGTCAGAAGTAAGACATCTTACATCTTACATCTTACTTCCCATTATCCCTTACGGCCCCAGGGATGTCAACCCTCACACCACCAGCATGGCATCCCCGAAGGAGTAGAAGCGGTAGCCCTCCCGTATGGCCTCAGCGTAGGCCGCCAGCGTCCACAGCTTGGCCTGAGTCTGCGCCGCCACCTCCCGGCGCCGCCGCCTGGACCCGAGAGGGCTACGCCTCCGGCTCCACCCTCTGTAGCCCCTCCACGCCGTCGAAGTCCCTGTCGTAGCTATAGACTTCGCGGAGCCCCCGGGCCTCCATGTAAGCGGCATTGTAGGCGTCGGTGAAGCTGACCTTCCCCCCACAGTACAGGTCAAAGGCCCGCGCATAGAGGGACTTCCGGGGCAGCCTGAGTCCCCGCAGAGCTATGACCGGCTCCAGCAGTTGGCGGATGCGCTCCCGGGAGAGGCCATACTGCCGGCGCGACTGCAGGGTGAACACCGTCTCCGCCATGACCAGGTCCGAGCTCACCACCACCTCCTCGCCCCGCTCCACCCGCAACAGCAGGGCCAAGCACGCCGCGGCCTTCTCCTCATCGTCCCGCGTCAAGTAGCGCAAAAGGATGTTAGTGTCCAGAAAGCGAGGCATCATCCCTCCCTGGCAGCCCCCTCACCCATCTCCTCCTCTACCTCGCGCCGAATCCGGCGGAAGTCCTCGGGCCTCTTCCTGGACCTCACCGCCCCATAGCCCGCCATCACCCGCGAGCCCACCAGCCGCAGCCGAATCTCCCCGTTCACCATCACAAAGGAGACCTTGTCCTTGGGCTGGATTTTCAGCGCCCGCCTTATGGCGCCCGGGATAGTGACCTGCCCTTTCAAGGTGACTGTCGTCGTGACCGTCGTCGCTCGCTCTTCCATGTTTGCTTCCCCTTTGCGTAATACTCCATCTTGGTGTAATACTATCATATCATGTCATTACCTGCAACAGTGACAAGCACGACTACACCACCAGCATGGCATCCCCGAAGGAGTAGAAGCGGTAGCCCGCCCGTATGGCTTCATTATACGCCGCCAGCGCCCGCTCCCGCCTCGCGAAGGCGCACACCAGCATCAGCAGCGTGGAGCGCGGCAGATGGAAGTTGGTGACCAGGCCGTCCACGGCCCGGAAGGCATATCCGGGGCGGATGAAGAGGTCGGCCCAACCCGAATAGGCCGCCAGCACCCTGTCACCAGGCGAGGCAAGCGAAGCCTGCTCCAGGGCGCGCACCGTCGTAGTCCCCACCGCCAGCACCCTTCGTCCCTCCGCCCGGGCCTCGCTCACCGCCGCCGCCGTCTCCGGGCGAACCTCCACCCACTCCCGGTGGATGGGATGCAGGGCCGGGTCCTCGGACTCCACCGGCTTGAAGGAGTCCAGCCCCACATGCAGCGTCACGAAGGCTAAGCGCACGCCCCGTCCTTCCATCTCCCCCATGAGCCGAGGGGTGAAGTGCAGCCCCGCCGTGGGCGCCGCCACGCTCCCCGGGGCGCTGGCATAGACCGTCTGGTAACGCTCCCGGTCCGCCAGCGGCGTGTGGACATAGGGGGGCAGGGGCACCTCCCCCACCTCCTCCAGACCCTCTTCAGAAGAGAGGCGTAGCCGACGCACGCCCCCTTCCTCCCGCCCCACCACCTCGATGGAGAGGGGCACGGCCTCCGGGCAGCCCGGCGACGACATTATGTCAACGATTGTTCCCACGGGCAGGCGACGCCCCGGCCGCACCAGCCCCTCCCACAGGCCAGGCTCCAGACGCCGCAGGAGGAGCACCTCCGCCCGCCCGCCGTTGCCCGCCTTGCGGCCTCGCAGCCGCGCCGGGATGACCCGGCTGTCGTTGCCCACCAGAAGGTCGCCCTCCCGCAGATAATCGCCCATCTCAGCGAAGCGGCGGTGCTGGAGGGGGCCGCCGTCCCGGGGCAGCACCAGCAGGCGAGAGGAGTCCCGGGGCTCCGCCGGCGTCTGGGCGATGCGCTCCGGGGGCAGATAGTAATCGAAGTCGCTGGTCTTCGTCGCCGCGGGGGCTTGCGGGCCGGGCCTGGGGCTGCCATGCGCTTCCATCATGGGGCCATTATAGGCCGCCCCAGGCAGAGGCGTCCAGGCTCAGAGGTTCCTTCTCCCCTAACCCAAGATTATTTCTGTTAACAATTGGGGGGTGCAGGGGCGCTGCCCCTGCCAGCGGGCCGGGGGTGCCCCCCAGTCTTCCTTATCGTCCCCCGCTCCTGGGAGGAGAGGGGGGCCAAGGGGGTGAGGCATACACCCTTTACACTTGACTTCCCGGCGAGGCTTTGCTACCCTCAAGGGCTGTTGACACATCCTCAAGGAGCAATAAATCCATGGCGCGACTGAAAGTTAAAGCGACGAAACGACAGGTCCTGGGCAAGCAGGTCAAGGCCCTGCGCCGGGAGGGCTTCACCCCGGCCAACCTGTATGGACGGGGCCAGGAGTCCGTGGCCATCCAAATCGAGACCCCCGTGCTCCAGAAGGCCCTGGCCCGGGTGGGGCGCACCACCCTCCTGGACCTGCAGGTGGGCCAGGGCCACGCCCAGGTGGTCCTGGTGAAGGAAGTGCAAATCCATCCGGTCTACCGGAATCTCATCCATGTGGAGTTCTACCAGGTGGACATGGCCCAAAAGATGCGGGTGGCAGTCCCCCTGGCCTTCTTGGGGAAGGCCCCAGCCCTGGATGTGAGCGGAGCCCTGTTCCTGCCCAACCTGAACTCCATCGAAGTCGAATGCCTCCCCGCGGACCTGCCCTCCCGGGTGGAAGTGGACATCTCTGGCCTGATGGAAATCAACGCCTCCATCTATGTCCGCGACCTCGCCCTGGGGACCGGGGTGATGGCCGTGGCCGACCCCGACCAGGTGGTGGCCAAGATAGGCCTGGCTAAGATAGTCGAGGAGGAGGCGCCCAAGGCTGAGGCAGCCGTGGCCGAGGCCGAGGCCGAGGCCAAGCCGGAGGAGGCCGCCGGAGAAGAGGCCAAGACGCCAGGCGCTTAGCCCTGGCGGGCCTGCCATTGGCCTCGCAGCTGGCCGCATCCCGCCTGGATGTCCAGGCCGCGAGAGGCCCGTACCGTGGCGGCCAGGCCCAGGCCCTGCAGCTCCTGCTGGAAGGCCGCGACCCGAACCCGGGGCGAGGGCCGGAAGCGAAGGGCGGCGGAGGGATTGCCGGGAATCAAGTTCACATGGCAAGGCATCTCCCCCAGGAGCTGGGCCAAGGCCCTGGCCTCCCTGGGGGAGTCGTTTATCCCGACGAAGAGAGCATACTCGAAGGTGACGCGCCTCCTCGTGGTTTCAAAGTAGTAACGGCAGGCGGCCATGAGCTCCTTCAGGGGATACTTCCGGTTCACCGGAGCCAGGGTATCCCGTAGGGCATCGGTAGGGGCATGGAGGGAGACCGCCAGCCCCACCTGAAGCTGCTCCTGGGCCAGGCGGCGGATTTGCGGCGCCAGCCCCACCGTGGAGATGGTGATGCGCCGAGCCCCCAACTTCAGCCCCGCCGGCTCCATAAAGATGCCAATGCCTTTGAGCACCTCCTCGTAGTTAGCCAGCGGCTCCCCCATCCCCATGAAGACCACATGCTGCACCCGCACCTTGCGGGCGAAGAAGAGATACTGCTCCACCATCTCCCCCGCCCGCAAGTCCCGGACGAAGCCGGCCTGCCCCGTGGCGCAGAAGGGGCAGGCGTAGGCGCAGCCCACCTGGGAGGAAAGACAAACGGTGTTCCAGTCCCGGCTCTCCCCTTCGTGCTCCATGAGCACGGACTCGATGGCCTGGCCGTCCGCCAGGCGGAAGAGCGCCTTGCGGGTCTTGCCGTCGCTGGAGGCCGCTTCCTCGAGCCTCTCGAGGCAGGGCAGGAGCAGGCTATCCGCCAGCCGCTCCCGCAGAGCCTGGGGCAGGTCCGTCAGCCCCTGGAAGGACTCCGCCAGGCGCTGGTAGATGCCATGATACACCTGGCGGGCCCGGTAAGGCGGGCAGCCCCAATCGGCCATGAGCCCCTGGAGCTCCCCCAGAGTTAAGTCAGCGAAGGCCAATCTAGTCTGTTCCGGCAAACACTTGCTCCAAGCCTGGTTAAAGGGGATGCCAGGGGCCTGGGGGTATCCCCCAGCCCTCCTCTCTCTTCCCTATGCGGGGAGTCCAGGGGGGGCGCTACCCCCTCTGGCGCGGGCCTGGGGCCTGCCCTTTCGTAGGGGGTGCAGGGGGAACGCCCCCTGCCGGGGGCCTGGGGGCGTCCCCCAGAATACCCTATCTCCCCCTCTCCTGCAGGAGAGGGGGCAGGGGGTGAGGTATAGACCCTAGAAAAGGATGCCCACAGTCTACCATGCTTTCGAGACGCTCTATCAGCCAGACCCCGCCGGGTTCATTCCCCCCCCACCCTTTAGCGGGCATGAAATAAGGGGCCCGTTGGGGCCCCTCATCCGTCAAGCTTATCCTGGGCCCTTATCGCATGGCCTTTCGCAGGCCCAGGAAGATGTTCTTCTGCCGCTCTACATGCCAATACATATAGGCGGTGAAACCCAGGAAGATGACACCCAGCCCAGCCACGAACCCTATCCCCGCCAGACCCAGCCCCTGCCAAACATAAGCCAGGACCAGGAGCAACCCGGTGCCCAGGTGGGTCACCACGGTTAGGGCATTGGCCGGCACCAGGTCGAAGGAGGAGGAGTGATGCCGCCGGGCATAGAGCACCGCTCGCACCGTCAGGGGCAAGGTGGCCAGGCCGATGACGGCGGACAAGGGTAGCACCCCCAGGGCCACGCCGCCCAGCAGAGACACATAGACCCCCACCATCATCAGCACATAGGGCGCCACAGAGCCGGCCCGCCCCAGGCGCACCACCAGGGTATCCTTGCCCACCTGCTTGTCCGCGGCGTAGTCGGGAAGCTCATTGATATAAAGGACAGCGGTGATGAGCAGGGCCAGGGGCAGAGCGCCCACCAGCGGCTGCCAGGCCAGGCTCTGGGTCTGGACATAGTAGGCGCCCAGGGTCATGAGCAGGCCGTAATTGATGAAGACCATAAGCTCGCCCAGACCCCGGTTGGCCCACTTGAAAGGCCCGCCCACATAGAAGACGCCCCCCAGCAGCCCCATGGCCCCCAGGACCAGAATCCAGGGGCCGCGGGCCCAGGCCAGATAGAACCCGATGGCGCTGCCCACCACCAGGAAGAGTAACGCCCCCAAAAGCACTTCCAGGGGTGAGAGCAGACCCGACTGTATCACCCGGCTGCCGCCGGAGAAGGGGCGCACGAACTCCCGGTTCACCTCATCGTTGCCGCTCTTGTGGTCAAAGTAATCGTTGATGACATTGGTGCCCAGCTGAAGACATAGACCACCCAGGAGAGTCAGGGCGAAGTAGCCCCAGTGGATGTTACCCGCAGCCAGCCAGCCCATGGCGGTGCCCAGAAGGATGGCCAAGGCGCTGGCAGTGCAGAAGGACCAGCGCAGGGCGAAGCCCCAGTTCTTGAGCTTCATCCGGGCCAGATACCAGTCGCTGACGGCGAAGCGGTTCTTGGGGAACTCCAGCACCGTGGGCGGCGCCCCCTGGGCAATCTCCCCGAAAATCCGGTACTTGATGGTGTCCGGGGCGATTTTGACACAGTCCAGCATCCCAGCGTTGCCGCTGCTCACCATATAGGCCACCACCGGCGACTTGACGGCGGTGAGGGCCAGGGCCCGCTCCCGCTCTGCAGCGTCCCGCACCAAAAGGGCCTTGCCGGTGAGCTCCACCTCGGAGGACTGGTTGATGTCCGCAGAGGGCCGGTGAACCAGGATAGAGACCGAGGGATGGTGGGTCATCTGCACCGTCTTGGGGTCGCCCTTCATGGAGGCCACATAGACCGTGAAGTCGTCGGCCACGGCGAAGTGCATCATGCGGGTGCGCAGGGTGTCCCCCGCCAGGGTGGCTACAGCGCCCACCTCGGCGCCCTTGAGGAGCGTTAGGACTTCATCTCGGCTGTGTCTGGCCATGGACATACCTCAGCGTTCTTGTTGGAAATACCAACTGATTATACTACCAAAGACCTGGCGCTGCCAGCGCCCTGGCGCTCCCCCTAGTGTTTCTTAGTGTCCTTAAAGGTCTCCCGGCGCCAGGAAGCCCAGCGCTCCCGAAGCCAGGCGACGATGAGGAGCACCGTCCCCACCATCATCAGGGGGACGGAGAGACGGAGGAGCAAAGGCAACGAGGGGTTGCCGAAGAACTCCGAGAAGGAGATGGCCGCGGCATATCCCACGATGATGAAGGCCCCCAGGACGAAGAGCAACCCGCCTACAAACAGCAGCATACTACCTCCAGCCCCTTTTAGGGCTAGCCCCATTATCATGGCCCAATGGGGCCATAGTCAAGGGGGGGCCTTAGTGCAAAAGGGAGGGGCCAGGGCAATCCCAAATAAGAGCTTGGTTTGAGACAGGAAGCGTCCTGTGCTAATATCGGGAAGCATGCGCATAGTCTTTTTAGGGACCCCCCAATTTGCGGTGCCGGTGCTCCAGGCCCTCTTGGCCAGCCCCCACCAGGTGGCGGCGGCCTACACCCAGCCGGACCGCCCCTCAGGGCGGGGACGACACGCTATCCCGCCCCCGGTGAAGCGGCTGGCCCTGGAGCACGGCGTCCCCGTGGCCCAGCCCCGCCGGCTCCGGGCCCCGGAGGAGGTGGCGCGCCTGCGGGAGCTGGCCCCGGAGCTCATGGTGGTGGCCGCCTTCGGCCAAATCCTGAGCCAGGAGGTGCTGGACATCCCGCCCCTGGGCGTCCTGAATGTGCATCCCTCGCTCCTCCCCCGGCACCGGGGGGCCACCCCCATCCCCGCCGCCATCCTGGCAGGGGACGCCGAGACCGGGGCCACCATCATGCTCTTGGACGCCGGCATGGACACCGGCCCCCTCCTCCGCCAAGAGCGCATCCCCATCGGCCCCGCGGACACCACCGCCTCCCTGGGCGAGCGCCTGTCCGCCCTGGGAGCCCGTCTGCTCCTGGAGTCCATCCCCCCGTGGGCGGCGGGCCAAATCCAGCCCCAGCCCCAGGACAGCTCGAAGGCCACCTACTGCAAGCCCCTGGCCAAAGAAGAAGGTGAACTGGACTGGAAGCAGCCAGCAGTGACGCTGGGGCGGAGGGTGCGGGCCCTGGACCCCTGGCCAGGCACCTTTACCCGCTGGCAGGGCAAGTTGCTCAAAGTCCTGGAGGCCCGCCCCCTGCCCTCGCAGCCGGGCCTGGCCCCAGGGCAGGTGGTGGCCCATCCCGGGAAGGGCCTGGCGGCGGGGGTGGCCACCGGCGACGGCATCCTGGGATTGCTACGAGTGCAGCTGGAGGGGAAGCGGCCCCTCACGGGGGAGGAGTTCCTGCGGGGTCAGCGGGGCTTCCAGAGGGCGCTGCTGCCCTCTTAAATCCTTGCACCCCTATATAGTCCGTGATAGTATGAATTGGCGGCAAAAAGCCCCCTGGTGTGGCGGCAGCCAACACGGAGGCCCAAAATGTTCTTTAGCCCTCTATATTTCGTCTTCGCCCTACCCCCCCTGTTCCTGATGATATACGCCCAACTCAAGGTGAAGAGCGCCTACGGCAAATACTCCAAAATCGCAAACCAAAAGGGCCTCACCGGCTTCAAAACAGCCCAAATGCTGCTGAGGGCCAACGGGCTGGAGCGGGTGTCCCGACAGGCTCAAGATGAAAAAGGGGTCGGCATCGAGGCGACAGAGGGGACTCTGTCCGACCATTATGACCCCCGCACCAAGGTGCTGCGCCTCTCCCGCAGGGTGGGGGAGGGGGCCTCGGTAGCCTCCCTGGGCATCGTGGCCCATGAGGTGGGCCATGCCGTGCAGGACCACACCGGCTACTTCTTCTTCCAGGCGCGGAGCCGCCTGGTGCCCGTGGCCAACCTCGGCTCCACCCTGGGGTATATCCTCTTCTTCCTCGGCTTCCTCATCGGCCTGACGGGCCTTGTGTGGCTGGGAATCATCCTCTTCAGCGCCGCCGTGCTCTTCACCCTCATCACCCTGCCCGTGGAGCTGGACGCCTCCAGCCGGGCCCGGGTCATGCTCCAGAGCCAGGGGCTGGTGACCGCCGAGGAATACCAGGGCGCCAGCGCCGTGCTTTCGGCGGCCGCCCTGACCTACCTGGCCTCCATGCTCCAGGCGGTCTCCAACCTGCTCTACTACATCCTGCTAGCCATGGGCATGGGCAAGCGGGAAGACTAAGACCAGACAGGCCAACGAACTATGGGGGCGGGTTATAACCCGCCCCCACGATTTTCACCACGGGCCTAAACCCCTCATTCCCCCTTCATGGCCCCCACATAGGCATCGGCCCGGCCGCAGCCCGCGCCGGGGATAGCGCCACCACGGCTATCTCAGGCGTATGATGAGGAGCGAGAGGGCGACGAAGCCTACCGCCAGGCCGATGGTGGCCTGAAACAGCAGCTTCTCCAGGCCGCGGCGGGTGCGGAAGACGCCCCCCGTCTCCTGGCCGAAGACGCCCCCCAGACCCGCGCTCCGGGTCTGCATCAGCACCGCCAGCACCAGGAGCACAGCCAACACGATTTGAGCGATGAGGAGAATGGTGTTCACATCAACCTCTTAGCAGATAGATTGTCAGGGCCAACCCCAGGCTAGCCCAAGAAATGTATCATAGCATAACGGCAGGCTGCAACCCAATCTCGAGAAATCTACGAGGCCCAGGAGTTCGCGCCCTATTTAGCAGCACAACGGCGGGCTGCCTCCCAATCTTGCGAACCCCTCAGGAACAAGATGCTGAGCAGAATAAATATCAAGAGCTCGCTACCCTGGCCCGGCAATCCTCTACCACCTCCCTGGGGACCATCAGCAGGGCCCCCGCCACCAGAGCCGGCACGATGATTATGTCGTCCAACTGGCCGAGAATCGGTATGAAGTCCGGGATGAGGTCAAAGGGCAGGAGCGCATACCCCACGGCCAGCCAGAGGAGAATCTTCGCCCGCCTTGGCGTCCGCCTGTCTTGCATCACAAGCTGATATACTTTAACCTCGCGTTTTATCCTCCTCCCCGCCGCTTTCAGGCTGGAAAACATGCGCCCTCTTTCGCCACGGTTAGCTGCAGATTACCCAGCATTTCTATCATCATAAATCCGGGCCTGCCCCGTTATGTCGGGCGGAGACGCTCCCGAAGGCGCTCCCGCACGGCCTGGGGGTCGGCCCGGCCCCCGCTGGCCCGCATCACCTGGCCCATGAGGAAGGACAGGGCCTGCTCCTTGCCCGCCCGGTAGTCGGCCACGGGCCTGGGGTTGGCGGCGATGGCCTGCTCCACCAGGGTCGCCAGCGCCTCCTGGTCGCTGATTTGGGCCAGCCCCTTCTCCGCCACGACTTGCTCCGGGGCCTGGCCCGTGCGGAACATCTCCTCGAAGGCCTGCTTGGCGTTAGCCAGGGTGATGGCCCCCTCCTCCACCAGCCCCATGAGCCGCACCAGGCCCGCGGGGCTGACCCGGGCCTGCTCCACCTCCAGCTCGCCCGCGTTGAGGAGGCGCAGGAACTCCCCCAGGAGCCAGTTGCTGACCTCCTTGGCCTTCTTCGGCAAAGTCTCCGGTTTATCCTTAGCTCCAGCCAGGGTCAGACAACTCTCGAAGTAGTCGGCCAAGGCCTTGCCGGCGGTGAGGAGCCCGGCGTCATAGGGGGAAAGCCCGTAGTGGGAGATGAAGCGCTCCCCTCGGGCCTCGGGGAGCTCGGGCAGGCTGGCCCGAATTTCCTCCACCCAGGCGGGGCTCAGGGCCAGGGGGGGCAGGTCTGGCTCCGGGAAGTAGCGGTAGTCGTGGGCCTCTTCCTTGCTCCGCTGGCTCACCGTGACACCCCTGTCCTCCACCCAGCCCCGGGTCTCCTGGACGATACGCTCGCCCCGCCCCAGGACTTGCTGCTGGCGCTCCACCTCATACTGAAGGGCGCGGAAAACGGCCCGAAAGCTGTTCATGTTCTTCACTTCCACCTTGGACAGATATTCGCTGGTGCCCAGGGGGCGGAGGCTGACATTGGCGTCGCAGCGGAATGACCCCTCCTCCATGTTGCCCGTGGAGACCCCCAGGTACTGCAGGATGGTGCGGAGCTTCATGAGATAGCGGCGGGCCTCCTCCGGGGAGCGCAGGTCCGGCTCGGAGACAATCTCCATGAGAGGCACGCCGGAGCGGTTCACATCCACCAGGCTGTAGGTCTCCCCCCCTGGCTCGTTCCGGTGGAGGAGCTTGGCGGTGTCCTCCTCCAGATGCACCCGGGTGATGCCGATGCGGCGGGTGGCGCCGTCGGCCTCTACGGCCAGCCAGCCCTGGTGGGAGATGGGCGTGTCATACTGGGAGATTTGATAGCCCTTCACCAGGTCTGGATAGGGGTAGTTCTTGCGGTCGAACTTGGTGACGCCAGCGATGGCGCAGTTCAGGGCTAGGGCCGTCATCACCGTGTAGCGGATAGCCTGCTCGTTGATGACGGGGAGCACCCCGGGCAGGCCCAGGCAGACGGGGCAGACATGGGTGTTGGGGGGGGCCGCCGCGTAGTCGGCGCTGCAGCGGCAGAACATCTTGCTTCTGGTGAGAAGCTGGGCATGGACCTCCAGCCCGATGACAGTCTCGTATTCCATATATATACTAGTATCCGGCGGGGTTTTCCTGTGAGTATAGCAGTCCCCCTGCCTAGGGGCAAGGCATCCCGTAGCGGCGACCTCGGAGGGCGTTTAGCGATAGGGGAGTCCAGAGGGCGACCTCCCTCGGTGAGAGTCCGGAGCCACCTCTCTCGCAGGGGTGCAGGGTTCCCCTGCCGGGGGTCTGGGGGTGTCCCCCAGCCCTCTTCTCCTTCCCCCTCTCCTGGCAGGAGAGGGGGACCAAGGGGGTGAGGCGTCAAGAAGACTGGATGGATTGGGAGACTTGAAAGGCATCCTTAGCCGCTCTCGGCCCAAGATGAGAGGCTCGACCCCTTGACAGGGACCACGGAGATACTATATAGTAATATAGAACAAATGTTTCGCTCAGGAGTTCGCCCATGGGCTTCAACGCCAGCCGCTACCTCATCCAGCTGAAGGGCCGCGACTACCTGGAGGTCAAGTGGCGCCTCCTCTGGCTCCGCACCGAGCATCCCGAGGCCCTGGTCGAGACGGAGCTGAAGGAAAGCGGGCAGGACCGGGCGGTCTTCATGGCCCACCTCGCCATCCCCGGCGGAGGAAGCGCCACCGGCTGGGGCAGCGAGACCGCCGAGGACTTCCCCGACTACCTGGAGAAGGCCGAGACCAAGGCCCTGGGCCGGGCCCTGGCTGCCTTGGGCTACGGCACCCAGTTCTGCGAGGACTTCGCCTTCTTCAGCGAGGAGCACAGCAAGGTGGTGGACGCCCCCGTCCAGCGCCCCACCCCCGGCGGACCTAAGGCCACCCCGGCCCAGGTCACGGCCATCTACACCATTGGCCGGGAGGTGCACCACTTGGGCCAAGAAGAAGTAGCCCAGCGCTGCCGGGAGCGTTGCGGTCGGCCCCCCGAGGAGCTCAGCAAACGGGAGGCCTCCCAGTTCATTGACCAGCTAAAAGCCCCTCGCTGAAGGGCCTCCGGAAAAATAAAAAAACCAAACAATCAAACTTCCTTATATATAGCCCCTGCCTAAAAGTCAGGGGCTGATGGGCCCCAGTAGCGGTCCTCGGCCTCGCCCCAGGCCCCCTCCCCCACCAGAGGCACAAAGCGACACGGCCCCAGATTGTGCACCTTGATGCCATGCTCCTCCCTTATCACCTTGAGCAGCTCCTGCTCCCACAGGCTGCCCACGGGGATGACCAGCCGTCCTCCCAGGGCCAGCTGCCCCAAAAGCGCCTGGGGTATGCGGGGAGCGCCGGCAGTGACAATGATGGCATCATAAGGAGCGTCCTGGGGCCAGCCCAGGGCCTTCTCGGCCTCGTGAATATGGACATTCCTATATCCCAAGCGCGCCAGCGCCTCTCGGGCTCGGGCCGCCAGGGGCAAGTAGCGCTCCACCGATACCACCTCCCGGGCCAGCTCCGCCAGGATGGCCGCCTGATAGCCAGAACCCGTCCCTAGCTCCAGCACCTTCTCCTGACCGGACAGCTCCAGGGCCTCCGTCATCAGGGCCACGATGAAGGGCTGCGAGATGGTCTGCCCGTGGCCGACGGGCAGGGGAATGTCCTCATAGGCCAGATGCCGGCTGTGCTCCGGGACGAAGGCCTCCCGGGGCACCCGCAGCATGGCCACCAGCACCCGCTCGTCCCGGATTTCCCGTCGCAGCTGCTGTATCAGCCTCTGTCTTTCCCAAGCCAGCGTCATAGTTCCCTCACAGCGACCTTATCATACTCGCCCCGGCCCGACAACCTCCCCGGCCAAGGGTCTTACCAGGGAGCCGCATCAACCCTGGTAATCATAAAAGTCAATGGTGATTACGTCGGATAATCATCCGTTTGCTAGCCGTTTACGCCACTTTTCATCCACAATAAATATCCGTTGATGGGGGTATTGACAAGATAATCAAACATAATTATAATACAGGCACTAGGTAATCAAAGGCAAATGGTCTGATTATCAGAGCAAGAGGAGACGCAAGGAAGGGGCGCTTAATATGGTAGAAAGAGGACGGAAGCCCAGTCAGCCTTCCACGCCACCCTATGCGCCCTGGTCAGAGATGCAGAAAGTGCTGCAGCGGCTGCGGGGCTTCACCCCACCCCGGGTGGATTTGTCCTACCTGCGCACCTACGGCATCGCCTCCCACAACGAGCGAGCGGTAATCAATGCCCTGAAGTTCCTGGGCCTGATAAATGAGACCGGCGTCCCCACCCCACGGCTCCCCCTCCTCCAGGTCAAGGGCGATGCCTACCGGGAGAACTTGAGCCAAATTGTCCGGGAGGTCTATCGCGACCTCCTGGAGCGCGTGGACCTGGCAGATGCCACCCCAGAGACCATCCTCAACTATTTCCGCACCCGGCGCATCGGCGGCAGCGTGGCTCCCAAATGCGCCCGCTTCTTCCTGGGCATCATCCGGGAAACGGATATGGCGAGAGGAGCCATGGCCCAAGCGCCCAAGCGCGCCGTCGCGGCAGAGTTCCGGCCAGAGAAGCGACCCAGCCATCCCGGCCGAGCCGCCAGGGAGCGCTTGATTGAGAAACGGGCTCAGCAGGCATCCAAACCGGCGTCCCTGATGGAGGCCAAGCTGAAGCTTTTCGAAAAACTGCCGAGCTTCGACGCAACCTGGAAGCCTGAAGCCATCAAGCTAATCTTTGAGGAGCTCCACCGCTTGGCCGACCGCCTGGAAGAAGGGATGGCCGAGGAAGACAAGGTAGGAGCCCGAGCCGGCAACGGCCGAGGGCGACGCTGAGGCGCAAACTCATTGACAGGCACGTTTCCGTGGCCTATATTCGTAGGGGAAGACCGTAATCAGCCCATAAGGCTTGAGGTGCACCGGGGAACCGGGAGAAACCGATGATGCAGAAGCCCATCGCAACAGGGACCAGAAAGAAGCTAGGGGAAATCCTCCTGGAGGGGGCTTTCGTCACCCCCGAACAGCTCCAGAAGGGCCTTGAGGCTGCCCGGACCTCTGGGCGCAAGCTGGGTGAGGTTTTGGTAGAGCAGAACGCCCTCACCATCGAGACCCTGGCCACCGTCCTCAGCTTCCAGCTCAATATCCCCATCATCGAGCTCCGGCAGTTCAAGGTGAACGCCGATATTCTGAAGCTCATCCCCGAGAACATCGCCCGGGAGCACAATGTGTTGCCCCTCTCCGTGGACGGGAGTGTGCTCCGGGTGGCCATGGAGGATCCCACTGACCTCGAGCTCATCGACACCCTCACCGCCCTCACCCGAATGACCATCCAGCCCGCCTTCCCCCTCCGCGGCGGGCTGCGGGAAATCGTAAACTCCAGCTACAGGCTCACCGCCCGCATCACTGAGGAGGCAGCCCAGGTGCCCGGCCTGGCCCCGGTCGAGGCGCGGCCCGCGGCTCGGGGGCTTGCCGAGCCCCTCATCGAACCCTCAGCCATCGCCCAAGCCCCCCTGGTGCGGGCCGTAGACATGATTATCACCCAGGCGGTTCGGGACCGGGCCTCCGACATCCACATCATCCCCACCGCCGAAAACCTCAAGATTAAATACCGCATTGACGGCGCCCTCCACGACGCCGTGAGCTTGCCCCTGGGCGTGCACCAGGCCCTTATCTCCCGCATCAAGGTCCTGTCCAATATGAACATCGCCGAGCGACGCCGGCCCCAGGACGGCCAGTTCGCCCTCAGGGTGGGCGAGCGGGACATCGACTTCCGCGTGGCCACCGTGGACACCAAACACGGGGAGATGGTAGTGCTCCGCGTCCTGGACAAGTCCACGTCCCTGCTCTCCCTGGACCAGTTGGGATTACAGCCCGGGCCCCTCCAGCTTTACCTGCGTCTCCTGGAGTCCCCCTTCGGCATGATTATGGTAAGCGGGCCCACCGGCTCTGGCAAGACCACCACCCTCTACGGCTCCCTGAACAAGGTCATGGGCCGGGGTCAGAACATCATGACCATCGAAGACCCCGTGGAATACCAGGTGGAGGGAGTCAACCAAATTCAGGTCAACCGCGCCGCCGACATCACCTTCCCCGTGGGGCTGCGAGCTATCATGCGCCTGGACCCCGACATCATCCTGGTGGGCGAGATTCGTGACCAGGAGACCGCCAACACCGCCGTCCAGGCCGCCCTCACCGGCCACCTGGTCCTCACCACCATCCACGCCAACGATGCCGCCGGCGCCCTGGTGCGGCTGGTGGACATGGGGGTAGAGCCCTTCCTGGTCACCTCCGGCGTCATCGCCTCCGTCACCCAGCGTCTGGTGCGGCGGATTTGCCCCTACTGCCGCCAACTGGGCCCGGTGAGCCCACCCGAAGCCATGGCCTACCAGCAGGAGATGGGAGAGGTCCGCACCGACTTTTACTCCGGGCGGGGCTGCAACTTCTGCTCCCACACCGGCTACTTGGGCCGCGTGGGCGTCTATGAGGTGATGCCCGTGAGCGACAACGTCAGGACCCTGGTCAATAAGGGGGCCACCTCCCAGGAAATCAAGGAGCAGGCCATCAAAGAGGGCATGATAACCCTGCGGCGCGACGGCATGCTCAAGGCCAAAGACGGCATCACCACCGTCTCCGAGGTCATCCGCAGCGTTCACACCATCGTTTAAAGTATGCTTGTTCCGGAGAGAAGCGCCCTAAGTCTGCGAGCCGCCGGCCGGGGCACAAAACCCAAGTGGGCTGCCGCCCTCTCCGCTCTCGGCAAGGACTGGCGCGGATGCGCAAGCAAGAAAGAAGGCCTGGCGCAGAGCCAGGCCGTTTTTTAAGCGGGATACACCATGGCCATCAAGTATGTAGCTTACGACCAGCAGGGCCAAGAAGTGAAGGGCCTCCTCGAGGTGGACAATAACCAGGAGGCGGAGGAAATCCTCTGGCAGTCCAACCTAACTATCGTAAGCCTGCATAAAGAGCGCACGCCCATAAACTTGTACGAGCTTTTCCCCACTATTTTTGGGGTTAAAAAGCCACACCTCATCCTCTTCACCCGCCAGCTGGCCGAGCTCTTGAAATCCGGCATCTCTCTGCTCCCCGCCATCTCGGCCCTGCAAACCCAGGTGGAGAGCCCCATCTTCAAGAATGTCCTCACAAAAATAACCCGGGACATCCAGCAGGGCAGCCTCTTCTCCCAAGCGTGCGAGAAGCACCCCGATGTCTTCCCAGAGTTCTACCGCCGCCTCATGCAGGTGGGAGAGGCTACAGGACGGCTGGACATGGTCCTGAGCCGCCTGTCCACCTACATGGAGAAGGACGAGCAGATTTCCTCCAAAGTGAAGCAGTCCCTGGCCTACCCCGCCTTCGTGCTGGGACTGGGCGTGATGGCCGCCATCGTTCTCCTCACCTTCTCGCTGCCCGCCATGGTGGACCTCTTCAAGGAATGGGGCGCCGAGCTTCCTTTGCCCACCCGCATCCTGGTGTGGGTGGGGTCTTTTCTTAAGGAATGGGGCCTTATCCTCTTCTCCGTTATCATCATGTTCATCATCCTGGGCTTTTTCTACGGTAGGACGCCCGCGGGGCAGAGGCGGTTCTATAGCTTCTTGACCAAGGTCCCCTTAATCCGAGGCGCGGTGGCCAAGACCCAGATGGCTCGCTTCTCCAGCATTGTCCACACCCTCATGGCCGCCGGGCTGCCCCTGACGGAGGTGATGGACCTGGCCATCAGCTCCACCGCCAACATCTCGGTGCGAGAGGCCTTAGGCCGCGTCAAAGCCAAACTCCTCACGGGGGAGACCCTCTCCCAGTCCTTATCCGTAGAACCAGTCTTCTCGCCCATCTTCGTCCAGATGGTGTCGGTGGGCGAACAGACAGGCAACCTGGTGGACAACCTGTCCTCTTTGACTGTATTCTATGAGGCCGAGGCCGACCGGGCCATGTCCCGGCTAACGGGCATGATTGGGCCCTTCCTTATTATTATGGTAGGCCTTATGGTGGGTTTTGTGGCTGTTTCCGTCATCACGCCCATGTACTCCATCATCGGCCAAATTCGCTGAGCGCAAAACCGTCCCGATAGGGGTGAACTATCCGATTCCTGCAACGGGCCGCCCCCCAGCCCTACCAGCGCATACCCAATATCGACTTCATGCCTGCAGAACTGAGACATCAGCGGATAACGCAGTTCCAGGCTGTATTAATCCTGGTAATCGCTCTGGGGTTGTCCCTGTCCTATCCCTTGTTCCTCTTGAAAGGGCCGGAGGAGCAACTCGCCGCCGCCATCAAGACACAGGCCCTTCAGTTGGAGCGTCAAATCCGGGACATGGGCCCCCTCCAGAACGAGGCCACCAAGCTGCGCCAAGATATAGCGGAGGCGAAAAAGGCCGATGATGAGGCCCGGAAATCCTACCAGAGCCTCATTGGCAACCTCCGCATCCCCTGGTCTGTCCTCATCGGCGATGCCACGAGCAGGCTTCCCCCTGGGATAACCGTCAACTCCATGGTCGTCAACAATATGACTTTAGAAATCCATGGCGTGGCCCAGACCTTCGATGGCCTCATTACCTATCAGGAGCAGCTCATGACCCTCAAGGGCGTGCAGCAGGTCAGCATCAACACCCTGGCCAACGACCAGTTTATCCTGCTGGTGCAAGCTAAGCCCGGAGGGCTTCCTTGAGAAACCGCCTGGCCGTCCTCACCCCCATGGACCGAGTCCTGCTTCTCCTGGCCGCAGCTGTGCTGGCCCTGGCGGCTTACATGGCCTACTCGTACACCAACGCCATCAACCAGCAGGATGAGGGGGAGACCAAGCTCCGACGGAATACGGCTGAGTTGGGCCGGCTGCGGGAGGCCACCGACATACCACAATTGCAGGGGGAGCTGACGAAGGTCAAAGCCTCTTTGAGCAGCCTGAAACTTCCCCGCCTGGAGACTGCCACGGCGGTGGCCACCGCGATAGTAAACGAGGCTGACCGAGAAAGCCTTGCTCTGCGAGAGCTCCGAACTTCCCAGTCGCTCCAGAAGTTCGGGGGCAGAGATTATTTCCTAATACGGTACAGCTTCGTGGTCTCCGGCGATTTTCCCAGCCTCATCCAATTCATTGATGGCCTGGAGCAGATACCGGTAAACTCCGTCGCGCTGGAACGCCTGGTCACCGAGGCCAAAGGGGGAAAGATTTGGGAATCCCGGGTGGACTTGTTGGTCTATTTCGAGCGGACTCCTCAATAGATTACCAGGCTCGATTTAATGGCAGCTTATGCAAGATAGAATCACAGAGATACTGAAGGGCCTACCCATACCTTCAGACCACCGCACCGCCGTCACCTTGGAGGGCAACGCAGTGCGGGTGGTCAGCGCTCGGGGACGGCGGGTGGTGTCCTGGTCTTCCCTGCTCATCCCTCCGGGCCTGGTGCGGAGCGGGCTCATCTCGGACACCAAGGCCATGGCCGACCTCCTTCGCACCGCCCTGGGCGATGCCAAGAAGGGCAAGGTCGTGGCGGCCCTACCGGGGCTAAACACCGTCTCCCGCATCATCACCGCGCCCCAGGCGCGCGGGGTGAACCTCAAGGAGCTGGCTCACCGTGAGGCGCGTCGGCTTCTCTCTGTGAAGCTGGAGGAGAGCTATATCTATTGGGTCTCCCTGAGACAGCGGGCTGCCCAGCAGCGCATCCTGTTGGTGATGGTGCCACGAATCATGACGGCTCAGTACGTGGAAGCCCTCTACGAGGCGGGGGTGAGCCTCTCCCAGCTGGAGCTCAAGCCCTTCGCCCTGGCCCGGGCCGCCAATGCCACCCAGGGCGTGGTGGTCAACCTGGAGGAAAGCGGCATGGATTTCGTCATCCTCCAGGACGGGTTCCCCACCACCTACCGCAGCCTCTCTTTTGGAGGAGAGAATCTAGCCCTGGAAGTCCTTTTCCCGCGGCTGCTGAATGAGCTCACCCGCTACATCAACTTCCACAACAGCGCCAATCCGGGAAATATCCTCAGGACTGAAGCGCCCCTCTTCCTGTGCGGGGCCACTACCCTGCCCCCGGAGCATCGGCAGGCCCTGGAGCAGGCGGCGGGTCGCCCCACCGCCCCCTTTGCGTCTCCCCTCACCTTCCCACCGGACTTCCCGGCGGGCTCCCTGGCGGTGAATTTGGGCCTGCTCCTCAAGGGCCTGTGACCGCCGCCCTCGTCAGCGGGGGCCTGGTTTTCCTTTTCGGCGCCGCCCTGGGCAGCTTCCTCAATGTGGTCATCGACCGTATCCCGGCGGGGCGCTCCCTCCTCTCCCCTCCCTCCCACTGCGACTCTTGCCAGCGCCGTCTGGGCGTCCTGGAGCTGGTGCCCATCCTCTCCTACCTGGCCCTGAGGGGCCGCTGCCGCCACTGCGGCGCCGCCATCCCCCGGCGCATCCTCCTGGTGGAACTGGGCACGGGAGCCATGCTGCTCTGGCTCTGGGCCATCCTGGGCTTGGGGCCGCTGTTTCTACGGGCGGCCTTCTGCTGGTCGGCGCTCCTGGTCCTTTCGATTATCGACTTGAAGACGGGCCTTTTGCCCGACCGCATCATCTTTCCTGTCTCCGCGGTCGCCCTAATCACTTCCTCGCTATGGGGCCCTGGCCCCCTGATGACCCTGGCCGGCGGCCTCGCGGGCTTCCTCATCCTTTTCGTCCCCGCCATCCTTTCCCGCGGCTCCATGGGCTGGGGCGATGTGAAGATGGCGGGGATGCTGGGGCTCATGGCGGGTTTTCCCCTGGTCCTCCTTTCCCTGGCCCTAGGCTCCATCTCCGGCGGCCTCTTCGCCGCCTTCCTATTACTTTCGCGCCGACGGGGACGCAAGGACCCCATGCCCTTCGGGCCTTTCCTCGCTTTCGGCACGGCTTTGTCCCTGGTCTGGGGCGAGCCCCTGTTTTCCTCCTACCTGCTCTTGCTCGCCGGGCTGTCCCGATAGCTTTTTCTATGCCAACGTTCACCGCACCATTATCATGCGATTTGACAGTTTTATAGCCCTTACATGCCTGTATATCTCTATCATCGCCTGTAAACGCCCGTAGTTTCGCTTTACAGTATCATTACATATATGTTATCTTGCTGGCAAATGGCCAACAGGCCTTGAAATAAACCGGTAATCATGGTATCCTGAACATAGAGAGGAACAGGAGGAGGGGAAAATGTCCCAGAGAACTGACAGGCAGCGCGGATTCACCCTTATGGAGCTCATGGTGGTCATGGCCATCATAGCCGTGCTGGCGGGCATCGTCGCCCCCGGCGTCACCGGCACCAAGGACGTCAGCGAGAGTGCCCAGTCCAAGTCCGACCGCCAGGGGGTTCAGACCGCCGCCAGCAACTTCAACAACGCCTCCACCAGCGCGGGCTGGCCCGAGGCGGCCTCTGACTACGCCGTGGCCTCAGGCGGCATCCCCCTTTACGCCAGCAATGGCACCACCGTCATCGCCGCCGCGGGCGCCACCGCCACCGGCTACCGCCTGGTGGACTTCGCCGCCACCACTGACACCCGGGACTCCACCGGCAACATCGTCGAAAAGACCTTCGTCCCCGACTTCCTGGACCGGGCCCCGACCTCCGAAGCGGCGATGAGCGGCGGCGTGAATGTTTACTTGTGGACCCTGAAGCAGGGCACCAGCGACGCCTCGGGCCAGACCCGCACCGTCTGGGTCTTCAAGCTGAACGACGCCGGCGACAAGTACATCCGGGAGAAGTAAGAGCATGAGTGGGATAGATTAACTTCGTGCTCACTCACAAAGTTGACCCAAAAGCCCCGCTCACCCAAAGGAGAACAAAGCCATGAAAGCGATACGCAAGTTCTTCAGCAGCAAGCGGGATGAGCGGGGCTTCACCCTGGTGGAAATCCTCATCGTCCTGGCGGTGCTGGCAGTCCTGGGCGCCGTGGTGGTGCCCCAGGTCACCGGCTTCCTGGGCCGCGGCAAGGAACGCGCCTTCGACGCTGACCGCCGCATCCTCCAGGCCGCCGTGGACGCCTGGCGCACCGATGTGGCCAACCGCTCCGGCAACCCCTGGCCCACCGTGGGCGGGGTCAAGGGCGCCCTGGCCGACTCCGGCTCCGACGGCGTGGACATCGGCACCGACTCCACCGTCATCAAGATAAGCCTGCTGAACACCGGCAACTACATCAAGGGCACCGACTCGGTGAAATCCTTCGCCTACAGCACTGGCACCGGCACCGGGGCTACCAACAGCCCCGTGGGGTCGTATATCTGGTATATTGACACCAACGGGGTGGTCCAGGGCAATCGCTGGACCGACACCGCCACCGGCGCCGGGATTGTCAACCTGGCCGAGAAGGCCGCCAGCGACGGCTTCGCCACCGATGTCTATCCGTGAGGCATTGCCTCATTAATGAATGCAAGGGTGAACCAACCAGGAGAGCAAATATGAAAGCGATACGCAAGTTCTTCAGCGGGAAAAAAAGCGAGCGCGGCTTCACCCTGGTGGAAATCCTCA
The DNA here is from genome assembly GCA_016210205.1 of Chloroflexota bacterium. Lineage (GTDB taxonomy): Bacteria > Chloroflexota > Dehalococcoidia > JACQUO01 > JACQUO01 > JACQUO01. The sequence goes on from JACQUO010000004.1 coordinate 75,912, forward strand.
TCGTCCTGGCGGTGCTGGCGGTCCTGGGCGCCGTGGTGGTGCCCCAGGTCACCGGCTTCCTGGGCCGCGGCAAGGAACGCGCCTACGACGGCGACCGCCGCATCCTCCAGGCCGCCGTGGACGCCTGGCGCACCGATGTGCGCTCCCGCGTGGGCAACCCCTGGCCCACCATCGGCGGCACCGTGGGCGCAGCCGCCACGGCTACCTATATTGACATCGGGGCCCTGGCCACCGGGAACTACCTCAAAGGAGCCGATGTGGTGGCCTCTGCGGACAAGACCAAGAACACCACCGCCACCCAGACGGTGAGCGGCAGCTACGGCTGGTACCTCGACACCGGCGGCGTCGTGAAATCCGACCCCGTCTTCGCCGCAGACACCTATCCGTAAGGTGACCCTTGGGGGAGCAAAGTGTGCTAACCGAGGCCCCGAGGATGACATCCTCCGGGCCTCTACTGTTGCCGAAAGGCGCGAAGTCCGATACACTCTCCTGGTGAGGGCGAGAGAGCCGTGGGAAAAACCGTCTTCCTCGATGTAGCCAAAGGGACCCTGCGGCTGCGGCTGCTGGGAGCCCTGGTGCTCGCCCTGGCGCTGTTCCTGTTCCAGGAGAGTCTGCCCTCCCTGCTCTTCGCCGGCGGTATTGTCCTCTATCTGATCTACATCGGCGTCCTCTACCTTTGGGTCATCCCCCGTTTCTACTTCCCCTCTCTGATTTACGGGATGGTTCTGGTGGACACGGCCCTGGCCGTGCTGCTCCTGGCCGCCTTCGGGGTGGGGAGTGCGGCAGTCATCGTCCTGCCCCTGCTCATCATCTTCTACGCCATGCACCTGGCCTATATCGGCAGCCTGCTCACCGCCACCCTGGGCTCCCTGGCTTACGCCGCCATCGTTATCCTGCGCCAAGAGCCCGGTTTCATCATCCTCCAGGCAGCCTACCAAATACCTCTCTTCTACCTGGTGGCCATCTTCACGGGCTACCTGGCCCAGCAGCGACTGAAAGAGCGGGAGGAGCGGCTGACCCTCCAGGAGATGGTGCTGGTGGAGAAAGGGACGCAGAACCTCCTGGCCCTGGTGCGCACCCTGCAGCACGACCTGAGCCTGGAGCAGACCCTGCCGGAGTTGGTGAGCAACGCCGTCAAAATCACCGGCTTCCCTCACTGCGTGCTGGCTCTGGCCGAGGATGGTCAGGAAACCCTGGTGGGCCGGGCTACTACCCTGGACCTGAAGGCTCTGGGCATCCGAAACCTCGCCCGGCTGGTCCCCGAAGGCAGCGAAAGCCTAGCCCGGCAAAGTCGGGAGGGCAACCTGCCCCGCATCATCACCCCGAAAGAGCAGCGCCTCTGGCCCAAGGAGCCTTATAAGCTGACCCTAATCTCGCCCCTTTCCTTTGACCAGCGTTTTTTGGGGGCGCTGTATTTCCTGGCCGACCAGGACCAGGCCCTCGCCGGCGCCCAAATTGCCGCCGCGGAGGGCGTGGCCGACGTGGCGGCGGCCGCCATCGCCAACGCCCAGCGCTTCGAGCAGTTGGAGCATCACAGCTCCCAGCTCCTACACGAGCTGGACGCCGCCCTCCGCCGAGTGGGCTACGGTCGGCGCGCCCGGCAGCGCCAGGCCCTGCGCTTCGACGGCTTGGCCATAGAGCCCGAGGCACAGCAGGTGTCCACCGATGGGAAGCCCATCTCCCTGTCCCCCACGGAGTTCGAGGTGCTCTACTTCCTGGCGGAGCACGCGGACCAGGCGGTGCGGCCCGAGACCCTCCTGCGCGAGGTCTGGGGTGAGGCCGCTCAGCGCAGCCCCAGCGTGGTAGATGTCTGCGTCCACCGCCTGCGCAAGAAGCTGCGGCCCTTCATCCTCAAGGAAGACCTCATCGCCACGGTGCGGGGCACGGGATACCGGTTCAACCGGCCCTGAGGCCATGCGAAGGCTTAAGCCTGGGGTATAGGGATGTAAATTGGTGAAAGATAAAGAGCGCGGCTTCACCCTGGTGGAGGCCCTCATCCTGCTGGCCATCGCCTCCGTGGCGCTGCCGGCTTTGCTCACCGCCGTATCCACAACTGCCCAAGTGACGGACAACGCCTACGACCGCTCCCTCCTCTTCGAGCTGGCCCAAAGTCAGTTCGAAGATGTGCAGCGACAAACCTTCCAAACCAGCCCCGCGAGCTACACGCTCATCTCCATGCCCACGGGCTACTCCGTAGCGGTCACCACCGTGTCCGCGGTCACCTACACCTATCCGGCGCCCAGCTCCACCGCCACTGCGGAAACCGTCCAGCAGGTCACGGTCACGGTGACGGGCGTCCGCGGCAACCTCACATTCATCGGATACAAGGTGCGTTAGCGTGTGCCGAAACCAACGGGGGATGACCCTCATCGAGCTTGTCATCGCCATGGCCATCGTGACGCTGCTCTTCGGCGGGATGGTCGGCGCGCTGGGGCTGATACTGCAGAAGGTCCCCACTGGGAGCGCCCAACTGGCGGTGGAGAACCAGCAGCAACTGGCCCGATATTGGATTATCAGGGACGCCAACTCCGCCGAAGACTTCACCGCGGGCTCTGGTGTGACCTATGGGACCTTCTCCTGGCGCGACTACTCTGTGGCCCCCAGCGCGGCGACGCCAACCCCGCCGCCCACGCCTATACCCACACCCACGCCAGCCGTCAATACCTGGGCTATCCGCTACTACTACGACGGCACCCTCAAGACCCTCATGCGCGAGGAGAAGAAAAACAACGTCACCCAGCAGACCTTCCAGGTGGCAGCCGACATCCTCGCCCAGGGCGATGTGACGTTCACCTGGAATCCAGGGCAGCTCAAGGTGACGGTGACCGTCAAGCCGACGCTCCAGGAGGCCGCGGCGATCGGCGACATCAGCCGCACAGCCACGTTGGTCGCCTTCCTGCGCTTCAGGGGAGAGTCTCTGGTGTCCGTGCCAGCGCTCACTCCAATCCCCACCCCGATCCCCGGCTCGGTGACCTACACCGTGGCCGCGAACCCCGTTGTCATCGCCGGCACCTATGTGTCTGGCAACGCCGCCTCCCTCACCACCGTTGACACCGACTACTACCGGGTGGACTCCTCCACCGGCAGCCCCAAGGAGGTCGTCTGGACGGTCTTAAGCAATACCATCACCTCCCCCACCACCATCGGCTCGATTCAAGTGCGCTGGAGCGGTGTGGACGATAAAGCGAACACTTCCATCGAATTGTTCGTCAAGACCTCCGCCGGCGCCAGCTACGACGCCTTCGCGGACTCCGCTTATACCTCGGTCACAGCCGACGTCGAGTCCACCTACTTCTTCTTCGTGCCCGATGCCAAGGTAGCCGCAATCAACACCAGCAGGGTGATCTACCTCAAGGCGAGAGGGGTAGCCTCGGCCAACAACAGGCTCTCCGCTAACCAGTTGATCTTCGTCGTAAGCCCGTAGGAGCAATGGTCGCAGTGATGACGAATAACAAGCATGGCTGGAGTGAGAAAAAGGTACAGGGAACTCTGGTTCACTGTCGGGGGTCTGGGGGTACCACCCTGATCTCCTTTTCTCTCCCCCCCTCCTTCAAGAAAAGGGGGGCAAGGGGGTGAGGATGACCTCGAAGGGCTCTAAGGGCCACGTCGTGACCCTGGCTAGCATCGTTCAGCCGCAGGACGGCCAGGCGGTGATTACCGTGGCGCTGATACTCATGGTGGCCGGCACCTTCATCCTCTTACCCTTCCTGGCCCTGCTCCCCACGGCGTTGACGAAAGGCCAAGTGGAAAGGGAGCAACGATACAAAATCCTGGCCGCGGAGGCGGGGATGAACCGGGTCATAGCCGACCTGATTCGCGGGGCCGACGGGGTAGCCACTACCTACACCACCACCGAGCCCCACACCGGCGGCACCTTCCAGACCTACACCATCACCACCGCTTACACGCCGCCCGCGGTCACGGTGAACGACTACACCCCCACCGTCACCCTCTCGCTGCCCACTGCCAGCCAGGCCCAGCCCACTATCCAGCAGAGCTACGTGGACCCGGGCGTAACCCACCCCGGTCTGGCCACTGTCGCGGGTAACCAGGCCTACATGATGCGCCTGTACAACGTCAAGGCGGGCACCCTCCAGGTCAACTGGGCCTACAGCCCAGCGAGCTCTAGCCAGATCAAGGTCTGGGCCGGGATACCCGCGGAAAATGGCGTGCCCATCCCCGCCGGGGCGCTCGCCAGCGCGCCCCAACTCAACCCCATCCTGGATACCGGCACCACCAATTCCAGTGCCGTCTACGTCCGCAGCGCGCCTCTCACCGTGGACCCGGCCACCGACGGCAGCGGCGGGGTCTACACCATTGTCTTCGACAACAAGTCGAACTCGACCAAGACCACGGCGGCCTTCGCACCCTCGGGCGGCACCAGCGACACCTGGATCTACATCCAGGCCCGCAAGGACTACATAGTCACCTCCAGCGTGGGCGGCGTCAGCGTCTCCGCCTACCTGCGGCAGGTGCCGGGATTCACGGAGCCGCCCGCCGTCGCCCTGGTCAGCGGCAACAGCTACAGCTACACCTTCGCCACCAACAACGTCAGCTTCATCACCAACGAGGTCTCCGTATACTCCTGGATTATCCCCTGAGCAGCCTCAAGGTGCTCCTTCGCCACCCTCATCTTCGAGTGGTTGAGCCACGGGGGTTACCAGGGGTCAAAGCGCCCCGGTCGGGAAGATAGTCGGAAGGCGTTGCTAAACAACCTCCGTCTTCCCCATTTGCCTGGGGCGAGTCCCTGTTATATAATTGGACTAAGTGCGATTTGCCCCGTTGCGCCCTCTTTCGGGCGAATTCGGGCCCCAGGGCAGCCCCAGGACAGGAGGAAGGATGCCAGGCCAGAACAAACCCCGGACCATCGGCGAGCTGCGCAAGAGCAAATACCAGGTGCAGTCAGTGAAGGCGGAACTGCGCCGCAACCTCATCGAGAAGATGAAGCGGGGAGAGGAGCATTTCCCCGGCATCATTGGCTTCGAGGAGACGGTGATACCGCAAATAGAGAATGCCATCCTGGCGGGACAGGACATCATCCTCCTGGGCGAGCGGGGCCAGGCCAAGACCCGCATCATTCGCTCCCTGATAAACCTCCTGGACGAAGAAGTCCCCATCATCGCCGGTTGCGAGATAAACGACAACCCCTTCAAGCCCATCTGCATGCAGTGCCGCGAGAAGGTGGCCCACCAGGGCGATGAGGTGGAGATAGCCTGGCTGGGGCGGGAGCATCGCTACGGCGAGAAGCTGGCCACCCCCGACATCACCATCGCCGACCTCATCGGCGAGGTGGACCCCATCAAGGTGGCCGAGGGCCGCTACCTCTCCGACGAGTTCACCATCCACTACGGCCTCATCCCCCGCACCAACCGGGGCATCTTCGCCATGAACGAGCTCCCTGACCTGGCGGAGCGCATCCAGGTGGGCCTCTTCAACATCATGGAGGAGCGGGATGTGCAAATTCGGGGCTACAAAATCCGCCTGCCCCTGGATGTATATCTAGTGGCCAGCGCCAACCCGGAGGACTACACCAACCGCGGCCGTATCATCACGCCCCTCAAGGACCGCTACGGGGCCCAAATCCGCACCCATTACCCCAAGACCATGGAGCACGAGATAGCCATCATGGAGATGGAGCGCACCAACTTTGAGGACAAGGACCTCAAGGTCAGCGTGCCGCCCTACATGCGTGACATCGTGGCCGAGCTCACCAGCCTGGCCCGCCGCAGCCCCGACATCAACCAACGCTCCGGGGTCAGCGTGCGGGTGTCCATTGCCAACTTTGAGAGCATGGTGGCCAACGCCCAGCGGCGAGCCATCCGCCTGGGCGAGCGGCAGGTCTCCCCGCGCGTCAGTGACCTGCCCTTCCTGCTGGCCTCCACCGCCGGCAAGATTGAGCTAGAGACCGCGGAGGATGGCCGCGAGGAGAAGGTGCTGGAGGACCTCACCCGCAAGGCAGTCCTCAATGTCTTCAACCGCTTCTTCCGCCCCGCGGACTTCGATGACCTGCTCGCCAAATTCGAGGCTGGCCTGGCCATAGAGGTCTCCGACCTGCAGCTGTCTTCAGATTATGTAAAGCTAGTCCGAGAGAGCGCCTCCCTGAGGGAGGGCGTCAAGAAGCTGGGCGGCGGCGAGGACCCCGCCGCCATCGCCTCGGCCATCGAGTTCATCCTGGAGGGCCTACACCTGCACCGCCGACTCAACAAGGACAAGCTGGCGGGCAAGGCCAGGTACCGGACGCCTTAACGTGCTGCGCTCCTACCGCTACTCCAACTGGGACGGGACGCAGGAGTTCCCCGAGCTGGGCGCCGATGACATCATGGCGGAGCTCTCCGATGACCTGCTGTCCTACGGAGACCTCTCTTATGCCCTGCAGCGCCTGATGCAGCGGGGCATGACGGGCCAGATGAACCCCCGAATGCGGGGGCTCCAGGACCTGCTCCAGCAGCTCCGCAACCGCAAGCAGGAAACCCTGCACAAGCACAACCTCAACTCCATCCTGGACGACATCCAGGAGCGCCTGGCCCAAATCGAGAAGGCGGAGCGGGCCGGCATCGACCGCCGCCTGGAGGAGGCCCGCCAGCGGCACCAGGAGGGCCAGGCCGCGGAGCAGGCCGGCGCCCCACCCAAGCTCTCCCCCGAGCAGGCCCAGAAGCTCATGCAAAACCTGGAGTCCATGGCCTCCAAGAACTTGGAATTCCTGGACAACCTCCCCCGGGATGTGGGCGGCGCCATCAAAGAGCTCTCCGAGTATGAGTTCATGGATAGCGACGCCAAGGCCCAGTTCGATGAGCTCATGGAGATGCTCAAACAGCGGGCCATGGAGTCCTACTTCCGGGATATGATGAGCAAAATGCAGTCCATGTCCCCGGATCAGATGGGCGCCATGAACCAGATGATTTCCGACCTGAACAAGATGCTCCGGGACAAAATCCTGGGCCGAGAGCCGGACTTCCAGGGCTTCATGGATAAGTGGGGCGGCTTCTTCGGGGCCAACCCGCCCCAGAGCCTGGAGGAGTTGGTGGAGAAGCTCCAGCGGGACCTCGCCCAGATGCAGTCCCTCCTGGAGAGCCTCCCCGAGGACCTGCGCCGCTCCCTGGAGGAGATGATTGAGTCGGCCCTGGACGACGAGACCCGCCAGCAGCTGGCCCAGATGGCCGCCAGCCTGGACTACCTCTTCCCCTCCAGCGAGCTCAAGAACCAGTACCCCTTCTGGGGTGATGAGCCCATCTCCATGAGCGAGGCCCTCAAGCTCATGGAGCAGCTCCAGAAGATGGACGAGCTGGAGCGCCAGCTCCGCAAGGTACAGCCCGGCTCCGACCTGAGCGAGGTGAACGAAGAGTCCCTCAAGGAGCTCCTGGGGCCAGAGGCAGCCAACTCCTGGGAGCAGCTCAAGGAGTTACTCAAACGCCTGGAGGAGGCCGGGTATGTGAAGAAGACGCGGGACCGCCTGGAGCTGACCCCAAAAGGGATGCGCAAGATTGGCCAGAAGGCGCTCCTGGACATCTTCCAGCAGCTGAAGAAGGAACACTTCGGCAAACACGAGACCGCGGACACGGGAGCCAGCACCCAGCGGGAGGAGGACACCAAACCCTACCAGTTCGGCGACCCCTTCTACCTGAGTCTGGAGAAGACCCTCATGAACGCGGTCAAGCGCGGTGAGTCCGAAGGGGTGCCTATCCAGCTCAAGGGGGAGGACTTCGAGGTTTACCGCACCCAGCACCTCACCCAGTCAGCCACGGTGCTCATGCTGGACCTCTCCCTCTCCATGCCCATGCGGGGCAACTTCTTCGCCGCCAAGAAAGTGGCCCTGGCCCTGGACAGCCTCATCCGCACCCAGTTCCCCCGGGACAAGCTCTTCCTTGTCGGCTTCGCGGACATCGCCCGGGAACTGAGCCGGGAGACCCTCTCCCAGGTGACCTGGAACGAGTATGTCTATGGCACCAATATGCAGCACGCCTTCATGCTGGGGCGCAAGCTCCTGGGGCGGGAGCGCACCCAGAACAAGCAGTTCATCGTCATCACCGACGGCGAGCCCACGGCCCACCTGGAGGGGGACCGGCCCTTCTTCGCCTATCCGCCCGCCCTCAAGACCATCCAGGAGACCCTGAAGGAGGTGCGACGCTGCACCAAGGAGGACATCCGCATCAATGTGTTCATGCTGGACCGCAGCCGCTATCTCACCGACTTCATCCACCACCTCACCAAGATTAACAAGGGCCGGGTCTTATTCACCACCGCCGACTCCCTGGGCCAGTATATCCTGGTGGACTACCTGTCCAACAAGCGCAAGCACATCCTTTCTTCTTAAGTTAAGCAAGCAGGGCCACAGCCCAGCTCAAAGTAACCAAAGGGGGGCGGACCTAGAAGTCCCGCCCCCCTTAGCGTCTTCCGTTCCAGCTTACGGGTCGTAGAGCGCCTGGGTGCCGCTGATGTCCCCCACTTCCAGGGAGATTTTCCTGGTCTCCCCCTTGGAAGAGTAGCCGTACATGGTCAGGTCCCGGTAGGCATCGCTGTAAAGGTCATCCAGGCCCACCACATGGCCGCCCTCGTGGGTGGCGATGTTGCGCACATCATAGACCTTTATTTTCGTAGGCCCTTCGCCATCGGGGTCGATACCCCAGCGAACGCTGGTGTTGAAGACCATGTCGGTCTCCAGGACTTCGTCCCCCGCCGACATGGTGCCAGAGCCATCGTTGTCCTGGTACCACACCCACACCCCGGCGATGACCCGTCCATCGCCGATGACCTGCCAGGAAACATTGTTCTTGCCATCCAGCTTCCCCCACCAGCTATTGGAATCGATGGTGGGGCTGTCGTTGAACAGCTCAACCCCCGTGGCCGCATCCCAGGCCTCAAGGCCAGCCCTCACCTCGGCCACCGCCCCTGCCGGCCCCCCCGAGGGGTTGACGATGTAAGGGACGCCGGAGGGGTATTTAGCCAAATCCCACTTGGGCCCCAGCAACTGGTAGTAAGTGTTATCCACGGGCGTGGGGGTAGGCGCGGGGCGCCCCCCCTTGGCCGGCTCTTCGTAGTGGATGAAAACCGCCTCCAACACCTTGGGAGTAATTGGCTTCCCGGGCTTGGCCATAGCCACGGGCGCCGCCAGGGAGAGCATCAGGCCTGCCACGGCGACAGCAACTAAAAATCGCTTCATAAGGACCTCCTTGGCGCGAAAGGGGGGCGCATATTTTCTGCCAAGATACTTGCCAAGATACTCCCTGGGCAAGGCGCTGTCAAGGCAAAAAGGCCTGTCTCTCCCGGCTCTTTTCGCATTAATGAGCAAAAAGCGCTGTAAGGCCTCGCCAGGGCTTACCCTCTAAGGGCCATCATCTTCTACAGGGCCTCCTGGAGGCGCTGGGCCAGCTTCAGGGTCATACTCGGCGCCGCAGCCAGCTCCTCCAGGGAGGCCTCCTTCAGCCTCTTCAGGGAGCCGAAGTGGCGCAGGAGGCCCCGCTTGCGCTTGGGGCCGATGCCCGGCACGCTGTCCAGGGGGGAGGCCAGGGCCGCCTGGCGCCGCACCTTCTGGTGGTAGGCCAGGGCGAAGCGGTGGGCCTCGTCCCGCACCCGCTGCACCAGATGCAGGGCGGGGGAGCGGGGGGGCAAGACCACCGGTTCCGCTAGCTCCGGCACGAAAAGCTCCTCCCGCTCCTTAGCCAGGCTGGCCACGGGGATGCCCACCACGCGCAGGTCCGCCAGGGCCTCCAGGGCGGCGTTGAGCTGGCCCTTGCCGCCGTCGATGAGGAGAAGGTCTGGGGTTTTGACCCAGGGCTGGCCCTCCTCTGGGGCAGCAGCGGCCCGGCGGCGGAAGCGGCGCTTCAACACCTCCCTGAGCATAGCGTAGTCGTCCGCGCCAGCCACGGTCTTGATGCGGAAGCGGCGGTAGTCGGCCTTCCGGGGGCGGCCCTCCTGGAAGGCCACCAGGCTGCCCACGGCGGAGGTTCCCCCCAGGTTAGAGATGTCATAGGCCTCAATTCGCTGGGGCAGGCGGGGCAGCTGAAGCTGCTCCTGGAACTCCAGGAGGGCCGCGGCGGTGCGCCCGCTATCTAGCTGTCGCTGGGCCTGGAGCTGGGCCAGGGCCTGGCGGGCGTTCTCCTCCGCCAGGGCCACCAGCTCCCGCTTCTGGCCCCGCCGGGGCGCCACCAGGCGCACGGGACCGGGGCGGCGTTCCTCCAACCAGCGGCTCAAGGTGGGCGCCTCCTGGGGGATGACGCCCAGAAGCAACACCGGGGGTATCCGAGAGGCGGAGAGATAGAACTGGCGCAGGAACTGGGCCATAATCTCTTCCGCGGGCTCGTCCTGGACACCCTCCAGGAGGAAGTGGTCGCCGCCCATGAGCTTGCCCTCCCGGATGAAGAACACCTGGGCTAGGGCCTCGTCGGTGTTCCGGGCCAGGGCGACCACATCCTCGTCCTCGCCCCTGGTGGAGACCACCTTCTGGCGCAGGGCCACCTTCTCGATAGCCTGAATCTGGTCTCGGAGCACCGCCGCCCGCTCGAACTCCAACTTCTCCGAGGCCTCCTCCATCTTAACCTTGAGCTCGGCCAAGACTTTGCCGTGCTTGCCCTCCAGGAATAGGATGACTTGGCGGATGACCTCTCGATACTCCTCCCGGCTCACCACCCCGATGCAGGGGCCTACGCAGCGGTGGAGGTGGTAGTCCAGGCAGGGGCGGCGGTCCTGGCCGGTGATGGGCTTGGTGCAGGAGCGGTAGGGGAAGAGCTTCTTGACCAGATCCAAAGAAGTTCGGACCGAAGCGGCGCTGGCGAAAGGTCCGAAGTAGAGCCCGCCATCCTTTTCCAGCTTGCGGGTGATGTAGACCCGGGCCCAGTCCTCATCCACCATGATTTTGAGATAGGGGTAGTTCTTGTCGTCCTTGAGGCGCACATTGTAGCGGGGGTGATGGTGCTTGATGAGGGTGCATTCCAGCATCAAGGCTTCCATCTCGTTGTCGGTGATCACAGTCTCCACCCGCCGCACCCGCTCCCTCAGGCTCTGGAGCTTGGGGGTGAGGGCAGCGGCCCGCCCAAAGTAGGAACGCACCCGGCTGCGCAGGCTGGCGGCCTTGCCTACATAGAGGACCTGGCCCTGCTCATCCCGAAAGAGATAGACCCCAGGCTTTACGGGGAGGGACTTTATCTGGACGAGGAGGGGGGAGACCATGACGAATGCTGCTGGTGAACGCCGTCCTGGATGCGGGTGGCGCTCATGATGCCCCGCACCCCTTCCAGGCGGGCGAGCACCCGGCTGAGTTGGTCGATGCCGGTAATCTCCAGGGTGAGGTTGATGGTGATGGCCCCGTCCTGGCGGGCCACGCTCTGAACCAGGACGATGTTGACCTTCTCCTCCGAGACCACGGTGGAGAGGTCCCGGAGCAGGCCCACCCGATCCCAGGCGTCCACCTGGACGGACACGGGGTATTTCTGCTCCCGCTTGCCCCAGTCCACCCGCACCAGGCGCTCCTTCTCCTCGGCGCGGACGATGTTGGGGCAGTCGCGGCGGTGGATGGTGACCCCCCGAGCGCGGGTGACATAGCCGATGATGTCATCGCCAGGAAGAGGGTGACAGCACTGGGCAAGGTGGGTCAGAAGGTCACCCACCCCCATGACCTGGATGGAGGGCGAGACGGGCGTCGCCCCTGGGGGTGGGGTGGCGGAGGGTAACGGCGCAGCCACGGGCGGGCGCTCCCGGGCAGCCAGCTTCTCGGCGATGTTCCGGGGGTTCACCTCGCCGATGCCGATGTCGGCGCGGAAGTCCTCCAGGCTCTTGTACTCCAGGAGCGTGGCGATGTTCTCCTGCTCGGCGAGGCTGATGCCCAAACGCTTCAGCTCCTTCTCCAGGAGCTCCTTACCCTGGCGGATGCTCTCGGCCCGGGCCTGACGCCGGAACCAGTGGCGTATCTTGGAGCGGGCCTCGGCGGTGGAGACGAAGCCCAGGTCGGGGTTGAGCCAGTCCAGGCTGGGACCCCGCTCTCCTTTGGTGGCCATAATCTCCACCGTGTCGCCGTTGACCAGCTTGTAGCCGAGACTCACCAGACGGCCATTGACCTTAGACCCAATGCAGCGGTGGCCCAGGTCGGTGTGGATGCGGTAGGCGAAGTCCAGGGGGGTAGAGCCCGCAGGCAAATCCACGATGTCGCCCTTGGGAGTGAAGACGAAGACCTGGTCTTGGAAGACATCGGTGCGGACGGACTCTAGAAACTCGGCGCTGGAGAGCTCCCGTTGCCAGTCCAACAGCTGGCGCAGCCAGGACATGCGCTCCTCATAGCGCATATCCTTGGAGCCGCCCTCCTTGTAGCGCCAGTGGGCCGCCACGCCGTACTCCGCCACCCGGTGCATCTCGTTGGTGCGGATTTGAATCTCCAGGGGCTTGCCCTCCAGGGCCATCACTGTGGTGTGGAGGGACTGGTACATATTGTCTTTCCTGGTGGCGATGTAGTCGTCGAAGGTGCCGGGGATGGGCCGCCACAGGTTGTGGATTAGGCCCAAAGCGGTGTAGCAGTCTTTGACCTCGGACACCAGGACCCTCAGCGCCAAGAGGTCGTATATCTCGCTCAGCTTCCTCCCCTGCTGGGCGTACTTCTCCATCTTCTGGTAGATGCTGAAGAAACTCTTGGGGCGGCCGCTCATCTCAACCTTAAGCCCAGCCCCCTCCAACTCGCCGCGAATGGCCTTGATGGCTTCCTCCACATATTGCTCCCGGGCCTCGCGGGTAGAGGCCACCAGCTCGGCCACCTCCCGGTACTTCTCCGGGTTGAGATATCGGAAGGCCAGATCCTCCAGCTGCCACTTGAAATGCCAAATCCCCAGGCGATGGGCCAAGGGGGCATAAATATCCAGGGTCTCCTGAGCGATGAGGCGACGCCGGTGCGGGGGAAGGGCGCCCAGGGTGCGCAGGTTGTGGAGGCGATCCGCTAGCTTGATGAAGACCACCCGTACATCCTCGGCCATGGCCAAGAACATGCGACGCAGGTTGACGGCCTGGGCCTCGGCCTCCACGGCCCGGCGTTCCTTCACCGCCGCAGCCATGGCGATTTTCCCCACCTTGGTGACGCCGTCCACCAGCTTGGCCACTTCCGAGCCGAACTGCCGGTCTATCTCCTCCATGGGGATGCCACAGTCCTCGGGGACATCGTGGAGGAGGCCCGCGGCCAAGGCGGTGGCATCCAGGTGAAGCTCGGCCAGGAGGAGGGCGGTGGCCAGGGGGTGCTCCATGAAGGGTTCGCCGGAGAGTCGTCGCTGGTTCTGGTGGGCCTTGAGGGCGAACTCGTAGGCCCGGCGGACCAGCCCCAGCTTGTCCTCGCCGAGATAGCTGTGTGCCCTGGCCCAGAGCTCCTCGAATCCCGCCCTAGGGGTGACCTCCAAGGTTTCCATTTCCCACTCCCCATGAGGTAGTATAACCCAGGAACAAGGGCAGGGCAACGCCTTTGCTTTACAACCCCTAGAGCATGGTGTATCCTTCTAGTCCAGACCGGCTCACCATCATGGAGCCAAGGCGGTTTTAGAGCGGGGAGAGGCTATATTTGTATCGGGCGCCCCGGGGCACAGAAGACCTCTTGCCCCAGGAACAACCCTACTGGCGCTACATCGAGGAGCACGCGGCGGCCCTCTGCCGCCGTTACGGCTATGGGCGCATCGACACCCCCATCTTCGAGGAGGCCGGCCTCTTCGACCGCACCGTGGGGACTGACACGGATATCGTGGCCAAAGAGGTCTATACCTTCCCCGACCGCGGGGGCACCATGATGACCCTTCGCCCCGAGGGGACCGCCCCCGTGTGCCGTGCCTACCTCGAGCACGGGATGCACACCCTGCCCCAACCCGTGAAGCTCTGCTACCTCGCCCCCATCTTCCGCTATGAGCGTCCCCAGGCGGGCCGCTACCGCCAGCACCACCAGTTCGGCTTCGAGGTCATCGGCGAGGGCAGCCCCGCCCTGGACGCCGAAGTCATGGAGATGGCCTGGGTTTTCTTCGCCGAGATGGGGCTGAGGCGACTCCATCTGGTGCTCAACAGCATCGGCTGCCGCCAGTGCCGCCCCGTTTACCTGGCCCGTCTGAAGGAATACTACCGACCTCGGGCCCAGGAGCTCTGCGGCGATTGCCGCCAGCGCCTGGAGCGCAACCCCCTGCGCCTCCTGGACTGCAAGAAGGAGGGCTGCCTGGCAGTGGGCCTGGAGGCTCCTCGCAGCGTCGACTCCTTGTGCCCAGACTGCGCTGAGCACTACACAAGCCTGAAATCCTATCTCACCAACCTAAGCCTGCCCTTCAAAGAGGACCACCACCTGGTGCGGGGCCTGGATTATTACACCAGGACAGTGTTTGAAGTCCAGCCGGAGGTGGAGGGCGCCCAGAGCACCTTGGGGGGCGGGGGCCGCTACGATGACCTCATCGCCCAGCTGGGTGGGCAGCCCACCCCGGCCGTAGGCTTCGCCACGGGGATAGAGCGCATCATCCTGAACCTCAAACGCCAGGGCTGCGCCCCTCCCACTCCGGAGGGCCTGCGGGTCTTCGCCGCCATCACCGGCGGCCTGTCGCCCGGGGAGGGCCTGGCCTTGGTCTCCGCCCTACGCCGCCAGGGCCTGGCGGCCACCACCGCCTACAACCCTAGCTCCCTCAAGGCTCAACTGCGTCGCGCCCAGGCCTGGGGAGCCAGCCATGCCCTCATCCTGGGCCCGGAGGAGCTGGCTAAAGGGACTTTAGTCTTACGGGACATGGCAAGAGGGGAACAGGAGGAGTTGCCGCGGGAGCGGGCCTTAGCTAAACTGAAAGAGGCCAACGCCTAGAATGACATCCAAGGCATACTAGAAAACATGACATCCTACGCCATTTTCTTCCTCCTGGGCATCTTCTCCCTAGTGCTGGTGATGTCCTTCGGGGCCATGGGACTCGTCCTCGGCCTCTTGGTCTGGGGTATCTTTTTGTTCTACCGGCTCCGGGGGATGGACTACATCCGGGCAGCGCGGAGAGGTCGGCAGGTTGTGCGGCCCCAGCGGGTGCCCCGCATGGCGCCCCCACCGCCCGACCCCAGCTTCGTGGGCCGGGAGCAAGAGCTGGAGCAGGTCTTCCGGGCAGCCTTCTCCCGACAGCCCATCGCCCTCTGGGGCCCCGTGGGCAGTGGCCGTGCCCAGGTGGTGGCCTGGGCGCTCCAGCACCGGCGACTCCTGGTTCAATACCGGGAGGGCATCTACTGGTGCCCAGCCCACGGGCAGGCAGAGGATGTGGTGGACCGCCTGGCCCGAGCCTTGGGGGCCACCTCTGTCCCCTCCTTTAAGACGCTCAAGAACAAGGTCCAGGCCCTAAAACAGGTGCTTCTGGACCGAAAAATCCTCATCGTGCTGGCAGGGGTGGAGGATATCACCCTGGCCCGCACCTTCTGCCTGGAGGTGAGCCCCCAGACCATCGTCACCTGCCTCAAGCCCGTGCCCGATGTGGAGTCGGTGGAAATAACCCCTCTGCCGCTGGATAAATGCCGCCCCCTCCTCTTCGACAAACTCCCCGCCGAGTGGCATGTCCAGGAGGCCGACCTGGATGCCGTTGCCAACGCCCTGGCTCGCTACCCCATGGCCATGGTCCTAGCCGCAGGGTCGGCCAAGGGCATGGCCCTCTCCGCCTTTCGGGAGCGGGTGCAGGCCCCTGGAGAGCTGCCCCAGGCCGTCGAGGGCATACCGCCGGTGGCGCTGAAGGCCTACGGTCTGGCCCTCGAGCGCCTGGACGACGATGAGAGAAAGCTCCTGGCCCTCTCCGCCCGGCTTGAGGGGCCCTTCAGCCTGATAGCGGTGGAGGCGGTCTATGGCGGCGCCACCGAGGCCCGGATGTACCGCCTGGTGGAGCGCTACCTGCTCTCTTATGACGGCAAGCTCTACTTCATGCACCCCACTATCCGCACCCTGGCCCGGCATCTACCCATGGACGAGCGGGCCCAGGAGGCCCTGGCGGAGCATTTCCTGGCCTACGCCCGCCCCCGGGCGGGGAAGGATTTCACCGCCATGGAGGAGCTGGAGGCAGAATGGGGCAATCTACGCAGCGCCTTTGAGTTCTATCGCCGCTCCTCCACAGGGGAAACAGGAACCGAGGCAGCCCGCCGCGGGGTAGAGCTTTACCAGTGTCTCACCAACCTCATGGAGACTCGGAGCTACTGGACGGAGGCCATCCCTCTGGGAGAGGCCGCCCTGGAGATGGCCCGCCGCGCTGGAGGGGAGATGCTGGTCATTGGGTCTGCTTCCCACCTGGCCCTGGCCTACCGCCAGGAGGGCCGTAGCGAGGAAGCCGAGGCGCTGCTCCAGGAGGCCAAGGGGCTGGCGCAAAAGCTGGAGGACAAAACCCCCCTGGCAGAGACCAACTACCAGTTGGGGCACCTGCACCTCCAGCACAAGCGCTTCGATAAAGCCCGGGGCTTCTTCCAAGAGAGCCAGAACCTCTTCACCCAGTTGGGCGACCAGGAGGGCAGGGCCCGCTCCCTAATCTATGTTGGCAGTATCCTGCGGGAGACCGGCAAACGCCAGGAGGCCAACACCAGCATCCAAGAGGGACTCAACATCTTCCGGGAGCTAGGCGACTCCCGCGGCTTGGCCCTGGGGCTCCATCAACTGGGGCTGTTGGCCTTCCAGGTGGGCCAGAACGAGGACGCCGGGCGACTCTACGAAGAGAGCTTCCGCTACTTCCGCGCCGTGGGGGACGAGGCGGCCATCGCCGACATCCTCTATGAGGTGGGCAACCGCGCCCTGGAGCGCGGCCTGGTGCAGGAGAGCAAGAACATGCTCTTGGGGGCCGTGGAGAACTACCAGGAGCTGGGCAACCTGAAACAGCTGGCTAACACCCTCTACCGCCTGGGTAACATCGCCACCATCGAAGTGAAGATAAAAGACGCCCTCAAACTCTACAACCGCGCCCTGGACATCCACCGGGAGGTTGAGGACTACGGCGGCGTGGGGTCCGTCTCCTTCCAGTTGGGTAAAATCTTCTTCCAGACCAACAAGCACGACGATTCTCGCAACGCCTATAATGAAAGCCTCCGCGCCTATCAGCGCATCAACGACAAGAACGGCTGGGCCCGCTGCCTCCACGGCCTGGGGGTTTTGGCCCAGGACCTGAAGGACTACGACGAGGCCCGGAAATGCCTACGGGAAGGCCTAGCCCTCGACCGGGAGCTGGGGGACCAGGAGAATATCGGCACCCCCCTGGGCCAGCTTGGGCTCCTGGCGGAGGTGGA
>JACQUO010000005.1 GCA_016210205.1 Chloroflexota bacterium
GTAGGGGTGGGAGGGGGAGCCACGGCCAGGTCGAGATTCACGCTCGTGAAGCTCCGGAAGACAACGGTCTGCTGGGCATCCCTGTCCCCAATCTTAAAGGTGATGGTCTGGCCGTCCAGGGCTGCGCTGCCATTGAGAACAACCCCGTGTGCCCTCGGACCCATTCGCCCCTGCGGCGGTGACTTTGCCGTAGAGGCTCATGGGTGCGGTGAGCTGGGCCAGAGCGGTGGCGGGAGCCGTCGCCAGGAGCAGGGTCGCCAGGGCCAGGGTGGCGATGAATTTCAGTTTGCTCAAGGGTCATCTCCTTTGCAGCAATTCCCCAGGTCATGTTGCTAGCGGCTCTCCAGGACCAGCCAGGCGGGACCGCGAGCACAGCGCCACGCTGGGAGATGGGAGCGGGCGGCCAGCCCTGCCAGCTCCCGGGCAGTGTAGGAGGAGGCCACCGATGACAGGGGCTCTTTCTGCTGGCGGAACAAGGAGGGCAGAAAGAGGTTCTGAGCGCTCCAGAAGGCCGCCTGGGGGCCCAGAGGCAAGTCCCGGCGCAGGTCGACGATGAGGAAGCGGCCGCCGGGCTGGAGCACCCGCGCCACCTCGTCCAGGACGGCCACCGGGTCGGCCCAGTGGTGCAACGAAGAGCTGCTCACCACGAAGTCGAAGGAGGCATCGGGACAGGGGAGGCAGCGGTTGTCCCCCTTCAGGAAGGAGACCCGAGGGGAGAGGCCATGTCTTGCGGCCCGCTTCCGGGCCAGGGCCAGCATCTCCTCGGAGAGGTCCAGCCCCACAATCCCCAGGTGGGGAGCCAGGCGGGCCAGGGCCACCGCCAGCCGGCCCGGGCCGCAGCCCAGGTCCAGGGCCCGGCCCCGCAGCAGCCGGAGGGCAATGAGGCCGTAGCCCAGGCGAACCTGGGGCCAGCCCGTCACCCGGTCGTAGGCCTGGGCCATCACCGGGTCGGCTATGGCCTCCTCGCCGGGGATGCGGCGGGCGGCGGGGCGGCGCCAGCGGGCCGCCAGGGCCAGCCCGCGCCGGAGCATCTCCCGCCTCACGGTTCTCATGGTTGCCTTTCGGGATGCCTGATGGTCATGCCCGCTGCACGCTGAATACCTTCCCATCCGAGACCTTAATCCTCAAGACCTGCTGGGGCTCCAGCCGGGCCCCGCACTTCACCTCCCCCTCGAAGTCCCGGTAGCTGTCGGGCAGCTCCAGTTTCTCCACCTGGCCGTGGAAAGGGCAGGAGATTTCAACTCTAAACATCGTTTAGGCTCCCTGAAGGATTTCGGTCCGTCCGTGATGAGGATAAATATAGCACGGCTTTGCAAGTAAAAAAAGTTAGCTGAAGGAGGTTGTTCAGCAACGCCTTTCGACCATCCCCCTGCCCCCCTTCCTGGCCAGGAAGGGGGGCAGGGGGATACCCCCAGACCCCCGACCAGGGGGCGTAGCCCCCTGGCAACCACCGTTGCCAGGCGCTTCTTCCCGGCCAGGCGTGCCTTCTCCAGAAGACGAAAGCAGGGGCGCAGTCCCGACCCGGGGTGCCGGGGGCGCAGGGGTGCCCCCCATCCGCTCTGGTGGATTTCTCACTCTAACATCGTGGGTGCAGGGGTTTTACCCCTGCTGGGGGTCTGGGGGTATCCCCCAGTCTCCTTACCCTCCCCCTCTCCTGGAAGGAGAGGGGGACCAAGGGGGTGAGGTGTCCAGAAGGCGGTGGGAGTTAAAAGCGTTGCTGAAACTCTTGGTGTAGGTGGAATGAAAGGCAGCGGAAAGCGGGGCTAAAGCTTTTCCAAAGCGGCCTCGTCTAGGCCGAAGAAGTGGCCCACCTCGTGCAGCACGGTGAGGCGTATCTCTCGGCGCAGTTCCGCCAGGCTGCGGCAGGCCCGAGCCAGAGGGCCTCGGAAGAGGGTGATGCGGTCGGGCAGGAGGAGGTCCCCGCTGCTGCGCTCGGTGAGGGGCACCCCCTCGTAGAGGCCCATGGTGTCCGGGGCCACCCCCCGGGGCGGCTCCGCCTCCACCAGGATGACCACATTCTCCAGCCGCGAGGCCAGGGCCGGGGGGAGGCTCCTCAGGGCACGCAGGGCTTCCCCTTCCAGCAGGCGGCGGGTGAGACGGAGGGTGGGGCGTCTGGAGGGCATGGGGGCAGGTGTCAGGCCGCTAAGGCCCCGGGCGGCCGTGGCACTTCTTGTATTTCTTGCCGCTGCCGCAGGGGCAGGGGTCGTTGCGGCCCACCTTGGCGGTGACGGGCGCGGCCTCGCGGCGCTGGGCCCCCGCCGAGACGGCGGTGCGGGTCTGGGCCGGGGTCTCCCGCGCGATGCCCACATGGAAGATGGTGCGGGCGACGTCCTGCCGCACCGCCACCATGAGGTTGTCGTACATGGTGTGGGCCTCTTTCTTGTAGGCCACCAGGGGGTCGCTCTGGCCATAGGCCTGCAGCCCGATGCCCTGGCGGGTGTTCTCCATGGCGGTGAGGTGTTCCACCCACTGGGCATCCAGGACCCGGAGCAGCACCAGCCGCTCCAGCATCCGCATGTTCTCGGGGCCCAGCTCCTGCTCCCTGGCCTGGTAGAGGTCCTGGGCGGCCCCCAGCAGCGCCGCCCGCGCCTCAGGCCGGCTCATGCGGGCCAGCCCCTCCTCAGTCAAAGTGGGTGGGAGGGGGAGGATGGCCTTGAGGGCGGCCAGAAGCCCTTCCAGGTCCCAGCCCTGGCCGTCCTCGGTGGGGAGGCGGTCGTCCGCCAGGGCCTCAATCTCCTGGCGCACCATGCCCTGGATGTTGGCCTTGAGGTCGGCGCCGGCGAGGATTTTGCGGCGCTCGGCGTAGACCACCTCCCGGTGCTTGTTCATGACATCGTCATACTCCACCAGGTGGCGGCGGATGTCGAAGTTGTAGCCCTCCATCTTCACCTGGGCCGCCTCGAAGGTGCGGTTCACCAGGGGGTTCTCGATGGGGGTGTTCTCATCCAGCCCGGCCCAGTTCATGATGCCCTTGAGGCGCTCCCCCCCGAAGCGCTTGAGGAGGTCGTCATCCAGGGAGAGGAAGAAGCGGGAGGAGCCGGGGTCGCCCTGGCGGCCCGCCCGGCCCCGGAGCTGGTTGTCGATGCGGCGGGCCTCGTGGCGCTCCGTGCCCACGATGTGTAGGCCCCCCAGGGACACCACCTGGTCGTGCTCCGCCTGCCAATCCTGCTCCACTGGGGACTTTAGGGCGGCGGCCTTCTGGGGAGCCGTGTTCCCATTGGCCTGGGCGACGGCCTGGAGCGAGGCGGCGGGGTTGCCCCCCAGGATGATGTCGGTGCCGCGGCCCGCCATGTTGGTAGCGATGGTCACCGCCCCCCGCCGGCCCGCCTGAGCCACGATGGCCGCCTCCTGCTCGTGGAACTTGGCGTTGAGGACCTGGTGGGGGACGCCCTGCGTCTTGAGGAGGGCGCTTAAGCGCTCCGAGTTCTCGATGGACACCGTGCCCACCAGCACCGGCTGGCCCTTTCGGTGACGCTCCCCAATCTCCTCCACCACCGCTCGGAACTTGCCATCCTCGGTTTTATAGACCCGGTCGTTGGCGTCCTGCCGAATCATGGGCTGGTGGGTGGGGATGACCACCACATCCAGGCCGTAGATTTTATAGAACTCCTCGGCCTCGGTGGCGGCGGTGCCCGTCATGCCCGCCAGCTTCTTGTAGAGGCGGAAATAATTCTGGAAGGTGATGGTGGCCAGGGTCACCGTCTCCCGCTGCACCTTGACCCCCTCCTTGGCCTCGATGGCCTGGTGCAGGCCCTCGCCGTAGCGGCGCCCCAGCATGAGCCGTCCCGTGAACTCATCCACGATGATGACCTCGCCCTCCTTGACCACATAGTCCCGGTCCCGCTTGTAGAGGACCTGGGCCCGGAGGGCGTTCTCCACGAACTGGGTGAGGCCGAAGTACTCGGGGTCGTAGAGGTTGGGGATGCTCAGGGCCTGCTCTATCTTGGTGATGCCGGCCTCGGTGAGGGTCACGGCCCGGGTGCGCTCGTCAATCTGGTAATCCGCCCCGGCCTGAAAGCGGCTGGCCAGACGGGCGAAGGTGTGGTATTTGTCCGTGGACTCCTCCGTGGCGCCGGAGATGATGAGGGGGGTGCGGGCCTCGTCGATGAGGATGTTGTCCACCTCGTCCACGATGGCGTAGTTGAGCTCCCGCTGCGCCTGCTGGAGGGGGTCGGTGACCATGTTGTCTCGCAGGAAGTCGAAGCCGAACTCGTTGTTAGTGCCGTAGGTGATGTCGGCGCGGTAGGCCTCCCGGCGGGGGATGGCGCGCAGGTGGCGCCAGCGCGGGTCGCCGGAGTCGTAGGCGGGGTCGAAGAGGAAGGAGCTATCGTGCTGGATGGAGGCCACGGTGAGGCCCAGGGCGGCGTAGATGGGCCCCATCCAGTGGGGGTCCCGCTTGGCCAGGTAGTCGTTGACGGTCACCAGATGGCAGCCCCGGCCGGCCAGGGCGTTGAGATACAGGGGCAGGGTGGCGACTAAAGTCTTGCCCTCGCCGGTCTTCATCTCGGTGATTTTCCCCTGGTGGAGCACCATGCCCCCCAGGAGCTGGACATCGAAGTGGCGCTGGCCGATGGCCCGCACCGCCGCCTCCCGGACAGCGGCGAAGGCCTCCGGCAGGAGGGCCTCTAGGCCCTCGCCCCGGGCCAGGCGCTCCTTGAAGCGGGCGGACTGGGCACTAAGCTCCGGGGCGGAGAGGGCCTGGAACTGGGGCTCCAGGGAGTTGATGCGCTGGACTAATGGTTGGAGCTTGCGGAGCTCCTTCTCGTTGGAACCTCCCACCAGCTCCTTCACCCACCTGAACATGGCGGCCTCACGCGAACATGGCCCCCACGGACAGGCCGGCGTGGATGCGGTGGATGGCCTCCCCGATGAGGGGGGCCACGGAGAGGACGGTGACCTTGGAGAGGAGCTGGCCGTCCTTGAGGGGCACGCTGTCCGTCACCACCAGCTCCTTCACCGGGCTGGCGGCCAGCCGCTGGGGGGCCTGGCCCGAGAAGATGGGGTGGGTGCAAGCGGCGTAGAGCTCTGTGGCCCCCATCTTCTGCAGGGCCGCCAGGGCGGTGGTCATGGTGCCCGCGGTGTCGATTTCGTCGTCCACCATGAGCACCCGCTTGCCCTCCACCTCGCCGATGATGGTGAGGATTTCGGTCTTGTCGGCGTTGCCCACTCTGCGCTTCTCCACGATGGCCACGGGCACCCCCAGGCGGGCGGCGAAGTCGCGGGCCTCCTTGGCCTTGCCGATGTCCGGGGCCACCACCACCAGGTCCTTCAGCTCCTTCTCCTGGAAGTAGCGGCTGATGAGGTAGAAGGCGGTGAGCTCGTCCACGGGGATGTTGAAGAAGCCCTGGATTTGGGGGGCGTGGAGGTCCACGGTGAGCACCCGGTTGGCCCCGGCCACGGTGATGAGGTCCGCCACCAGGCGGGCGGTGATGGGCACCCGGGGCTGGTCCTTCTTGTCGGTGCGGGAGTAGCCATAGTAGGGCATCACGGCGGTGATGCGCCCCGCCGACGCCCGTTTCAGGGCGTCCACCATGATGAGGAGCTCCATGAGGTTGCTGTTGGCGGGGGCGCAGGTGGGCTGGATGACGAAGACATCGCAGGAGCGCACATTCTCCAGGATGCGGACGAAGGTGTTGGAGTTGCTGAACTGAAAAACCTCGGCCTGGCCCAGGGGTATCCCCAGGTAGCTGCACACCGCTTTGGCCAGGGCCGGATGGGCGGTCCCAGTGAAGACCTTCAGTTCGTCGGCCAAGGTTCATGCCTCCTCAAGGGTGAGTTTTTACAGGCAGGTCCAGGCGGCTTTCCGCCCCGCCACTATAGCATAACGGCCCTCTGGCGGCCAAGACGGGGGCCTGGTCAGCGGCGGGCCTCCCGGAGGATTTTCGCCAGGGCCGGCGCGATGTCCCGGGAGGTGTCCACGACGAAGTGCCGGCGCCGGATGGGCTCCGCCTGGGGCCGCATGCGCTCATAGACCTCCCACCCGGCCTGGGAGTTGTCCTCGGGGCGGTCGCCCTCCCGGCGGCGCGCCAGGCGCTGCCGCACCACCTCGGGCGGGGCCTCCACCCGCACCAGGATGAGCTTGGCCCCCGTCCGGTCGCCGATATGGTAGAGGGGCTCCCGATGGCGCTCCATGAGGCTGGTGGCGTCCAGGATGACGGAGCGGCCCTGGCGGAGCAGCCTTTCGGCCAGGGCATGGCAGGCGGCGAAGAGGCGGGCGCTCTCCTCGGGGCCGTGGGTGGGCTGGGGGAACAGCTGCTGGCGGAGGGCGTCGCTCTCCAGGACGGCGGCGGGGAGCCTCTGGGCCAGGGCGCGGGCGAAGGAGGACTTCCCCGTCCCCGGCAGGCCGCTCACCAGCACCAGGACTGGTCGGGCCACGGGCTCCGGCAGAGGCGGGAGGCCCTCAAGCAACTTGAGCACATCGACTGGGCTGTTTTCCATGATGTCCTTATATTATAATTTCCACCTTGGTCTCTGTGCCAGCCCTCCTTCAGGGGTCGTTGGTCCTTTAGCGCTAAGGAGTCCCCAGGGCTATGCCCTCTGGTGGGGGTCTGGGGCCTGCCCTCGAGTTCGCCGCAGACGGACGTAGGGGTGTCCCAGTAAATACTGCTCCCCGATTTGGAGCTGCCGGGGAGCCCAGAGGGGCGGTGCCCCTCTGGCAGGGGGTCTGGGGGGTGTCCCTCCAGGCCCCTCTTTCTCTCCCCCTTTCCTGACAGGAGCGGACAACCCAGGGGGGCAGGAGGGACGCCTCCTGCCAGGGGTCTGGGGGTGTTCCCTCGCCTTCCTGGGGGAGCCCAGAGGGGCGCTCCCCTCTGGCAGGGGGTCTGGGGGGTGTCCCCCCAGGCTTCCTTACCTTCCCCCTCTCCTGGAGGGAGAGGGGGCCAAGGGGGTGAGGTATCCCGCAGGCTGGGGGATTAATGGGGCTGAAAGCGTTTAGAAACGCTTTCAGCGCATACCCCCTTGTCCCTTCAGGACTCATGCCCTAGAATGACGGGGCCATGCTTATTCACCGCTGGGCTAATAAGGAGCGCTTCGTATCATGAAAGTCCGCAAGGCGGTGGTCACCGCGGCCGGCTGGGGCACCCGCTTCCTGCCGGCCACCAAGGCCCAGCCCAAGGAGATGCTGCCCCTCATTGACAAGCCGGTTATCCAGTATGTCATCGAGGAGGCCGTGGCCTCGGGCATCACGCAGATAATCATCGTCACCGCCCTGGGCAAGCGGGCCATCGAGGACCACTTCGACCGCTCGGCGGAGCTGGAGCAGGCCCTGCGCGCCAAGGGCGAGGCCAAGCGCCTGGCGGAGGTGCAGCGCCTCTCCAATCTGGCGGACATCTCCTACATCCGCCAGAAGGAGCAGTTGGGATTGGGCCACGCCGTCCTCACCGCCAAATACCTGGTGGGGGACGAGCCCTTCGCCCTGCTCCTGCCCGATGATGTCATCGTGCATACCACACCCTGTCTGAAGCAGATGCTCCGGGCTTGGGAGAGATTAGGGGGCAGCCTGGTGGCGGTGCAGAAGGTGCGCCGCGAGGAGGCCCCAGCCTATGGCATCATCCGTCCCCGGCCCCTGGGGGGGCGGCTCTACGGCGTGGAGGGCCTGGTGGAGAAACCTTCGCCCCAGGAGGCCCCTTCCAACCTGGGGATTGTGGGACGCTATATCCTGTCCCCCAGCATCTTCGCCGCCCTGGAGGCGACCCCCCGCGGCCGCGGGGGCGAGCTCCAGCTCACCGACGGGCTGGAGCGGCTGCGGCCACAGGAGCCGGTATTTGCCTATGAGTTTCTGGGTAAGCGGCATGATACTGGCACGCCCCTGGGCCTGCTCAAGGCCGCGGTGGCGCTGGCCCTGGCCCGAGAGGACCTGGGGGCGGAGCTCCAGGAGTACCTGCGGGGCCTGAAGCTGTAAAATCTGACTCGGGAAGGCCGGGGATGCCCATCTCTAAACACTGAGAGGGTCGCGTGAGGTTCGTAACAGCCGCGGTCATCCTCATAACGCTCCTGGGGGTGCTGGGAGCCATCATGGCGATGGTGGTGAATGTGCCCCAACTGGCCATCTTCGTGTCCATCATCACCGTGGGGCTGGCCCTGGCCTTTCAGAAATACACCGCTAGCTTCTTCTCTTACTTCGCCATCGCCTTCTCTAGGATTTATGATGTGGGGGATAGGATTCGCATTGGCAGCATCAAGGGGGATGTGCGCAAGATAGGGCTATTACATACCACCCTGGAGGAGGTGGGGGAGGACGAAAAGCTGGGCGGCGAGCTCACGGGCCGCATCATGCATGTGCCCAACCTGGTGGTAATGGACCAGCCTGTGCTCAACTACTCCAAGGACTACTCTCGGCACCACGGGCTCATCGCCTCCGACTTCCTGTTCGACGAGGTGCGCATCCCTATCACCACCACCAGCAATGTGGACGGCGCCTGCGGGCTCCTGGAGAACATCATCAAGAACCACGACGAGGCCTATATCAAGGAGGCCAGCCAGGTGTTCAAGAGCGAGTATCCCAGGTTCCTGGACGAAGCCAACACCGGCCCCCGAGTGCTGGTGCATGTGGAGCCCCAGCGCATCTGGATAAAGGGCAAGTTCGTGGCTCCGGTCAAGGGCCGCAACGAGCTCCGGAGCAAAATCCTGCGGCAGTTCTTCCGGGAGGTGAACGCCCGGGGCGACATCAAGCTCGCCTGAAGCGAAGGATAACTGTTCCGCATGAGGCCCAGGGTGCTCGGGCCGGGAGCCCAGAGGGGCACCGCCCCCTGCCGGGTGTCTGGGGGGACACCCCCAGATACCTCTTTCTCTCTCCCCTCTCCTGACTGGAGCGGGCATCCTAGGGGTGCAGGGTTCCCCCTGCTAGGGGGTCTGAGGGTGTCTCCCCCCACCCTCTTGGGGGAGCCCAGAGGGGCGCTCCCCTCTGGCAGGGGGTCTGGGGGGTGTCCCCCCGGCATCCCTACCTTCCCCCTCTCCTTCCAGGAGAGGGGGACTGAGGGGGGTGAGGTGTCCAGAAGACCAGGGGATTCGGGGGTTGAAAAGCCTTTCTAATGCCCTATAGATAGGGGATTCGTTGACGGGAATGGTAAAATGTAAAGTAAGCGGTAATATCTCCTTAAGAAGCGTGAAAGACGCTGGTATGAGGGTTCATGTCCGCGGTAGTCCTAGCCGGAGGCCAGAGCACGCGCCTCGGGCGCAGCAAGCTGTGGGAGACCTTGGCCCACCAGAACCTGGTGGAGCGGGCCGTGGGTCGTCTGGCCACCTTGGGCCTGGACATCATCGTGGTGACCGCCCCAGGGGTGAGCCTGCCCCCGATGCAGTCGGAGCGCCCGGCCAAAATCATCTCTGACCTGTGCCCCGGCGCTGGCTCTTTGGGGGGCATTTACACCGGCCTGGCGGCCTCCACCAGCTTCCACAGCCCGGTAGTGGCCTGCGATATGCCTTTCCTGAACGTGCCCCTGCTGCGGCACATGCTGGCCCTGGCCCCCGGCTACGATGTGGTCATTCCCTGCCTGGGAGGCAAGCTGGAGCCGCTCCATGCGGTCTACTCCCAGGGCTGCCTCCGGCCCATCCAGGGGCTGCTCAGAGAGAGAAACCTGAAGATTATCGATTTCTTTCCCCAGGTCAAGGTGCGCTATCTCAAAGAGGAGGAGATTGGCCCCTTTGACCCTCTGGGACAGAGCTTTTTCAACATCAACACCGAGGCCGACCTGGCCCGAGCCCGAGCCCTCATCGAGAAGGAGCGGATGGATGTCCCCTAAAGCGGCCGAGCCAGCCCTGGGCCCCCGCACTATGCTCAGCGTGGAGGAGGCCCTGGAGCGCATCCTGTCCTTCGTGGCTGTGCTTGACATAAAGGAGCAGCCCCTCCTCACCTGCCTGGGGCAGGTGCTGGGGGTGGACCTCCGCGCCCCCTTCGCGGTGCCCCCTCTGGACAATGCCGCCATGGACGGCTACGCCCTCCGGGCCGAGGACATCGCCGGCGCCAGCCTCGCCTCGCCCCGGCGGCTCAGGGTTATCGGCCAGGTGGCCGCGGGCGCCCTGGCCCGGGAGCCAGTGCGGCCCGGCACCGCGGTGCGCATCATGACCGGCGCCCCCCTGCCCGAAGGAGCCGACACCGTGGTTCCCTTCGAGGAGACGGACGAGGTGGAGCGCCGCCACAGGAACCTCAGCTTGGCGGAGATAGCCGTCACCGTTGACATAAAGGCCGGGGCCAACATCCGCCGCGCCGGCGAGGATATCTCCGCCGGCAGCCTGGTGCTGGAGCGGGGCACGGTGCTCCGCCCCGCTGAGCTGGGGGTGCTGGCCTCCCTGGGCCGCGCCACCCTCCCCGTAGTCCGCCGCCCCGTGGTGGCGGTGCTGGCCACAGGGGATGAGCTGGTGGAGGTGGGCCAGCCCCTGCCGGAGGGCAAGATTTACAACAGCAACACCTACAGCCTCATGGCCCAGGTGCAGAGGTATGGGGGCATCCCCCGGGGGCTGGGCGTCGCCCGGGATAACCTGGCCTCCCTGCGAGAGAAGCTGGCCCAGGGCCTGGAGGCAGACCTCCTGATTACCTCCGCCGGGGTGTCCGTGGGCGACTACGATGTGGTCAAGGATGCCCTGGCCCAGATGGGCGAGGTCTCCTTCTGGTCGGTGCGCATGAAGCCGGGCAAGCCCCTGGCCTTCGGCCTTTTGGGGCAAGGTCCCCGGCGCGTCCCTCATTTAGGGTTGCCGGGGAACCCGGTCTCCTCCATGATAACCTTTGAGCAGTTCGCCCGCCCCGCCATCCTCAAGATGATGGGCCGCCAGGACCTGGCCAAGCCCACGGTCCAGGCGGTGCTGGAGGAGGACATCCAAGACCGCTCGGGGCGACGGCACTTCGTCCGCGCCTGGGTGACCCGCCGGGACGGCCGCTACTACGCCCGCACCACGGGGCCCCAGGGCTCCGGCATCCTCACCTCCATGGCCCGGGCCAACGGCCTGGTGGTCATTCCCGAGGAGCAGGCGGAGGTGAAGGCAGGCTCCCTGGTGCCGGTGCAGATGCTGGACTGGGACTGAAAGAGAGGACGGGCCTTATGCCTCCCATCCTATCTATCGTGGGCAAGTCCAATGTGGGCAAGACCACCCTCCTGGAGAAGCTCATCGCCGAGCTCAAGCGGAGGGGCTATCGGCTGGCCACGGTCAAGCACGATGTCCACGGCTTCGACATGGACCAGCCCGGCAAGGACTCCTGGCGCCACGCCCAGGCCGGGGCCGATGCCGTGGTGGTCTCCTCCCCGCAGAAGCTGGCCCTGCTGCAGAAGACAGACCACGATGCGTCCCTGGACGAGCTGGCCCGCCTCCTGGGCGAGGGCTACGACCTCATCCTCACCGAGGGCTATAAGCAAAACAGCGCCCCTAAAATCGAGGTGCACCGCAAGGCCGCCGGGCAAGGGGGGCTGCTCTGCTCCCCCCAGGAGCTGGTGGCGGTGGCCACCGACGAGCCCCTGGAGGCCCTGGTGCCCCAGTTCTCCCTGGAGGATGCGGCCGGGCTGGCCTCCCTGATTGAGGAGCGCTTCCTCTCCCGTCCGCGGCAGGAGTGGACGACCCTCTATGTCAACGGGGCCCAGATACCCCTCACGCCCTTCGTGCAGGAGATTTTGCGGGAGACCACCCTGGGCCTGGTCTCCACCCTGCGGGGCGTGGACAAGGTGAAGACCCTGGAGCTTTCCTTCCGGAGGAAGGCGTAGCGTGACGGCCTACGACGCCGCCAAGTTCGCCCTCAAGCTGCCCCCGGAGGTGACCTTCGCTCGCCGGGTGCTGGTGAAGCCCTGCGCCGCCTGGGCCAAGCCCTATCCCGTGACCACGGCGGCGGCCTTCCTGGGGGGCGTCATCGCCGCCATCCGCCGCGTCAGCGAGGCCGATATCATCCTCCTGGAGGGCGGCCAGGAGCCTGCGCCCATGAAGGATATCTACAAGGCCCTGGGCTACGACTTCCCCCGGGTCATGCTCCTGGACTCCCGGGAGGGGGTGGCGGTGGAGGTGGAGAACCCCCTGCTGAAGCCCTTCGCCCTCACCACCTTCTGGGTGCCCAACATCGTCCTCTCCTGCGACTATCTTATCTCCGTCGCCCCCTACAAAGTCCTGGGGCGGCGGGGAAGCTTTGTGGTGGAGAACCTCCTGGGGCTCCTCCCCAGCTCCAGGTACCGGAGCGAGCCCACCAACCCCCTGGGTCTCCTGAGCCGTTTCGACCTCCAGCATGTCATCGCCGATTTGTACTTCACTCTGCCCTTCGACTTGGGGATAATCGACGCCCGCCAGCGGCTCTTCTGCTCTGCCGAGGACCCCACCACGGGCGAGGTGGATGATTACGGCAAGGTCTTCGTGGGGGAGCCTTTCCAGGTGGACAAAGAGGCGGCGGCGGCTGGGGGCATTGAAACCCCCTATTTGCGTCTCATCGAGGCGGGCCGGGCGGAGCTCCGGGATGCCCCCTCCGCCCCGGGGGTCTCCCCCAGCTGAGTTTATAAGCCCTCCCGAAAGTCGACCTCGGGGAGTTCAGCGAGACTCAAACCCCCTCTGGTGAGGCCTGGGGGCCAGCCCTTTCATAGGGGGGCAGGGGACGATGTCCCCTGCCGGGGGTCTGGGGGTGTCCCCCCAGTTCCTTTTTCCTCCCCCTCTCCCGCAGGAGAGGGGGACCGAGGGGGTGAGGATTTCAGGCTCTACGCTAGTAGCGGATTTCGAAGCTCTGGTAGCTGCCCGCAGGCTCGCCCCAGCTGGCCTCGACCTCCTCCACCCGCGCCCCCGGGGGCCCTGTTCGCAGCGCCTCCAGGAGCTGCTCCAGCTGTTTCCTCTCCCCCTCCGCCTGCACCTCCACGGTGCGGGCGTCCTCTCGGTTGCGGACAAACCCCAGCAGCCCCAACTCCTGGGCCTTCTGGCGCACGAAGGCCCGAAAGAAGACCCCCTGGACCCGTCCCCGGACCAGGGCGTGGAGGGCGGCCTGGGAGGGCAAGGCTGGCTCCTTCAGTCCCCTTCAGTCCGAGAAGAGCCGGGCCAAAAGGGACCTTTCGGCGCCTTGGTCCAGACGGTGCAGCCCAGCCCGGCGGGCCGCCTCCAGGGCGCGCTGGAACTCCTCGCGAGTGATGGGCCGAGCGAGGGCGGAGACTTCAGCGGCGCGGTAGGCAGGGCGATACTGGCCCATGACATTGAGATAGGTGTTAGGGGAAATCTCCTGGGCCAGGAAACGGAAGACCTCCGCGCTCCCCCCCAGGCTGTGAGGCAGGACCAGGTGGCGCACCAGCAGCCCGCGCTGGGCCACACCCTCCGCATCCAGCGTCAGGTCGCCCACCTGGCGGTGCATCTCCTTCACGGCGGCCCGGTTCACCTGGGGGTAATGGCCCATCCCGGAGAACCTCCGAGCCGTCTCCTCGTCAGCATATTTCATGTCGGGCATGTAGATGTCCACGATGCCGTCCAGGAGTCGGAGGGTGGCCACGGACTCATAGCCGCCGCAGTTATAGACCAGGGGCAGGCGCAGCCCCGCGGGGATGGCCAGTTCCAGGGCTTCCAGGATTTGGGGCGTCACATGGGTGGGGGTCACCAGGTTGAGGTTGTGGCAGCCCTGCTCCTGGAGGGAGAGCATCATGGCCGCCAGTTGGGCGCTGGAGACCTCGCGCCCCTCCCCCTGTTGGCTGATGGAGCAGTTCTGGCAGAAGAGGCAGCGGAGGTTGCAGAAGGTGAAGAAGATGGTGCCGGAGCCCCCGCGGCCCACCAGGGGGGCCTCCTCGCCGAAGTGGGGGCCGCAGGAGGAGACCCAGGCCCGGCGGCCCACCCGGCACTTCCCCTCCTCGCCGGCCCAGCGGTTCACCCGGCACATCCGCGGACAGAGGGTGCAGCTGGTGAGGCGGGCCTTGGCCTGCTCCACCCGGGCGCGCAGCTCCCCTCGCTCCGCCAGCTTCAGATAAGTGGCCATGAAGTTAAGCTTCTGACTCTTCCTCCTCCGTCTCCTTGGGCTTGCGGGGTCGCTTCACCACCTCCACCTCGGGGGTGGGGGTGGGGATGATGGTGGCCAGGCTGGGCTTTTTTGCCCCCTTTTTGGGTTTCTTGGGTTCCCGACGGCGGTAGTCGCTGCTGGGACTCATATTAGTACCTCGAATCGTACTGGCGTGGCCATGGCCGGCCCGCTTTGCGTCTGTTCCAGCTTTCATGTTAGCAAAAACTACAAAGGTCTGTAAAGGTATTTGCCGCATAAAATGCGCTGTTTGTCCCTCGTCCCCTGCCGATGATATAATCGGTCAACGAGATTGGAGGGCGCGATGGGTCTCATCAAAGGGGTCTATGTGCTGGCCCTGGGGGTGTTCCTGGCCCTCTTCGTGGGGTTGGGCATCGCTGCCTTTTACCCCGAGCCGGCGCCTCCCCCGTTCCCCCGGGCGCTGGAGCCGCCGGCGGCGCCCTCTCCCAAGGGAGAGGTGCGCCCCCCCGAGGTGGAGAGCCCCGAATATCGGGCCGCACAAGAGGAGTTCCAACGGCAGCAAGCGGCCTATCAGATGGTGATAAAAAGCTACAACCAGAAGGTGTTCTTCATAGCCTTCGGCCTGGGCCTGGCGGCCATGGTGGTGGGGCTGCTCATGAAGCGGGGTCTGGAGGTGGTCAGCTCCGGGCTGCTCCTGGGGGGGACCTTGACCAGCATATACGGCGGTACCCGCTACTTCGGCGACATGGACCCCTGGATGCGCTTTGGGGTCGTAGCTTTGGGCCTGGCCCTCCTGCTCTTCTTGGGCTTCCGACGCCTCACGGACGCCAGGGGCGCCGACATGTCGCGGAGCTGAGGGGGAGAGCGGTGGACTACGCCACGGCCATCCAGTATCTGGAGAGCTTCACCAACTACGAGAAGCTCCCCAGCGTGGCTTACTCGGCCTCCAACTTCGACCTGCGCCGCATGGAGTGGCTGCTCCTGCTCCTGGGCAACCCCGAGCGGGCCGCCCGGGGGGTCCACATCGTGGGGAGCAAGGGCAAGGGGAGCGTCGCCGCCATGGTGGCCTCGGGGCTCATGGCCGCGGGCTACCGCACTGGCCTTTACACCTCGCCCCACCTGCACTCCTGGCGGGAGCGCATCGTGGTGGACGGCGAGCCCATCAGCCCCGAGGAGATGGTGGCCTCCGTAGCAGAGATGCGGGACGCCATCTCGGGCACGCGGCGGCGGCGCTACTACGGGGCCCTGACCACCTTTGAAATCCTCACGGGCCTGGCCTTCCGTTACTTCCGGGCCCGGGGCGTCCAGTTCCAGGTGGTGGAGGCGGGCCTGGGGGGACGGCTGGATGCCACCAATGTCTTCATGCCCGAGGTCTGCATCTTCAGCCCCATCAGCCTGGAGCATACTGCTATCCTGGGGGACACGGTGGCCCTCATCGCCCGGGAGAAGGCCGGGGTCATCAAGCCGGGGGTGACCGTGGTCTCCGCCCCCCAGCCGCCGGAGGCCGCGGAGGTGATTCGGGCTGTCTGCCGCGAGCGGGACGCCCGGCTCATCATCGTGGGGCGGGAGGTCACCTGGCGCAAGGAAGCGGGCAACCCCCAGGGGCTTTCCGGCGCCGTGAAGGGCCTCAAGGGGGAGTATCGACTCCACCTGCCTCTGCTGGGGGACCATCAGTTGGAGAACGCGGCCGCCGCCGTGGCTGCCCTGGAGGCCCTGGAGGTGCGCCCGGAGGCCATCGTCAGCGGGCTGGCCGGCGTGCGCTGGCCCGGGCGGCTGGAGGTGCTGTCCCAGCGGCCCTGGGTGGTGGTGGATGGCGCCCACAACGGGGCCTCGGCGGCCCGCCTGGGAAAAGCCCTTCAAGACTACTTTAACTTTAAGCGCCTTATCCTTATAATAGGAACTTCAGTGGATAAGGATATGGTGGGGATGGCGGCGGAGCTAGCCCCCCTGGCCCACACCGCCATCGTCACCCGGGCCCGCCACCCCCGGGCGGCGGGGACCGGGGATTTGCGCCAAGCCTTCGCCCTCATGGGTCGTAAGGTCCAACAGACCCCTTCGGTGAAGGCGGCCCTGGCGGCGGCCCAGGCCCAGGCGGGGGCGGAGGATCTCATCCTGGTGACCGGCTCTCTCTTCGTGGTGGCCGAGGCCAGGGAGTATTTCCATAAAGAGGAGATTGTGCCATGAAGGAAAGCCGGCCGCAGCGTCGCCGGGTCGTGGTCACCGGGCTGGGGGCCGTCAGCCCCCTGGGGCTCACCGCGGACGAGCTCTGGGAGGGCCTGGTGGCGGGCAAATCGGGCATCGCCCCCATCACCCTCTGCGACACCACGGGCCTTCCCTGCACCATCGCCGGCGAGGTCAAGGGCTTCGACCCCCGCCAGTACCTGGACTTCAAAGAGGCCAAGCGCATGGCCCGCTTCAGCCAGTTCGCCGTGGTGGCCACCCAGATGGCCCTGGAGAACTCGGGGCTCAAGCTAGAGCAGGAGGACCCGGACCGCCGTGGGGTGTTGCTGGGCAATGGCTACGGCGGCTTCCCGGAGACGGAGGAGAACTGCCGCACCCTGGTGGCCCGCGGCGGCATGAAAATTAACCCCTTTTTCATGCCCATGATTTTGCCCAACATGGCCGCGGGTCAGGTGAGCATGCGCTTCCGCCTGCGGGGCTACAGCTCCACCGTCATCACCGCCTGCGCCGCCGCCACCCAGGCCATCGGGGAGGCCGCGGAGGTCATCCGCCGCGGCAGCGCCGACATCATGGTCACCGGCGGCACCGAGGCCGGCATCACCGCCCTGGGCATTGCGGGCTTCGCCATCATGCGAGCCCTCACCACCCAGAACCAGGAGCCTGCCAAGGCCAGCCGGCCCTTTGACGCCAACCGGGACGGCTTCGTCCCCGCGGAGGGCTCGGGCATCCTCATCCTGGAGGAGCTGGGTCATGCCCAGAGGAGGGGCGCCCGTATCCTGGCGGAGTTGGTGGGGTTTGGGGTCTCCTCTGACGCCCATCACATCACAGCCCCCGACGCCGATGGCCTGGGGGCCAGACACGCCATGGAGTGGGCCCTGGCGGACGCAGGCCTACGCCGCGAGGAAGTGGACTACATCAACGCCCACGGGACCTCCACCCCGCTTAACGACGCCACCGAGACCCTGGCCATCAAGAGCCTCTTCGGGGAGTATGCCTACAAGCTGGCCATCTCCTCCACCAAGTCCATGGTGGGCCACCTCATGGGGGCCTCCGGCGGGGTAGGGGCCATCGCCACCATCCGCGCCATCACCGATGGCGTCATTCACCCCACCATCAACTATGAGACCCCGGACCCCCAGTGCGACCTGGACTATGTGCCCAACCAGGCCCGGCGCCAGGATGTGCGCGTGGCCCTGTCCAACTCCTTTGGCTTCGGCGGGCAGAACGCCTGCCTCGCCTTCAAGAAGTTCGCAGGCTAGGGTTGGATAAGCTCGGTATAGGAGCCAAGGCCCAGTGTTGGATGGCTGCAGCTGCGAAGACGTTGGGACCACGATGGTTTGAGGTGACCCTGGCGCAGGCCGTTGACGGCTACGCTTTGGCGCTTCGTGCCTTGGCGGCGATCCACACCATCATGATGACCAACAACGTCTGCTCCGTCAGGACAGCCATTTTCAGGGTGATGATTCCCGCAAAGAACCCGATAAAAACGGGTTGGCTAGCGATGTAGAGCCAAAGCGCTGGGGCGTAGCCCTGTTTGGCATCCCTGGCTTGCTTGAAAGCCCACAATCCAACCAGGAGAAAGACGATGTGGGCACCTATGAATAGAGCGGTCGGAAATGAATCCAAAAAGCCACCGATTGGCATTGCAGTTCTCCTTCTTACTTTGGGACACGTCTCTCATCTAGCAAGGGTGCCCCAACGCCCTATCATAGCAGAAATTGGCACTCTTTGCACCACGCGCTGCACAGGTCTTTCTGCCTTCCCGTTCTGGATATGATGCAGGGAGAGATGCTCTTCAAGGATTACTGCCACGAAGAGCCGATGCTTTAAGGGCACGCCGAGAAGGTCGAGGGGTGTAGGTATTGCCGAGCTTGTGCTTCCCCAAGGCTGGCGGGCCTCGCTTCGCGGGGCCGGGCTGCGCCCGCCGCAGGCGGGTCTGGGGTATGTCCCCCATCCTTCCCACTTTCTCCTACGGGGAAGGGGGCGAAGTAGGGGTGTGTGGGGCCGTGTCCCTGCCGGAGGAGTCCGAGGGCAAACAATTGGCCGGGGGTCTGGGGCTTGAGACCCTTCGCTGCGCTCAGGGTGACAGGGAGAGTGTGTGCATGTCATTCTGAGCGCAGCGAAGAATCTGCGCGGGTGCAGGGGTTTCACCCCTGCAAGGGGGTTTGGGGGAATCCCCCCAAGCTTTATCCTTCCCACTCTCCTGCAGGAGAGGGGGCCAGGGGGTGAGGTATAGGTTGACGATAGTGGCTGCTGTCAGGCAACTCTGGTTTAGCGAGAGGTGACCCATCGTGGGTGCAGGGCTGTGCCCTGCCGGGGGTCTGGGGGTGTCCCCCAATCCCCTCTTTCTGCCCCCTCTCCTGTAGGAGAGGGGGCCAGGGGGTGAGGTATAGGTTGGCAGGCGATGGCTGCTATCGGGCAGCTCAAGTTTAGCGGGATGTGACTCTAGAGAGGAGCGGGAGCATGGCAGAGAAGCAACATCAACAGATAGGATTCCCCGTGGAGGGCACCATCACCAAGGTCAAAGGGAAGTGCTCCTGGGGACACAAGGTGGGGGATAAGCTCAATCTCAGCGTCCACGATACCGCCGGGCTCTGCGGCATGTTCTACCACGACCTCTATCCCTACATCACTATGCTCCAGCTCGGGGGGAACTACCCCTGGGGCAAAGACCCCGGGGTGGTCGCTTTAGAGTGTATGGATCGGTGGAACGCGGTGGAGATTACCCTGCGGCGGATTAAGCCCTAGGGCCGGGGTTGGCCCTCAGGCTTCGGCCGCGGCCCCGGCGGGCAGCATGCCCTCCAGGATGCGCTCCATGGCCATGGTGTGGCTGCAGCGGCCCCAGCCGCGGAAGAAATCGCAGTCGCAGCGCCAGATGCCGTCCCTGAAGGAAAGGGTGTATTTGCTGTGCTCGCCCCTGAAGGTGGCGGTGAAGTTGGAGAACGATACCCGCCCCGTCTCTCGGGCGTAGCGTTTGGCCTTCTCGATTTTACCGATGAGGCTGGAATGCATGGGAGCCCCCTTTCCTCAGGTAATTTTCCCCAGGCAAAAAATATGGAGCGCTGCTAGCCAGCGCTCCAGAAAGCCCTCTGGTGGCCCAACTT
Source organism: Chloroflexota bacterium (assembly GCA_016210205.1). Taxonomy (GTDB): domain Bacteria; phylum Chloroflexota; class Dehalococcoidia; order JACQUO01; family JACQUO01; genus JACQUO01. Next base: position 19,192 of record JACQUO010000005.1, read on the forward strand.
GAGGAAGACAGTCACTACTATCTCACCCCTCATCTCTCACAAATAAATTCTAAGGCCTCCTGCTAGTCATTGTCAATCAGTTTGGAGAGCATTTCCGCTCTGCAGGGCTTTCACATCTGTTTGCATAGACATTCCTTTCCGAGGCCCCTATAATTTGAGTGAGGCGTGCTCTTGAAAGTTAAGGTGCTGTTTTTCGGACGCTACCGGGAGTTGGTAGGGGCCTCCCAACTGGAGGCGGATGTGCCCGCGGATACCGATGTGGCGGGCCTGCTGGAGCAGATGCGCCAGCGGTATCCCTCCCTGCCCCCGTTTCCGGTGCCCGCGGCGGTGAACGCCGAGTTCGCCGGCCCCCAGCGCGCCCTGTCCGAGGGCGATGAGGTCGCCTTCTTGCCTTCCTTCAGCGGAGGTTGAGTTGCTCGTCATCACGGAGCATCCCCTGGACCCCACGGAAATTATGGAGTGGGTGCGAGGCCCGGAGTGCGGAGCGGTGGTCACCTTCCTGGGCACAGTGCGGGCCCACAGCCACGGGCGCCAGGTGCTCCACCTGGAGTACGAGGCCTACCAGGAGATGGCCCTGCGCCAGCTCCAGCAGGTGGGCGAGGAGCTCCGCGCCCGCTGGGGCGTCTCGCGGGTGGCCCTGTGCCACCGCGTCGGGCGTCTGGAGATTGGTCAGATAAGCCTGGTGGTGGCGGTGGCCTCGCCCCACCGCGCCGAGGCCTTCGCCGCCGCCAGCTACGCCGTGGACCGCATCAAGGAGATTGTCCCCATCTGGAAGAAAGAGGTCTGGGCGGACGGGGAGGCCTGGGTGGAGTCGGCGTGAAGCTTCTCGAGGCGGGCCGCGCGGCCCCGGAGGCCAGGCCGTGAGAATCCTGGCCCTGGTCACGGGCCGCTATGGCGAGCGCATCGTGGAGAACCTGCGGCGCCGCGCCCCTCGGGGCTGGACCGTGGAGTCGGTGGCCGCCCCCCTGAACCTGCCTGCCATCGTCGAGTTCCCCGACCGCCATCTGCCCCAGCCCGTGCCCCCGGCCGACCTGCTCCTGGGCCTCCAGGAGTCCTCCCGGGCGGCCCAGCTCATCCCCCGCCTGGCGGAGCTGGCGGGGGTCAAGGCCGTCATCGTCCCCATCGACAACACCCACTGGCTGCCCCTGGGGCTGCGCAACCAGCTCCAGCGGGAGTTAGCTGACCTGGGCCTGGCGGCGGTCTTCCCCCGCACCTTCTGCACCCTCACCGAAGACTCCTACGGCTACGGGCGAGCCGCCGAGGACTACGACCACGAGCTCATCACCCTCTTCGGCTGCCACTTCGGGCGGCCCAAGCTCAAGATTGCGGTTGACCCCCAGAGCCGCCGCATCACCTCCGTGGAGGTGGTGCGGGGCGCCCCCTGCGGCTCCACCCACTACACCGCCGAGCGCATGATTGGCTTGAGCGTGGATGAGGCCGTGCCCAAGGCGGGGCTGATTTGCCACCACTACCCCTGCCTGGCCTCCATGGACAAGGAGGCCATCGACGACCGGCTCACGGACACCCTGATGCATGTCTCCGGCTATGTGGTGAACGAGGAGGTGGCGGAGCGCCTCCGGCCCTATAAGCAGCCCCCGGACTACCTCGTCCCCGAGGGGCAGTCGGAACCGCCCGCGGCGGGGCCGGGCCCGGGGGGCTGACGGGGGGGCGACCTGGGGGCCTGCTGGGAAATCCTGCGCCGCTTGGCCGTGGGAGTGAATTCTGTGGTAATATTGCACGGAAAAAGTATTGACAATGTGGAAAACAACTGTTCTAATAGCGTGGATTAATAATGTTTTCTAAGAGCGCAATGGAAATCCGGGATCCAGTGCATGGCTTTATAAAGGTCATGGACTATATAGAGCCGTTGCTCAATTTGCCGTTACTACAAAGGTTGCGCAGAATAAGGCAGACTGCAATGGCAAATTTGCTATATCCCGGTGCTAACAATACAAGATTTGAGCATTCTTTAGGATGTATGCACGTTGCGGGTACGTTGGCACGGTCGTTAGAATTGAATGACAGAGATATAGAGTTAATTGAGAAGGCGGCGTTGCTGCATGATGTCGGCCATGGCCCCTTCTCACATGTTTCTGAGCAATTACTAGTGCTGTATGCTCCCCATGGAAGCAATGATAGAGCTGAAGAGATACATGAAGAGATAACGAGGCTCGCGATAGATGGAGACCCAAAACTAACAGAGTTGATTCCTGATGATAAAAGTGGGGTACTGGAGCTGTTGAAGAAGCCGGGGGTCAGGAGCATGCGTCATGACATCATAAGCGGTCCATTTGATGCCGATAAGCTAGACTACTTATTGCGAGACAGTCACTATGCTGGTGTCCAATATGGCACTTTTGACCTGGAGAGAATTGTAAACACTGTAACCCCAATTAGAGACGGAGCCGAAAGCTATATGGGGATAAAGGAGGATGGATTCTGGGCAGTTGAACAGATGCTTCTCGCTAAGCACCACATGAATCTCCAAGTGTACAGACATCGTGTGAGGCTCATTACTGATGCCATGCTCGTGAGGGCGGTTGAAATTGCATTTCGAGATGACCAAGGAGATATCAAAAAGCTTTATACGTTCAGCGCTGATAGCGGATTCATTGATAATTATATGAAATGGGATGATTACTCGCTTATTAGAGCGCTGCTCGATTCTAGCAGTCAAAAGACAAGACAATATGCTGAGCGGCTTGTTGAAAGGCGTCTTCTCAAGGTTGTCTATTCTCGATATATCAAGGAATTCAGGGATGAACTGAAGAGAAATCGCATTGCAAGACTGGTAAGGCCTGACCTTGGTAATGTGGAGCAAAGAATAGCCGAGGCTTTAAGCCGGAAGCTTGATAAGGTAATTGACCCTGAATTCATAATTCTGGACATTCGGAGTTTCTCCAACCCAACTTTTAGACCTCCTGGAGTAAAATTAGTTGAAGGAGATATTATAGTGGAGATGCAGGACGGGACGAGGAAAAATGCAATTAATTATCCAAATACTATATACGGGACAGTGAAAGAGCCAGAACAGGAGATGGTTAACGTATATATGCCGGTGGATGGAATGTCCAGAGAACAACGAAAGAGCTTTATTTCGGCGGTCGAAAATGATATATCTCAGATTCTGGAAGGCGTATAGAGAGGTTCGAAATGGAAACTGTAAAAGTAGACCCTCGTGACCTTGTCTTAGCGATAGTGGCCTTTAATGCCGACAGTAGGGTTGTGGGAAGAACTTTTCTCCAAAAGCTGGCTTATTTCTTGAACGAGAAATTAAAACTTGGTGTAGAATTTGAGCCTCATTACTACGGGCCATACAGCGAGTCAATAGCTATGGCTACTAAAAGTTTGGTTGCATTGGATTTTCTTGTGGAGGCAGAGGAGCGTTTGCTTGTGGTCTCCTCCGACATATACGAACCAAGGAGGTACACTTATGATCTTACCTTAGCGGGAAGGGGAGTTTTAGATGGTATCAAACAATACAAACCGGCCTTGTTTAAGAGTATAGAGAGCGGCATGCGGGAGATTACATCTAAAGAAGATTGTAATTATGAATGCTTGTCGTTAGCCGCGAAAACTATCCACATTCTTAAGAGCCAAGGCAAGCCAATGAAAGACTCTGAACTTTCAATTGCAGCAAAGGACTTGGGATGGAAACTTGGTGAAAAAGAGCTAGACAGAGCAGCAAAGTTCTTGAAAGATCTTGGACTTATAGAGGTATCTTAGTTTTACCCCCCCGCTGCCTGCACCAGGGCCGCGGCCACCTGCCCCCCCAGGATGCTCAGGTCCTCGCTGGTCATCGGTTCCCCTGCGTTTCGGAGTTTACTCCCCCCCTTGATTTACTGGCAATAGTGTGCTAAGAATCTTACAGTAGCTTGAAGTTGCTATGTTTAGAAAAAGAGGGGGGTTGCGATGAGCCCTCTGGTGGCGGGCCTGACCCAGGCTCTGCGCTCCCTCCCCAAGGCTGACAAGGCCAAGGTCGTGGAAAGGTTGCTGGAGGACGCCGAAATCCGGGAGGTGGTGGCGGAGTTCCTGGTGCGGAGGCTGGGGGAGCCTGCGGCAACCCCAGGCAGCCCCGCGTCCTCCCCCCAGGCCCTCCCGGGACTTCCCGCGTTCCCCTCCAGCGCGGGACACGACGCCGCCCTCACCCCCCGGGAGCGGGGCAAGCGCCTGCGCGAGCACTACCTGGCCGATTTGGCCCAGAAGGGCATCCCGCTTCATCATGCGGGTGGCATCTGGGCCAAGACGGCGGATGGGCTGTGGGTGGCGGTGCCCTGCGCCACGGAGGTGAACCGCAACGCGTGGTTCCCGGGGCTGACGGAGAACGAGCTGTTTCAGAAGAAGAGCCATGAGGCGAAGGTGGCGGTGGTGCTGCTGTGCCAGGCCCGCTCGGGGGCTGTCCTGGACTGTGTGCTCCCTCCCCAGAAGGTGCGGGAGATGGTGCCCCGGCTGTCGAAGTCGCGAGGCCAGGTGAAGTTCAATCTGAAGAAGGCGGGCAACCGCTACCTGCTGGGGATGCGCAGTGGGGTGGAGCCTCTGGATGTGACGGAATATATGGGGGCCACGGCGATTTTCTCGGTCAGGGCCGGGCCCTAGGTCCCTTCCCTTATTCGGCGGCCTCAGCGGCCTGGATGAGGGCCGCGGCCACCTGCGCCCCCAGGATAATCAGGTCCTCGATGGGCAGGTAGTGGGTGGCCGAGGCGTCGAAGAGGAAGTTGGCCGTGGCGGGCATCTCCTCGTCCGCCCCGTAGAGGATGATGGCCACCGGCAGCCGCGGCAGGGCCAGAAACCGAAAGGCCGCATCCCCCGTGCGGCTCAGGGGCGTGCCCCCCAGGGCCAGGCTGGCCCGGCGGAAGGCCGCCAGGTCCCGCCCGAAGGCCTGGGCCAAGCGCACGGGCACATGCTCCGTGAACTTCCCCTCGAAGAGATAGACCCCCGTCAGCTCCCGGTAGGAAATCCAGCGGTCCTCCACCGCCGCCCCGTCGGCGGTGAGCAGATAGTGGAGCAACATCAGCTGGAGCCACTCGGGAGGTGGGGTCTCTGCCCTGGCCTCTCGCGCCTCCAGCCCCGGGTAGGCGATGAGGATGGCGCGGCCCAGGAAGGGGATGGTGAAGCGTCCGCCGCTGAAGTCCACCCCGGCCTTGGCGGCCACCACATAGGGCGGGAGTGCCGCCAGCTCCCGCTGGGCCTTGGCGAAGGCGGGGTCAAGCCTCATGGGTGATGTCCCTTAGCAACTGGGCAGTCCAGAGGGACAAAGCTCGCCGACGGCTGGTTTGGAGCCGGGCTCCTTCGTAGGGGTGCAGGGGACAGCGTCCCCTGCCGGGAGCTGGGAAGCCCTCAAGCAGGGGCGGGCTGCTTCGTGGTGGCGGCCTCCAGGGCCATGAGGGCGGCCCCGTAGGCGGCGGCGAACTGGGGCAGCTTGGGCACCTTCATGGGCAGGCCCAGGCGCCGCTCGATGGCCTGCACCAGGCCGATGTCGTTGGCGCCGCCCCCGGAGAGGGCGCAGTCCGGCTCCAGGCGCACCCGCTGCACCAGGTTGTATATCTTCAGGGCCACGGCCTCGTGGACGCCGGCCAGGAGGTCCTCCTTGGTGGCGCCCTCGGCGATGCGGGAGACGGTCTCCGACTCCGCGAAGACGGCGCAGTTGGTGCTGAAGGCCACAGGCGAGGTGGACTTGAGGGACAGGGGGCCTATCTCCTCCACCGCGATGTGGAGCACCCGGGCGATAATCTGGAGGAAGCGGCCGCTGCCGGCGGCGCACTTCTCGCTCATGGCGAACTCCTCCACGCGCCCGTTCTTGAAGAGGCGAATGGCCTTGCTGGCCTGGCCGCCGATGTCCACGATAGTCCGGGCGGTGGGAAACTCATGGAAGATGCCCCGGGCCAGGCAGGAGACCTCCGTGGGCCGCTGCTGGGCCCCATCCGCGCTGTAGGCCCCGTGGCCCGTAGCATAGAGGGCCGCCAGGTCTGCCTGGGCCTTCCCCGCCCGCTTGAGCGCTTCCTCCAGCACCTGCCGCGCCGCCTGACGGTAGTTCCCGCCCGAGGGCTGCACCGCATAGCCTGCCCTGGCCCCGTCGCTCAAGATGAGGGCCTTAGAAAAAGCGGAGCCCACATCGACTCCGGCCACTGTCACCATGCTGTTGCCCTTGAGAAAAGTTGGCCTTAATCCCTTAGTTGAAGAAGGTGGCCTCTCGCAGTGCCCGCTCGGCCCGCGCGATGGCCTCGCCCCGGGCCTGGGCCTGTTCCACCAGCTCCCGGCCCAGGATGGCGGCCCCGATGGCCCCAGTGAGCAGCGGCTCCGGGGGGATGAGCACCGGGAACCCCAGCTTGTCCTCGATGGCCTTCTTGAGGCCGATGTTCTTGGCGGCCCCGCCGGTGAAGACCACCTCCCGCTCTATCTTCAGGCGCTCCGCCATGCCTATCACCCGGTGGGCGATGGCCTCATGGAGCCCCGCCAGGATGTCCTCGGTGGGGACGCCGTCAGCCAGGTGGGCCACCACCTCCTGCTCGGCGAAGACGGTGCACACGCTGCTGATGCTCACGCTGTCCTGGGCCTTGAGGGACAGCGGCCCAATCTCCGTCAGGGGCACCCCCAGCGTCTCCGCGATGACCTCCAGGAAGCGGCCCGTGCCCGCAGCGCACTTGTCGTTCATCACGAAGTTGACCACCCTGCCGCCCGCCACCTTGATGCCCTTGGAGTCCTGGCCGCCGATATCGATGATGGTCTTGGCGGTGGGGATGAGGAAAATCACGCCCCGGGCGTGGCAGGAGATTTCGGTGATTTGCTTGTCCGCGAAGGGGACATTGATGCGGCCGTATCCCGTGGCCACGATGTAGGAGATTTGCTCAATGGCGAGCCCAGCCTGGGCCAGGGCCTCTTCCATGACCCGGTTGGCCAGCCGCCGGTGCTCGGCGCCCGTGGCGCCAATGATGGTGGCCCGCATGGCCCCAGCCTGATCCAGGATGACCACCTTGGTCATGGTGGACCCGATATCCAGCCCGGCGAAGAACATTGCCATAGTTTCCGCTTTAAGACACGCCTAATCTAGCCCCTACCCCGTGGCCAGGGCTAGATTCCTTTTGAGTAAGTAGGGGGGTGTTTCCACCCCCCTACCTCTCGTCTGCTGTTACGAGGCGGCGGCCTCAGCGGAGCGGCGGCCGCTCTTGATGGCGTCCAGCGTCTCCACGAAGGCCTCAATGCGGGCTCGGGTGTCTGCCTCAGAGTAGTCCCGGGCGTCAATGATGTCGCTCTCCAGGGAGAGCACGGGCACCGGGGCGTATTTCTTGATGATGTCCCGGTTCATGGTCTGGCCGATGGACATGGCGCGGCAGGACTTGGTGGAGTGCATCACCAGGCCATCGATTTGGTAGTCCCGGATGTAGTCTTTCAGGGTCTCAATCTGGGGGTAGCCGCTGCCCCCGGGGCCGAAGGCCCGCTTCCGGTCCTCATCCATGGCGTCGTACTGCTGGCGCACCATGCGCTCCAGGGGATGATACTTCTCGGCGCTGGGCAGGGGGTTCGGCTCCCCGGGGTTGTAGGTGGTCTCGAAGACCGAGACGGCCCCCAGGCTCTCGAAGTAGTTGTAAATCCCCATATTGTGCCAGGGGGGCAGGCCGCCGGCCCACATGACGCGGAACTTCTCGTTGGGGATGACCCCCAGCTTCTTGTCCACCCGCTCCTTGACCTCGTCCCGCAGGCGGGTGTAGAAGTCCAGGGTGGCAGGCTCGCAGGGCATGAAGACCCGGGCAATGAAGGTGTTCATGGTGTCCTGGGAGGGCAGGGGGCCGGGGACGGCCTTGCGGAGCTCGTAGGCCTCCCAGTAGACCTTGTGGGTCTCGTGGTCCAGGTCAATCAACTCGTTGAGGCGGTCCCAGGAC
>JACQUO010000006.1 GCA_016210205.1 Chloroflexota bacterium
CTATAATCCTTAGGCCACGGATAGGTGTGGGGATATAGCTCAATTGGGAGAGCGCGGCGTTCGCATCGCCGAGGTTGGGGGTTCGAGCCCCCCTATCTCCACCATACAAATTCGACCCTGTGGAACATGTTCGTCTATTACCTCTCTCAGCGCACGCATTAGGGTGCGAGGTTCTGTCAGGACTATTCGTGGGGGAGGCAGAGGTATGGTATAATCTCCCCTATGAGATGGGTGTGGTATTGGCGGTTGGGCCTTGCAACGAGTTTATTACTCTTGGTGGCCTGCACCGGACCTGTACCGACGCAAACTTCGACCCCTTCCTCACTGACCTCCCCCACACCGACGCCAATATCACGCGTTACCCCTGGAGCGACTGCTACTCCGACACTTGCTCCTAAGGCAACTGCCACACCCATCCTGGCTTTCACGAAGTTCGAGGGCGAACTACCGCCCATTGGCCCCGTGGAATACTCTGTTGAAGGTGAGACGGTGACCGTCCCAGCCCTTCAGGGTTGGGTTAGCCTGGTGGTGGCCGGGGGAGTAACGCCGGAGCAGGTGGCCCTTACTGCTGGGTCCGCAGGAGGGAGGATTATCGAGGCCAACGCCCGGCTGGGGCTTTACACACTTTCCGTTGCTCCCGGTGGCGAGGGTGCCCTTATCGCCAGGCTATACCAGGAGACTTGGGTGGCAGCGGCTAGCCCTACCTTTACCCTGGAGCCGAACCAGGTGCCAGACAAGCCGGTAAAGCTGGTCGATTTTCCCTATGACCCCAAAGACCTCAACAATACAGGCGACAAGTGCGGCGACTACCATGGTGACTTGACCGCCCTGCAGGTCGCCAGGTCTGGAGCGCGGGCTGAAGTCATAGACATCCGGAAAAGACCCTGGCTTTTTGGGACCGCCGAATCCATCGAAGAGGCTATGAAGACGGGGAGTGTGGTTAATCTGAGCATTGGAGCGCCAAAGAAGAAGAGGGGCATCGCTGTCAAGGCGAAGGGGTACACCCATCTTCAGGGGGCGTGGTTAGCCGAGGTGTTCAGCATAGCAGAGAACGGTCCAGATGTGCCCATAGTTGTTTCCGCCGGGAATGGCGATGGAGAAAACCGCGGTCAACCCCTTACCAGGTATATTGAGGCTCTCAGAAAGCAGTTCCCCAATGCAGCCAAGAAGGTCCGCATCGTGCAGGCGACGCGCCAGGACGGAACACTAGCCTCCTTTAGCGACTACTCCAGTGTCGGGAGTATCTCCGCGCTGGGTGAGGAGGTACCCCTTGATACCGCGGGGCTCCTGGGCTCCAACATAAAATGCAGCGGCACCTCCTTCGCCGCGCCCATCGTTACAGCCCTCATAGACGGGATGCGGAAGGCAGCCCCTGGCAAGTCCTCGGCGGAAATCTGGGCTGCTTTTGATAAGGTGACCCAGGGCAAAGTCCCCTGGGACTGGGACCAGAGCGCCGTAGCCCTCGCTCGCCGCCTGTCGCGGGAGGTGACCGGTCACGGCGTCGCCACGCTGCAGCTCGACCCGCCTTCCCTCACCATCCAGCAAGGCAAGAACCAGGTCCTCCGCCCGATAGTGAAAGAGACAGGTGGGGCTGCCATTGATGATGTGCCCTCTGCGGCGTACGCGTGGTCCTCCTCCACCACAGCTGTCGCCACGGTGGACCGCAGCGGCTTCGTGGACGGCAAGTCGGCGGGCATGGCAACGATTACCGCTTCTATTGACGGCTTCAAGGCGACTGCCAGCGTGACGGTTCTGCCTCCGCCAACGCCGACTCCAACTCCGAGGCCCACTCCAATACCAATAACGACGAACGTCACGTCAGTAACCTGCACAGTGGCTTCGACGCGGGACGAATTCCAATCCTCCAACAACCAGACTGTTACCTATGTGACATGGAACATTAACGCGGCGGGAAACGCTACCGCCCCAGAGAACCAGCGGATACTGATCAGAAATGTGATGGACACTTGGACGCTCAACAGCGGGAGTTGGTCGGCAAATGATGGCGTCTCGACCGGGGGAAGGAGCCGCACCCCTGGCATTTTGAGACAACCGGGGCAGCCGCAAACTACCACATGGTCGCTCTCAGGTACGTACCAGCCGTCATCTGCGTACTCAGCCACTAGGTTTGGGGGTACTGGACCCTTCACCATCAGTGTCACCACCGACTGGGGTTCAGGGTCGGGGCAGGCTACCTGTCAGAAGTAAACGGCGGGCGTAGAAAGCGTCCCGATGTCAGCAGTCAGTACCGCCATAATTCCTTTAGAGTAAAGACCTGAGGCCGCTTTTGGCCTGTTGCGCTCCCCCTCAGGGCCGCGTTTTTGCCCCAAGCCCCACGCTATCCGAATCCTAACCTGCGGCGGTAGTAGATGATGAGCCTGCGGCGAAGGCTAGGCCTGGCTCGACCAACAGCGGCGAGAAATCGTCCGCAATGAGAGCGCCTCCCCCCTCCCCCCGAACTCCAGGGGGATAACAGCTGTCCCTCTGCCGTAAAGCCCCACCTCAGACCGGGGCCCCGGATAGCGAACTCGGGGCCCGGGTTGCATGACACCTCATTACGGGGCTCAGCCCGCCTGGACGCCGATTGCTGCCATTCGGGGCGGCCAAGCCGCTCCCCCGCCGGCTAGCCCTCCTGTGGCCACAGACGCCCTTTTTCCATTTCCCCCTTCCCATGCTATAATCATGCCAAGCTACAGTCTAATGAGCGGGGGGGGGAATCTAATGGCTGAGCCGAGCTCTTGGGGCAGGGTGCTGGAGACCTATTTTACCGGCCGCGAACGGTTGCCTTCTGTTCTCCAATCCCTGGACAAGGACGAGCTCAAAGAGTTAGTGCACTATCTCCTTGATAGTTGGGCAAATGACCTAAACTCCTCCACATTACGAGAACTTATTACGCTCATCAAAGCAGGCTACACCCCAAGAAATAAGAAGCTGGGGCCTAATGGCACTAGTGGGAGCAAGTCCGCGGAAGTCAAGCCTGTCAACATTCGGTCTGACAGTACTAACAAATTGAATGGAGGGGGCAATTTCTCGGATTTAACTCCCGAAAGTTTCGAAAGGCGCTTGGCCGAAAACTTAACTATGTTGGTTTCAGGATTCGTCGATGGGGAGCTTGGCTATATCCTGGAGTTTCCTTTCAGCCACAACAGCTTCACTGCTGAACTGAAAAGGCAACTTGACAAACGTTTCCCAGGAGGACGCCGACCAAAAGGTCAATATAATCGGTCTACCGGGTTCAGCTTCATACACTATCAGGATTGCCGGGACCTTAAGGTTATCTTTGTGACACCACACTTAGACAGTTTGAGATCACACCTTACACGACAGCTTTATGACTTCCTGAAAAGCAGGTCAAAGTAAGCCATGGAGAGAAATACCGTCGTCACTGGCGATACCCTGACGGTGTTGCGCACCCTCCCCGATGAAGTGTTTGCTGTGGGAGTCACTTCACCGCCCTATAACAAAGGTGAGCGGCACAAGGGCTGGCTGGTGGGCAATGTTCTCTATGATAAGGCGACAGACCGCAAGACGGAAAAAGCCTACCAGGAAGAGCAGATTGAGGTTCTGAACGAGGTTTTCCGCACTACTCGTCCGGGAGGGTCTTTTTTCTATAACCACAAAATCCGCTGGGACAGAGGGGTGCTTCTTCACCCTTATGAATGGGTAGCAAAGACACGGTGGGTGTTGCGTCAAGAAATCATCTGGCACCGGGGCATCGCCGCCAATATACGGGGTTGGCGCTTCTGGCAGGTAGAGGAACGCATTTATTGGCTCTACAAGCCACGTTACGATAACGATCTAATAGGGCCTGAGTTGCCTTCGCGCCATGCACTCCTCACATCTTTGTGGCAGTTCCGTCCTGATGACGACCCGCGGCACCCCAATCCATTTCCAATAGAACTGCCAACGCGTTGTATAGCTTCTATCCTGGATGGTAAGCTAGGGTTTGTCCTCGACCCATATGCGGGAATTGGCACAACTCTAGTCGTAGCCAAATTGCTAGGTTGTGATTATTTCGGCATTGAACTAAGCCCCGAGTATGCCAAAATGGCCGAAGAGCGAGTCGCTAACGCTTATTCTGAAAAGGCCAGGGTCGCCCAGGAGTTAGATCTTCATCGTGTGGAGTTGACCTTTAAGGAACGCAAGGCAAATGGCCTATCAAAGCCCCCTTCCCGCCGCAAGATAGCGCCCAGCCAGCGTCTCATACCTTAGATACCTCTTGCGAAGCGAAGGCCAAACCTTATGACCATAGCCTACAACCCCCAGGAGCTCGAGCCCCGGTGGCAGGCCCGCTGGGAGGCCGACGGCCTCTACCGGGTGCGGGACGACGGCGATAAGCCCCCCTGGTATGCCCTCACCATGTTCCCCTACACCTCGGGGGATTTGCACATCGGCCACTGGTTCGCCCTGGCCCCCGCGGACACCCATGCCCGCTACATGCGCATGAAGGGCCACAGCGTCCTCCACCCCATGGGCTTCGACGCCTTCGGGCTGCCCGCGGAGAACGCCGCCATCAAGCAGGGCATCCACCCCCACACCTGGACCATGGACAATGTGGCGCGGATGCGCCGTCAGCTCCGGAGCCTCGGCGCCAGCTACGACTGGAGTCGGGAGGTGATAACCTGCCTCCCCGAATATTACAAATGGACGCAGTGGTTCTTCCTCCAGTTCTACAAGCATGGCCTGGCCTACCGGGCCCAGGCCCCGGCCAACTGGTGCCCCCAGTGCCAGACGGTGTTAGCTAATGAGCAGGTGGTGGAGGGCCGCTGCGAGCGTTGCGGGGCCGCCGTGGCCCGCCGCGACCTGGAGCAGTGGTTCTTCCGCATCACCAAATACGCCGACGCCCTCCTGGAGATGGACTCCCTCCAGTGGCCGGAGCGCATCAAGCTCATGCAGCGCAACTGGATTGGGCGCAGCGCGGGCGTGGAGATTGCCTTCCCCCTTTCGGCCCCCGGGGCGGCGGAGAAGGAAGTCCGCGTCTTCACCACCCGCGCCGACACCACCTACGGCGTCACCTTTCTGGTGCTGGCCCCGGAGCACCCGTTGGTGGCCCAGCTCACCGTCCCGGAGCGCCGCCGCGAGGTGGAGGACTACATCGCGGCCAGCCGCCAGCAGTCGGAGATTCAGCGCCTCTCCACGGAGAAGGAGAAGAGCGGCGTCTTCATCGGGGCCTACTGCGCCAATCCCTTCACGGGCCAGCGGGTGCCCCTCTTCATTGCCGACTATGTGCTCATGTCCTACGGCACCGGGGCCGTCATGGCCGTGCCCGCCCACGACACCCGGGACTTCGCCTTCGCCCAGAAATACAGCCTGCCCATCCCCGTGGTCATCGCCCCGCCAGGCTGGAGCGGCCAGGAGCTTAAGGAGGCCTACACCGAAGAGGGCACCATGGTGAACTCCGGCCCCTTCAATGGCCTGCCCAGCGGCGAGGCCACAGAGCGCATGGCCGACTGGCTGGAGGAGCGGGGGCTGGGGCAGCGCACCGTCTCCTACCGCATCCGGGACTGGCTGGTCTCCCGCCAGCGCTACTGGGGCGCCCCCATCCCCATCGTCTATTGTCCCCAGTGCGGCACCGTGCCCGTGCCGGAGTCGGAGTTGCCTGTGCTCCTGCCCCAGGACGCCCCCTTCCGCCCCACGGGGGAGTCCCCCCTCAAGTATGTGCCCGCTTTCGTCCACACCCCATGTCCCCGCTGTGGGGCCGCGGCCCAGCGGGAGACGGACACCATGGACACCTTCATGTGCTCCAACTGGTACTATCTGCGCTACCTCAGCTCCCAATACGATAAGGGGCCGTTTGACCCCCAGGCAGCCCGGCGCTGGATGCCCGTGGCCCAGTACACCGGCGGCGCCGAGCACGCCGTCATGCACCTGCTCTATGCCCGCTTCTTCACCAAGGCCATCCATGACATGGGCCTGGTGGACTTCTCGGAGCCTTTCCTGCGCCTCTTCAACCAGGGCATCATCCTGGGGGAGGACCACGAGAAGATGAGCAAGTCCCGGGGCAATGTGGTGAACCCCGACGACTATGTGGCTCGCCTGGGGGCGGACACGGTGCGGGCTTACCTCATGTTCGTGGGCCCTTGGGAGCAGGGCGGAAGCTGGAGCGCCACGGGCATCCAGGGCATCACCCGCTGGCTCAACCGCGTCTGGAGCCTGGCCCTCGCCGCCCCCTGGCCCACCCCCCCAGGCCACAGCCCCGCCGAAGACGAGCTGAGGCGGCTGCTCCACCAGACCATCAAGCGGGTGGAGCAGGACCTGGAGCGCTTCCGCTTCAACACCATGCTGGCCGCCCTCATGGAGCTCTCCAACCACCTGGCCGAGGTGCGGGAGGCCCGCTCCGTCCCCTGGGCCGCCTGGCGGGAGGCCATCAAAACCCTGCTACTCCTCTTGGCCCCGACAGTTCCCCATCTGGCCGAGGAGCTCTGGGAGCGCACCGGCCAGCCCTACTCCATCCATCAGCAGGCCTTCCCCGTCTGGGAGGCGGCCCTGGCCCAGGACGAGATGGTGACCCTGGTGGTCCAGGTCAACGGCAAGGTGCGAGACCGGCTCCAGGTGCCTGCCTCCATCACCGCGGCGGAGGCCCAGGAGCTGGCCCTGGGCCGGGACAAGGTCAAGCCCTACTTGGGCGGCCAGGCGCCGCAGGTCATCTATGTGCCCAAACGGCTGGTGAACCTGGTGGTGAAATAGGGGGGCCCATGTTGCTCTGGAACCTGAACCTGCTTTTGCGGCAGCCGCTGACGTTCCTGGTGGTACTGGCCGCCACCTCCGTGGCCCTGCTTATCACCCTCACCATCCACGAGTTCTCCCACGCGCTGGTGGCCGACCGCCTGGGGGACAACACCTCTCGCCGCCTGGGACGCCTCTCCCTCAACCCCCTGGCCCACCTTGACCCCGTGGGCACCGCCATGCTCTTCCTGGTGGGCTTCGGCTGGGGGAAGCCCGTGCCCGTGAACCAGGAGCAGCTCCGGGGCGGGGGCCGCTCCGGCATGGCCAAGGTGGCCCTGGCGGGGCCGGCCTCCAACCTCCTGGCCGCCGCCCTCTTCGCCCTCCCCTTCCGCATAGGGATGGTGAACTCTGGCCCCTCCCTCGGCTTCGGATTCGGGGGCGGGGTGGGGGGGATGGTCAGCCTGCTCCTGGAGGTCATCCTCTTCTACAACCTGGTGCTGGCCCTCTTCAACCTCCTGCCCATCCCACCCCTGGACGGCTTCCGGGTGGCCCTGGGCCTCCTCCCCCGGGGGCAGGCCTACGCCCTGGCACGCCAGGAGCGCTGGGGGCCTTTCATCCTGCTGGGCATCATCGGGCTGGGGTGGTTCACCCCCCTGGACCTCCTGAGCAACACCCTCCTGCCGGCGGTGGAGTTCGCCGCGAATGTCCTGACGGGGGGGAGGTTCTAGCCGTGAAGAGGCCCCTCGATGCGCCCCCAGGGCGGCTCCGCTACCGCGTCGGGCAGTTCCTGGAGGCGGTGAACCCGGCCCGGCCCGAGCTGGACGGCGCGGCGGCGCTCCTGTCTCCGGCGCAGCGGGCCCTCTTTCGCCGCCTGCGCCCCGACGCCCAGCGCCACTGCCTGGCGGTCTTCTGGGCCCTGGTGGAGGGCGGGGAGCGGGACCCGGACGTGCTGCTGGCCGCCCTGCTCCACGACGCCGGCAAGGAGGAGGTGGCGGTGGCCCACCGGGTGGCCGCCGTGCTCCTGGGGCGTCTTTGGCCCGGCCTGTTGGAGCGGCTGGCCCGTCCCGGCGTCGGCCCCCTGTGGGGTGGCCTCCACCGCAACCTGCGCCACGCGCGGCGCGGGGCCGAGCTGGCGGCGGCGGCGGGGGCCACGGCCGGGGCGGTGGCCCTCATCCGCGCCCATCACGACCCCGACCCCGGCGCCGACCCGCGCCTGGGGCGTCTGCAGGCAGCGGATGGCCAGGGCTGAGGGCAGGCCACCCCCCAGAGCCTAGCGGTAAACCGGGGGTTAAGTTCAAGGCAGAGCGCACAAGGAGGGTAGAGCCATGAAGTTCCACCGAGCCCAGTTCGGGACTTTCGTCGTGACCATGGTGGCCTATCTCATCCTGGCGGCAGGACTCTTGGGCCTGGCCCATCTGAAGTGGATTACCTTCAGCAACACCACCATCGGGAACATGGAGGATTTCTTCATCTCCCTCCCCGCCATCGCCTTCTACCTGCTGGTGGCCCTGGCGGCCCTGGCGGGCTGGGCCCGGGGGGTGGCCATGTTCAGCGAGCTCGGCCTGGGCTCCGCCATCAAGAGCTCCCTGAAGAAGAAGAAGCTCTCCACCACCACGGTGCAGAGCCAGCTGCGGGGCGGGGCCTACTCCACCGTCACCGCCGACACCACCCTCAAGGACGCCCTCCATGACATCCTCACCGTCCGCATCCCCATCCTGCCTGTGGTAGCAGAGGGCAAGGTGAGTGGGGTCATCACCCTCCACGACATCGCCAAGAAGCTGGACGAGCAGATGCGAGCGCCCCAGGCCGCCGGCTTGGCCCAGGTGGGTGAGCTGAAAATGGCTGACCTCAAGCCAGCAGGACCCGTGACCAGCGTCAGGCCCGATGACACCCTGGCCAAAGTCCTCCAGGAGATGTTGTCTGTGCGCCGCACCAAGGTGGTGGTCACCGACGCCGCCGGCGCCCTGGTGGGGACTCTCGACCTCTTCGACCTGGTGGACGAGATGCTCACGGATGTGACGGCGGCTGACCCCGGAGCAGCATGAAGCGCATCGCCATCATCGGCCTGGGTCTCATGGGCGGCTCTCTGGGGCTGGCCCTGAAGGCCGTGGGCGGCTACCGGGTTCTGGGCTACGCCCGCAAGCCCCAGGTGGCGGCGCGGGCCCGGGAGCGAGGCGCCATCGACGCCGCCTGCCCCGATTTGGCGGCGTCGGCCCAAGCGGATATAATCGTGGTGGCCACCCCCACCCTGGCGGTGGCGGAGGTCTTTCGGGGCCTGGGGCCCTATCTGGCCCCCGGGCGCATCGTCACCGATATGGCCAGCACCAAGGAGCAGGTCGGCCGCTGGGCCGAGGAGCTACTGCCGGAGGGAGTTGACTTCGTGGGAGGCCATCCCATGGCCGGAAAGGAGACCGCGGGCCTGGAGAGTGCCGAGGCCAGCCTCTTCCGCGGCTGCACCTACTGCCTGGTCCCCAGCCCGCGGGCGCGCCCCCAGGCTATCGCGGCCGTGGTGGAGCTGGTGGAACGGCTGGAGGCCCGCCCCTTATTCTTGGGCGCGGCCCGCCACGACTACCTGGCCGCGGGGGTGAGCCATCTGCCTTTCCTGCTGGCGGCAGCTTTGATGACGGCGGCGGCCGCGGACCCCGCCTGGGACCAGTTGGCGCAGCTGGCGGCCACGGGCTTTCGGAGCGCCACCCGTCTGGCTTCGGGAGACCCGAAGATGAACGGGGACATCTGCCAGACCAATCAAGCCTACATCCTCCACTGGCTGGACCGCTATATGGAGGAGCTTAAGGATTACCGCCGCCTGGTGGCAGAAGCGGGGATAGAGGAGGCCCTGGCCCGAGCTCAGAAGCTCCGGGGCCAGTGGCTGGAGCAGCGTTGGGGCCAGAGTGGCCCAGGAGGTGACCATGATTAAGACCGTCGCGCCCATCCGGGCCTTAGAGGGGGTGGTCATCCCCCCCGGGGACAAGTCCATCTCCCACCGGGCCGCCATTTTGGGGGGCATCTCCAAGGGCCGAACCCGGGTGAGCAACTTCTCCCCCGGGGCCGACTGCCACTCCACCGTGGACTGTCTGAAGAAGATGCAAGTGCCCATCCAGGATACCGCTGACGCGAGCGGCCCCGGCCTCCTCATCGAGGGGGTGGGGCTGGAGGGTCTGACGGAGTCCCACGACATCCTGGACGCCGGGAACTCCGGCACCACCATGCGCCTGCTCTCCGGGCTCCTGGCGGGCCAGTCATTTCTCTCTATCCTCACCGGGGACGACTCCCTGCGCTACCGGCCCATGGCCCGCATCATCCAGCCCCTGCGCCTCATGGGGGCTACGGTGTGGGGTCGGGGTGGGGACACCTTCGCCCCCCTGGCCATTCGGGGCGGGAGCCTCAAGGGCATCGACTACAAGCTCAGCGTGGCCTCGGCCCAGGTGAAGTCCTCCATCATGCTGGCGGCCCTTTTCGCTCGGGGGCAGACCACGGTGCACCAGCCCGCCCTGTCCCGGGACCACACCGAGCAGATGCTGGCGGCCCAGGGGGTCTCTATCAAGACCGAGGGGCTTACCGTCACCCTGACGCCGCCCACCGGCCCCCTCCCCGCCCAGGACATCGCCGTCCCCGGCGACCTCTCCTCCGCCGCCTTCTGGCTGGTGGCGGGGGCGGCCCACCCCCAGGCCCGGCTCCAGGTGAAGAACTGCGGCCTCAACCCCACGCGCAGCGGGGCCATAACCGTGCTCCAGAACATGGGGGCCAAACTCACCATCAGCAACCAGCGGATGGAGGGCACGGAGCTGGTGGGCGACATCTCCGTGGAGTCCTCCTCCCTCCAAGGGACGGAGATTAGCGGGGAGATTATCCCCACCCTCATCGACGAGCTGCCCATCCTGGCGGTGGCGGCGGTGGTGGCGCGGGGCAAGACCGTGATTCGGGATGCCGCCGAGCTCCGGGTCAAGGAGTCGGACCGCATCAGCGGCACGGTGAAGGGGCTGGCCGGGCTGGGCGTGCGCATCGAGGAGCTGCCCGACGGCATGATTATCCACGGCGGCGGCCGCTTCGCCGGGGGCGAGTGCGATAGCCATAAGGACCATCGCATGGCCATGGCCCTGGGGGTGGCGGCCATCTTGGGCCAGGGCGAGACCGCCATCCACAACGCCCAGGTGGTGGACATCTCCTATCCCGGTTTCTGGCAGGAGCTGGAGCGCGTGAGCCGCCCCTGAAAGCAGGGTTTGATGTCGTGTCACCAAAATGAGGATACATTCCCTTATTCTCTCCCAGGGTCATACCTCACCCCTAGGCCCCCGGCGGGGGCTTCGCCCCCGGCACCCCCAGAGGGCGTTTCAATAATCTGACAGAACACTAGCGAGGCACCATGACGACGGAGCTAATCCATGTGGGGTTCGGCAACATCGTGGCCATGGATAAGGTGGTGGCCATCGTGGCCCCCGCCTCCGCGCCCGTGAAGCGTATGCTGGGAGAGGCGCGGGAGAAGGGTCTGGTGGTGGACCTCACCGCCGGGCGGCGCACCAAGGCGGTGCTGGTGATGGCCAGCGGGCATGTGCTTCTGGCGGCCCTCTCCCCGGAGACCATCGCTGGCCGCTACAACCCCCGCCGCCCTGGCCTGGCGGCCCCGGCTGATGCCCCTTAGCAGAGAGCGGACGGCCCGGCTCTTCGTCCTCTCGGGCCCTTCAGGGGTGGGCAAGGATGCCCTGCTGGCTGCCCTCCGTCCCTGGGAGCAGGCCCCTCAGGTGGCCGTCACCGCCACCACCCGGCCCCAGCGCCCCGGCGAGGTGGAGGGGGTGCACTACTACTTTCTGGGCGGGGCCGAGTTCCAGCGCCGCCG
The DNA here is from genome assembly GCA_016210205.1 of Chloroflexota bacterium. Taxonomy (GTDB): domain Bacteria; phylum Chloroflexota; class Dehalococcoidia; order JACQUO01; family JACQUO01; genus JACQUO01. Next base: position 11,501 of record JACQUO010000006.1, read on the forward strand.
CTCCCAGGGGGAGCTGCTGGAGTGGGCCCAGGTCTATGGCAACTTCTACGGCGTCCCCCGCGACCCCGTGGCCCAAGCCCTGGCCCGAGGACGGGATGTCATCATCAAGGCCGATGTCCAGGGGGCGGCCACCATCAAGGGCCTGGCTCCTGCGGCCATTGGCATCTTTCTGGCTCCCACCTCGCTGGTGGAGCTGGAGGAGCGGCTGCGCCAGCGTCGCTCCGAGGCCCCCTTCGACCTCGAGCTGCGGCTCGAGACCGCCCGCCAGGAGATGGAGCGTCTGTCCGAGTTTGACTATGTGGTAGTCAATCCCCAGGGGCGACTGGGGGCGGCCCTGGCCCAGGTCAAGGCCATCATCACCGCAGAGCGTTGCCGGGTTCGCCCTCAGGAGGTCAGGCTATGAGCCCGGGGCAAAAGGCCGGGAGCAGCCGTTGGGCCTCCCGCCTGAGCCTGGGCCTCATGGCCCTGGGGGCGCTTTTGGTGCTGGGGACGGGCGCCTACTACGCCTATGCCGCCGTCGCGGTGAACCAGCTCTCCAGCCTAAATGTAAGCGCCTCTACCACCCCATCGGCTTCCACGCCTCCCCCACCCACGCCCCTGGCCACCGCCTCGCCGCCGCCCACCGCCACCATCAAGCCCCGGGCCGAGCGCCTGGTCATTCCCGCCATCGGCGTGGACACCAAGGTGATGGCCCTCTCCCAGGTGGCCCAGGACGGAAAGCTGGTCTGGGAGCGCGCCCCTTTCGTGGCGGGCTGGCTGGAGGGCACCGCCAACCCCGGCGAGGGGGGCAACATCGCCCTGGCCGGCGAGCTCACCTCCCCCACCCAGAACCTGGGGAATGTCTTCCGCCGCCTGCCGGAAATACCCTTGCTCCTGGACCAATATAACAACGAGGGCAATAAATATCCGGAGAAAGGGCTGCCGGTGGACATCTCCGTCTACGCTGGCGGGAAGGAATACCGCTATCGGGTGACGAAGACTCTGGTGGTGGAGCCCAAAGAGACCTGGGTCATCGGCCCTACCCCCACCGAGCAGCTCACCCTCATAACCTGCGTCCCCGACTACATCTACAGCCATCGCCTCATCGTCATCGCCGAGCCCTACTGAGGGGGCCAGGGGATGGGGTCTAAGTTATAGGCCGAAGTTCCCAGAAAGCTGGACCAGCCCCCAGATAGTCCCCCCAAGCGAGGTTGCTCAGCAACACTTCTCGACCATCCCCCTACCCTCCCCTCCTGGCTAGCGAAGGGGGAATTTAGCTTTCGGGGGACACCCCCGTGCCCCCGCCAGAGGGGCCTGGCCCCTCTGGACTCCCCCGGGGTGCAGGGGACGGTATCCCCTGCCGGAGGTTGGGGGGTGTCCCCCGACCTTTCCCTTTTCCCCCTTCCCCTGCCGGAGGAGGGGGCCAGGAGGATGGGGTCTTTGGTAGAGGGCAGCGACAGCCCTTGCCCCCAGGTCTCCTTGACAAGAGTAGTCCCAAAGTGTAGAGTTTTACACAAATCATATATTCAAAGGCTTGGAACGAGACTAGTAAGCCCTGAGGCGGGGCCCCAGAGAGCCGGGGATGGTGGAAACCGGCGCCAGCGCCAGGGCCGAATGGACTCGGGAGCCGCAGGCCCAAAGTTCGCCTCGGGCGGACGAGTAGGCCCTGCCGGAGGGGCACCGTTAGCAGAGCCCAGGGCATCGTCCTTTCTGAGTAAGGGCCGTGCCTGAAAAGAGAAGTCCTTCCCTTGGGAAGGATTAAGAAGGGTGGCACCGTGAGGAACCCCTCGCCCCTTCGGCGAAGGGTTTTTCTGTTTTCTGGAAACTCGCTGAGAGGGAAGTAGATGAATCTGCCGGACGCGGGGGGACACTTCGGACCTTACGGGGGCCGCTTCGTGCCGGAGACCCTCATGCCCGCCCTGCTGGAGCTGGAGGCCGCCTACCGGGCCGCCTCCGCCGCCCCCGCCTTCTGGGAAGAGTTCCACGCCCTCTGCCGCAACTACGCCGGCCGGCCCACCCCCCTCTACCACGCCCGCCGCCTGAGCCAGAAGCTGGGGGGCGCTCAACTCCTCCTCAAGCGGGAGGACCTGGCCCACACCGGCGCCCACAAAATCAACAACACCCTGGGCCAGGGCCTCCTGGCCCGCCGCATGGGCAAGGGCCGCCTCATCGCCGAGACCGGGGCGGGCCAGCACGGGGTGGCCGTGGCCACCGTCGCCGCCCTGTTGGGCCTGGAGGCGGTGGTCTATATGGGCGAGGAGGATGTGCGGCGCCAGTCCCTGAATGTCTTCCGTATGAAGCTCCTGGGGGCCGAGGTGCGCCCGGTCCACGCCGGCTCCCGCACCCTCAAGGAGGCCATCACCGAGGCCTTCCGCGACTGGGTCACCAATGTGGCCACCTCCTATTATCTGCTGGGCTCGGTGGTAGGCCCCCACCCCTACCCCATGATGGTGCGGGACTTCCAGGCCATCATCGGCCAGGAGGCCCGGGCCCAGGCGCTCTCGGACTATGGCAGGCTCCCCGATGCCATCGTGGCCTGCGTGGGCGGGGGCAGCAACTCCCTGGGCATCTTCCACCCCTTCCGCGACGACGCCTCCGTCCGCCTCATCGGGGTGGAGGCCGCGGGCAAGGGCCTGGACACGGGCGAGCACTCCGCCACCCTGGGGGCGGGCCGCCCCGGGGTGCTCCACGGCTCCCGCTCCTACCTGCTCCAGGACGAGCAGGGCCAGGTGCGCCCCACCCACAGCATCTCCGCGGGGCTGGACTACCCCGGCGTGGGCCCGGAGCACGCCTATCTCAAGGACACGGGCCGGGCCCAGTATGTGGCCGCCACCGACGCCGAGGCCCTGGCGGCCTTCCAGCTCCTGGCCACCACCGAGGGCATCCTACCCGCCCTGGAGCCGGCCCACGCCGTGGCCCACGCCGCCAAGCTGGCCCCCCAGATGGGCCGGGAGCAGCTCCTCATGGTCTGCCTCTCCGGCCGGGGGGACAAGGATATGGACACCGTGGCCCAGGCCCTGGGGGTGAAGCTGTGAGTCGGGCCGCCATCGCCCACCCGCGGCCCCTGGGCCAGGCTTTTCGCAAGGGTCGGCCCGCCCTCATCGCCTACCTCACCGTGGGCTACCCCGACCTGGCCACCACGCGGCGGGCCGTGCCCGCCCTGGCCGCCGCCGGGGCCGACCTCATCGAGCTGGGCATCCCCTTCTCCGACCCCCTGGCCGACGGGGCCACCATCCAGGAGGCCTCCTTCGCGGCCCTGGAGGGGGGCATCACCCCGGCCCACTGCCTGGGGCTGGCGGCGGAGCTGGCCCCCCAGGTCGCCGTGCCTCTGGCCTTCATGTCCTACTACAACCCCATCGCATCGTATGGCGAGGAGGCCTTCTGCGCCCAGGCCGCCCGCTCTGGCGTGGGGGGCCTCATCGTCCCCGACCTGCCTCCGGAGGAGGGGGAGAGTTTGGAGGCGGCCTGCGCCCGCCACGGGCTGGAGCTGGTCTATTTCCTGGCCCCCACCAGCACCCCGGAGCGCTTGGCCCTGGTGGCGAAGCGGGCCCGGGGCTTCATCTACCTGGTGTCCCTGACGGGGGTGACGGGAGCCCGGGCCGCCCTACCCGCGGGGCTGGAGGAGTTCGTGGGCCGGGTGCGCCGGGCGGCCGGGCCAAAACCCCTGGCGGTGGGCTTTGGGGTGGCGAGCCCGGAGCAGGCGCGGCGGGTGGCCGCGGTGGCCGATGGGGTCATCGTGGGCAGCCGCCTCCTGCAGTTGATAAAGGAAGACCCTACCCTGGGCAAGGTCACCGCCTTCGTGGGGGAGCTGCGCCGCGCCCTGGATGGGATGGCGGCAGGGAAAGGGAGATAAGATGGCTAGTAGACAGGATTTTAAGAAAATCCAGCATGGTGACCCCGAAATCGTGCACATCTTTGAGGGATGGACACTGGGGGATTGGGCTTGGTGCCTGCACTGTGGACGGGCTTACCAGGTTGGCAATTATCGCCTCGAAGTTCGCAGCGGTTTGCAGTATTGCCCCTATGACGATTGCGATGGCGACGCGGTTATGGACGCCCAGCATTGGGAAGAGGTCAGAGAAAAAATGGGTTATCCCGAAACCCCAGAGGTAGGAGAATTCTATCCACTCCAATAAGACAGGAGACATCGGACAAGGGGTAGTGGTTACCCAAACCCCGCAGCCCACCGCCGCCGGAGCAGCAGGGCCGGGTGGAGAGCGCCACGCCAACCCCGTGGCCTATTTTAGACAAACCACCAATGGGAAAAGGAGAGCGCCAGAGACCCTTCGCTCCGCTCAGGGTGACACGGGGAGTCCAGAGGGGCAAGGCCCCTCTGGCAGGGGTTCGGGGGTGTCCCCCGACCCTCTCTTCCCTCCCCCTCTCCCCGAGGGAGAGGGGGACACAGGGGGTGAGGGTTAACATAGGATTCATACAGCAATACC
>JACQUO010000007.1 GCA_016210205.1 Chloroflexota bacterium
CCAGGCCCAAGACCTGGGCAACCTGGGCATTGTGTATCGCCAGCAGGGGAAGCTGAAGGAGGCGGAGGCGAGCCACCAGAAGGCCCTGGACATCCATACCCGCATCGGCAACACCCTGTGACAGGCCCAAGACCTGGGCAACCTGGGCAATGTCTATGCCCAGCAGGGGAAGCTGAAGGAGGCGCTAGACTACTTTAAGCAAGCCCTGGCCATTTTCGAGCGAATAGGGGCGAAACAGGAGATAGAAATTACTCGCTCCAATATCGCCCGCCTGACCAGGTAAGTCTTTTCGCAGAGGGGCAGACCGCGGAGGCCTGGGGGTTACCCGGCCTCTCTGCTTCTGGGGGCCAGGAGATTCTTCGCCCGCCTGCGGCGGACTCAGAATGACAGGGGGGCCGCCGCGCCGGGCCGGGGTCGCCAGGGGGCGCAGCCCCCGGCACGGGGGTCTGGGGCCTGCCCTGGAGCGAAGCGAAGGGGTGTCCCCCAGGCCCTTTTCTCTCCCCCCTTCCCGAAAAGGAAGGGGGCTAGGGGGATGGTTGGCAGGATGGAGGACGGCGCGGGAGATTCTTCGCCCGCCTGCGGCGGACTCAGAATGACGAGGGATGGGTCAGAATGACCGGGGGGGCGGCGGGGCGTGGCCCAGAGAAGGTCAACGCGGTTTCGCAGGGTAGGGGTATCCCCTGGGTGTTATCAGCCGGCCGTGCCAAGGGTAAGTTTGGGAGTTGCCGACGATTACCGTGGTGTGCATATCGATGGGGTGCTCCAGCATGGTCCTCACCGTCGCGATAGAGGTCTCTTCCCCGGGTCCCAGGGCGTTTTTTACGATGCCCACAGGAGCATCCGCCCCCCGGTGGCGGAGAAGAATCTCGTGGCAATCCACGAGCCCGCGCCGGCGTCTCCGGCTGGCCGGGTTATAGAGGACTATCACAAAATCGGCCAGGGCCACCGCCTCGAGGCGGCGCCGGATGGTCTCCCAGGGCGTGAGCAAATCGCTCAGGCTGATGACAGCGAAGTCGTTCATCAGGGGCGCCCCCAGGCAGGCTGCGGCGGCGCTCAAGGCGGTAACCCCCGGCACCACCGAGACCTCCACCTCAGCCTGCAAAAGGCGCATGACCTCCAGCACGGGGCCGGCCATGCCGTAGATGCCCGGGTCGCCGCTGCTGACCACCGCCACGCGCTTCCCGGAGAGCGCCGCCGCCACGGCCTGCTCGGCCCGGGAGACCTCTTGGGTCATTCCAGAGGCAATGACCTCTTTGCCTTCGCCTAAAGGGCCCAGCCGCTCCAGATAAGGGGTATAACCCACCATGACCTGACTATTGGAGAGCGCTTGGATGGCGGCCTGGGTCAGATGCTCCGGCTCGCCCGGGCCGATGCCGACCAGGTGGAGGCTTCCTCTCCGACGGCCACCGTCACCCCCTGGAAGGCCGTCTTGGGCAGGAGCATCCGCATCTCTCTTCCGGACAGCAGCACACACGGCTCGCACACTCCTTCCACGCCTATCTTTTCTTTGACAAAGGCGGAGCGCTGGTAGTTCCCCTCGAAGCGGGCCACCTGCTCCTTGCTGAAGGCTCGGATAGGCAAGTCCAAGCTGGCGCAGGCCGCGATGATGCCGGGCTCCTGGGCCTTTTCTGCGATGGTGGCCACCCAGCGCACCTCACCGCGGGCGCGCCCGACGGCCTGAAGCGCGGCGTAGATGCCCGCCAGAACTGCCTCTGCCTTTATGCCTTTCCGGGCGCCCAGTCCCAATATCAGCCTTTTGGCGGCCTCGGCGGCGGTGGTGATGACTGGCTCGGCCCCAGTGGCATTGGCAACTTCTATGGCCAGCCGGTTGGCCCCGCCCTCGTGGCCCGAGAGCAGGCTGATGGCGAAGCGCCCAGCCTCGTCGACAACGACCACAGCCGGGTCGGTGTGTTTATCTTGCAAATAGGGGGCAATCATGCGCACCACGATTCCCGTGGGCATGATGAAAACTATCCTGGGAAAGGAGGCAAATAGTCTCCCCACCAGCTCGTTTAAGTCGTCAAAGGGCTCTATCTTTGACCCTGAAGCTTCCTGGCCAAGAGTTACGGGCAGGTAAATGATGGAGGCTGGCCAGGCCCGTTGCAAGTCCAGGGCCACCTTGGCGGCCCTGGGGTTCAGCGCCACTATGGCCAGGCTCATCCTCGCGCTCGGTAGGAGTGTTCGAATCCGGGGTCGTAAAGCAGAGAGCGTTCCCCTCTCTCTCCCAGGACAGGGCCAATGACGATGATGCTAGACCGGGATATTCCCGCCTTCTTCACTCTGGCTGCGATGTCCTCCAGGGTGCCCCTCACCACCCGCTCCTCCGGCCACGAGGCCCGCTCCACTACGGCCACCGGTGTGGCCGTGCCGTAGGAGTCTTTCACCTGGGCCACCACCTCCCCGATGCGGTCAACGCTGAGGAAGAGCACCAGCGTGGCCCCGATGCGGGCCAGCTCCGACAGCGCCTCCCGAGCGGGCACCGGCGTCCGCCCGCCCAGTCGGCTGATGATGACCGTCTGGGAGACGCCCGGCCGCGTCAGCTCCTGGCGCAGGGCGGCGCTGGCGGCGGAGAACGAGCTCACCCCGGGCACGACTTCGAAATCGATGCCGTTCTTATAGCAGTGCTCTATCTGCTCTTGCACAGCGCTGAAGATGGAGGGGTCGCCGCTGTGAAGGCGGGCCACCGTCTTCCCTTCAGCTTTGGCTTGGGAAAATATTTTGACGACCTCCTCCAGAGTCAGGGAGGAGGAATCAAAAAGCGCGGCATCGGCTCTGGCCCAGGCCAATACTGCGGGGTTTACCAGGGAGCCAGCGTGGATGATGATGTCAGCTTGAGCGATAACTCGCTGAGCTTTGAGCGTCAGCAGCTCCGGGTCGCCGGGGCCGGCGCCTACGAAATAGACTTTCATCTGCCTTCCTTGCGGCGGCGGAGGATAACCACGGAGAGATAGCCCAGGTGGTCATCCTGCACCTGAGAGATATCCCTCACCACCGCCTCGCCCTCCAGACCCGCCCGCGACACGAATACGGCGTCTGCCGCCTGGTCCAAGCTCAGCATGAGGCGCCGCACCTGGGGCAGCCGGGAGCCGATTTTCATCAGCACCACCGTGTCGAACGCTTTCAGGGCCTGGGCGATGGCCTCTGGGCCGGCCGCGGCTGGAAGCAAGGCGAGGCGCTCATCGCCCTCCACTAGGGGCAGGTTGGCCAGGGCGGCGGCAGCGCTGAAAGAGGTTATTCCCGGCACCGTCTCCACGGAAATGTGGGCATTCCGCCTCCTGAGGGCCTCCAGCAGGTAGTTGTAGGTGGAGTAGAGCAGGGGGTCCCCCAGGGTGACAAAAGCCGCTGTCAGCCCCTGGGCCAGCTTCGCGGCCACGATATCAGCCGCTTCCCCCCAATGCTGTTCCAGTTGGCGCAAGTCCCGCACCATGGGGAAAGCCAGCTCCAGGCATTCCTTCTCGGGCAGGATTTGCCGGAGGATGGAGCGCGCGATGCCGACTTCGCCCTTTTCCGACTTGGGGGCGAAGATGACATCCGCCACCTGCAAAATACGAAAGCCCTTGAGCGTCACCAGCCCGGGGTCGCCGGGGCCCAAGCCGATGCCATAGAGCTTCCCCATCATACCCCTTTCATCCTCACGATGACCAAGGCTAGTCCCTGGACATCGGGCGCCTCCAGGGCCCCCAGGACATCCATGCAGACTACCCGCTCTTGGGGATAGGAAAGCTCCTCGCAAATCACCATCTCCCGTTCTTGCAGGCCGTGTTCCAGAAGGTGGCGAGCGATGGCGCGGGGCTGCCAACGGCTGTCGGTGAAGATGGCCACTTTGGGATGTTGAGCCACCGCCTCGGCCAGGCCTTCAGCTTCTCGGCCATGGAGGCTAAGGATATGGGCGTCTTCCCAGCTATCCTTCAGGCGAGCGAAGGCGAGCTGCATGGAGCTGATGCCCGGGAGCACCTCGTAGTCTTCAGGGGGGAGATGGCGAGAGAGCACTTTCAAAAAGCTATAAAGTCCGGGATCCCCTGAAACCAGGACGGCGACCTTTAATAAGGCTTTACGGGCCTTGATAAAATCTATGGCCGCTCCGGCGCCCTCCTTGAGGTCCAGCTCCAGGCTGGGCTTATCAAACATACGGGTGAGGCGCGGGCTCCCCAGCAAGAGGTCGCACTGCTCGATGTGACGGCGGGCAACGGGGGTAATGTATTCCTCACCCCCCGGGCCTACGCCGATGACATATAGCTTGTTTCCAGACACTTTCCCAGCACCTTTCCCTTGAGGTCAAGGATAAGGCAACCCAGTTTTAGGGAGAGGCCCGGCAGCAGCTTCAGCCGCCACACCACCCTTTTGGCAATCTCGTCAAAGGTGGCCTGCAGGGACTCCCGGGACAGGATGTCCACCGCGGCCTCAGCGGTGTCCTGGGCCAAGACTTGGGCCACCACCGCGGGGCTAGCCCCATGCAGGGCGGCGCAGGCAGCGATGGTCTCCAGTCGGGCATCGCCAAAGCGGTGGTGGGTGTCCATGATGCCGGCAGCGACTTTAGCCAGCTTGCCGATGTGTCCCACCAAGAGCACCTCTTCCACTCCCCAGCGCTGGCACTCCCCCACGGCAAAGCCTATGGGGTCGCCCACGATGATGATGGCTTCCTGGGGAAAGCCCAGCACCTCCCGGCTCAGGGCCTCCCCCAGCCGCCCCGAGCACAGGGACAGCCGGCGGTGGCCGCTGGCCCGAGCCACCTTTATCTCCAGGGAAAGGGAGTCCTTATAGGCCTCCACCGAGCGGGGCTCCACGATGCCGGTGGTGCCCAGGATGGATATGCCACCCACGATTCCCAACCTGGGGTTGAAGGTCCTGGGGGCCAGCCTCTCTCCTTCAGGCACATGGATGGTCACCAGGGCTTTTAAGCCCGGGGGGAGGAGCGCTGCCACTTCTTGGGCAATCATGCGGCGGGGCACCGGGTTTATGGCCCATTCCCCCGGCGGCATCGCCAAACCCGGTTTGGTGACCTTCCCCACCCCAACTCCACCTTGAATCTTTATCCCTTCCCCTGGCGATAGCTTTACCTCGGCCAGGATGGCGTGGCCGTGGGTCACATCCGGGTCATCCCCGGCATCTTTGATGACGCCGCACCGGGCCCAGTTATCTCCCCAGCTCGGCTCGATGAGCCCCAGGGTCAGCCGGACGCCCGAAGGTGTTTCCACCTCCACCTGCTCCACCACTTGCTTCGAGATGAGCATGAGCATGGCCCCCTTGACCGCCGCTTGAGCGCAGGTGCCCGTGGTGTAGCCCTTCCGCAAAGGTGAAGCAGGACTCATCTGGGGCACTTTAGCTCGCGGGGGCAAAGCGCTGCAGCAGCAGGGCTGAAGCGCCCCCCAAGATAGCCCAGAAAACCGCCGTGCCCGCCAGGGAAAGGGCTCGATACCGCCAGAGCAGAGCGTCGGGCACAAGCAAAGTGGTGGTGCTAGGGGGCATGAGGCTCAGCAACAATAGGGCCAAGACCCCATACAGCCCCAGGGCCAAAGCCAGCCGTTGGCCTCGGCTTGCCCGCAATCCCTGCCTCCGGCCCAGCCACCCATAGAGGCCCCACGCCACCAGCATAGCCAGCAGCGAAAGCAGGATGAAGAGCAGAAAGCTATTCTGACGCTGGTCCATGGTCTCCAGGCTCACTCCCCCAGGAGGATTGGCAGGGTATTTCAAGAAGGGAAGGAAGACCACAGCCCACCACAGAAGCCCAGCCAAAAGCGCGGCTCTGGCCCCAGGCTCCCGTCCGGGGAGGTATCTCCCCAGAGAAGATAGACCTACCGCCACCATGCCACCCCACAGCAGGCCATACAGGGCGGAGCCGACTACCAGCATCGCCTTTTGCACCTCCCGGGATACCAGGGGCTCCGCAAATTCCTGGTGGTGGGCTTGCTGCTCTTCTATGGTGATGGCCTGGTCCAGGACAGGTTCTGTCAAAAGGGAGTGGAATATCCCCAAGGCCAAGCCGGCCGCCAGCCCGGCTGCCAGCGTTGCCTTAAGGGCTCTAGAGAAAGGGACGGTGAGCTTCAATGGCAGGGAACGCCGACGACGTGGCGGAGATCGTGAAACGCCTCATGGAGGACGTTTTGATCGTAGGCCACAGACCCTTGGAACACGCCCAGCGCCTGGCCCTGGTCGAACCCCAGGAGGAATAGCCCCGCCAAGGCGCCTAGAAGCAAAATCCCATGGTTGATGGTCAGCCCGTATGGTCGCGCGGTCATCCAAGTCCTCATGGTGCCCTCCTTTTTTCTTTCCATGACCTGAAGAATATTTAGCGGGTCGCTCTTAGGCAACTTCCTCCGTGGTTGCCAGGCGCAAGATGGCGTTGACCATGGCCACCGCCACCGGGCTGCCCCCGCGCGGCCCCCGGTTGGTGATAAACGGCACCTGGGCTTGCGTGAGTCGCTCCTTGGCCTCCGCGGCCCCCACAAAGCCCACGGGCACGCCGATGACCAGGGCGGGAGAGGCCCGCTGGGCAGCCACCGCCTCGAGCACCTCTTCCAGGGCGGTGGGGGCATTGCCCACGGCCACAATTCCGTCCGGATAGTCTCGCAGCAGCAGTCGCATGGCCAACTGCGTGCGGGTGACCCCCGCCTCTCGGGCTTGCTCCGCCAGCATCGGCCGCTGCAGCGCTGTCTCGACCTGGCTGCCCCATTGCTCGAGTCGCTTTCGGTCCAGCCCAGCGGCCACCATCTGCACGTCCACCAGGACGCGGCGCCCCTGGCGCAGGGCCGCCACGCCGGCGGCGACGGCACCGGGATGAAACACGAGCGTTGCGGCGAAGGCGGGGTCGGCGGTGGCGTGGACTACTCTCCTGGCCACCTGCATCTCGGCGGGAGGCAGGGCCAGGTCCCGCAAATGGGCCTCCACGATTTGGAAGCTTTGTTTTTCAATATCTGCCGCGACATCAGGAGGCGAGCTAGCCCCTCGCAGTTCCCTCTCAATGCGGCTGGCGACTAGATGGTAGAGTCCCGGATTGAGCAGGAGCGGCTCGCTGATGGTGAAGCTGGTGCCGGGATAACCCTCCAGGAAGCGGCTAATTCCCGCCCCCGAGTCGCGGGCGTGGTGGTTGCCGCTCACGAGAAATAGGGACAGCACGAACACCTCCGTGCATCCCCGCTGGATAAGACGGGTAAGCCCGGTGGCGATATCGGGAGGCGCTAGCTGTAAAAAGGCTTCCTCAATGAGTTCGGTAGCCAAATCAGCTCGTAAACGAGCCGTTAGCTCCAGAATCATCCGGTTGGCCTCATCCCGGTTAGAGCCGTGGGCCAGCAACAACACGCCTTTCATGATGGCTTAAGCGGTCTCCTGAAATAAAAATCCCTGCCCTCGTTAGAGAGCGGGGATTAGCTTAGCGCTTTGGGAAAAAGCCTCCGACAATGGCGAAGGTCTGGGATAAAGCGCTGTGTCTACACCCTGTCCTCGAGGGCTACCACACAGGAGGCGGCTGGCGTTCCGACTTTTCTCCAGCGGGTTTATGGCCCTCTGGAGTTCACGGTTGCGGACCAGTACCGGCTTCACACCGGCTTCGCATTTACCCCCTAAGGGGCACCGCATCCCTGGTTGTTATTCTGCTTTTAACGCAAATATTCTATCACCCTGGCGTAAGTTGTCAAGCCGATATAAATTTAGGGAATACCCCAAGCCCCTGGCAGGGGGCGGCGCCCCCTGCACCCCCGCTTATTCTTGGTGGGCCAGGGTTGTCTCCTAACCCCGGGCCTTGGGGTAGGAGCCAAGGATTTTGACGAAGGCGGTCTTGCCCTCCAGGTCCTGAAGGGCTTCCTGGATGCCCTGCTCTTGGACATGGCCCTCGAAGTCCAGGTAGAAGATGTACTCCCAGGGCTTCTCCCGGCTGGGGCGGGACTCCAGCTTGGCCAGGTTGATGTTGCGGGTGGCGAAGGCCCCCAGGCAGGCGTAGAGCGCCCCGGGGAGGTTCTGGGTGGCGAAGACCAGGGAGGTCTTGTTCTGCGCCCCGGGCGGGGCCGGCTCCCGGGAGAGCACCACGAAGCGGGTGAAGTTGTTGGCGATGGTCTGGATGTTCCGGGCCAGCACCTCCAGCCCGTAGAGCTGAGCGGCCCGCTCGCTGGCCACGGCGGCGGCCCCCAGAAGCCCCTGCTCTTTTATCATCTTGGCGCTGCCCGCGGTGTCATAGACTGGGACCAGCTCTGCCCCCAGCTCCCGCAGGAAGCGGTCGCACTGGGCCAGGGCCTGGGGGTGGGAGAAGACCTGGCGCACTGCGCCCCGGCCCTGGCCGGGGAGGGCCATGAGGCAGTGGTTCACCGCCAGGGTCAACTCCCCGGCGATGAGGAGGGGGGAGCGCAGCAGCAGGTCGTAGGTCTCGTTGATGCTTCCCGCCTGGGAGTTCTCGATGGGCACCACGGCGTGGTCGGCGTCCCCGGCCTCCACGACCTGGAAGGCCTCCGCCAGGGTGGGGAGGGGGATGGGGTGGGGAACGGGCAGGGTGCTGCCGAAGAACTTGGCGACGGCATCCTCGCTGAAGGCGCCCCGCTCGCCCTGGAAGGCAACCCGCTTCACTCTTCCCGCCTACAGGCCGGCCAGGGCCGCCTGGAGTTGCACCAGGGAGTCGGTCTGGGTCACCGCCACCAGGCAGTCCTCGGCCTGGAGGACGGTGTCCTTGGTGGGCACCACGGGGAGGTTGTCCTTGCCCACCAGGAGGCAGATGACACTCCCCGCAGGCAGGGCCAGCTCCTTGAGGCGCTTGCCCACCGCGGGGGAGACGGCGGGCAGGCAGACCTCCACCACCTCCAGGCAGCCCTTGAGGGTGAGGAGGGGCATGAGGGGGTGGCTGGGCAGGCCCTGCTGGATGTGAGTCAGGATGAGGTTGGTGGAGGAGACGGTGATGTCCACTCCCAGGAGCTTGAAGAGGGGCTCCAGGCGGGGGTTCTTGACCCGGGCGATGGTCTTGGGGACCTTGAACTTGTGGCGGGCCACCTGGCAGGCCACCAGGTTATCCTCGTCGTCGCCGGTCACCGCCACCAGGACATCGGCCCGGGCGGTGCCCACCTCCTCCAGGGTTTTGGCCTCGCAGCCGTCGCCCCGGACCGCCACGCTGCCCAACTCCTCGGTGATGCGCTGGCAGGCCTGGGGGTCCTGTTCGATGATGAGAACCTCCTGGCCGTCCTTGAGGAGGGATTTGCCCAGGTTGTAGCCCACGGCCCCGCCACCCACGACGATGAAGTACATGGGGCCTCCTTACGTCTCGAGGGCCTTGCGGAGCATTTGGGCCCCCGCAATGGTGGGGCTGATGGTCTGAAGACCCAGGGCGCGGTACATCTGCTCCCGGATGGGGTCGTAGATGCGGCAGACCACCCGGGGCACCTTGAAGATATGCTTGGCGATTTGGGCCGCCAGGACATTGCGGTTGTCCCCCTGGGTGACGGCCACGAAGATTTGGGCCTCCTCGATGCCGGCGTGGCGGAGGACATCCTCGTCGGTGCCGTTGCCCACCACGGGGGTGCCCTTGAAGGTCTGGGGCAGGCGGCGGAAGCTGTGGGGGTCGATGTCCAGGACGACCACATCGTGGCCTTCTGTGTCCAGCATGGCGGCCAGCTGGGCCCCTACCCGTCCGCAGCCCATGATGATGGCTTTCACAGCGCTCCTTTGGTAGAGATGGTCAGTGGTGGTTCTCCACAGTCATGGCCTCGCGGCAGAGCCAGACCCGGCAGGGGGCGTTGCGGAGCACATAGGGGGCGGTGTCCCCCAGGCTGTACTCCCCGAAGATTTTTTTGTAGTCCAGCCCCATGACGATGAGCTCAGCGTCGCGCTCATGGGCCTCGTCCACGATGGCGGGGCCGGCCTCCCGGGCCTGGAGCAACTCTGTCTCCAACTCGTAGCCCTCTTTCGCGGCTAGCATGGCTGCTTGGCTGAGAGCCATTTCCCCTTTCTGGATTTCCTCATCAATCTCGGCGTCCAGGGGCAGAGAGCGCTTCACCTCGATGACATAGAGGACACCGACCTCCCCCCCGGTGCGTTTGGCCAGGGTGCAGGCCAGCTTGATGGCCTCATCGTCGGCCCGGGTCCCTCTAACGGGCACCAGGATCTTTCCCAAGAAGCCCTCCGCCTCGCCTAGCTGCTCCGACTTCTTTAGCCAGGGCTTTTATTTTGGCAAGCATACATTATAGCTTTATGGCGACAATTTTTGCAATGGCCTGGGGGAAAGGCTTTCATGGTCGCCGTACCACCCGCCGGCGTAGCTGGTAGCGGCGCCACAGCCGGTGGCCGAAATAGACCAGGAGGCCTAAGCCCATCCACGCGAACCCCACCCAGCGGGTGAAGGGCTGGATGGAGATGATTACTAACCAGATGGAGAAGGTAGCCATCAACCCCAGGATGGCGGTGGCTGGGAGCTCACGCCCCGCTATCTTCAGGTTGAGGCCAAGTTTGAAGGGGCGGCTCAAGTCCGGTCGGCGGATACGCAGTCCCAGGAGGGAGGCATGGGCCAGGGCGTAGGTGAGCAGGGAGCCGAAGGTGTATAGGGCGCCCAGGTCGGCCAGAAAGGTGGGGCGAACGAGCGCCGGCAGCTTGAGAATCAGGGCAATGCCTCCAAAGATTAGGATGGCTAGATAGGGGGTCTTGAAGCGGCGGTGCACCTTGCTGATGGCCGAGGGCAACTGGCGGTTCACCCCCAGGGAGAAGGCCAGGCGGGAGATGCCCAGGAGCCCGGCGTTGGTGGCGATGAACAGGATGGTGGCGGCGAGCACGGCTACCAAGGGTGCCAGCACTGCCCTCAGCCAGGCGATGGGCATGTGACTGGCGATGCCGGCGATGGGGTCCTGGGCCCAGGTGGTGGCCAGCTCCGTGGGCGGCATGGCGGAGATAGTCACCACGGAGAGCCCGGCGAAGAGGGTGAGCACAGTGAACATCATGATGATGTGGGCCTGGGGCACCAGCACTTGGGGCTGCTTGGTTTCGTCGGCCATCTGGGAGATGGTCTCCACCCCCGTGTAGGCCAGGGAGGCCATAGCGATGGCGATGACCAGGTTCTCCATGGTCGGCCAATAGGTGACTACCCGGCCCAGGAAGATTTCGGGGTCGAACAAGAGGACAAAGCCGGTGAGGATGAGGAGAAGCTGGGTGACTACATCCAGGGCTGCGGCCCCCATATTCACAAAGGAGGACTCCCGTACGCCCACGATGTTAATCACTATCAGGAAACCCACTAGGCTCATGGAGACCATGGTGTGGACTAATATTGACTCTTTGAGAGGCGCCCAGAAGTACCCCAGATAGGGGGGGATGGTGAATGAGGAGATAGAGATGGTGATGACATAGGAGAGCATCAGAGACCAGGCGGCTACGAAGCTGACATGAGGGCCAAAGGCGTGGCGGGCGAAGGAGGAGGAGCCTCCCGCTTCAGGAAGGGTGGCTGCTCCTTCGGCGTAGGTGAGGGCCGTGAAGATGAAGAAGATACCGGCGATGCCCAGGACGATAGGCGTGGCCCCCAGGGCGAAGAGGGCCACCACCCCCAGGGCGTAGTAGATGGAGGAGCCCACATCGCCGTAGCTGGTGCTGAAGAGAGCAGGGATGCCCAGCACCCGGGGCAGACGGAAGCGGGGGTGGCGAATGACCCGGTCCCCCACTCGGGAGACGCGGGGGGCCGCTCCCCCCTCGGGCTGGGTGCGGCTGGGGCGGCCCCGGCGCACCCGGCGGTCGCCGGGGCGAGGGCCGCGGGTCTTGGCCATCTAGCCCTCCTCGGGGCCCCGGGGGCCGGGCCCCGCTGGGGCGGGGGCCGCGCCGCGGGCAGGCCGGGCGGCCCAGAGGCGCAGGACCCCGTTGGCCAGCAGCAGCGCCCCCGCGAAGACGCCGATGTTCAGGTCCAAGCCGCCGCGGCTGAAGGCGGCGCCCAGGAGCAGCATCCCCAGGAGCAGGGAGACCGTGCCGAAGGCGAAGTTGAGCCTGGTGGTCACAACGTTCTTTCTAGCAAAGGGGGCTATTGGGCCAGGGGCATTGTAGCTGGGGGGCGACTTTCTGTCAATTTACCGCCTCTCTCCGGCGGCCTATGGAGGAGGTCGTCTGCCGCTGGGGAGCGCAGGGGGGCCCGCGGCCCGCCGTAGGCGGGTCTGGGGGTGTCCCCCGCTTTCAATTCCCCCCTTCTCCTGCGGGAGAGGGGAAAGATAAACCTTGGGGGGATTCCCCCAACCCCCTTGCAGGGGTGAAACCCCTGCACCTCTTTGAGGCTCCCGCTGGGCCAATGCTATAATGGGCCTTCAGGAGGCTCCCTTGCCAGACATCCTCGCCGAACTCAACCCGGCCCAGCGCCAAGCGGTGGTGGCCCCGCCGGGGCCACTGCTCATCCTGGCGGGGCCAGGCTCGGGCAAGACCCGGGTCATCGCCCACCGCGTGGCCTATCTCATCCAGGCCCGGGGCGTCAGCCCGCGGCGCATCATGGCGGTCACCTTCACCAACAAGGCGGCCCGGGAGATGAAGGAGCGCCTCAATCGTCTCCTGGGGCCCACGGCCCTGGAGCTCACCGTGGGCACCTTCCACGCCATCTGCGCCCGCATCCTGCGCCAGGACGGGGCCGCTTTGGGCCTGGACCGGAGCTTCGTCATCTACGACGATGACGAGCAGCGGGGCCTGGTCAAGGAGAGCCTCGTGGACCTGGGCCTGGACCCCAAGCAGCATAGCCCCGGCGCGGTGCTAGGGGCCATCTCCGCCGCCAAGAGCCAGCTCATGGAGGTGGAGGACTTCCGCCGCCGCCACGCCCAGGACTACTTCCAGGAGGTGGTGGGACGCGTCTACGAGCGCTATCAAGAGCGCCTGCGAGAGAGCAAGGCCCTGGACTTCGACGACCTCCTCATGGGGGCAGTGCAGCTCTTCCAGCGCCATCCCCCGGTGCTGGCCCGCTACCAGGAGCGCTACCAGCATCTCCTGGTGGACGAGTTCCAGGACACCAACCTGGCCCAGTATGCCCTGGCCCGGCTCCTGGCGGGGGGGCACCGCCACATCTGCGTGGTGGGCGACCCCGACCAGTCCATTTACTCCTGGCGCTCCGCCGACATCCGCAACATCCTCTCCTTCGAGCGCGATTTCCCCGGGGCCCAGGTGGTCTATCTGGAGCAGAACTACCGCTCCACCCAGACCGTCCTCCAGGCCGCCCACGCCGTCATCGCCAAGAACAAGGAGCGCAAGGAGAAGCAGCTCTGGACCGAGAACGCGGCGGGCCCGCCCATCATGATGGTCGAGGCCTACGACGAGAAGGAGGAGGCCCAGTGGGTGGCCCTGGAGGTGGAGCGGCTCCTCTCCCAGGAGAAGGGCGGCCAGTGCGCCGTCATGTACCGCACCAACGCCCAGTCCCGTCCCCTGGAGGAGGCCTTCCTGCACCTGGGCCTCCCCTACCAGCTGGTGGGGGGCACCCGCTTTTACGAGCGGCGGGAGGTGAGGGATGTGGTGGCCTATCTGCGCCTGGCCCACAACCCCTACGACAGCGCCAGCCTGGCCCGGGTGCTCAATGTCCCGCCCCGGGGCATCGGGGCCAAGACCATCGAGGACGTTTCCCGCCTGGCTCGCCAGCGGGAGCTCCCCCTCTACGCCGCGCTCCAGCTGGCGGCGGCGGAGGATGTGGGCTTGTCCGCGGCGGCGCGGCAGCGTCTGGGGGGCTTTCTGGAGCTTCTCCACCGCCTCATGGCGGCGGCTAAAGAGCTGGCCCCGCTGGCCCTCCTGAATCTGGCGCTGGAGCGCACCGCCTACCGCCAGTACCTCGTTGAGAGCGAGCCGGGGAGGCCGGGGGAGGAGCGCTGGGAGAACCTCCTGGAGCTTCGGGGGGTGGCGGAGGAGTATGGGGAGATGGGGCCCGGGGTGGGCCTGGAGGCTTTTCTCGAGCGGGTGGCCCTCCATTCCGACACCGATGAGCTGGGGGAGAAGCCGGAGCGGGTGACGCTCATTACCCTGCACCAGGCCAAGGGTCTGGAGTTCCCCGCCGTCTTCATCGTGGGGCTGGAGGAGGGTATCCTGCCCCATAGCCGCTCCTTCGACGACCCGGCCCAGATGGAGGAGGAGCGGCGTCTCTTCTATGTGGGCATGACCCGGGCCCAGGAGCGACTCTATCTGGTGCGAGCCTTCCGCCGCCGCTACCTGGGGGCCTCCACCCCCCGGCTGCCCTCCCGCTATCTGGCGGACATCCCCGCGCTCCTCACCATCACCCCCCGGGAGCGGGGACGGGCGGCGGAGCGCCCCGCGGCCCCGGCGGCGCTGGCGGCCTACCGGGCGGGGGAGAAGGTGCGCCACGCCCAGTTCGGCGATGGCATCGTGGTGGCCGCCCAGCCCGCCCGGGACGACCTGGAGGTGACCATCGCCTTCAAGGGCCAGCCGGGGGTGCGCAAGTTCCTGGCCAGCCTGGCCCAGTTGGAGAAGACGGGATGAGGGGGATGCGAGACGTTCCCCTGTCTGCTCCAGCCAACGAAGTGGGAGCCCAGAGGGCGTAGCCCTTGGGACGGGGGGTTGGGGGAACCTCCCAACATCTATCTTCCCCCTTCTCCTGCAGGAGAAGGGGACCAGGGGGATGAGGGAGCCGAGGTGCCCATTGGGAGGGTTTTGCCGGGAAGGGCATGGCCCCTGGGGAAGGGGTCTTGAACCGGAACTCTTAGCTAGAGGAGAGCAGAACAGTGCCAATCATAATAGGCTTTGTCGTCGGCGTGGTGGCCACCCTCGCCGTGGGGGCCGCCGTCCTGAGCTGGCTGAAACAGAAGGGGAAGGTGTGGTGGGGCTGACAGGGAAGGGGGTTGATACCCCAGGCTTAAGCCTGGGGTATGGATGGGCTTGCCCTGAGGGAAGTCGCAGAAGTGTCCCCCACGGGGGTGCAGGGGGCAACGCCCCCGCCGGGGAGTCCAGAGGGGCAAAGCCCCTTTGGCGGGGGTCTGGGGGTGTCCCCCCGACTCTCCTTCTCCTCTCCCTCTCCTGCAGGAGAAGGGCCAGAGGGTAGAGGTATCAGATTGCCTGAGGTGGGTTTCTATGATTGAGCTTCGCGAGATTGACCACATTTGCCTCTTGGTCAGCGACCTGGCGAATTCAAGAGAGTATTACCAAAAGTTGTTCGCGGTAGAGTGCAGTCCACATCCCAGGGACCCCTCGGCCTTGATGGTTGAATCCCGCCACGCTCGCTTTTTCATGAAGGAGATTCAGGCCACGCCGGATATCCTCGGCCAGCAGCACCTCTCCTTCAGGGTGCAATCCCTGGCCCCGGTCATAGAAATGTTGCAACGGGATAATATCAGCTATGAGGTCGGTGTTTTCACCCATTTTGCCCGTTCCAACTACCGATGGGTGGAGTGGCGGGACCCGGATGGGATTAGGCTGGAGTGCGTGGAGCTACTTTGAGGAAGGAGGAACAGACATGCCCAAGCTAGAGTTGGGGCCTTTGGGGCAGGTGGGCGTCGTCGTCCGGGACATCGAGAGGGTCATGGCCCACTACACCGAGACCTTCGGCCTCGGCCCCTGGCGCACCACGACGGTGGACACGGTCTCCCAGTATCGGGGCCAGCCGAGGCCCCTGAAGATGAAGCTGGCCTTCGCCTCATTGGGGCCGGTGCAGCTGGAGCTCATCCAGCCCTTGGGGGAGGAGGAGAGCATCTACTCCGAGTTCCTCAAGGCCAAAGGGGAGGGCGTCCAGCACCTAGGCTTCTACTTCGACAGCCTGGAGAAAGCTATCGCCGACTTCCGGGCTGCGGGCATTGGGGTAGTCCAGGGGCGCTGGAGCAAAGAGGGGGGGTTCGCCTACATGGACACCGAAGCCGTGGGGGGTGTCTGCCTCGAGCTATTACAGCGGCGCCCGCCGGCCCCTCCTGCCAGCCGCTAGTGGCGCAGGGCAGCGGCCTTAGAAGACCAGACGGAGCACCACCGCCAGGATGGCCGCCAGAATGCCGCAGACGGGGAAGGTGAGAAGCCAGGCAGCGACGATGTTCCGAGTCACCCCCCAGCGCACCGCGGAGAGGCGCTGGGTGGCCCCCACCCCCATGATGGAGGTGTTGATGGTGTGGGTGGTGCTGAGGGGGATGCCCAGGTGAGAAGCGAGCAAGATGGAGAAACTGGCCGAGCTCTCCGCGGCGAAGCCGTGCACAGGCTCCAGCTTGGTCAGCCGAAAGCCCATGGTGCGGAGGATGCGCCAGCCGCCGAAGGCCGTACCCAGCCCCATGACGGCGCCGCAAAGCCAAATCACCCACAGCGGCACCTCTGCCTGGCCGATGGCGCCCCCCAGAAAGAGGGCTAGGGCGAAGGCCCCCATGAACTTCTGGCCGTCGTTGCTCCCGTGGCTAAAGGCCATGACGGCGGAGGAGACAAGCTGAAGGCGGCTAAAGAGGCCCCCCGCGGTGGCGGGGCTGGCGCGCTGCAACAGCCAGAGGAGGGCGGTCATCAGCAGCACGCTCAGGAAAAAGCCCAGGAAGGTGGAGAAAAGCAGACCGATGAGCACCTTCGTCCAGCCCTCCGCGAGGAGGACCGAGGGGCCGGCGGCCACTAGGCCGGCCCCCGTGAGGCTGGCGATGAGGGCATGGCTCTCGCTGGTGGGCAGGCCGTAGCGCCAGGTGATGGTGCTCCAGATGACGATGGCCAGCATGGCGGCGGCCACCACCGTCAGGTCCAGGGCCTCGGGCTTCAGTATCCCTTTGCTGATGGTGGTGGCCACAGCGG
Source organism: Chloroflexota bacterium (assembly GCA_016210205.1). Classification (GTDB taxonomy): domain Bacteria; phylum Chloroflexota; class Dehalococcoidia; order JACQUO01; family JACQUO01; genus JACQUO01. Next base: position 16,660 of record JACQUO010000007.1, read on the forward strand.
TGCCTGTTATCAGGGCCCCCGCCATATTGAGCGCCACCGCCATGACCACGGCCTGGAGGGGGGAAAGGACCCGGGTGGAGACTACCGTAGCGATGGCGTTGGGGGCGTCGGTCCAGCCGTTGACGAACTCCGCTGCCAGCACCAGGAACAGCACCACCAACAGCGGCAGGGACAGGTCAGGCATACTTGAGGACGACGCCCTCCAGCACATTGGCGGCGTCCTCGGCCCGGTCCGTGGCGCTCTCCAGGAGCTCGTAAATCTCCCGCCACTTAATCAAGTCATACACTGAGGTCTGGTTGGCGAAGAGCTCCGCCACGGCGGTGCGCAGGACGATGTCGGCGTCGTTCTCCAGGCGGTTTATCTCCACGGTGATGGGCAGGATTTCCTTGAGACGGCCCCGGGTGCGCAGCAGACCCACCGCTTTCTCCAGCTCGGCGGCGCATTCATATATCAGCCCCGCGAAGGCCCGGGCCGGCTCGGTGGGTCGGGTGATTTTATAGAGGTCGATGGCCATGGCGGCCCCTTCGATGAAGTCCAGGATGTCATCGATGGTGTGGGCCAGGGCGGCGATGTCCTCCCGGTCGATGGGGGTGACGAAGGTGAGGTGGAGCGCGGCGAAGATGCGGTGGGTGATGTTGTCGCCGGCGTGCTCCAGGTCCTGGATGCGCTGGACCTTGGCCTCCACCTCGGTGAAGTCGTCCAGGAGGTCTTTGAGGGCCTGGGCGGCCACTTTGACATTGGCGGCATCCTGGGCGAAGAGGTCGTAGAAGCGGGCGTCGCGGGGCAACAGGGCTTTAAGCACCGTGGTCTCCTATCATAGGCTCTCGTCAGGGCGCGGCAAGACGCGGCTCAAGGGGGAGGGCAACCTGGCCCAGCCTGAACCCTCGGCCGCTTCGGGCTGGAACTTCTGGTCTTTAGAGTAGGGGTCGGCGTTTTTCCCTAGCGGATTATACTTAGGGGCCACAGGCCCGTCAATGGGAAAAGCCGCACCTTTGTCTGCCATTCTGAATCCTTCAAAAGGAAGGACGAAGCATCTCCCGTTTGCGATGGCAGATACCTCACCCCCTGGCCCCCCCTCCTGCAGGAGAGGGGGCAGGAAGAGGGGACTGGGGGACACCCCCAGACCCCCGTCAGAGGGGCGCCCCCCTCTGGACTCCCCCAGGGCGAATTTGGGATGAGTCCAGGCCGCCAAAGCGGCCCTAAATGCCTTCAGACACCCCCGGCCACGGCGGGGACGATGCTCACCTCATCGCCCGCCTTGAGGGCGGTGCCCAGGCCCTGGAGGAAGCGCACATCCTCGCCGTTGACATAGATGTTGACGAAACGCCGCATCTCCCCGGCCTCGTCGCAGAGGCGCTCTTTGAAGCCAGGGTACTGGTGCTCCAGGTCATCGATGCACTGGCTCAGGCTCTGGGCTTCCAGCTTCACGATGTCCTTGCCCGCGCTGAGGCGGCGCAGGGGGGAAGGTATCCTGACGGTAACAGCCACTTATTTGAACCTCCTGGCAAGGGTTTGGGGACTCAGCCGGCCACCACATCACCTTCGATGGGGTCCGCGCGCACGCCCATGGTGGTGACCCAGGCGATGCCCCGCTCTATCTCGGCGCTGTCCCCCTCCATCTCCAGCACCACCCAGCCCCGGCTCTCGCTGACCTCGGCGCGGCGGATGTTGGTGACGATTTTAAAGCGGTGGCCCAGGTTGTAGATGACGGGCTCGGTGATGAGCTTGGGGGGGAAGGTGAACTTCATCCGTTTTTTCGCCATGGTCCTCCTCCTGCCTTAGTCGCTTGTCCGGGGACTGTGGGTCGGTCGTCTCAGCGCGCCCGAGCCGGCCCCGCGGGCTTGCCGATGGCCTCCTGGAAGGCCGCCAGGGTGGGCGGGATGACCAGAGGGTTCACCACGCTCTCCACGGCCTCCTGGGTCTTGAGCCCGGAGCCGGTGATGAAGGCCACCGTCAGCTCCCCGGACTTGATGGCGCCGGCGGCAACCAGTCGCTTGAGGCCGGCGATGGTGACCCCGCCCGCGGTCTCGGCGAAGATGCCCTCGGTCTCCGCCAGGAGCTTCATGCCTGCCACCACCTCGTCGTCGGAGACGGCCGCGGCGGCGCCCCGGGACTCCTTGAGCGTCTTGAGGGCGTAATAGCCGTCGGCGGGGTTGCCGATGGCCAGGGACTTGGCGATGGTCTGGGCCCGCACGGGCTTCACCATCATGGTGCCCTCGGCATGGGCGGTGGCGATGGGCGCGGAGCCGGCGGCCTGGGTGACATGCATATGGGTAGAGACGGGGCCAATGAGGCCCAGGGAGGAAAGCTCCTTGAGCCCCTTCCATATCTTGGTGAAGAGGGAGCCGGAGGCCACGGGGACCACGGCGTGGTCAGGGGCCCGCCAGCCCAGCTGCTCCGCTACCTCGTAGCCCAGGGTCTTGCTGCCCTCGGCGTAGTAGGGGCGGACATTGATGTTGACGAAGGCCCAGGGGTATTTGTCCCCAATTTCAGCGCAGAGGCGGTTCACCTCGTCGTAAGTTCCCTTCACCGCCACCAGGGTGGCCCCGTAGATGGCGCTGCCCACCATCTTGCCCCGCTCCAGGTCGGCGGGAATGAAGACATAGGCCCTCAGGCCGGCCCGGGCGGCGTGGGCGCTCACCGCCCCCGCCAGGTTCCCGGTGGAGGCGCAGGCCAGGGTGTCGAAGCCGAACTCCAGGGCTTTGGTGGCGGCCACGGAGACCACCCGGTCCTTGAAGGAGTAGGTGGGGTTGACGCAGTCGTTCTTAAGGTAGAGGTTCTCCAATCCCAAGAGCTTCCCCAGGTTGTGGGCCTTTATCAGGGGGGTGAAGCCGGCGTTCATGTCAACCACCTCCTCCCGGGAGACGGGCAGGAGGTCCCGGTAGCGCCACATGGAGAGGGGGCCGCGCTGGATGCTCTGGCGGGAGATGCTCTGGGCCAGGGCAGCATAGTCATAGACCACTTCCAGCGGCCCGAAGCAGAACTCGCAGAAGTGGATAGGGTTCAGGGGGTATTCGCGGTGGCACTCCCGACACTGGAGGGCCTTGGCGTAGGACATGATAGCGGTGGCCTTCTCCACAGGGCTAAACGGTTGTGAGTTTGTCTTTCCATGATAGCCATTCGCCCTTGGATGTCAAGGGCAAGGGTGCAGGCTGTTTGGCAAGGCCTTACGACCATCCCTGACCCCCTGCCTGGCCAGGCAGGGGGGATAGATTGTGGGAGGACACCCCCAAACCCCCACCAGAGGGCTACGGCCCTCTGGACTCCCAATCCATCTACCGCTGCAGGCGTAGGGGTACAGGAGGCAAGCCCTTGCCGGGGGCCTGGGGGTGCCCCCCAGATCTCTTCTTCTCCTCCCCCTTTCCTGGCAAGAGCGGGGATACGGGGGGTGAGGCCTCGGCGTCCCCTGGTTTTGTATTGCATCCCCCTGGCCCTTATGCTAACATGACGGCAGTCGGGGTGTAGCGCAGCCCGGTAGCGCACCTGAATGGGGTTCAGGTGGTCGCCGGTTCAAATCCGGCCACCCCGACCATTGCTTTGGCCCGCTCCCCCATGGTCATCAGGCCCAAGGCGGCTGGGCTGGGAAGGAAGCTGTGAAGGCGGTAATCCTGGTCGGCGGCGAGGGGACGCGCCTGCGCCCTCTCACCCATGGGATGCCCAAGTCCATGGTGCCGGTGCTCAACCGGCCCTTCCTGGAGCACACCTTAGCCCACCTCCGCCAGCACGGCGTGGATGAGGTCATCCTGGCGGTGGGCTATCTCCCCCAGGTCATCCAGGCCCATTTCGGGGCCGGCGAGGGGACGGGGGTTCGCCTGCGCTACGCTTTAGAGCCTCGCCCCCTGGGCACGGCGGGGGCGGTGAAGCGCGCCGCCGCCCACCTGGACCGCACCTTCGCTGTGCTCAATGGGGACATCTTCTCCGACCTGGACCTGGGGGCCATGCTGTCCTTCCATCAGAGTCGCCAGGCCCAGGCCACCATCGCCCTGACCAGGGTGGAGGACCCTTCCGCCTTCGGGGTGGTGGAGACGGGGCCGGGGGGAAGGGTGCAGCGCTTCATCGAGAAGCCCCACCGGGAGGAGGCTACCACCAACTGGATTAATGCGGGCGTCTATATCCTGGAGCCGGAGGCCCTGGCGCAGGCGCCCCCGGACACCCATTACATGTTCGAGCGCGGGCTTTTCCCCCTCCTTTTGGAGCAGGGGGAGCCGGTGTATGGCTATCCCTTTAGCGGCTACTGGGTGGACATGGGGACGCCGCAGAAGTATCTCCAGCTCAACTGCGACCTCCTTCAGGGCCAGGCCCAGAGCTTCCTGGTGCCCTGGGAGGGGAATGAGGTGCGCCTGGGCAAGGGGGTGGTGGTGCCCCCGGGGGCGGAGCTAAGGGGGCCCTGCCTCATCGGGGATGGCTGCAAGCTGGAGCGGGGCGTCCGCATCTGGGGCCCCGCGGTCTTGGGGCCGGGGTGCCACCTGGGGCCGGAGGCGATGGTGGAAGCCACGGTGCTGTGGGAGGGCGTGACCGCGGGCCGAGGCGCCTCCTTGACCAGGTGCGTGGTGGGGAGCCACACCCAGGTGCAGGCCCAGGCCCGACTCCATGATTGCGCCCTGGCCGGGAAACCCGCTGCAGGCGGGCGGAGCGTCACCGCGGCGGCGACGCCCCCCTGACGAAGACGGCTGCTGATGCGCCTGAATAACCCCCACCCCTCGTAGAGCGGCTTTGTCTGACCCTCTCGCCACCCTCTCCCCCTCCCTGCGGGCCGCCCTGGCGGGCCTGCCGTTGCCTCTGCTGGCCCACTGCCGCCGCGTGGCCTCCCTGGCGGCCTACCTGGCCCGGCGGCACGCTGTTGCCCTGGGTCAAACACCCGATGACATTGCGCCAAAAGCCCGCCGGGCCGGCCTAGTGCACGACCTCGCCCGGGCCTGGAGCGGCCAAGAGCTGCTGGCTCTGGCAAGGGAGCTGGGCCTCCCCGTGGGCGAGATTGAGGCGCGCCTCCCCGTGCTCCTCCATGGCCCCGTGGGGGCGGCGTTGCTGCGCCGCGACTACGGCATCCAGGATGAGGAGCTTCTGGCGGCGGTGGACTGCCACACTACGGGACGGCGGGGGATGGGGGCTTTGGACAGGCTCCTCTATGTGGCCGACAAGACGGAGCCCGGGAAGCTCGCCGGGGACCCGGAGCTGGCGCGCCTGCGGAGGCAGGCCGAGGAGGATTTGGACAAGGCCCTGCTGGGCCTCCTGGAGCATCAGATGGCGCAAATACGAAGGCGGGGCGGCCTGCTCCACCCTGCCAGCCTGGAGGCCGCCGCGGCCCTGCGGCCGGCACCCAGTCAGCCCTCCTAGAACTCGTCCCAAAATTAAGCAGGAAGCAATGTCATTCTGAGCCGCCGCAGGCGGACTCCTCAGAATGACATATAGATACCCCAGGTGAAGCCCGGTACATGGGGTGGGGCCTGGGGCCTGCTACCCCAGCGGCAGCGCCACGGTGGCCTCGCCGGCCATGGTGCGAGTGCCGTCGGCCTTCTCCTGCCAGAGTTCCACCTCCACAATTCCCTGGCCGCCCTCCTGACGCTTGGCCTTCACCCGCCCGTGATTAGTGATGGTGTCACCGGCGAAGAGGGGGGCCAGGAAGCGGGTATAGATGCGCACCAGCTGCTCGGGACGCTCCAGCCAGTCGGTGAGGAAGCGGCAGAAGAAGGCCCAGTTGGAAGGGCCATGGGTGGCGGGCCCGGGCCGGCCGGCCTCCTTGGCCCGCAGGGTGTCCAGGTGCATGGGCTGGTGGTCGTGGAGGCACAGGGCCATGTCCATGATGTGCTGGTATTCAATCTTACAGGTTAGGGGCGGGAGCTCCGTCCCCGCGGTGATGTCATGGAAGCGAGGCATCCTTCACCCCTTCTAGCGGCGGAATATGAGGCCCAGGCGGCTGAAGACGGCCCTCTCCCCGTGGCGGTCCTCGATGATGGACTCCACCGCCACCAGGTCAAAGGGCTGCCGCCCCTCCTTGGTCTCCACGGAGGCGATGCGGCCCCGGATGGTGTAGGTCTCACCGGCCACCAGAGGGAGGTGGTGCTCGAAGGTCTGCTCCCCATACTGGGCGGGCATGCTGGGTGGGGCCGTGTCCCGGCCCAGGAGCTGCCCGAAGGGCAGCGAGCGCACCTGGTGGGTGGACAGCATGATGGCGTAGGAGGGTGGGGCGATTTGTCCGGGGTAGCCCGCGGCCCGGGCAGCCCTGGCGTCAAAGTAAACAGGGTTTTTCTCCCCCACTGCCTGGCACCACTCTTTGATGTGTTCCCCGCTCACCTTATAGGGCACCGGGGCCAACTCTCGCCCCACCCAGGCCCGGCGTTCATTCTCCGTCATCCTTTATCTCCTCGGCCCAATTCCTCGCGATTGAATAAGCGCTTGGGGAAGATGGTAATTTTGCGGGACTCCCCCTCGCCTGCGCTCTCGGTGACCACATCGGGGCTATCCCGCAGGGCCAGGTGGATGATGCGCCGCTCGTTGGCGGGCATGGGCTCCAAGGAGAAGGGCCGCCCCGTGGCCTTGACCCGCGCGGCGATGCGCTCCGCCAGGGCCTGGAGGGCCTGGTAGCGGCGTTCCCGGTAGCCCTCCACATCCAGGACGATGCCCGCCTGGGCTTTGAGCTGGCGGCTCACCATGAGGTTCACCAGGTACTGGAGGGAGGCCAGGGTGTCGCCCCGGCGGCCGATGAGGATGCCCAGGTCGTCGCCGGAGATGTCGAAGGCCACCGTGGGGGAGCCGGCGTCCTCCGGGGAGGCCGCCTTGAGGCGGACGGTGGCCTCCACCCCCATGAGCTCCAGGAGTCGTTCCAGGGTTTGGCGGCCCAGGGCGGCCACATCGGCCTCGCCCTGCTCGGGGCGGGCCCGCAGGCTCACCCGCACCCGGGCCTTCTCGGCCCCCAGACCCAATATGCCCGCCTTGCCCCGGCTCAGGACCTCCACCTCCACATCGTCCTGGGTCAGCTCCTCCTCCCGAGCCTCGCTGAGTCGTCTCAAGGCCAACTCGAGGGCGACCTCAACGGTTTCGGCGCTTGCCTCTATCCGCTCTACTCTTTCCACCTTGACGCCCCTTTTCTGGGGCTGGGGCAGCGCTGACATTGCCTGTCGCCGCGGCGGGCGCGGGGGCAGCCTTGCCCCCTGCTCGCGAGGGAAGCAGCGGGCCCCAGCCGGTGACAAAAGATTGCATGACGATGCCAATGACGGTGGACGCCACCCAGTATACCGCCAGGCCGCTGGGGAACTGAAGGGTGAGGAGGGCGAACATGACCGGCATCATGAACTGCATCATGGTGTTTTGGGTGGCCGCCTGAGGGGAAACGGGCGGCGTGGCGCTCATCTTCATCTGGACCCACATGCTGGCGAAGGTCAGGGCGGGCATGATGAAGTAGGGGTCGGTCTGGGAAAGCTCCAGCCAGAGGAAGTTGCCCTCCAGGGGCGTGGCCCGGCCCAGGAAGGGCCAGGGATATAGGTGCTTGGAGAGCTCGAAAAGGCCCTCTGGGGTGGCCGCCAGGGCCTGGGTGATGGACTGGAAGACCGCTATCCAGATGGGGAACTGGAGGAGCATGGGCAGGATGCAGCCCAAGCTCATGGGGTTGGCGCCCCCTTCCCGATAGAGCTTCCACTGCTCCCGGGAAAGGCGCTCCTTGTCGCCGCGGTATTTCTGCTGGAGCTCTTTGAGCTTGGGCTGAAGGGTGGAGAGCTTTTGAGTCACTCGGAGCTGGCGCAGGCTCAAGGGCCAGAGGATAATCCTCACGATGACGGTGACGGCGATGATGGCCAGGCCGAAGCTCCCCCCCAGCAGGACGGAGAAGACCACCAACGCATTGAGGATGGGCTGGAGGAGGAGGATGTTCCAGAGGGCTTCCAAAGGCCGCTATCTCCCTATTGTCCCAGGGGCACGCGCCAGACCCGGCGCCCGCTGTCTATCCTGACCGCATGCAAATTCTGCTCCTGGTCCATGAAATAGAGGGTTCCCTCGGAGGGCTCCAGGGCCCCCAGCACCCCGGCCTCGGCCTCATACTCCCATAGGGGTGTCCCCTGGGAGGGCTCCAGGGCCTGGACCCGGCCCTTGTCCGTGGAGAGGATGAGGTGGCCGTCGGCCAGGATGGGCCCGGTGCCCACAGGGCCTCCCGCGAAGTAGGGCTGGCCCCAGCGGTTGGCTCCGGTCTTGTAGTCCAGGGCGTAAAGCTTGCCGTCTATGCTAGCCACGTATACTGCCTTCTCGTTGGCCACCGCCGGGCTCCAGAACCAGGCGTCGGCGGCGAAGGGCTGGGGCCAGCGGAGCTGGCCCGTAGCCCCGTCCAGGGCGTAGAATTTGGAGTCGAAGGCCCCCACATACACGGTGTTGTCCACCACCAGGGGGTCGGTGACGAAGGCCCCCTGGGCCGTGAAGGGGGCCCACCGGAGGGCCCAGGTCTCGCCGTCCAGGGCATAGACCTTATGCCCCAGGGTGGCGAAGTAGATGGTGCCCCGGTTCAGCACCGGGCCCGCCCAGATGTCGCCCTCGGCCACGAAGGGCTCCCGAAGGGGCCGGCCCGTCTTTCGGCTCAGGGCGAAGAGCCGGTTGCCCGCGGCTACCAGGAGGGTCTCCCCCTGGAGGACGGGCTGGCTCACGATGCGCCCCCCGGCATTGAAGGGCTCCCAGAGCTGCTCGTGGCTATCTACATCCAGGGCATATACCTTGCCCTCGTAAGTACCCAGGTAGAGGGCATGCTCCACCACTAGAGGGGCGCTGTAAATAAAGCCCAGGCGCTTATCTGCCTCCGCGGGGTAGCGCCAGCGGACGCTGCCCTGGGCGCGGTCCAGGGCCATGAGCTTGCCGCTGCGGGAGCCCACATAGATGGTGTCTCCCACCACCGCGGGGCTGGGCCAGCCCTGTTTGGGGTTGCTGGAACAGCCGGCGAAGCCCAAAAGGGCCAGAGCCACCAGGGACAGGGCAAAAAGCCACTTGGGAAGGCTCGGCATCTCCATCCCCGCCTTAGGCCGAGCCCTGGGCTTTGGGATGAGGGGGGACGGGGTCGTAGCCCCCGGAGTGGAAGGGGTGGCAGCGAGCCAGCCGCTTGACGGTGAGCCAGCCCCCCCTCCAGAAGCCGTGCTCCGCGATGGCCTCATACCCGTAGTGGGAGCAGGAGGGGGTGAAGCGACAGGACGAAGGGATCAAGGGCGAAATATAGCGCTGATAGCAGCGGATAAGGAAGAGAGCCATGCCCTTCAAGGCATTGTATCCTCCAGCAGGCTCGCCCGGGACAGGAGTTCCCCGGACGCCTGCCTCAGTTCATCAAAGCTAGCCTCGCGGGCGGGAAGCCTGGCGATAAAAAGCAGGTCCCACCCTTGCTTCAGGGGAAGGGACCTCACCCCTTCTCGTAGCTGTCTCCGCAACCGGTTGCGCCCCACCGCGGGGCCCAGCCGCCGGCTTACTGTGAAGCCGTAGCGGTTGTGGGCCTGCCCGTTGGGTTGGGCCCGGAGCACCAGATGGCGGTTGGCCCAGCGGCGCCCCTTCTGGCTCAAAGAGGTGATGGTCTGGCCCCCGGACAGCCGTTCCCGCTGGGGGAAAGTCATGGGCCTTTGCCCCCGCCGATGGGCCTCAGACCACCGTGAGGCGCTTGCGCCCTCTAAGGCGTCGGGCCTTGAGCACGGCCCGCCCCTGGCGGGTGCTCATCCGCTTCAGAAAACCGTGCTCCCGCCGCCGGGGGATTTTCTTGGGTTGATAGGTGCTTTTTGCCATGATACCTTTCCAGCCAGGCTAGCATTATATCCTCACCCCAGAGGAGTGTCAATTTAGTCTTTCCCGCCGAGGGCGGCTAGAGGGCGTACTGGAGGACCAGTGTCTCCTGCTCTTTAGGCAGGGAGTTCCGGTCTAGCTGGACCTCGCTGGCGGAGAGACGCTTCACCCGGGGGCGGCCCTTGAGGAAGTCATCCACCGGGGCGATGGGGAAGCCGCACTTGGGGGTCTTGTAGTGCATGGGGATGACCACCTTGGGGGAGAGCTGCTGGCAGATGCGGTTGGCCTGGGCGGGGTCGATGGTGAAGAAGCCCCCCACCGGGAGGAAGAGCACATCCACCGCCCCCAGGTCTCCCAGCTGGGCGTCGGTCAGCGGGTGGCCCAGGTCGCCCAGATGGCAGAGGTGGACGGCGTCCACCTCGAAGGTGTAGATGACATTCTTGCCTCGCTCGTCGCCGCCCTTGCTGTCGTGGGAGACGGCATAGCCCCTGAAGTTGAACCCGCCCACCCGATGGCTGCCTTCCCCTTTCACCACCGCGGGCTTGCCCGGGACCTGGCCCACGGCGTTGTGGTCGGCGTGGTCGTGGCTCACCGTCACGATGTCTGCCGTGTCGGTGATTTTCCCGTAGCCCACGGCCCCGCCGAAGCCTCCCGGCTCATAGGGGTCCGTGATGATTCTGGTACCATCCTGGGCGGTGACGAGGAAACACGAGTGTCCCAGCCATTTAATCTTCATGGTCGACTCCTTGGGGGATGCTCCTCAGGCCTCCTCTTCCTCCTGGGCCAGGGCCAGGGCCAGGTTGACGAAGGTGAGCACGGGCACACCCGTAGCGCCCTTCACCGTGGCTCCGCTGTCCTTCTCGGCCCGGGCGGTGCCGGCGATGTCCAAGTGCACCCAGGGGGTGTCCTGGGCGAACTCTGCCAGGAACTGGGCTGCGGTGATGGCCCCCGCATAGCGGCCCCCGGTGTTCTTGATGTCTGCCACATCGCTCTTGTTCTGCTCTTTGTATTCGGTGAACATGGGGAGCTGCCAGGCCCGCTCGCCGGTCTCCTGGCCGGCCCGGAGCACCTTGTCCACCAGGGACTGGTTGTTGGTGAAGGCGCCGCTGCAGATGTTGCCCAGGGCCACCTGGCAGGCGCCGGTGAGGGTGGCGGCGTCCACCACCAGGGTGGCCTTCTCCTTCATATGGGCGTAGCAGAGGGCATCGGCCAGGATGAGGCGGCCCTCGGCATCGGTGGAAATCACCTCAATCGTCTTGCCGCTCATGGACTTGAGGACATCCCCGGGCTTGTAGGCGTTGCCCCCGGGGAGGTTCTCCGTGGCGGGCACCAGGCCGGTGATATTAAGCTCGGGCTTGAGTTGGGCTATGGCCCCCATGGCGCTGATGACCGCCGCCCCTCCCGCCATGTCCCCCTTCATCTCGCCCATGCCGTCGGCGGGCTTGATGGAGATGCCCCCGGAGTCAAAGGTGATGCCCTTGCCCACTAGAGCCAGGAGGCGGGAGCTTTTGTGGTCGCCCCGGTAGCGCAGGATGATGAACTGGGGCGGCTGGCGGGAGCCCTGGGCCACCCCCAGCAGGGCGCCCATGCCCACGGCCTCCATCTGCTCTCGATTCAGAATTTGGCACTCCAGGCCGTAGGCCTGGGCCACCTTTTGAGCCTCCTGGGCCAGGATAGTAGGGGTCATGTAGTTGGCGGGCTCGTTGACCATGTCCCGGGCCTGGTTGGCGGCCTCGGCCAGGATGCGGCCGGTGGTGACGCCCTGCCCCAACTCGGCCCGGTTTTTCCGGCGGGGGTCCACCAGGGTGAGCTTCTCGAGATCTTGGGAGTTCTCGCCCCGCGCCTGGTGGCGGCGGAAGGTGTAAAGCCCCAATATAGCGCCCTCGGCCAGGGCCTGGGCCGCCTGCTCGTGCTTTATCCCCGCGACCCCAGCCCCCAGGATGGTGGTGGCCACCGTCTCGGATTCCAGGCGCCGGGCGTAGCGCAGGGCCTCGGCGGCGGCATCCCGGATGCGGTTGGGCGTCAGCTCCTCCCGTTTGCCCAGGCCCACCAGGAGCACCCGCTCGGGGCGGAGCCGCCCCAGGGTGTGGATGAGGGTCAGCTCCCGGGGCTTGCCCTTGATTTCCCCCTTCGCCCGGAGGCGGGAGATGGCCCCACCCAGGGCCTGGTCCCAGGCGACCAGCACCCCCTCCAGTGGGTCTTGTCCCTCGTAGAGCTCCGCCAGGGCGGCCCCCACGGATAGGGTGGAGATGTTCCCCGTCAAGACCTGGATTTCCAAGATGGCCTCCCTCTAGGGCGTTCTGAAAAGGCGTCAGGTTCTTTGAACCTGGCTAAGCAGCGTGTTTCTCCAGGAGCACCTGGGGGGCGTCTAGTGCGCGCCCCCCAGAAGAAGGGGCAGCAGCCTTGTGGGGTCTTCGGCGAAGACCTGGCCCAGGGTCTTGTCGCCCTTGCCGGCGAAGATGCCGGCCAGGACTTCCTTGTAGTTGGCCCCCAGGTTGTTCTTGAGCTCCTCCTCGGAGGTGGTGGACAGGATTTGGGGCAGGGTCTTGCCGGCGTTTTCCCCCAGGAGCTGGGGGGCCAGCCCCAGGCGCTCCTGGGGGGTCAGGCGCAAGATGCTCTCGGTGGTGAGGGGCGGGAGCGGGGTGGGCGTGGGCTGGCCCGGCGGCGACGTCACCGCGGGAGCGGGGGTAGGGGGAAGCCCTTGCGGCGCTGCCCCTCCTCCCCCTCCCAGGAACCGCTGCAGGTCCTGGGGGGAGATGCCGCCCAGGCCCCCGGCCCCGCCACCCAGGAACTGGCCCATGAGCTGGTTGGCGATGCGGTCCAGGGGGATGTCCGCGTTGGAGCGAATTCCCAGGAGCTTGATGCCCCCCGGCCCGGTGATGTCCACCTGGGCCTGAATTTTCCCCTCCCCAACCATGCGCTCTATCTCCTTTCCCAGACGGGAGGCGTCGTTGGTGATATCCACCGTGGCCTGACGGCCTTCTATAGGAAAGGTGAAAGAGACGCGGAGGTCCGGGCTACGGCTGATATACCAAAAGACGCCGGCCGCCACGCCCACCACGATGAGGGTGGCCAGGCCCACGGCGGCCAGCGCCCCCAGACACCCCAGACCGATGAAACGGAAGATTCTGCCCATAGCGATACTGCGCCCTATGGTAAAGCAGAGGGGGGATTAAGTCAACGCCTGCCCTTTACTGGGGGAAGCGTCTATGCTACTATCCTCTGGACTCCTCCCTTTAGATTAGAAAGGAAGCTGTGGAACAACTGCTCCGCGGCCTGTTCGTATCTGTCGCTGGGATGACGGTGGTCTTCCTGGGCCTGGCGGTCCTCATGGTGGTCATGATGGCCCTGGGCCGTCTCTTCAGAGGGCAGGAGGGGGCCACTCCCCCATCCCGCGCCTCGGCTCTGGGGTCAGAGGCTTCCCCGGCAGCGCCAGCCGGCCCTGGAGGGGATAAGGCCCTGGCGGCAGCCCTGGGGGCCGCTATCGTCCTGGTTCAGGGCGCCCCGGCCTCCTCCGCCCTGCGTCGTCAGCCCAGCCCCTGGGGCGCGGCGGGCCGCCACCAGCAGGCGCAGCCCTGGCGGGGCAAGGGGAGGCCATGAAGTCCTTCAAGCTCACCGTGCGGGGCCAGACCTATCGTATTGAAATTCCGGACCTGACCCAGCGTCCTCTCACCGTCTGGGTGGACGGCGAGGCCTTCGTTGTGGAGGTGGAGGAGGGGGCCGCTGGCACGGCCACCCCTGCGGCCCCTCGCCCGGCCGCCATCTCGCCGCCCCCGCCGCCAGCGGCGGTTCCTGCGCCGCCTCCCGTTGCCGCCCCGCCTGCGGCGGGCCAGGTGCGCGCCCCCATGCCGGGGAAGGTGCTCCGGGTGACAGCGGAGGTAGGCCAGCGGGTAGAGCGGGGCCAGGAGCTGGTGGTGCTGGAGGCCATGAAGATGGAGCAGAGCCTCAAGGCCCCTGCCACCGGCGTGGTCAAGGCGGTGCTGGTGGCCCCGGGTCAGAATGTGGCGGTGGGGGCGGTCCTGGTGGAGCTGGGTTGAGCGCAGAGAGCCTCGTCAGCCTGCTCCAGGGCTTTTTGGGCCTCAATCTCCGAGATGGGATTATGCTCCTCATCGCCGGGGGTCTCCTCTTCCTGGCCATCCGCCTCCAGTACGAGCCCCTGCTCCTGGTGCCCATTGCCTTCGGCATCTTCCTGGTGAACCTGCCCGGCGGCTTCCTGGTGGGGGAGAAGGGCTTCTTCACCCTCCTCCTTCATGCCGGGGTGGAGACGGAGTTCTTCCCCTTGCTGATTTTCGTGGGCCTGGGGGCGCTTACGGATTTCTCCCCGTTGCTAGCGGACCCCAAGACAGTGCTCCTGGGGGCGGCGGCCCAAATCGGCATCTACCTGGCCCTGCTCCTGGCGCTGCCCCTGGGGTTCAGCCTGCGGGAGGCGGGGGCCATCGGCATCATCGGCTCCGCCGACGGCCCCACCACTATCTACACCGCCACCATCCTGGCCCCTCACCTCCTGGGGCCGGTGGCCGTGGCGGCCTACTCCTATATGTCCATGGTACCCATCATCCAGCCGCCCATAGCCCGCCTGCTCACCACTAGGGCAGAGCGGCGCATCAAGATGCCTTATCCCACTCGGATGCCCTCCCGGATGGCCCTCCTCCTTTTCCCCATCGCCACCGCCATCGTGGGGGGGCTTTTCGCCCCTGCCGCCACCCCCCTCATCGGCCTCTTCATGTTTGGCAATCTGCTGCGGGTGTGCGGGGTGGTGGAGCGCCTCTCCCAGACCGCTCAGAACGAGCTCATGAACATCGCCGTCATGCTCCAGGCCCTCACAGTGGGCTCCACCATGAGCGGGGCCAACTTCCTCAACCCCTCCACCCTGATGATCTTCTTCCTGGGGCTCTTCGCCTTCGCCACCGCCACCGCCGGTGGCCTCCTTCTGGGCAAGCTCATGTGCTGGCTCTCGGGGGGCAAGGTGAATCCCCTGATTGGGGGGGCGGGGGTCTCGGCGGTGCCCATGTCGGCCCGGGTGGCTCAGCGGCTGGCCCAGGCCGAGGATGGGGACACCTACATCCTCATGCAGGCCATGGGGCCCAATGTGGCGGGGGTCATTGGCTCGGCCTTGGCGGCGGGGGTGCTGCTGGCTGTTATCCCCTAGGCAAGAGGAAGAGGAGATAGCCGATAAAGAGGAGATAGAAGGCCCCACCCAGGACCAGCATATGAGGGGTAAGGCGGCCCTGGAGATGGGTCAGGACCATCACGGTGGTGGTGGAGGCCACGGCGATGACGGCGCTGGCCAGGGCGGGCCCCGTGAGCACCCAGGGGGTCAGGATGAGCCCCACCGCCACAGGGATGCTGCTTTGGAAGACCATGGCCCCGCTGATGTTCCCCATGGCCAGGGTATCCTTGCCCTTCCCCACCCAGATGACGCTGTTGAACTTCTCGGGGAGCTCCGTGGCCAGGGGAGCCAGGATAAGGGC
Source organism: Chloroflexota bacterium (assembly GCA_016210205.1). Lineage (GTDB taxonomy): Bacteria > Chloroflexota > Dehalococcoidia > JACQUO01 > JACQUO01 > JACQUO01. The sequence continues at coordinate 31,864 of JACQUO010000007.1, forward strand.
CAGGACGAGGGGGGAGAGGCGCAGGGCAAGGGCTACCTCTTCCAGGCCATGCACGAAGACCCAGGCCCCACCGACAAGGATGGCCACCGAGAGCAGGAACTGAAGGCTCACCAGCCCCAAGTTGGGCTCGTGGTTATTCCGGGAGATGTGGAGGGGCTGAAGCTCCCCTTCCGAGGTGGAGGTGTCCTTCAGGGTCTGCGCGGAATAGGCCACATAGAGTGTCACCAGCCCCACGGCCACGAGGAGCTTAATCTCGTGGCTGGGGATGAAGCTGGAGAGCACCGCCAGGGGATAGATGGCCAGGAAGTAGCGCAGGTCCCGGTGCAGGATGGGGGTCTTGGTGCTCATCTCCAGGGTGCGCCGGCCCCGGGCGGATTGGACGAAGACGGCCACGCCGGTGACGAGAAAGGCGGCGGTGGAGAGCATGAAGGGCGCCCCTAAGATGGCCCCAATGCCTATCTCGGTGCTGGCTTCCTGCCGCACCAGGAGAATGGCCACTATGGGCAGGATGGTCTCCGGCATGGCGGTGCCCACCGCGGCCAGGAGGCTGCCCACGGCGGCCTCCCCCAGCTTGAGGTGTTTCCCCATCCATTCCACGCTGTTGGTGAAAAGCTCGGCGGCTCCCAGGACAGCGAGCATCCCCCCCGCCACCATCAGCCAGGATAGCATCAAGGTCTAACCTCATCGCCTGTTTCCCGCAGGCCTCTGTCTTGCATATCGGCCACCAAGTTTAGCACAGGCCCTGAGATTTGCAACTGGCCTGCCTTCTTGCAGAGCCAACTCCGCTGCACGATTTGAATCTGGAGAGGCGTTTCATCTTCCCTGGCCTCGCCTTGCCCAGGCCCAAAAAGGGTGATATAATGACGCCAACTTAATAGAGGGAATGGCGTCGACCCTTTAAGTCGGTCCGGCGAGGCTGGCAAGGAGAGACGGTGGACTCCGTAGGGGCGCCCGGGAAAAGGGCTGCCAAGGCGAGCATCCTCCTGCCAGCTTCCGGCAGGAGGTTTTTTATGGCTGAGAAGGTCATCATGACCGCCGCGGAGATGGGGCGGGCCCTCAGCCGCCTGGCCCACGAGGTGGTGGAGCGCAATGGCGGCGCTGCCGGCCTGGTCTTTTTAGGCATGCGCACCCGGGGGGTGCCCCTGGCCCAGCGCTTGGCGGCCCGCATCAAGGACTTCGAGGGGGTGGACATCCCCGTGGGGGCCTTGGACATCGGCCTCTATCGGGACGACTTGTCGAACCTGGGTGTCCAGCCCAAGGTCCAGCGCACCGACATCCCCCAGGACCTCTTCGGCAAGGACATCGTCCTGGTGGACGATGTCCTCTACACTGGGCGCAGCATCCGCGCCGCCATGGACGCCATCATCGACTTCGGACGGCCCCGCACCATCCAGCTCCTGGTGCTGGTGGACCGGGGCCATCGGGAGCTGCCCATCCGGGCCGACTATGTGGGCAAGAACATCCCCACCTCTCTCCAGGAGGAGGTGCAGGTGCGCCTCGAGGAGGTAGACGGCCAGGACGAGGCGGTCCTGATGCGAGGGGAGGTGAAAGCGCCGTGACTGCTCCCAGCTTGACCCGCCGCCATGTCCTGGACCTGGACGATTTCTCCGCGGGGGAAATTCTCCACATCCTGGACACTGCCGACGCCATGAAGGAGGTCCTGGCCCGGGAGGTGCCCCGTGTGCCCGCCCTGCGGGGCCGCACCGTGGTCACCGCCTTCTACGAGGCCAGCACCCGCACCCGGGTCTCCTTCGAGCTGGCCGCCAGGGCTCTCTCCGCCGACTGCGTCAACCTCAATGTAGCCCTCTCGTCCACCACCAAGGGGGAGTCCCTCCTCAACACCGTCCGCACCCTGCGGGCCCTGGGGGCCGATGTCATTGTCATGCGCCACTCCCAGGCCGGCGCCCCCTATTTGGTGGCCCGCTATCTGAATATCTGTATGATTAACGCCGGCGACGGCGCCCATGCCCATCCCACCCAGGCCCTCCTTGACCTCTACACCATGCGGGAGCGCCTGGGGCGGGTAGAGAGACTTAAGGTGGCCATAATAGGTGACATTCGCCACAGTCGGGTGGCTCGCTCCAACCTCTGGGGGCTGGCTGCCCTGGGGGCCCAGGTGGCTCTCTGCGGCCCCGCCACCCTCCTCCCCCGGGGGCCGGAGCTGGAGCTGCTGCCCACAGTGGCCCTGACCACCCACCTCGAGGAGGCTCTGGAGGGGGCCGAGGTGGTCATGCCCCTGCGGCTCCAACTGGAGCGCCAGCAGTCCGGCCTCCTGCCCAGCCTGCGGGAGTATCGGGAGCTCTATCAGATTGATGGCGCCCGCCTGGCCCGGGCCCACCCCAGGGCCCTGGTGCTCCACCCCGGCCCCATGAACGAGGGCGTGGAGATAAGCACCGAGGTGGCCCACGGCGCCCAGTCCGCCATCGAGAGCCAGGTGACCAACGGCGTGGCCGTGCGCATGGCCCTGCTCTATCTCTATGGCCACGGGGAGGTGTCCGATGTCCGCGCCCCCTGAGGGCCGGGGCCTCCTCATCCGGGGGGGCCGCCTCTGCGACCCCGCCCGGGGCCGGGACGAGGTGGCAGACCTCTACCTCTCCGACGGCAAAATCGCCCTGGAGTCGGCCCCCGCTGGGACTCCCGTCCTTGAGGTGGGAGGCCTTCTGATTAGCCCTGGCTTCATCGACCTCCATGTCCATCTGCGGGAGCCCGGCTTCGAGGACAAGGAGACCATCGCCACCGGCACCCAGGCTGCGGCCCGAGGCGGCTTCACCACGGTGTGCTGCATGCCCAACACCGAGCCCCCCACCGACTCCCGGGCCGCGGTGGAGTTCATCCTGCGGCGAGCCGCCACTCACGGAGCTATTAGGGTGCTTCCCATCGGCTGTATCACCAAAGGGCGACGCGGTCATGAGCTGGCAGAGATGGGGGAGCTGGCTGCCGCCGGCGTGGTGGGCTTCTCCGACGACGGCTCCCCTGTGGCCGACTCCCGCCTCATGCGGCAGGCTATGGAGTACAGCCGGGCCTTCGGCCTGCCCGTCATCGACCACTGCCAGGACCCGGCCCTCTCCCAGGGCGGGGTGGTCAACGAGGGGGCGGTCTCCTCCCGCCTGGGGCTGGTGGGGATGCCCGCCGCCGCCGAGGAGGTTATGGTGGCCCGGGACATCGCCCTGGCAGAGCTGACCGGGGCGTGCCTGCACCTGGCCCACCTAAGCGCCGCTAGCTCGGTGGAGCACCTGCGCCGTGCCAAAGCCCTGGGCCTGCCCGTCACCGCCGAGGTCACCCCCCACCATCTGGCCCTGACCGAGGGCCGGGTCATGGGGGTTTTGGGCCCTCTGCCCCACAAGCTGGGGCCGCTTCCCGCGAGCGCCTACGACACCAATGCCAAGGTCAACCCCCCCCTACGCACGGAGCGAGACCGCCAGGCGCTGCTGGCCGCCCTGCGGGCGGGCCTCATCGACGCCATCGCCACCGACCACGCCCCTCACACTCTGGTGGACAAGGAGTGCGAGTTCGACGACGCCGCCTTCGGCATCTCCGGCCTGGAGACGGCCGCTGGGGTGCTCCTGACCCTGGTGGACAAAGGGGAGCTGGAGTTGACTACGGTCATCGCGGCCCTGACCGCGGGGCCGGCCCGCCTCCTGGGCCGCCCCGACCTGGGCGCCCTGCGGGCGGGGGCCGCCGCGGACCTCGTCCTCATCGACCCGAGGGCGGAGTGGGCGGTGGAGCCGGCCCAGTTCGCCTCCAAGGGGCACAACACCCCCTTGGCGGGGGCGCGCCTGCGGGGGAAGGTCCTGGCCACCATCTACGGCGGCCACATCGCCTACCTTGACCCAGCTCTGGAGATGAAAGGAGCGCCCCTTGCCTAAAGGCATCCTGGTGCTGGAGGACGGCGCCGTCTTCGAGGGGCAGACCTTCGGGGCCGCCGCCCGCGCCACCGGCGAGGTGGTCTTCAACACCGCCATGACGGGCTACCAGGAGATGCTCACCGACCCCTCCTATGCGGGGCAAATCCTGGTGCCCACCTATCCCCTCCAGGGCAACTACGGCGTCAACCCCCAGGACGGGGAGTCCCGCCGCATCCAGGTGCGGGGCTTCGTGGCGCGGGAGGAGTGCCTCCGCCCCAGCCACTGGCAGAGCACCGGCACTCTGGGCGGCTTCCTGGCCTCCCAGGGCATCCCCGGCCTGGCGGGGGTGGACACTCGTGCCCTTACCCGCCGCCTGCGCACCCGGGGCGTCATGATGGGCACTCTCACCAGCGACGAATCCGCCGAGGCGGCCTTGGCCCGCCTGCGGGCCCTGCCCGCCTACGGGTCTGCTGACTATGTGCGGGAGGTCTCCATCTCGGAGCCTTACCGCTGGCCCGCGCCTCCGGGGAACTCGGCCCGGCGCATCGCGCTCCTGGACTGCGGGGTCAAGCACAACATCATGCGCATTCTTTCGGGGTTGGGCTGCGTCGTCACCGTCGTGCCCGCCGCCACCCCCGCGGCGGAGGTGCTGTCGCTGGAGCCAGAGGGCATCGTCCTCTCCCCCGGCCCCGGCGACCCGGCGCTCCTGGGCTACGCCGTGGCCACAGTGCGGGAGCTGGCCCAGCGCAAGCCAACTTTCGGCATCTGCCTGGGGCACCAGCTTTTGGGCCTGGCCTTCGGGGGGCGCACCTTCAAGCTGCCCTTCGGGCACCGGGGGGGCAACCACCCGGTGCGAGACCTGGCCACGGGGCGGGTGCACATCACCGCCCAGAACCACGGCTACGCCGTGGACGCCGAGTCTCTGGCGGGCACGGGGCTGGAGGTGAGCCAGGTGAACCTCAACGACGGCACCGTGGAGGGCCTGCGGCATCGAGATTTGCCCCTCATGAGCATCCAGTATCACTCGGAGGCCTCGCCGGGGCCGCTGGACAATGTCTATCTCTTCCAGCAGTTCCTGGACATGGTGCGCAATAGTGATGTATAATTCTGGTGCATATTTTTGATGGAGGAAGTTGATGCGCACCACATTGGACATCGACCCCAAACTCCTGGCGGAGGTGGCCAAGCTCACCGGGGAGAAGAGCAAGAGCAAGGCCCTGAACAAAGCCCTAGAGGATTACATCCGGCACAAGCGTATCGAAGAGCTCCGGGGCATGCTGGGCAAGGTAGACCTCATCGACAACTGGTATGAAATCCGCCACAGGGAGCGGTAGAGCGTATGGTTCTGATTGACACCTCCGTCTGGATTCAGGCCTTCCGCTATGACGACTCTGCGGAGCGACGGGAGGTGGACTCGCTGCTGGCGCGGCGGGAAGCCGTCCTGGCGGGCGCCGTGCTGGCGGAGGTGCTTCAGGGAGCGCGGAATCAGCAGGAGTTTCAGCGTTTGCGCGACCGCCTGACGGCGCTTCCCTATCTGGAAGAGACTCAGGAGACCTGGGTGCGGGCGGGCCGGCTCTCCTACCAGCTGCGGGGGCGAGGGGTGACCGTGGGGCTGGTGGACCTGCTCATCGCCGCCCTGGCCGCCGAGCATGGCTGCGCCGTCTACACCCGGGACGAGCACCTGCCGAGCATCCCCGGCCTGGCCCTGCACGCGGCGGGCTAGGGGTGAGGGGGGAAAAAGTGGCTACAAAGTATCCTTCCAGGAAAAAGCCGCAGGAAGAACACTTGATTAGCGAATATACGAATTGCAGGACAATTGTCGAGGCTTCGGCTGCAAGGAGTTGGCAGAGTTTTGGGATCATAGTGGGCTTTTCCCTGACTGCGCAAACCTTGTTAGTGACGCAGTTATGGCCAGCAAAGTTGAAAGAACTGTCCATATGGTTTATTGCTGTTGGCATTGGGACGCCCTTGCTCGGGGGAATTCTTACTCTGGTTTTCTTATTCTTCTTCCTACGCCGTGAGCGATGGCGGCAGTGGGTAGCTTAAAACAGGATGGCTGAGATCGAACGCCACCTCGGCCTGACGATTAACTGGGATTACAAAATGTTGGACAAATGGAAGGAAGTAAATATATACCAAGACGTTGTCAGAAGAACTGCGGATATTAGTGGCCATTGGGAATTAATTACGAGGCTGGATAGGTTGGAACAGGAAAAAGTGAGATATATGCAACCAGACGAGCGGGAGAGGTGGGATGACTATAGTCGAGAGAAGCCTAGTCCGGGAGCATATAACTGGCAATTTATGAGAGTAGTAGTTTGGGCCATAGTTGTGGGTTGGTTAGTCCTTGGTGTGGCCTTGTGGTTGCTCTCGCCGAGAGTATAAGTGAAAGGCTGCATGAATATGCCCAAGCGCCTTCTCGCCCCCAGCACCGTGCTCTACCCCGTGCCCCTGGTCATCGTGGCCTGCGGCACGCGGGAGCGACCCAATCTGCTGGCCGTCAACCGCATCGCCTCCGTGGCCGCGGAGCCGCCGCAGCTCGCCATGGCCCTGCGGCCGGGCCGCCACTCCGTGGGCCTCATCCGCGCGGGCGGCGAGTTCACCGTGAACCTGCCCACCCCGGCCCTGCTGCCCGCCATCCACCTGATTGGCACCACCACGGGGCGGGAGACGGACAAGCTGGCCCAGAGCGGCCTCACCCTGGCCCCCGCCAGCCAGGTGAAGCCGCCCATCGTGGCCCAGTGCCCCGTGAATATCGAGTGCCGCCTCACCCATACCATTGACCTGCGCTCCCACCTCCTCTTCATCGCCGAGGTGGTGGCCGTCCACGCCGAGGAGTCGGCCCTGAACGAGCGCGGCGAGATAGACTACCGCCTGGCTCGCCCCCTAGTATATGAGGCGGCCATCGTCAGGGAACGGCCCAAGGATTAAAGGGAAAAGTGATAAGAATCAACTTCGACCATCCCCCTCTCCCCCTTCCTGGCCAGGAAGGGGGAAGAATTAGTAATTGGGGGACACCCCCACACCCCCGCCAAAGGGGCTTTGCCCCTCCGGACTCCCCTGTGTCAGCAACTCGTCAGGATTAGGAATGAGATGATAGAGCACAAGCGCGCTTCGGCTAGCAAGCCCTCTAAAGTCCTTATCATCGGCAGTGGGCCGATTATCATCGGCCAGGCGGCGGAGTTCGACTACGCCGGCACCCAGGCCTGCAAGGCCATGCGCGAGGAGGGCGTCACCTCGGTGCTGGTGAACTCCAACCCCGCCACCATCATGACCGATGCCCATATCGCCGACATCGTCTATATCGAGCCCCTCACCGTGGAGTCCGTGGCCCGGGTCATCGAGCGGGAGCGGCCCCAGGGCCTGCTGCCCACCCTGGGGGGTCAGACGGGCCTGAACCTGGCCGTGGAGTTGGCTGATGCTGGCGTCCTGGACCGCTACGGCGTGCGGCTCCTGGGCACGCCCCTGGCGACCATTCGCATGGCCGAGGACCGGGAGCTCTTCCGCCAGATGCTGGCGGACATCGGTGAGCCCTGCCCTCCCAGCGCCACTGTCACCACCGTGGCGGAGGCCCGCCGGGTGGCGGAGCGCATCGGCCTGCCCCTCATCGTGCGCCCCTCCTACACCCTGGGGGGCACCGGCAGCGGCGTGGTGCATACCGCGGGGGAGCTGGAGCAGGTGGTGGCCGTGGGCCTGGCCGCCAGCCCCATCCATCAGGCGCTCATCGAGAAGTATCTCTACCACTGGAAAGAAATCGAATATGAGGTGATGCGAGACGGGGCCGACAACTGCATCACCGTCTGCAACATGGAGAACCTGGACCCCATGGGCATCCACACCGGCGACAGCATCGTGGTGGCCCCCAGCCAGACCCTCTCGGACAAAGAGTACCAGATGCTGCGCACCGCCTCCCTCAAAATCATCCGCGCCCTGGGCATCGAGGGCGGCTGCAACATCCAGCTGGCCCTAGCCCCTCATCCGGAGATAGCCCAGGGCGCCCCGGCCGCCCCCGGCCCCACCCCCTATTATGTTATCGAGGTCAATCCGCGGGTGTCCCGCTCCTCGGCCCTGGCCAGCAAGGCCACGGGCTACCCCATCGCGCGGGTGGCGGCCAAAATCGCCGTGGGCAAGCGCCTGGACGAGATTCCCAACGCCGTAACGGGACGCACCACCGCCGCCTTCGAGCCCGCCCTGGACTACTGCGTGGTGAAGATACCGCGCTGGCCCTTCGATAAGTTCGCCTTCGGGGACCGAGGCCTGGGAACCCAAATGAAGGCCACCGGCGAGGTCATGGCCATCGACCGCTCCTTCGAGGCTGCCCTGCAGAAGGCGGTGCGCTCCCTGGAGATGGGGAGCCGCTCTCTCCTCTGGGAGCCCCCGGGCCTGCCGGGGAATGGCGCTCCCGCCTCCGCCTACCCCCTGGGCCCCCACGATCTGCGTCTCTGGACGCTCATGGCGGCCCTGCGTCGGGGCGTGCCCCTGGCGGACATAGGCCGGGCCAGCGGCATCGACCCCTGGTTCCTCCAGAAGCTCCAGAGCATCGTGGAGATGGAGAAGGCCCTCCTCTCCCTGCCCCTGAGCCCTGACCTGCTCCGGGCGGCCAAGCGCATGGGGTTCTCCGACGAGCAAATCGGCGTCCTGGGGGACCGCCTGCCCGAGCAGGTGCGGGAGTCCCGCCGCCAGTGGCGCATCCTGCCTATCTACAAGATGGTGGACACCTGCGCCGCCGAGTTCGACGCCGCCACCCCCTACTTCTACAGCACCTACGAGCAGGAGAATGAAGCTCTGCCCCTGCCCGGCGCCAAGGCCCTGGTGATTGGCTCCGGCCCCATCCGCATCGGCCAGGGCATCGAGTTCGACTACTGCTCCGTCCACTCTGCCTGGGCCTTACAGGAGGCGGGCTACAAGAGTATCATGGCCAACTCCAACCCCGAGACCGTCTCCACGGACTTCGACACCAGCGACCGTCTCTACTTCGAGCCCCTGGACGAGGAGAGCGTGCGGGACATCCTGGACAACGAGGGTGGCCTGGGAGAGGCGGGCCAGGCCCCCTCCGCTGCCCCTGGCTCCATCGTGCAGTTCGGCGGCCAGACGGCCATCAACCTGGCAGCCCCCCTGGCCCGGGCGGGCCTGCCCATCCTGGGCTCCTCCGCGGAGGCCATCGACCTGGCGGAGGACCGGGGCCGCTTCGAGGAGCTAGTGGGACGCCTGGGCATCCCCCAGCCGCCGGGGGGCGCGGTGCGCAGCGTGGAAGAGGCCCTACAGGTGGCCCAACTCATCGGCTACCCGGTGCTGGTGCGACCCTCCTATGTCCTGGGGGGACGGGCCATGGAGATTTGCTACAACGCCACGGAGCTCATCCGCTACATGACCCTGGCTGCCGACCTGGGCCGAGGCCACCCCATCCTGGTGGACAAGTTCCTCCAAGGCAAGGAAGTGGAGGTGGATGCCGTCTGCGACGGGGCCGATGTCCTCATCCCCGGCATCATGGAGCACATTGAGCGGGCCGGGGTCCACAGCGGCGACTCCCTGGCGGTCTATCCTGGGCTGAGGCTCTCGGACAAAGAGGTGGATACTATCATCGACTACACCACCCGCATCGGCCTGGCCCTGAAGGTGCGAGGTCTCCTCAACGCTCAGTTCGTCATCACCTCCGACGACAAGGGGGGACCGCCCCGGAGCTGGGATGAGCTCACCTTCGGCAAGGGGGGGACCAACTCGGTGGTCTATGTCCTGGAGGTGAATCCCCGGGCCAGCCGCACGGTGCCCTTCATCTCCAAGGTGACCGGGGTGCCCCTGATGAAGGTGGCCACCAAGGTCATGCTGGGCCAGAGCCTCCAGGCCCAGGGCTACCGCTCCGGCCTCTGGGAGCGCCAGAGGCTGGTGGCCGTCAAGGCCCCGGTCTTCTCCATGTCCAAGCTCACCGGGGTGGATACCTTCCTCGGCCCGGAGATGAAGTCCACCGGCGAGGTCATGGGCGTCGATTACACTTTCGCCCCCGCCCTGACCAAGGCCCTCATCGCCGCCGGCCTCATGCTCCCGCCCCAGGGCTCCGTCCTCCTCAGCATCGCCGACCGGGACAAGCCCGAAGCCATGCCCCTCCTCCGCCAACTTCACAGCCTGGGCTACACACTCTATGCCACCGAGGGCACCGCCGCCATGATTCAGTCCCTGGGCCTGCCGGTGACCCTCATCACCAAGAAGCTCGGCGAGGGCCACCCCAATGTGGTGGATGTGATTAACGACGGAATCGTCCAGGGGGTCATCAACACCCTTACCGAGGGCGGAGCGCCCCTTCGGGATGGCTTCGCCATCCGCCGCGCCGCCGCCGAGAAGCGCATCCCCTGCATCACCTCCCTGGACACCGCCTGGGTCATCGTCCATTCCCTGGCCAGCCGTGACCCGGCGGCCTACAGCATCCTGCCTTTGCCGGCCTATTTGGAGGGCGCTCCTCCCCAGCCCTGATTTGTGCTGCCCACTCCCTGGGGGGATGATGAGACTGAGTTCAGGAGGCTGTCTTTGGAAGTTATAGATGCCCGGGTCCTCTCCAGGGAGGAGCTACTGCCGGAGCTCTTCTTCATCTGGCTGGAGGCCCCCACTATCGCGCGGGAGGCCCGCCCGGGTCAGTTCCTCATGGTATCGTGCGGCGTTCACAAAGACCCCCTGCTGCGCCGGCCTCTGTGCGTCTCCCGTCTGGCCCCCATGGGGAACGGCCAGACACCTGACCGCCTGGCCCTGCTCTTCTCGGTGCGGGGGCGCGGCTCCTTGTCCCTGGGCCAGTGCCAGACGGGGGACTGCCTGAGCATCCTGGGGCCTTTGGGCAAGCCCTTCCGACTGGAGCGGGCGTCACGTAAGGTGGTGCTGGTGGCCGGCGGCACGGGCCTCTCCCCGCTGGGCGGCCTGGCCGAGGAGGCGGTGCGCCAGGGCAAAGAGGTGACCCTGCTCCTGGGGGTGGAGAGCGCCACCAAGATGTTCCCTCCCCGGGTCATCCCCCAGGGCGTCAGGCTGGAGGTGGCCAGCATGGACGGCTCCATGGGGCATAAGGGGCTGGTAACGGAGCTGCTGGCCGCGCACCTGGCCGGGGCGGACCAGTGCTTCGCCGTGGGGCCCCTGGGGATGTATAAGACCCTGGCCAGAATTAGGCCGTCCCTGCCCCCAGTGCCCATTCAGATATCCCTGGAGACCCGTATGGCCTGCGGGACGGGGCTGTGCTTCGCCTGCTCCGTGCCCACGCGCCAGGGGCTGAGGCTCTCCTGCAAGGATGGGCCGGTATTTGCCCTAGACGAGGTCCTCTGGGACAGGCTTTAGGGGCCCAGCAGGGGCCGCAGGCGGATGGTCTCCTCCCGCCCCGCCCCCACGGAGACGAGGCTGGCGGGGCAGCCCAATAGGGTCTCCAGTCGCCGCACATAGGCCTGGGCCTCCCGGGGCAGCTCCTGGAAGCGGCGAGCGCCCTGGGTGGAGGTCTCCCACCCCGGCAGCTCCTCATAGACAGGCTGGCATCCCTCCAGGGTTGCCAGGCTGGCGGGGAAGTGCGTTAGGGGCTTCCCTGCTGCCCGGTACTCCACGCAGACCTTCACGGAGGGCAGCACATCCAGCACATCCAGGCGGGTGAGGGCGAGGGAGGTGAAGCCGTTGATGCGAGCGGCGTAGCGGGCTGCCACGGCGTCGAACCAGCCGCAGCGGCGGGGCCGGCCCGTGGTGGTGCCGTATTCCTGGGCCCGCTCCCGGATGAGGTCGCAGGTCTCGTCCAGCAGCTCCGTGGGCATGGGGCCGCCCCCCACCCGGGTGGTGTAGGCCTTGAAGACCCCCACGATGTGCTTGAGCTGGCCCGGCCCGATGCCGCTGCCGGTGAGCACGCCCCCCACGGAGGGGGAGGAGGAGGTCACATAGGGGTAGGTACCGAAGTCGATGTCCAGCATGGCTCCTTGAGCGCCCTCTAGCAGGACCAACTCCCCCCGCTCCAGGGCTCCCTGGAGCAGGCGGTCCGTCTCCCGGATGCGGGGGGCCAGGCGTTCGCCGTAGCGGCAGCAGGTCTCATAGACCTCGGTGAAGGAGAGGGGCGGGCGTCCATAGACCCTGGTGAGGAGGATGTTCTTGGCCTCGAGAATCGGCCCCAGGCGGCGGGCGAAGCTCGCTTGGTCCAGGAGGTCGCCCACCCGCAGGCCGGTGCGGGCTACCTTGTCCATATAAGCGGGCCCGATGCCCCGGCCGGTGGTGCCGATGGCCCCGCCGCCCCGGGCCGCCTCCTCCAGGCCATCCAGGAGGATGTGGTAGGGCATGACGAGGTGGGCCCGGTCGCTGAGGTAGAGGCGCTCGGTGCTCACCCCGTGGGACTCCAGCTCTTCAATCTCCTCCAAGAGCGCCGCGGGGTCCACCACGGTGCCATTGCCGATGACGCAGGAGACCTGGGGGTGGAAGATGCCCACGGGAATCAGGTGCAGCTTGAAGAGGCCCTGGGGATTGAGGACGGTGTGGCCGGCGTTGTTGCCCCCGGAGTAGCGCGCCACCCACTGGGCCTCCGCGGCCACCATCTCCACGATTTTCCCCTTGCCCTCGTCGCCCCACTGACCCCCGATGACGGCAATGGCGGGCATAGGCGCTCCTCGGAGTTTATAGCGGGGGTAGTTTAGCAGATGGGGGGATATTTGTGAAGGGAAAAAGTGATGAGAAAGTAGGGGCTGCCCTTAAATTTGCCCTATGACTTGCCCTACGGCCCAGAAGGGGCGTTTATTCAGAAATTTGGGAATCCGTCCCCAAAGCCACCAACCTACCGATGCCTCTCGGGATAAATCGGCAAAATGTAGTCTGCGGATAACACGTTAAAAGTAAGCAAGCTTTTAGTTGCATCGTATGTCATACGCCACTGATTCAATATCTCTCGGCCGAGGAGGGATGGTATATCCATGATATCTTGGCTGGGGGGGGCAATTCCAAGCTCAATATTGTATACATATAAATAGCGCTTTGGTTCTGCAAATGCAATAAACACTCGTTCGACGAAATTACGGCTTATTCCACCGATTCCAACGCTCTCGGTATCGCCGGTCAGCCTCTTGTAATCGATACCGATACGCATCCCGTCGAGAGGCATCAGGAGACTTCGGTCAGCACCAGTGTAAACGCAGAATGAAATATCGCCCCTAAGGTTGAGCCTCGGAATAACGAGACGACCTTCAAGGTAAGGTCGTCCGGTAGTATCTCCGAATCTGCCCCGCAACACGGCAGCTACAGAATCATTGTCCGCTCGTTCTTATCGATAAACCTCACGATGACGTGCTCCCGGGGAAGTTTCAATTTATCAACTTGGGTTATCAAGGACAGGAAAGTCCTTCCCTGTGCTCTCACCCTTCCCCGATAGACAGCAATCCACTGCTTTGAGTATCTGTCTATCATTCGTGGGTTCTTTGAAGATAAAACCCGTGCTGCTCTTCGAAAGCTCTGAAGCTCACGGTCAACTGCCGCAGGGTTACCAAGTTGCTCAAGAACAGTCTGTGTCATGGCATTGACAGCCATCTTTTTACCCCTTTTTGTTCATCCGATAAAGATATCGAGGGGTGGCAGACTAACACATAAGTCGCTCTCTGTCAACCCTTATTCCCTTTTCCAAGGTTTCTCTCCTAAAATTATTATAAATTATTCTGGCTCCGCATTCAAATAGCGTATGACAATCTCTTCTTGCCTCTGTACCCCAGCCTCCAAGAACTCATGCAAAGATGCTCCCACTAGTATAGTTTTTTTTCTCCCGGTTCTCTTGGCAAGTTCATTAAGAGAAGCCAACAATTCTTCCGGAATTTCAACGGATAGGCCCTTCTTTACCATTAAATCATTCACCTTACTAGACTAGACTGGGTTATAATTTACCAGAGAAGACTTTACTTGTCAAGGGTTTATATAAATTCTTGGGCCATTGTGACCATATTTCTTATAATAAGAAAGTCTCCCCTTACCAAATTACTCATTTTTATGCGCCTCATAGGATTCGGTAAAGCTGCAGACTAAGAGAGGTTTGGCGGAGAGGGTGGGATTCGAACCCACGGTCGCCTTGCGACGACACACGCTCTCCAGGCGTGCCTGATAGACCGCTCCAGCACCTCTCCGCAAAGGAACAGCTATGGGGTTGGGGGCCGTAAGGTTCCTCCTGGGCCATGCCTCTGGCGGAGAGGGTGGGATTCGAACCCACGGTCCCCGTAGGGACACCGCTTTTCGAGAGCGGCACCATCAACCACTCGGACACCTCTCCGCCCGCTATTCTAGCACAGGGGGGCCAGGCCGCAAAGGTGCGCCGGTGGCCCCAGCCTTGTTCCCCCTCCCTGCCTGAGATATAATCATTGCCAGGCAGGCTTTTGTTTCCGTCGCCTGCCACCGCAAGGCGCTGAAGCCGATGATAACTATTGCTATGGACCCCAATCTGCATATAGGGTCTCTAACCATCGCCTGGCACGGCCTCACCAACCTGCTGGCGGTGGCCGTGGGCATCTGGGTGCCGGCGCGCCTGGCCCGGGGCGCGGGCCTGACCTCGGAGCAACTCTACTCCCTGGCCCTCTGGGCCGTCCCCGGGGGCATCATCGGCGCCCGTCTCACCCATGTCATCGACTCCTGGAGCGTCCTCTATGCCCGCGACTTCTGGGCCGTCTTCGCCCTGTGGAACGGCGGCCTGGGCCTCTATGGGGCCATCATTGGAGGCATTATTACGGGGGTGGCCTATGCCCGGGCCAAGGGGCTGCCCCTGGGGCGCACCGCGGACCTCTGCGCCTTCGGCCTAATTTGCGGTCAAATCGTGGGGCGCATCGGCTGCACCATCAATGGCGATGCCTTCGGCACTCCCACGGCCCTGCCCTGGGGCCTGCTCTATACCCACCCCGATGCCTTCGCTCCCCCCGGGGTGGCCGGCCATCCCGCCCCGGTCTATGAGATGCTCTGGGACGCTCTGGTGCTGTTCGCCCTCTGGCGCTGGCGGGGGCGGCTGAAATCCCCCGGCGCTCTCTTCTTCCTCTACCTGGCCCTTTATGCCACCGGGCGATTCTTCATCACCTTCGTCAGGGGCGACCGGATTGTTCTCCTGGGGCTGCAGCAGGCCCACCTCATCTCCCTGGCCCTGCTGCTGGTGGCGGTTCCCGCTTTCACCGCCCTCTCCCGCCGGAGGCAGATGGCGGCGGCGTGATGAGCGGCGACGGCCCACCCCACCGCGTGGTTCTATACTCCCGCCCAGGCTGCCACCTGTGCCACCAGGTGCGGGATATTCTGGAGCGGCTCCAGACAGAGTTCCTCTTGACCCTCCAGGAGGTGGACATCGCGGGGGACCAGGCCCTGCTGGCGCGCTACGGGGAGGCCATTCCCGTGGTGGTGGTGGACGGTCGAGTGACCCTTACGGCCCCCATCAGCGAGTTCCTGCTGCGGCGGGCCCTGACCCAGGGGGCAGGGAAGCGGGCGCGAGGGTAAGGCCATTTAATCTCTACCTGATAGATTCCGCCTTGACTTGGCCGTTCCCCCGTGCTAACCTTCTCTTTCGTTAAAGGCGAAGACGGAGACGAGTAGGGCCTCCGGGCCGCCCAGCGAGTCCGGCGCGGTGGAAGCGGACGCGAGCCCCTGGCCCCAAAATCCCTCCCGAGCCGCCGACCCAACGCTCGCCCCAGGCGGGTCAGTAGGCTCGGCCGGTCGCCCCCCGTGAAAAGGGCCGGGCATGACGGTGCCCACAGAGAGGCTCGCCTGAGGCGGGCAATTAGGGTGGTACCGCGGGACTGTGTCCCGTCCCTAAGGGGGCGGGATTTTTTGCTTCCAAAAGGGCAAGGCTATGTTCAAACCGGTGTCCAGTAGGGTCAGCTTCCCGGAGCTGGAGGAGCGCATCCTCCGCCTCTGGCGGGAGGAGCGGGTCTTTGCGCGCACCCAGGAGAAGGCGTCACCCCAGGGCCTCTTCCGCCTCTACGAGGGGCCACCCACGGCCAACGCCAGCCCGGGCATCCACCATGTGCTCTCGCGGGTCTTCAAGGATGTCATCCCCCGCTACAAGACCATGAAGGGCTATCGCGCCCCCCGCAAGGGCGGCTGGGACACCCACGGCCTCCCCGTGGAGCTGGAGGTGGAGCGCAAGCTGGGCCTGGCCACCAAGCCCGACATCGAACGCTACGGCATCGCCCACTTCAACGCCGCCTGCCGCGAGAGCGTCATGAAGTATGTCCAGGAGTGGGAGGCCCTCACCGAGCGCATCGGCTTCTGGCTGGATATGGAGCACCCCTACCGCACCTTCGACAACGAATACATCGAGTCCTGCTGGCACATTGTGAAGCAGCTCTGGGACAAGGGGCTGGTCTATGAGGGCCACCGGGTCACCCCCCACTGCCCCCGCTGCGTCACCTCCCTGTCCTCTCACGAGGTGGCCCTGGGCTACCAGGACGAGGTGGAAGACCCCTCGGTGCATATCAAGTTCCGCCTCACCCAAGAAAGCGCCCTGAGGACAGCTCCAGAAGCCCGAGGGGAAGTAGCCTTCCTGGCCTGGACCACCACCCCCTGGACGCTGCCCGGCAACACCGCCCTGGCCGTGGCCCCCCCGGCGGAGTATGCCCTGGTGGAGAAGGACGGCGAGGGCCTCATCCTGGCCCAGGCCCTGGTGTCCAAGGCTGGCCTGGGGGACTGGGAGGTGAGGGCCACCTTCCCGGGGGAGCGCCTGATTGGGCTGCGCTACCAGCCCCTCTACGACATCGCCCCGCGGGAAGCCAACGGCTACCGGGTCATCGGCGGCAACTTCGTCTCTATGGAGGACGGCACGGGCATCGTCCACATCGCCCCCGCCTACGGGGCCGAGGACTACGAGGTGGGCCTGAAGGAGCGCCTGCCTTTGGTCAACACCGTGGACCTGGAGGGCAGGGTTATGCCTACACAGCAGGTTATATATTCTCTGCCGAACCTGGGTGTAGAACTACCCGACAAAAAAATCATACAACCTATCGTCACCAGGACGCGACAATTACCCCTTCCTGGCGTCGGCACCTTCGTCAAGGAGGCCGACGAAGCTGTCCTGACCGACCTGAAGAGGCGAAGCCTCCTCCTGCGCCGGGAGACCATCAAACACACCTACCCCTTCTGCTGGCGCTGCGGCTCCCCCCTGCTCTACTACGCCAAGTCCTCCTGGTATATCAAGACCACCGCCGTCAAGGACGGCCTGATGGCCGGCAACGAGCAGATAAACTGGTATCCGGAGCACATCAAGCAGGGGCGCTTCGGGGACTGGCTGGCGGGGAATGTGGACTGGGCCATCTCCCGGGAGCGCTACTGGGGCACCCCCCTGCCCATCTGGCGCTGCTCCCAGCCCGGCTGCGGCCACACCGAGTGCCTGGGCAGCGTGGCGGAGCTGCGGGCCAGGGTGGGCGCTGAGGGCATGGAGGAGGTCGCTGACCTGCACCGCCCCGACATTGACCGGCCTGCATATCCCTGCCCCCGCTGCGGCTCCGAGATGCGCCGCATTCCGGAGGTGATGGACTGCTGGTTCGACTCCGGGGCCATGCCCTTCGCCCAGTGGCACTACCCCTTCGAGAACCAGGACAAGATAGAGCCACCCGGCGGCCCGGACAGCTTCTTCCCCGCCGACTACATCTGCGAGGCCGTGGACCAGACCCGGGGCTGGTTCTACTCCCTCCACGCCATCTCCACCCTGCTCCTGGGCCAGCCATCGTACAAGAATGTCATCTGCCTGGGGCACATCCTGGACGCCCAGGGGGAGAAGATGAGCAAGTCCAAGGGCACTGTGGTGGAGCCCTGGGCGGTGATTAGCAAATACGGGGCCGACCCCCTGCGCTGGTATTTCTACACCGCCAGCCCGCCGGGCAACTCCCGCCGCTTCTCCGGGGAGCTGGTGGCGGAGACGGTGCGCCGCTTCTTCTTGACCCTGTGGAACACCTACTCCTTCTTCGTCACCTACGCCAACATCGACCGGTTCGACCCGGCGCAGGCCACCCCCAAGGAGTGGGGCCACCCCCTGGACCGCTGGCTCCTCTCGGAGCTGAACACCCTCATCCAGGAGGTGGACAAGGCCCTGGAGGGCTACGACCCCACCGAGGCGGGGCGCAAAATCGAGGCCTTCGTGGAGGGCCTCTCCAACTGGTATGTGCGCCGCAGCCGCCGCCGCTTCTGGAAGAGCGAGGACGACGCCGACAAGCGGGCCGCCTACGCCGCCCTCCACCGGTGTCTGGCCACCCTGGCCCGGCTGCTGGCCCCCTTCGCCCCCTTCCTGGCGGAGGAGATGTATCAGAACCTGGAGCGCCCCTTCTCCCCCGGCGCGCCGGTGAGCGTGCACCTGGCGGACTTCCCCCAAGCGGACCCCTCGCTCATAGATGAATCCCTGGCCGAGGACATGCGCTTGGCCGTGCGGGTGGCGGGCCTGGGGCGGGCCGCTCGGAGCAAGGCGGGCCTCAAGGTGCGCCAGCCCCTGGCCCGGGTGCTGGTAGTCGCCCGCACCCCCGCCGAGGCCGATGCCTTGAGGCGGGTGGCGAGCCAGATTTTGGACGAGCTCAATGTCAAGGCCCTGGGGGAGCTGAATCTAGACGAAGTTTCGGATTACTTTCTAAAGCCTAACTTTGAGGTTTTAGGCCCCAAATTCGGGCGGGCCTTAGGGGAAATCCGAAAGGCCTTGGCCCACCTCAGCCCGGAGCAGGTGGACCAGGCCCGTAGCGGCAGCCTCCAGGTAGGGAGCCACACCCTTCACCTGGGGGAGGACTACGCGGTGGAGGGCCGGCCCAGAGCGGGCTGGGCGGTGGAAGAGGAGGGAGGGCTGGCGGTGGCCGTGGACACGCAGATAACCCCGGAGCTGGCGGACGAGGGGCTGGCCCGGGAGCTCGTTCACCGCCTCCAGACCATGCGCCGCTCCGCCGGCTTCGAGGTGGCGGACTACATCGAGACCTACTATGAGGGGGATGAGCGCCTAAGTGGGGTGTTAGCGGCCTTCGGGGACTATGTGCGCCAGGAGACCCTGTCGCGGCGGTTGGTGGCGGGCCCGCCCCCGGCGGACGCCTATGCCGAGGCCCAGAAACTCGAGGGGATGGCGGTCAGGCTGGGGGTGCGGAGGGTCTAGCTCCGGGGCATCTCTCCCAGGGTGACCTCCAGGGTCTGCGTGCGGCCATTGCGGAGGATGTCCACCT
Organism: Chloroflexota bacterium; assembly: GCA_016210205.1. Lineage (GTDB taxonomy): Bacteria > Chloroflexota > Dehalococcoidia > JACQUO01 > JACQUO01 > JACQUO01. The sequence continues at coordinate 50,837 of JACQUO010000007.1, forward strand.
GGACTTTATCCCCCACCTTATGGCGGCCCACCATATCCTGAAGCTGGCGCACTGTATCGGTCTTCTGCCCGTTGAGGGCGACGATGATGTCGTTCTCTTTGAGGCCAGCCTTGGCCGCGGGCCCTCCGGGCTCGGTGCCCCGCACCAGCACCCCCACCTTCACCGGAAGGTTCAACTCCTGAGCCATGCCGGCGCTGATGCCCTGGATATATACTCCCAACCAGGGCCAGACCACCCGCCCCTGGGTCTGGAGCTGGTCCACGATGGGCCGAGCGCTATTGATGCTGATGGAGAAGCCGATACCCTGGGCCCGACCGGCGATGGCGGAGTTTATCCCCACCACCTCGCCCTCCAGATTGATGAGAGGCCCGCCGCTGTTGCCGGGGTTGATGGCGGCGTCGGTCTGGATGAGCTCGTGGAGGGCGCCGCCCTCCACGGCGATGGAGCGGCCCAGGGCGCTCACCACTCCGGCGGTGACGGTGGGGCCGCCGTCCAGCCCCAGGGCGTTGCCGATGGCCACCACCCAGTCACCAATGCGGAGCTTATCGGAGTCCCCGAAGCTGGCCACGGGGAGATTATCCCCCTCGATTTTAATCACCGCCAGGTCCGTGGAGGCGTCCCGCCCGATGAGCTTGGCCGTGAAGCGCCGATTGTCAGGGTCGGGCAGGGTCACATTTATCTCTTTGGCCCCCTCCACCACATGGTTGTTGGTGAGGATATATCCGCGCTTGTCATAGATAATCCCGGAGCCGGCCCCGCTCTCGGGGACAGGCTGGAGGAAGAAGTTGAGGTTCACCGACTGGGTCCAGACGGAGACCACCGCGGGGCGCACCTTGGCCGTCACGCCGGCGACATCGGGGAAGCTGCGGGAGAAAGCGGATGGTGCGGGAACCGACGTGGGAGTGGGAGCGATGGTGGGCGTAGGGGTGGGTGGGGGCGGGGCAACGCAGGCCACCCCCAACAAGGCCATCACGGCCAGGACATAAATTATGAGGGCCAAAGGCCTCCTTCCAGCCTTCACCCTTGCCTCCTCTGGCTGATGCCCATATATTAGATTACTTTGAGAATCCCCTTGTCAAGCCCTGGCGTTTCTGGAGGCCCAAGCCGACGCCGAAATCCTGGGGCAGGGGGCCTCCAGCTCGGCCTTCCCGAGCCCCCCGACCAGACATCACGCCAGGGAGAGCCTCTGGCCAAAACGCATCTCGGCTATTTTATGGTAAAATCAACTCGCGAGCAAATGGGTTTTTTGGCCATCTAGCTACCCGCCGGGGACAAGAGTTGAGCTGGAGGATATGGTTTTCCCCTTAGCTAACCTCTATCAGAACTTGGGTCTGCAGCGGAGAATCCTCCTCCTGGTGGCCCTGGGGCTAGCGGGAATTTTGGGACTCTTCGCCTATCTCAGCCTCCAGGCCATCCAGCAGAGCACAGACCTCGTCTTCCAGGAGCGGCTCACGCTGGCCCAGTCCCTGGCAGGGGAGATGGATAGCGCCTTCTCAGACCTCCAGGGCCAGCTGGAGAAAACCGCCCCCCTCCTGGCTGCGAGCCAGGAGGACCCCGAGGCGACCCGGATTATCTTGCACCGCCTCTACCAAGACTTAACCGGCCCCCAGCGGTGGTCAGCGGTGGGGGTCTCCGGCCTAGCCTGGGTGAACCAGGGGAAAGGGCTCGTGGTGGCCGAACCAGAGGGTCGCCTGCCCCCCCATGGGGACTGGCTGGGGCAGCCCCAAGTGGAGCGTGCCTTGGCCCAAGGGAAAGCGGCGATAGCCCCGGCCCGGCTCCAGGGGGAGCCGTCCTTAGCCCTGCGGATGGCGGTGCCCGGGGCCGGACCCCAGGGCCAGCCCGGGGGGATTCTGACCGCCGACCTCTATTTCCTGCCCCAGGGACTCCTCTGGAGCACCCAGGAGGGCCGGCGCACCGGCTACCACGCGGAGGTGATTACCGGGGAGGGCGTTATCATAGCAGTCATAGGCCCATCCACCCCCGTTGAGCAGGTAGGAGTCATGAGCCACCACTACCGCCTGGTGGCCCCCATGCTGACAGAGGGCAAGCCCCAGGTTGGCGTGGACGAGTACTCCGGCAGCCCTGACTATCAAAATCCTCTAGTGGCCTTCGCCCCCCTCAAAACCCTCCCCGGGGCCGTGCTCCTGGAGCAGGAGAGAGACATCGCCCTGCTCTTGCCCGACACGCTGCAGCGACGGCTCATATTCCTGGGCCTTGTTGTCTTCCTGGCCGCCATGGCGGCAGCCTGGCTCACCACCCGGGCCGTGGTCAAGCCCGTTCGGGGCCTCATCCAGGCCTCTGGGGCCATCGCGGTGGGAGACTTCTCTCAGCCCATCTCCCCTTCCAGCAACGATGAAATCGGGCGGCTCTCTGCCACCCTGGAGGCCATGAGACTCCGGCTCAAGACCTCCCAAGAGGAGCTGGCCGCCTGGAGCAGGGAGCTGGAGCAGCGGGTGGCCCAGCGCACCCGGGAGCTCACCGCCCTCAACGACATGGCGGGCATCGTCGCCAGCTCCCTCAAAGCGGAGGAGGTCTTGGGACGGGCCCTCATCAAGGTGATGCAGGTGACGGGGGCCTCCGGGGGCTGGGTGGACATCAAAGACCCTGAGACCGCCCAGGTGAAAGTGGTAGTCGCCCAGGGTATGGCTCCCCGGGAAGCCGGTAGGCACCTACGAGATTGCCCCTGCCACCAGGTTTTCCAGTCCCACCAAATTGTCATCCTCCACGACACCCCCGAGGGAGACCGACTCCTCTGTCTGCCCCTGGCCTCCCGAGACGAGGTCCTCGGGGTGATGGGCCTGACCCTGGAGTCCGGGCGGCAGCCCAGCGTCGAGGAGGAACGGCTTCTGATTTCCCTGGGCCAGCAGATGGGAGTAGCCCTTGAGAACATGGCCCTCTATGAAGAGGTGAACCGCAAGGAGGAGCTCCGGGGCCAGCTCATCCGCAAGGTCATCACCGCCCAGGAAGAGGAGCGCAAGCGCCTAGCCCGGGAGCTCCACGACGACCTGGCCCAGAACCTCTCTTACCTTCACATGAGCCTGGACGCGGCGGCGGCGGAACTGAGCCCGGACCAGGTCACCCTCCACCAGCAGATGGTGAAGAGTCGAGAGCTGGCCAAGACCTCTCTTACGGAAATCAGGAACCTCATCGGGGACCTGAGGCCCACCGTGCTGGACGACCTGGGGCTGCTGCCGGCCCTCCGGTGGTATGCCCAGAGCCGCTTGGGGGAGTCGGGGATAGCTGTGGATTTCGCAGTCGATGAGTTCCCCAACAGGCTGCCCCTGGAGGTGGAGACGGCCCTTTTCCGGGTGATGCAGGAGGCCGTCAACAACATCGCCCGCCACTCCCAGGCCCGCCGGGTCCTCTTCATGCTGGAGGCCGATGCTCACTGGGCGTGGGGCCTCATCCGGGACGATGGTGTGGGCTTCTCGGTGCGGTCGGTGATGCGCCGGGGGAAGGGTGGCCAGGGGCTGGGGCTCCAGGGTATGAAGGAACGCATTGCCCTCCTGGGGGGCAGACTAGAGATTCACTCCCAGCCGGGCAAAGGCACCCAGGTTTCTATCCAGGTCCCCCTTAAGGATAAGGATAAGGGAGGCTAACCTGAGCAAGATACGCATCCTCCTGGCGGACGACCATACCATCATGCGAGAGGGCCTGCGCCTCATCCTGGAGGCCCAGCGGGACTTCCAGGTGGTGGCCGAGGCCACCAACGGTGAAGAGGTGGTGGAGAAGGCGCGGGAGATGGCCCCCGATGTCATCCTCATGGATGTGACCATGCCCAAGCGCAACGGCATCGAGGCCACTCGCCTCATCCTCCAGGAGCATCCCACCATCCAAGTCCTAGCCCTCACGGTCCACGACAACTACGACTACCTCTATCAGGCGCTGGAGGCCGGGGCCAGCGGGTACATCCTTAAAGGAGCCACCTCCGAGGAGCTGGCCCTGGCGGTGAAAGCGGTCCACGGGGGCGGGATTTATCTTTCCCCCAAGATGGCCAAGTGGGTGGTGAACGAGTTCCTGGACCGGGCCGGCCGGGGCGGGGGCCGCAAGGGCTCCGGCGACCTCTCTCCGCGAGAGCGGGAGGTCCTCAAGCTCATCGCGGTGGGCCGCACCAACAAGGAGATTGCCAACCTCCTCCACCTTAGCCCCTCCACGGTCCAGACCCATCGGGCCCGCGTCATGGAGAAGCTGGGTCTCCACACCCGCTCGGAGCTGGTGCACTACGCTCTGCGTCGGGGCATCGTCAGCGCCAGCGACGGCGTCTAAGGCTGCCCCTGAAGTCCAAATCAGGCTCCTGGGCAATCTCAATTAGCACTAGTGTGGCGTCACCCAAATGAGGATACCTTACCCTTGTCCTCTCCCAGGGTTATACCTCACCCCCTGGCCCCCTCTCCTGCAGGAGAAGGGGCAAATAGGGTATCTGGGGGACACCCTCAGACCCCCGGCGGGGGTTTCGCCCCCTGCACCCCCGTATGGCGTCCCAATAACCTGACAGAACACTAGAAATGGAAGGGATTATCTTGCTGACCGTCGCTCAAGCCATCCAGGCCCGCCACAGCATCCGCCGCTTCCGCCCCGACCCGGTGCCTTCCGAGGCCATCCGCCAGATGCTGGAGGCCGCCCGCCTGGCGCCCTCCGGCACTAACAGCCAGCCCTGGCGCTTCATCGTGGCCCGGGAGGCCGAGGAGCGGCGGAAGCTGCGGGAGGCGACCTTCGGCCAGCGCCAACTGGAGGAGGCGCCGGTGGTCGTGGTCTGCTGTGGCGACCTCAAAGCCTATGAGGCCGCCACCCAGGGCCAGCGCCGCCGCGAGCTGGAGGGCGTCCTGGAGCCGGGGGAGACCCGCTCCCAGACCGTCTACGGACGCCTGGAACAGATGTCTGCCGAGCAGCTACGGCGGGCCAATGTGCGGCGCGCCCTCATCGATGTGTCCCTAGCGGTGGGCCAGATGATGCTCACCGCCGTCTCCCTGGGGCTGGGCACCTGCTGGGTGGGGGGGTTCGCCGGCCCGCGGGTGCGGGAGCTCTTCAGCCTGCCCGAGACCATAGTAGTGGTCTCCCTGCTGGCGGTGGGCCACCCGGCCCAGGCTCCAGAGCGGCGGCCCCGCCTGCCCCTGGAGGAGCTGGTGCTCCGGCCCAGCTTTTAGCTGGGGCAATGCACCTCAAAAGAGCCGCAACGCCTCCCATATCTCCCAAGATTGGAGAGTGGAGAGGGCCTCTCTGCCCGTGACATAGCAGCCGCCTGGCTCTTGACCCAGAGCCCCCTCTGTATTTACCCGGGCTAAGATGTCAACCTCCGCTTTCCCTAAAATCCGCCCCCAGTAGGCATGAGGGAGAAGGAAGAGACCGTGGGGGCGGAAATCTTCAGGGGCGGCGTCTGCACCTTGATGTCTAGCTTGGCATCCAGCGAAGGGAGGGGGACGCTGGGGACGGCCAGGTCCACCTGGCCCACCGGTGGCACGGCGGATTCGTCCAGGGGGGACAGGGAGAGGTTCACCTTCTCCAATATGCCCCCCTTGAGGGCCTGCTCCACCCGCTCCAGGACCGCCTCTTCGGCAGGCTGCGGGGGGGTGGGGGTGAGCGCGGGGCGGCTCTCCCCGCAGGCGGCGACCAGCGCCAGGGCCAGCCCCAGGATAAGGGCCAGGCAGGTGGTGGCTCGCTTCATCCGCAAGGCCCCCGGCGCCGCGGGCATCCGCGCGCCTTGGCGCTTCATGGCTTATCCTCCGGGTTGGTGGTGAAATAGAAAGCGTCCAGGATGGCCGCTAACGAGGTGGTAGCCACCTTAACCACCTCCATGTGGTGTTTCCCCGCCTTGAGAGCCACCTTGCCTGCCTGGTGCCAGGCGAAGATCCCCGGCGGGTAAGGCGGCCGGACGGAGTTCTCCGGGATGATGCCCAGGACGGCCCCATCGATGACCACCCGGACGGAGCCCTCTCCCGCCGGATGGTTGTTGGCGGAAAGGTCCCGAATCCAAAGGAAATAATCGCCGTCCACGGGGACCTCGAAGTCGTAGATGAGGGCCTCGCCGCCCCGGGAGAGATACCAGTCGGCCCCGCCCGAGGGGCTGGGGCGCCAGGTGGCTTTGACCTCCTTGACGGAGTGCCAATCCTCCGTCCGCTTGAGGAGTCGGGTGGCGGTCTCGTTTTCCGCCTCGATGAAGATGCCCACACCGCCGAAGGAGCTCTCCTGGCTGGCGGCCCGCTGGATGGCCTCCAGCTTGGACTGGAGCCGGTCCACCAGGTTCAGAAGGCTGGCGAGGTCGTCGGTGGGCTTGGCCTGCTTGAACTCATCGATTAAGGCCAACCCCTCTTTAAGCTGTCCCTGGAGCGCCCGTAGGTAGGCCAGGCGCTTTTTATCTTTCTCGCTGAGCGGGCCGCGGGTCTGCACCCGCTCCAGGGCGGCCAGGCCCTCGCTCGCCGAGGCCAGGCCGGAGCGCAGCTTCGCCTCCACGCCGGCTTGCTGCAGGCGGGACCCGGTCTCCTGAAGGAGCTCCTGAGCGCCCTGAACCTTCAGGCCCTCCATCTCCTTCCGTTTGGCCTCCCATCCCGCCTGGAAGAAGGAGACCGCCTCCTCTATCTCCTGCTGGGACTCCGCCTTCCCCAGGCGGGAGAGGAGAAGCTGCTTGTCCGCCTCTAACTGGGCCAAGAGGGCATCGAGGTCGGGGGCCTGGCGGCCCTGGGCCTTGGCCGCCGCGACGAAGGGGGCCTGGGCCTTGATGACCGCCGCGGCCTTGGCTATCTGCGGCTCCACGGCGCGCTGGAGGATTTCCGCCTTCTTCTGCTGGGCCTTCTGGCGATAGACATCGTAGTTTGCCAGCTTCTTCCGGGCCAGCTCCTCGATGCGCTGGTCCATGTTCTCGAAGCCGTCCTTGAGTTTGAGGAGCTTCCCCGACTCGGCCTCGATGAGCTGGCGAATCTGCGCATCCATGCGCTGGCGGGCCCGCTGCTCTGCCGCCGCCACATCCTGCTGGATTTCCGCCATGAGCTGGGCCTGCTGGCGCTCCACCTCCGCCATCACGAAGTCCGTCACATCCCGCTGGATGGCCATGGGGTCGATGTTGCGGCCGGCGGCGGCGACGGCCGCCTGGGCCCGGGCTTGGGCCTTGCGGCTGATGTCGGCCTTTATCTCCGCAACACGACTGTTAACTTTCCCCTCCAGCTCCTGTCTTATCTGGGCCTCCACTTGGGGGATGAGGCCAGCTACTTTGGCCTGGACTTTGGCGGCCACCTCGGTGCCCTTGGCCTGGAGGGCGGTGATGGCGGGCTGGAACTGGGCCATCCACTGCTGGTAGATGGCATTCACATTGCGGGCGCTCTGGGAGAGCTCATTGGCCTGCCTCTGGGCCTCGGCCACGGTGGGGCTGCGCTTGATGGCGTCCAATTTAGCGATAAAATCCTTGCGGGGCTTGGTGACATCGGGGAGAGTAATCTGAGGCCCCACCACCTGGCGCATGTCCTCCACCAGGGGCGATAGGAGCTCCTCCACCGCCTCCAGATGGGCCAGAAGGTCCGCGCTCTTCCACAGGCTCATGTCGTAGATGAGCTCAATGAGGTCGGCGGGGGGGACGGAGGCGATGACCTCGGGCGGGAGCGCCAGGTCCTCACCGCCAGCGGCCCGGGCGGGGCGGGCGGGGACAAGGAGCAGGCCCACCACCAAGAGGGCGATGAGCCGATAGAGGAGGGGTTTCATCACGGGCCATTATACCAGATGGGACAAAGGTCGCATATCTAACCTCTTCCAAGTGCTATGATGATATTCTTAAGTTTAACCTGACATTCTGACGAAGGCGGCATGCTCATGGCCCGGACGGCCCCAAACAACGAGCCAGCATTCCTTCAGGCCTCTCTAAGGCCGCCCCTGACCCGGGAGCACGGCTCCTGGGCCATGCTCCTGGTGCCCCTGGTGGTGGGGGCAGCGGCGGGCGGAGCCTTCTCCCTGCCGGTGCTTCTCTTCGCCCTGGCCAGCCTCTCCCTGTTCCTGGCGCGACATCCCCTGGGGCTGCTGCTGCGCCCTGGAAGCGGCCCCGCCCTTCCCCATATCCTATGGGGCGGGATTTTCCTGGCCCTGGGGGCGCTCTTTGGCCTGCCCCTGCTCCTGCTCTACCGGCTGTGGGGCCTGGCGCCCCTGGGGGTGGCCCTGGGGGCGGCCTGGCTCCTCCACAGCTATCTTCAGCGCCGGGGCCTGGAGCGGAGGGCGCCGGCCCAACTGCTGGGCATCGCCGCCCTGGCCGTGGCCGCCCCCGGAGCCTACCTCTGCGCCGGCGGCGCCTGGGGGGCAGCGGCTGTCTCCCTCTGGGGCCTGTCCTTCCTCTACTTCAGCGGGAGCGTCACCTTCGTGCCCATGATGGTACGCCTGCGGAGTGTGAAGCCGCCCGTGGGGGCCTGGGACCAACGCTGGAGCCTGGGGCGAGCCGCAGTCCTCACCCAGGCCCTGGCCCTGCTCTTGGCAGCGGCCCTGAGCGCCGCCGGGCTGGCCCCCGGCCCCGCCGCCCTGGCCCTCCTGCCCCAGACGGGCAAGGTCTTCCTCTCCGTCTTTCTCCTGCCCTCGGTGGCCACCATCAAGCGCCTGGGCTGGCAGGAGGTGCTCCACGCCCTCCTCTTCGGCCTGCTCCTGATCCTGGCCTACCGCCTGGGCCCCCTCTAGCCCACCATCCCCCTGGCCCCCTTCCTTCCAGGAAGGGGGAAATGAAGAGAGCCTGGGGGACACCCCCAGACCCCCGCCAAAGGGGCTGCGCCCCTTTGGACTCCCCGCTGAAATGTGAGGCTTAGCTCAAGGGCAGGCCCCAAACCCGCCTGCGATGGGCTTCGCCCCCTGTACCCCCACAACCTGACAGGCACTAGTCCCTTCCGACCTTCCGGTGGAAAATCCCTGCCTTAAGGGGTAAAATAGCTGTATATTTTCATTTTGGGAGAGGGAAGCCCCTGAATCCAGAGATTGGCGCAAAAGAGCAGCAGGCCCAGGCCAGCGCGGTCCTGGCGGACTTGCAGGCCAACCTGGCCTCGGGGCGGGCGTGGTTCCCCGCCCTCCTGGAGGCGGTGGGCCGTTGGCCCTACGCCGAGGAGCGGGTGGAGGAGACGCACCACCGCTATCTCCTGGGCGGCGAGGCCTTCGACTGGCGGCTCGTGGCCCAGCGTCTCTGCCGCGCCGTGGACGGCCTCATCCCCGCGCCGGAGCGGGAGGCCCTCCTGAGCCGGGGCGAGACGCCCCTGGTGGCCCGGGAGGAGTTCCGCCAGCTCTTGGGCGAGCTGAAATACCAGGGCGTCCTCAACCACTACTACGGGGTATTGGTGGAGGGGGCGTTGCTGGAGGCGGTGCAGGAGGAGGTCCGCAAGGAGCAGCGGGGCCGAGGCCCGCGCCAGGAGCAGAAGGCCCGGGAAGAGGCCTGCCGCCGGCTCTACGGGACGGGCTACGGGGAGCTCCTCCAGGGCTTCCAGGCCCAGGGCCCTATGCCCCAGGGGGGCTACCCCGCCTGGATGGCGGAGTTCCGCTACTGGCTCTTCCGCCGCCGCCTCAAGGCCAGCGAGAAGGCCCGGGTGGCCAGCGACACAAAAAAAGGGCTCGCCTGGTTGCAGCGAGCCGGCCACCATTTCCTGCCTTTTACCGCCCCTTAGCCTGGCCTCAATCCCTTTCTTCTTTTTTCTCCACAGCAGCCTTGGCCCGGCCGGAGGACTGCTCGTCCAGGCGGAAGATCTCCCGCACCAGGGCCAGCTTGACGTTACCATCGGCATGGGCCTTGAGGTCAGAGATGGGTGCGTGAAGCAGCTTCTTGATGATGGCCCGGCTCATGGCCTCGATGACTGCGGCGTCGGTGCCGGAAAGATGTGCCAGCTTCCGCAGGGCCCGCTCCACCTCCTCCTGACGCACCGCCTCAGCCTGATGCCGCAGATCCCGGATGGTGGGCACCACCTCCAGGGACTGCCACCAGGTGGTGAATTTCTCCGTCTCTCCCTCTACGAGGGCCTTAACGCGGTCCACCTCATCTCGGCGGCCCTCCAGGTTAGCCTCTCCCACGGCCTTGAGGTCATCCAGGTCGAAGAGATGGACATCGGGGATGGCGCGGACCTGGGGGTTGACATCCCGGGGCAGGGCGATGTCGATGAGGAGCAGAGGGCGGCCTCGGCGCCGCTTCATGGCCATCTCCACGGGCTGGGTCTCCAGGATGTAGTGGGGGGCGCCCGTGGCGGAGATGACGATGTCGCACTCGATGAGGGCCTGGCCCATCTCGGTGAAGGGGATGGCTCGGCCGCCAATTTCCTGGGCCAGCCGGGAGGCGGAATCGAAGGTGCGGTTGGTGACCAGGACCTCCCCCACCCCCTGGCCTACCAGGGACTTGATAGCCAGCTTGCCCATGTCGCCGGTGGAGATGACCAGGACCTTGCAGGAGCCCAACTCGCCGAAGAACTTACGGGCCAGCTCCACTGCAGCAAAGGAGATAGACACAGCGTTGCGGGCAATCCCCGTCTCCTCCCGAGCGCGGCGGCCCACCCGCAGCGCCTGGTGGAAGAGGTTGGTCAGGGGCGACTTGAGGGCGCCCGCGGCCTCCCCCTCCTGGAGGGCCACCCGCACCTGGCCCAATATCTGGGGCTCGCCCACGATGAGGGAGTCGATGCCCGCCGCCACCTCGAAGAGGTGGGTCACGGCCTCCTGGCCGCTGAAGCGGTAGAGGTAGGGGGAGAGCTCCTCTAAGGGCACGCCCCGGCTCTGGGAGAGAAACTCCTCCAGGCGCCGGAAGCCGGGGGCTGCCTGCTCATAGAGGGCATAGACCTCGGTGCGGTTGCAGGTGGAGAGGATGGCCCCCGCGGGCACGGCTTCCCCAAGGTCGGAAAGAGCCTGGGGAAGCTGGTCTCCCACATAGGCTATCTTTTCCCTCACCGCCACCGGAGCAGTCTTATGATTGACCCCTATGGCCACTATGAACATCCCTAGCCCCCCGTTAGCCTCTTGAGCAAGAAATCCCCTCGGCTACCTTTTTGGTTTTGCCGCTCCGCAAAGATACCAGACAACCAGAAACCTGTCTATAGTTAAAACTATGTAGTTTCGCTCGTCAAAAAGTGGCTTATTAATTCACCCCCACGGACCCACGCCCCGAGGAGGACTTGGCCTCAGCGCCGGGCCGGGGCCAGAGCCACGGGCTGATAGACGCAGTAGGGCTCGGCGGCCAGGTAGTCGCCCGTCACCGCATAGGCGCGGGCCCGGGAGCCACCACAGATGGTGTTGTACTCGCAGACGCCGCACTTGCCTTTGAGCTTGGCGGTGTCCCGCAGGTCGCGGAAGAGGGAGGAGTTGCGGTAAATCTCTGCCAGCGGCTGCTCCCGAACATTGCCCCCCACCAGGGGCAGGAACCCGCTGGGGCTGACCTCGCCGATGTGGGAGACGAAGAGGCAGCCGTTGCCGTCGTTGACCCCTTTGGGCGCCCGTCCGATGCTGTCCCCCGACTGGAAGTCCGGGGCGGTGAACTCCAGCTTCACCAGGCCGGCGGGGCGGGGGCCGGAGGCGGCCTCGGCCCGCTTGCGCTGCACGATGACCCGACGGTAGTGCTCGGCGGCGGTGGTCTTGATGTCAAAGGGGACTCGCTTGGCGGTGTCGTAGAGCCAGTTGAAAATCTCCTCGTGCTCCTCGGGGGAGACCATGTCCTCCGCCTTGCCCCGACCCGTGGGCACCAGGAAGAAGACGCTCCAGGTGGCGGGCTTGAACTCGGCCACCCTCTCCACCAGGCGGGGGAGGTCGGCCTTGTTGTAGCGGCTCACGGTGCTGTTTATCTGCACGGAGACGCCCGCCTCCGCGGCCGCGGCCAGGGCCGCCAGGGTGCGCTGGTAGGCGCCGGGGGTCTGGCGGAAGGCGTCGTGGACCGCGGCGGTGGAGCCGTCCAGGCTGATGGAGACCCGGGCGCAGCCGACCTCCTTGGCCCGTCTCAGGGAGTCCACGGTGAGCAGCGGGGTGGCGCTGGGGGCCAGGGAGACCCGCAGGCCCTGCTCCGTCCCGTAGCGGATGAACTCGTAGAGGTCGCGGCGCATCATGGGGTCGCCGCCGGTGATGACGAAGAGGGGATGGCCCAGGTCCGCTATCTGGTCGATGAGGTGGCGGCCCTCGGCGGTGGTGAGCTCTTGGGGGTGGCGGCGGAGCTGGGCCGTGGCCCGACAGTGCAGGCAGGACAGGGCGCAGGCCCGGGTAATCTCCCAGAAGGCGATGAAGGGATAGAGGCTGAAGTCAATATCCAGGAAGGGCGGGGCGCCCGGCCCCCCCCGGGGGGAAGCGCTCACTTTAGGCCTATCTCCTCGTCGGTGAGATAGCAGGCGGGGTCAGGGGCCCAGACATCCCCCGTCACGGCCTCGGCCCGCACCCGGAGGTTGCCGCCGCAAATCTCCAGGAAGGCGCAGGCGGCGCAGCGCCCTTTCACCATGAGCTTCTTCTTCTTGAGGCCCCGCATCAGGGGGTCGCTGGTGTCCTCCCAGATGTCGGAGAACTTGCGCTCCCGGATATTGCCGAAGGAGTAGTGCTGCCAGAACTGGTCGGCGTGGACATTGCCCAGGTTGTCCACATCGCCGATGCCCACCCCGGAGGAGTTGCCCCCGTTCCACTTGAGGAGGCGGTGGACGGCGGCGACCCGGGCCGGCTGCTCCCGCTGGACCCGCAGGAGCAGGTATGGGGCGTCGCTGTGGTTGTCCACGGTGAGGACCTCGGAGTCGCGATGGCGCTGGTGCAGCTCCAGGGACTTGTCAAAGATGAGGTCCACGGCCTTCCGGGTCTCATCGTGGCTCAGGTCCTCTTTCACCAGCTTGCTGCCCCGCCCGGCATAGGCCAGGTGGTAGAAGCAAAGGCGGGGTATCCCCTCCTCCTCCATGAGGCGGAAGATGTCCGGTATGTCCTTGACATTATGGCGGGTGATGGTGAAGCGCAGACCCGCCTTGACCCCGGCCTCCCTGGTGTGGCGGAGGCCCTCCAGGGTCATCTGGAAGGCCCCACGGCTGCCGCGGAAGGTGTCATTGACCCGCTCCAGCCCGTCCAGGGAGATGCCGACATAGGAGATGCCCGCCTCTCGGGCCTTCCGGGCCAGGGCGGGGGTGATGAGGGTCCCGTTGGTGGAGATGACCGTCCTCAGGCCCCGCTTCACCGCGTAGTCGGCTAGCTCGAAGAGGTCGGGGCGGATGAAAGGCTCGCCGCCGGAGAAGAGGAGCACCGGGACCTTGTATTCCGCCAGGGAGTCGATGAAGGCTTTGCCCTCGGCGGTGCTGCACTCTCCGGGGTACTCCTGGTCTTGGGACTCGGAGTAGCAGTGGCGGCAGTGGAGGTTGCAGCGCCGGGTGAAGTTCCACACCACGACCGGCCTTTTATCGTGGGAGAACTGAAGGAGCTCGTGGGGGAGCCGGGAGGAGTCCCGCCCGTAGCGGAGGGCGTCCCCGGGGCTGGTGGCGCCGCAGAGCAGCTTTGTGATTCCAATCATAATGCCATTTTATCCCCTGGGCCGAGCCAGTGTCAAACCTGGCCTCTAAGAGACTGGCGCGCAGGGGAGAGCCACCGGGGGGATTTTTTTGATTGTTTGTAAAAACAAAAATTATTCAGGCGGCTGGCGCTGGGGGGCGGCTGGCCAGGATACAATAACAGGGATGGCACGGCGTTGTCACCGGGGGTTGTCTGAGGGAGTTTAGGACGCTTCTGGGCCCCCTGCATCCCCCAGTCTTCTGGGCACCTCACCCCCAGACCCCAGGCAGGGGCCGATGTCCCCTGCACTCCTACAAAAGAGCCGGCTCCAAACCCGCCGGCGGCGGGCTTCGCCCCGCTCGGCGCACCCCAAGGCTGAATGGACTCGGTCTCGCTAGCCCTGGCCGGATTTGTCCCGCAGGCGCTCCAGCTCCCGCTCCAGGCCCCGCTGCCTCCAGAAGATGCTGAGGACATAGCCGAAGAGCACAATCCAGATGAGGCTATAGGCGGCGAAAAGGTAGACAAAGTTTTCCATATCAGTCTCCTTGCATCCTCTGGTATTTTAGCTCCTCCAGCCGGTCCTGGGCCAGCCGCAGCCGCACCCGCCCCATCATGAGGAGGACATAGAAGAGGGTGAAGGTGGCCAGGCTGAAGAAGAGGACGAAGAGCATGGAGGGATCCACCCCGCCCTGGGGGATGATGGGGCCGGGGTGCAGGGTGCGCCACCAGACGATGGCCAGGGCCACTAGGGGGACATCAATGAAACCCACGATGCCCAGGACCGCGGCGAAGCGCGCCCCCTGGGATGACTCCGTGGCGTAGGAGCGCACCAGGAGGTAGGCAAGGTAAATCAGCCACATGATGGTGGTGGTGGTGAGACGCGGGTCCCAGGTCCACCACACCCCCCAGATGGGGCGCGCCCAGATGGAGCCCGTGACCAGCACCAGGGTGGTGAAGACCACCCCTATCTCTGCCGAGGCATGGGCCAGGGCGTCCCACCACCGGCTCCGCCGCCAGAGGTATATGAGGCTCCCCACGAAGACCACGAAGAAGGCCAAAAACGATACCCAGGCCAGGGGCACGTGGAAGTAGAAAATCCGCTGCACATTGCCCTGCTCCGCTTCCGTGGGAGCCCACAGGAGGGCCAGATACAGGGCCGCCACCATCATGGCCAGGTTCAGCCCCGTCAGGAGGCTGGCGCCCCCGAAACGGTCGCGCACCGTCAGGCCTTTTTCCATAGACCCTTACTCCTCCAGCACATACTCAAAGACCAAAAAGGACACCGCCAGGAATATTACCACAAAGACCACGATGAGCTGAAGCCAGGACCAGTAGCCCTCGCCCGGCCCGGGGGCCAGGGCCAGCCCCGAAGCCTGCACGGCGGCGATAATCACGGGCACCACCACCGGGATGAAGAGGATGGGCAGCATGAAGTCCCGAGCCCGGGTGTTGACGGCGATGGCGGCGAAAAGAGTCCCCGCCGTGGAGAAGGCCAGGGTGGCCAGGACGGTGATGAGGACCAGGCGCGGGGCGAAGAGGGGCAGGTTGAAGAGGATAGAGAAGACGGGGAGGACGATGACCTCTACCAGGAGCATGAAGATGAAGTTCCCCAGCATCTTGCCGGTGTAAATCACCCCCCGATCCAGGGGACAGAGCATCAACCCCTCCAGGCAGCCGCGGTCCTTCTCCTGGACGAAGGAGCGGTTCATCCCCAGCACCCCGGCGAAGGTAAAGGTGACCCAGAGCACCCCGGGGGCCACCTGGGCCGTCTGCTCCGCCGAGGACTCGAAGGCGAAGTTGAAGACGATTATCACCAAGATGGAGAAGACCAGCATGGAAAGCACCATGTCCTTGG
The DNA here is from genome assembly GCA_016210205.1 of Chloroflexota bacterium. Classification (GTDB taxonomy): domain Bacteria; phylum Chloroflexota; class Dehalococcoidia; order JACQUO01; family JACQUO01; genus JACQUO01. The sequence goes on from JACQUO010000007.1 coordinate 66,108, forward strand.
TGCGCGCCTCCGCCAGGATGTCCTTCCAGGCGATGGCCAGGGCCTTGCCCCAGAACCCCCTCATTCCCCCGCCGCCGCCAGATGCCGGTAGGTGCTGCGGAGGGCCTCCAAGTTCAGGGCCTCCTTGGTGGATTCATAGGCCAGGCGCCCCCGGACCAGGATGGCCAGGCGGTCCCCCAGCTCCAGGCCGCGCTCCAGGCTGTGGGTGGCCATGACCACGGTGCGCTCCTGGCCGTCCACCCGCCGCAGGAGGTCCCCCAGCATCCCCTGGGCCTGGGGGTCCAGGCCCGTCTCCGGCTCGTCCAGGAGGAGGATGGGAGGGTCGTGAAGCAGGGCCCGGGCCAGGGCCACGCGCTGCTGCAGCCCCCGGGAGAGGGTGCCCACCACCTGGTCGAGGCGGCCCTCCAACCCCACCAGGTCGGCCAAATAGGCGATGCGCTCCCGCCGCCGGGGGACATCGTACATGCGAGCATAGAACTCCAGGTTCTCCTGGGCCGTGAGGTCGGGGTAGAGGAGGGTCTGATGGGTCACCACCCCCAGGAGGCGGCGCACCTCGCCGCCGTGCCGGGCTGCATCCAGCCCCTCCAGCATCACTTTACCCGCGGTGGGGCGCATGATGGTGGCCAGGCTGCGGATGAGGGTGCTCTTCCCCGCCCCATTGGGCCCGAAGACGGAGAGGAAGGCGCCGCGGGGGACCCGCAGGTCCACCCCCAGGAGGGCGGGCCGAGGGCCGAAGAGTTTAGTGAGGCCCTGGGCCTCGATGGCCCAAGGGTTGCCAGAGGTCATGAAGGGTCACGGGGCCGGGCGGCCCCGGCCTTGTAACCCTGCCTTGGCCTGGGCTCGCCGACGGCGGTATTCCTTCTCGGGGATGGCGCCAGCCTCATAACGGTCATCCAGCCGAGCTATCTCCAGGAGGAGACGCCGGCGTTCATCGCCCGCCAGGGCCGGCGCCGGAGCCAAGCGCCGCCGTCTCAGGAGAGGGTAGGTGAGGGCCAAGGCCCCGGCCACCACTGCCAGCCCCGCTCCAGCCCAAAGGAGGGTGCCCTGGAGCCCCGCCTGAGGCAACCCTCCAAGGCGGACCGTAAAGGTCTCACCTGGCTTCAAGTTCTGGCCCGAGAGCCGGAGATACTGGACGTTCCCGAAGGTGACAGGCGGCTCTTCCTTGAGCCCGGGGCTGGAAATTCGGTAACCGGTCCCCTCCACCAGGAAGGAATAATCGGCCACCGGGTACTCCACGGTCTTGGTGAGAGACACGCTATCTCCGGAGTAGGCCAGCATATAACTGTAGCCCAAATCCTTGACCTCGGGGGTAACGGCCATAGTATCGAGGAAGCCGTCAGGGCTGGGTTTCACGCAGCAGTCCATAAAGCCCATGGTATAGGTCAACTGGAAGGCCCCCGCGGGCATGGGGAAGCGCAGGGTCTCCATGCGGCCATCGCTGTCCACCACCTTGGAGCCCACATAGGCCCGGTCAGAGTTGTTGCGGAATTGAAAGTATTCCTCCACCAGGACGGTCCCCGCGGCGACCTGGACCAGGGTCATATGCTCCGGGACCACCACGCCAGCGCCGCTGGGGGTAGTCTCGTAGACGGCCATCTCCAGACTTTGCTCTGCCTCACCCTCCGCGAAGACCACGATATCGCTGCTATAGTCCACGGTCTGATAGTTGAGGGTCACCTGATAGTGCTCCCCCGCGGCTCCCGTAAGGCCCTGGAATTGGAACTTCCCCGCCGCATCGGTGGTGGTGTCCACCTGGCCTGCCGCGGCGCTACCCCGAGTGGTCTTCAGGGTAACCTTCTGGCCCGCCACCGGGCCGGCCCCTGCGGTCAGGTTCACCACCTGGCCCCGGATGGCCTTCCCCGGCGGGTCTGCCGCCAGGGCCCTAGGGGCCAAGAGCAGCGCCATGGTGAGGGCCAGGATAATGGAGCGCCTCATCCTTTGGGTTCTCCTCGGGTCAGGCTAGTGCCACAGCGGGCACAGAACTTATCCCCGGGGCGCTGGGCCTGGCCGCACTGGGGACAAAAGCCCGCGGCGGAGGGTTTTCCCTGGCGGAGCGCCCTGACCTCCCGCTCCACCGCATCGCCGCGATTAGGTCTCGGAGCCCGGCCTGGGCCCGCGCCCTGGCGGGCCGCCGCCCCGGAGCTCCGCAGACGGCGAACCTGGCGCTCAATATCGTCCTCAGGGGGCGGAGCCGCCCGCCCCCGGCGGTCCAGCTGTCCCAGGCGGTCTATGTCCTTGAGCACTGTGACCGCCTTGTCCTTATACTTCTCGTCCAGGGCCTGGTATTCTGCGGGGGAGAGGCTACCCACCTGATAATCGAACTCCAGCTCTTTGATGGCAGAATAGGTCACATCCCGGCGGGACTGCAGGGCCTCCCGCTCCTCGTCGGGGGCCTCCTCCAGAAGGGCAGCCTGCTGGCGCAGCAGGGGATAGGCCAGGGCAGCCAGGGCCGCCGCTGCCATGAGGAAGATAACCAGAGTCACCACCGTCTCATCCCTCCCCACCCAACCGCTTCAGGTCCTCTTCCACCCGACGCCGATACTCGGAGTCATCCTTCCGCCCCTGGGGGCCAAAGGGAATGGAAACGGGGACGGCCGCGCCCACCCAGGTCCGGAGAGCTAAGTATATCACTCCGGCCCCCGCCAGGAGCGCCAGGAAGGGCAAGAGCCAGGCGGTGAGGTTGAAGCCCTGCTTGGTGGGAGCAGCCAGCACCGTCTCCCCATACTCGGTCACAAAGGAGGCTACGATGACCTGGGGGGGTATCCCCTGCTTCAATTGAGTTTCAATGGAGTTGTACATGGCCTCCTTCCCCGGACAGCCGATATGGTTGCAGTTGTAAAGCACCAGGTTGCAGCCGCACTGGCAGACCACGGTCCGAGCCACATCGTCGGCGGCGGGGCTGTAGGCCCGGCTCCGGCCCGAAGAGACAAAAACGGCGAGGCCCAGCAACAGGGCCGCCAAGGCCAACATCAGGACGGCCCGCAGCGGGGGCTTGGCCCTTATCATGACGCCTGCACCTCCCGTACCTCCTTGGGGAGCATGAGACCCTCCCGGGGGTCCGGCCAGAAGGCGATGAGCATCCCCAAGGCTGTCACCACCCCCCCAATCCAAATCCAGACCTCCAGGGGATTGATGATAATCTTAAAGCTGGCGCTCTGGCCCTCGCTCCCCGTATAGATGACATAGAGGTCTTCCTTAAGGGTGGTGCGGATGGCCACCTCGGTCATGTTTTGATTAAAATAGGGGTAGAAGGTGCGCTCCGTGGACAGGCTATCCACGAACTTCTCCCCGTTATACACGGTGAGCACCGCCGCGCTCACCTGGCGGTCGACGGTGGAATATTCCCGCAGGCCCTCATATTTCAGGGTGTACTGGCCGATATCCACCTTCTCACCCGGGGCCAGGGTGGCGGAGACCTCGGCCTTGAAGAAGGAGGAACCCACTATCCCCACCGCGCCCATGACAATGGCCACATGGATGATATAACCCCCATAGCGGGGTTTGTTGGCCCAGACCAGCCCTCCGAAGGCCTGGAGGGGGTTCTCGGAGCGAACTCGCGCCCGGGTCCGGGTCCCCCGGAACCACTCCAAAAGGATGGTGGCGAACACGAAGGCGCTCACCCCCAGGGCGAAGAGAGCCATCCCATCCCGCACCCCCAGGGCGAAGAGGGCCGCCATGAGGCCCAGGGCTGCCACTACGGGGTAGAGGAAGTTGCGCGCCAGATTCCCCGGCGTGGCTCGCCGCCAGCCGATGAGGGGGCAGATGCCCATGAGAAGGAGCAGGGCCAGCAGGATGGGCCCCACCACCTGGTTGAAGAAGGGCGGCCCCACGGTAATTTTCACCCCCCGAAACCACTCCGAGACCAGGGGAAAGACGGTGCCCCAGAAGACGGCGAAGGCCGCCCCCACCAGGAGGAGGTTGTTGAAGAGGAAGCTGCTCTCCCGAGAGACGAAGGAGTCCAGCTCGTCCTCGCTCTGGAGCCGGCCCCGACGATAAAACAGGAGGCCGATGGCCAGGGCCCCGCTCACCGCGATGAAAGCGAGGAAGAAAGGCCCCAGGCCCGATTCGGCGAAGGAGTGGACTGAGGAGAGCACCCCGCTCCGGGTGAGGAGCGTGCCGAAGATGGTGAGTTCGAAGATGATGATAATGAGGGCCATGTTCCATATCTTCAGCATCCCCCGCCGTCGCTGAATCATGGAAGAGTGCAAGAAGGCCGTGGCCACCAGCCAGGGCATGAAGGAGGCATTCTCCACGGGGTCCCAGCCCCAGTGGCCCCCCCAGCCCAGCTCCACATAGGCCCAGGCCCCGCCGAAGAGGTTGCCCAGGCCCAAGAAGAACCAGGCGAAGAGGGTCCAGCGCCGGGTGGCCCGCAGCCAGTCATCCCCCAGACGGCGAGTGATGAGGGCGGCCATGGCGAAAGCGAAGGGGATGGCAAAGCCCACATAGCCGAGATAGAGGGTGGTGGGATGGAAGAACATCCCCATGTTCTCCAGGAGGGGGTTGAGCCCCCGGCCCTCCCCGGGCGGGAAGGGCATCACCTTGAAGGGGTTGGCCAGAAAGACCAGGAGGATGAGGAAGAAGGAGAGGATGGCCATCCCCACGGCCACCACATAGGGTATAAGGTGGGGCAGGGTGCGGCGATGCTGGAGATAGGCTATGGACAAGAAAAGGGACAGAAACCAGGCCCACATGAGCAGCGAGCCCTGGTTGCCCGCCCAGAAGGAGCTTATGGTGTAGAGCAAGCCCATAGAGGTGCTGGAGTATTGGGCCACATACTCCACCCGGAAATCATGCCTGAGGAGGAAATAAAGGAGCAAGGCGGAGGCCACGGTCAGGAGGGTGAAGGCGACGAAGACCCCGTTACGGGCGCTGGCCCAGAGCTCCCCCTGGCGGCCCCTGACCCCCATGAAAGCGGCCACAGCGCTGAAGACTGAGACGACTAGGGCCAGCACCAGGGCGCTATAGCCGATATCCGTCAAAAGCGACTCACCTCGCCAGGGCAGGAGGACCTGCCCTTAAGTTAATATTTTCACCGCTCACTATATCATCCTCCTCGCTTCTCTGTCCAGAAAAATCCCCTCCTTCCAAGGAGGGCGCGCCATTTTCCACAGAAACTCCACATTGGGGGCAATAAAAACCCTTTCTCCCCAGGGGGCGCGGCTGGAGCACCCCCATCTTGACAGGGCCCTCGCCAAAACCTATCATTAGTTTCATCCAGCATCCCTAGTATTGCGCTTCAGGGAGCTGGGCAAAAAAGAATATCGACTTCTCCGAGTCCTTCCGCCTAAGGGCCGTGGCCTATGGCAGGGGGACCGTTTCGGGTAGGGACGGAAACAACCCTGCCTCCTCGTGCTTGGAAAGGAGAAGCGGCCGGGCCCCCCGCCTTGGAGCGCGAGGGCGGCCCTTATCGCGCCCCCTCGGGACGCCAGGGGGGCCCGAAGCCTCTTAGCCCCCTTTCCCAGGGGGCTTACTTTTTTTCGAGGGTTTGAGTTTGACCATCCGAGGGTTCCGTTTTACCATCGGCGAGCTGGCGGGGGCCCTGGGGGACCTGGGCACCCTGGTGCCCCTGGCCGCGGCCCTGGTGGCCATAAACGGCATGGCCCCCGCCGCGGTGATGCTCTCCGCCGGCCTCCTCTATGTGGGGGCGGGCCTCTACTTCCGCCTGCCCCTGCCCGTCCAGCCCCTCAAGTCCGTCTCCGCCACGGCCATCGCCCTGGGGCTGGCCCCCGGCCTCATCTCCAGTGCCGGCCTCCTCATGGGTCTTATCCTCCTGGCCCTGGCTGTCAGCGGCCTTATCCTGCCGTTGCTGCGGCTCTTCCCCCATGCCGTGGTGCGAGGCATCCAGCTTGCCGTGGGGCTGTTCCTGGCCCAGAGCGCCCTCCGCCTCATGGCCCAGCCCGCCGTGGCCGCCGACGGCACCCGGGCCCTGGTGAGCCTGGGGGGCTGGCAAATCGGGGCGGAGACGGCGCTGGCCGCCCTAGGCCTGGGGCTCCTGGCCCTTTTCCTGGGGCGGCGCTTCCCCGCCTCCCTGGCCCTTTTGGGCCTGGGGCTGGCGGCCAGCCTGCTCCTGGGCTTCGCCCCGGCGGTGAGCTTCCAGGCCGCCCTCCCCGCCCTAAGCCTCCCCACCACCGAGGAGTTAGGTCTGGCCCTCTTCCTCCTGGTCTTGCCTCAACTTCCGTTGACCCTGGGCAACGCCGTGGCCGCCACCGCGGAGGCCGCCCGCGGCTACTTCGGCGAGGAGGCACAACGGACTACCCCGCGGCGACTCTGCGCCAGCATGGGCCTGGCTAACCTCCTGACAGGCGTTATGGGGGGCATGCCCGTCTGCCATGGGGCCGGCGGCCTCACCGCCCACTACCGCTTCGGGGCCCGCACCGGAGGGGCGCCCCTGATGCTGGGGGCGCTGTGCCTGGCCCTGGGCCTCTGCTTCGGCCCCAGCCTTTTGGGCCTTTTAGCCCTCATCCCCCTAGCCATCCTGGGGGTGCTCCTCCTCTTCGTGGGCCTGCAGCACGCCCTGCTGGCCCGGGACCTGCGCCGCTGGCAGGACTGGCTGGTGGCCGGGGGCATGGGGGCGGTAGCTCTGGCCACGGGCAATCTGGGATTGGCCTTTCTGGGGGGCATCCTGCTGGCCCAGGGGCTGGCTCGCTGGCCCGAGCGCCACCCTGCCCTGGAGCAGTAGCCCCCTGCTTCAAAAGTTGCGCCCCCTTGCGCCCATTGGGTAGAATAGCCCTATGCTGATGTGAAGGGGGTTATTCCGCCATGAAAGTCTACGAGACCCGCCAGCTCCGCAATGTGGCCCTGGTTTCTCATGGCGGGGCGGGCAAGACCTCCCTGGCGGAGGCTCTCCTGCACGCCACCGGGGCCACCAGCCGCCTGGGCCGGGTGGACGAGGGCAACACCGTCTCCGACTACGACCCCGAGGAGATACGGCGCAAAATCAGCATCAGCCTCTCCCTCATCCCCTGCGAGTGGCAAGGGGTCAAAATCAACCTTCTGGACGCCCCGGGCTACGCCGACTTCGCGGGGGAGATGGTGGCCGCCCTGCGGGTGGCCGACGCCACCCTGGTGGTGGTCTGCGCCGCCTCGGGCCTGGAGGTGGGCACCGACCTGGCTTGGCGCCGCGCCGACGCCGCCAACCTGCCCCGCTTCGTCTGTATCAACAAGATGGACCGGGAGCACGCCGATTTCTTCAAGGTGGTGGGCGCCCTCCAGGCCCGCTATGGCCGTCGTTGCGTCCCCCTCCACCTGCCCATAGGCTCCCAGGCCAGCTTCGAGGGGGTGGTGGACTTGGTGGAGATGAAGGCCCTCATGGGGGGCAAAGCGGGGGACATCCCCGCCGTCCTGGCCCCAGAGGCCGCCAAGCGCCGGGAGGCCCTGATGGAGGCCGCCGCCGAGGCCAGCGACGAGCTCACGGAGAAATACCTGGAGGCAGGCACCCTGAGCCCCGAGGAGCTGCGCCGGGGACTGCGGGAAGGGGTGGCCTCAGGCAAGGTGGTCCCCATCCTGGCCGGCTCTGCCCTCAAGAACATTGGCGGCGCGCTGGCCCTGGAGGCCCTGCGGGAGTTCGCCCCCTCCCCCGAGGCCCGAGGGGGGGTCCCGGCCCGCAAGGCCGGCGCCCAGAGCGAGGTGTCTCTCAAGCCCGCGGCGGGCGGGCCCCTGGCGGCCCTGGTCTTCAAGACCACCGCAGACCCCTATGTGGGGAAAATCACCTACTTCCGGGTCTATTCGGGGACCATGAGGAGCGACTCCCAGGCCTGGAACTGCAACAAGGGCCGGGCCGAGCGCGTGGGCAGCCTCTTCGTGGTGCGGGGCAAGGAGCAAATGAGCATCCCTCAGCTGGCGGCGGGGGACATCGGCGGGGTGGCCAAGCTGGCCGAGACCAGCACCGGCGACACCCTGGGGGAACGGGAGAACGCGGTGCTCCTCCCCGGCTTCCAGTTCCCCAACCCCGTTTACAGCGCCTCCGTCCAGCCCAAGACCAAGGCCGACCTGGACAAGCTGAGCGCCTCCCTGGCCCGCCTCACCGAGGAAGACCCCACCCTGCGGGTGCGGCGGGACGCCGAGACCGCAGAGACCATCCTCTCCGGCCTGGGGGAGACCCATGTGGAGGTGGCCTGCGAGCGCATGAGGCGCAAGTTCGGGCTGGAGGTGCTCCTGGATGTGCCCCGGGTCCCCTACCGGGAGACCATAACCATCCCCATCAAGTCGGAATACAAGCACAAGAAGCAGACGGGGGGCCACGGCCAGTACGGCCATGTCTTCCTGGAACTGGAGCCCAAGGAGCGCGGCTCCGGCAATGAGTTCGTCTCCAAGGTGGTGGGCGGGTCGGTGCCCCGCAACTACATCCCCGCGGTGGAGAAGGGGGTAATAGAGGCCCTCCAAGACGGCATCCTGGCCCACTATCCCACGGTGGACATCCGGGTAGCCCTATACGATGGCTCCTACCACGCCGTGGACTCCTCGGACATGGCCTTCAGGCTGGCCGGCTCCCAGGCGGTGAAGAAGGGCCTGTCCCTGGGCCAGCCGGTGCTCCTGGAGCCCATCATGAACCTCCAGGTGACGGTGCCCGACACCTTCGTGGGGGATGTGATTGGGGACCTGAACTCCAAGCGGGCCCGGGTGCTGGGGATGACCCCCCAGGATGGGACCACGGTGGTGGAGGCCCAGGCCCCCCTGGCGGAGTTGCTGCGCTACGCCACGGCCCTGCGCTCCATCACCCAGGGCCAGGGCCTCTATACCATGGAGTTCAGCCGCTACGAGGAGGTCCCCGCCCACCTGGTACAGCGCCTCGCCGAGGCGGTGGGGAAGGGAGCTTAAGACTCTAGGGCTGCGAAAATGGGGGAGCCCAGAGGGGCAAAGCCCCCTTTGGCGGGGGTCTGGAGGTGCCCCTCTAGATTCTTTTTTCATCCCCCTCTCCCTTGGCAAGAAGGAAGAGGGGGATACAGGAGGTGATGTAGTTGGGGGCCAGTCTCTAGCGTCGCCGCTCCCAGAGGGACTGGTAGCGCTCCCCCGTGAGGGCGGCGGAAATCTCGTCCCGCTCCAGCTTCGCTATCTCCTGGTAGGCCTGCTCGCACTGGGCCAGGATGCCGGGGAAGCCGGAGGCCGCAAAGCGCTCCAGGAGACGCTCCCAGACCCCCAGCCGCTTCAGGCTGACGGCATACTTGGGCCAGGGGATGAGGGCGATATTATCGGGGACGGGGAAGCGGGGCCGCAGGCGCTTGAGGCTGCGGAAGCGCTCCTCCAGGTTGTTCACCATGGGCATCACCCGCATCATGGGGCCTTCCGAGGCGTCGGAGCGGGCGTCCACCAGGAGGGCCTTGCGGAGCAGGGGGAAGTAGATGGAGAGCACCTCCGCGTCCTTGACGGTGCGGTGTATCTCCGCCAGGTCCACCCGGAAATCGCTGTCCAAAGCTGCCCCCTCACGCTAGCTGCCTTCTTCGTCACGCTTATTGTAGGAGAGGGGCAAGCCGCTGTCAAAGGGGAAAGCCCCTAAATAATTAGGGCAGGCTTTGGGCCTGCCCGCCTCTTTTCCGGCCCTGGGGGTGCTGAGGTTCGCCCTCACCCCCTGGCCCCCTCTCCCTGGGGGAGAGGGGGAAAGAAGTATGGGGGCTGGGGGACACCCCCAGGCCCCCGGCAGGGCTTGGCCCTGCACCCGCGAGTTGGCAGCGGCCCTGCCCGCCTGAGCCACCCCCATCTGTCACCCTGAGCGCAGCGAAGGGTCTCAGGCCCCTCTGAACTTAAATGGTGGGGAATATGAGTAATCTGGGGGACACCCCCACGCCCCCCACAGGGCGAGCCCTGCACCCGCGAGTTGGCAGCGGGGCCTTATCCACACAAGAGTTGAGGCCCTCTATAACCCCAGGCTTAAGCCTGGGGTATAGGCCCTCAGGGCACGCGGGACGCGGTCCCGGCTAAGACTGGGCGTCCCTCACCCGCACCCAGCGTCGCTTCCCAACGCGAATAAGGCTGCCATCTCTTACCTCAATTACTTCGTCCACGTTGACAGACCTGCCGTCCACCTCAACAGCGCCTTGCTTGATAAGCCGCCTAGCCTCGGTGCGAGAAGGGGCCATGCCCAAGTACACAAGGATAAAGGAGAGGGGGACATACATGTGACGCGTCTCAGTGCCATCAGGATTAAGACTGCTGCCTCCCCCCATTACCACCCTTGGATTAGCAAAAACAGCTTCATTCACGACCTTTTCAAAAAAGAGGCCCCTCTCCTCTATCTCCTCCGGCGCTTCCCTACGCTGCACCGCCGCCTCGAAGTGGGCCTGGGCCTCACCGACGGCCGGCTCCCCGTGGAACTGGGCCACTAGCAGCCGGGCCAGGCGCTTCTTGGCCTCCATGGGGTGGGCCTGGCCCACGGCCAGGTCCGCCCGCAGCTGCGCCAGCTCCGCGTCGGGGACATCGGTGAGGAGGGTGTAGTAGTCCAGCATGAGGGCGTCGGGCAGGGACATGACCTTGCCGTAAAAATCGTGGGGCGCATCCTCCACGGCGATGTAGTTGCCCAGGCTCTTGCTCATCTTCTGCTGGCCGTCGGTGCCGACGAGCAGGGGCATGAGGAGGCACTGCTGGGGCGTCTGGCCCATCATGGCCTGAAGCTCCCGCCCTACTAAAAGATTGAAGCGCTGGTCCGTGCCCCCGAACTCCACATCGGCCCGCACCATCACGGTATCGTGGGCCTGGTGCAGGGGGTAGAGGAGCTCGGTGACGGCCAGGGGCCGCCCCGCCTTGAAGCGGGCAGCGAAGTCCTCCCGGGCCAGCATCTGGGCCACGGTGAAGCGGCTGGTGAGCTTGATGACATCGGCCAGGGTGAAGGGGCCGAACCACTGGCTCTGCCAGGCCACCTCGGTGCGCTCCTTGTCCACCACCTGGAAGAACTGGCGCAGATAGGTCTCGGCGTTGGCCCGCACCTCCGCGGCGGTGAGCATGGAGCGGGTGGCGGATGACCCGGAAGGGTCGCCAATCTGGGCCGTCCAGTCCCCCACGATGAGCACCACCTGATGGCCCAGCTCCTGGAACTGGCGGAGCTTGCGCAGACCCACCACATGGCCCAGGTGGATGTCGGGCCGGGAGGGGTCGAATCCCATCTTGAGGCGCAGGGGGCGGCCGGAGCGCAACAGCCGCTCCAGCTCCTCCCGCTGGATGATGTCGGCCACCCCCCGGGTCAGCAGCGGGCCCAGGTCTTCTGGCACTCGGGCCGGCGTCATGAGCCTTTAGTCCTCTTGGCCTGGAGCAACTGGCGGGCCTGGGCCGCTGCTCCCCTAAGGTATGGCAACATATTCAGCAAAGGCCTGTGACTCGGGAACGGGCAAATGGTCCTCCTTTAACCCCTGCACATGCATTTGAATCGCCTGATGCATGTTTTTCTGGACTTCGTTACGGGTTAGGCCCGTGGCTACACAGCCAGGCAAGTCCGGCGAGTACGCTGAGTAGTTGCCATTGGCCTTTTCGACGACAACAAGAAAGCGATGCATGGTCACTCTCTCTCCTTCAGTTGTGCCTGTTTCCAGATGCTGTTTAGGGTGCCTGGTGTCAGGTCGTGATTGAGGTGGCCAGCGACAGTCACCCGACCTGGCTTGGTTGTATGTTTGAACTGTCGATGGCTGCCCCTTGTTACCACCAAGTACCAACCCTCTGCCTCAAGAAACCTGATAACATCACGCACTTTCAAGGTTTTTCAACCAGCTTTGTGGCGATTAACTGCCGCTATTACGGGCAGGCCCACACCCACCTACGACCTCGCCGCTAATGGCTCCCCTCCCCCTCCAGAATGGCCCGGGCCTGGGCCACATCCCGCTTCATCTGCGCGACGAGGGGCTGGGGGCCGGCGAACTTCCGCTCCGGGCGCAGGCGGCTTATCACCTCGACGCGCAGGGTCTGGCCGTAGAGGTCGCCCGCGAAGTCCAGGAGGTGCACCTCCACCAGGGTCTCGCCGCCGTCGAAGGTGGGGCGCCGCCCGATGTTGGCCACCGCGGGATGGTACGCGCCGCCCCGGCCGCCCACATAGGCTCGCATCACATAGATGCCGTCGCCGGGCAGGGCCTGGTCCAGGGCCAGGGCCAGGTTGGCGGTGGGGAAGCCCAGGCTTTGGCCCCGGCCGGCCCCCCGCACCACCACGCCCTCCAGGGCGAAGGGCCGCCCCAGAAAGCGGTTCACCGTCTCCATATCCCCTTCCGTGAGGGCCTGGCGCACGGCGCTGCTGCTCACCAGGCGGCCCTCCAGGGACACCGGGGCCACCACATCCAGGGTGAAGCCCAACTCCTGCCCCAGGGCGGTGAGGTAGGGGATGTCCCCCTCCCGTCCCCGGCCCAAGGCGAAGCCGGGGCCCACCACCAGGCCCCGCATCTTGAGATGCTCCATGAGGAGGTGAACGAACTCCCGAGCGCCCAGGCGGGCCACCTCCTCGGTGAAGGTGAGCACCACGGGGTGGTCCACCCCCAGGGAGCGCAGGAAGGCCAGGCGCTCCTCCACGCTGGCGAGGTAGGTGATTTTGTCAGGGGTGTTGAGAATCATGCGAGGGTGACGGTGGAAGGTGACCACCCCGCTCATGAGGCCCCGCTCCCGGGCCCGCGCGATGAGTGCCTGGATGAGGCGCTGGTGGCCCAAATGCACCCCATCGAAGCCGCCGATGGTGAGCAGGGTCTCCCGGGCGGGGGTGAGGAGGGGCAGCTCCTGGATGATGGGCATTGGGACTCAAAAACCCCCTAAAAGCCAAACGAAAGGGGCCGCAGCTTCACCTTACACTAGCACAGGCCTCCCAGAGCGTCAAGGTCAAACCCCCGAGGTGGCTTAGCCATGCCGTGCGACCATCCCCCTGGCCCCATTTCCTTCGGCAGACTCAGGACGTCGCCTGGCCAGGATGGGGGTAATGGGGATAGAATGAAGCTAGGGGACACCCCTTCGCTTGGCTCAAGGGCAGGCCCCAGACCACCGACCTGGGGGCGCGGCCCCCTGGTAACCCCATTTCTACACGCTCTCGTCCCTATCTGTTGCTGGCCCCAAGGCCTGGTGCTATAATAACCCCATCCTCCCGGGGGAGACTGCCCCCAGTCCGTGGGGGAGGACGGGAGAGCGACTGTGGCCAACGCAGTGCTGGTGGTGGATATGCTGCGGGGCTTTTGCGAGGAGGGCTATCCCCTCTACACCGGGGAGGCCGTCCGGCGCATCATCCCCCCCATCCAGCGCCGGCTGAAAAAAGAGCTGGCCGCCGGCTCCAAGGCCTTTTTCATCTGCGACTACCATGACCCCGACGACCTGGAGTTCCAGATGTTCCCACCCCACTGCGTGGCGGGGACCAAAGAGGCCGAGGTCATCCCCGAGCTGGCCTCCTTCCCTGGCGAGGTCATCCGGAAGAAACGCTATAGCGCCTTCTTCGGCACCAGGCTCGAGGCCAAGCTGAAGCGCCTGGAGCCGGAGAAGCTCATCGTGGTGGGCGTGTGCACCGACATCTGCGTGCTCCACACCGCCGCCGACGCCCGCAACCGCGACTACCCGGTGGAGGTGCCCGCCAACTGTGTGGCCACCTTCGATAAAAAGGCCCACCGCTACGCCCTGGAGCATCTGGAGCGCATTTTGGGGGCCAAGGTCACGGGCCGGCGCCGCCAACTTAAAAAGGCCGCCTGAGGGCGCACCCCGCTTGAGGGCGAGGGCGGCTCATTCCCAGAGGAGACCGATGAGGCCCATGGCCCAACCCAAGTTCATCATCCCCGCGGAGGTCCTCTCAGGAGAGACAGCGGACATCTATTTCCTCCGCTATGTGGACATCCTCCGGGCCGAGGGGGTGAACCCCATAGTCACCATGGAGGTCTTCCCCAGCCGGGAGGGGGTGCTCTGCGGCATGGAGGAGGTTCAGGAGCTCCTGCGGCAGGCGCTGCCCCCCCAGCGGAAGGTCTGGGCCCTGGCGGAGGGGGAATGGATGCGGCGCAAGGAGGTAGCCCTGCGCATCACCGCCCCCGCCCAGTCCTTCGGCGTCTATGAGACCGCCTACCTGGGGATGTTGTCCCACTCCAGCGGCTGGGCCACCGCCGCCCGGGAGTGCGTAGAGGCGGCGGGGGACATTCCTATCATCTCCTTCGGGGCCCGGCACATCCACCCGCGGGTGGTGGCCATCATGGACTATGCCGCCACGGTGGGGGGCTGCGCCTCCGCCTCCTCGGTGGTGGGGGCGCGCCTGGCGGGGGTGCCGGCCTCGGGCACCATGCCCCACGCCCTCGTCATCTGCCTGGGGGACACGGTGCGCGCCACTGCAGCCTTCGATAAGCACATGCCGCCGGAGGTGCCCCGCATCTCCCTGGTGGACACCTTCAAGGACGAGGCCGAGGAGAGCCTGCGGGTGGCCCAGGCCCTGGGGAAGCGGCTCCAGGGGGTGCGCCTGGACACCCCCGCCGAGCGAGGCCGGGTGACCCCGGAGCTGGTCAAGGAGGTGCGGGCGCGGCTGGACCAGGGCGGCTTCCCCTGGGTCCAGATTGTGGTGAGCGGGGGCATCGACCCGGAGCGCATCCGCCTCTTCAAAGAGTCAGGGGCCCCGGTGGACGCCTACGGGGTGGGCAGCTACATCAGCGGGGCCCGGCCCATCGACTTCACTGCCGACCTCCACGAGGTGGAGGGCCGGCCCGTGGCCAAGCGAGGCCGCATCCCCGGCCAGACCCCTAACCCGCGCCTGAAGCGGGTCTTGTAGCCAAAGGCAAAACAGCCACAACAGCAAAGGAGGCAGACCATGACTACGCGAGGGTTCGTTCTCATCGAGACCGCCGTGGGCAAGACCAGGGATGTCATCACGCATCTGCGCAAGGTGCAGGGTATGGCCTCGGTGGACGCCGTCACCGGCCCCTACGACATCATCGCCGTGGTGGAGGCCAAGGACCTGACCTCTGTGGGGGAGATGGTCACCAACAAAATCCACACCGTCGGCGGCATCACCCGCACCGTGACCTGCCTGGCCATCGAGCTCACCTAGCCGAAGCAGTCCCCTTTCAGTCGCGCCGGCCACCCGCCTGAGGCGGGCTGGCCCGGGGAGGAGGCAGCGCTATGGACTTCCGTTTCACCCCGGAGGAGGAGGCCTTCCGCCAGGAGGTGAAGGCTTTCTTGGACCAAGAGGTGCCGCCCGGCCCCGCCCGGCGCCGTTTCCTGGGGGAGGCCGTCTCCCCCGAGGACTGGGCCGCCGCCCGGGAGCTTTCGCGCAAGCTGTCTCGGAAGGGCTGGCTCACCATGGCCTGGCCCAAGGAATACGGGGGCCAAGGCCGCTCCGTCATGGAGCAGATGATAATGGGGGAGGAGTTGGCCTACCGGGGGGTGGGCGGGGTGGACTACATGGGCATCCGCATGGTGGGGCCCATCATCATCCGCTTCGGCACCGAGGAGCAGAAGCGCACCCACCTCCCCCGCATCGCCCGCGGCGAGGTGATTTGGTGCGAGGGCTTCTCCGAGCCCGGCTCCGGCTCAGATTTGGCCTCCTTACAGACCCAGGCCGTGGCCGACGGCGACTACTACATCATCAACGGCCAGAAGGTCTGGACCTCCGGGGCCCACCGGGCCGACTGGTGCTTCATGATGGCCCGCACCGACCCCAACGCCCCCAAGCACCGGGGCATCTCCTTCATCCTGGTGGACATGAAGACCCCCGGCCTCACCGTGCGCCCCATCATCAACATGCTCAAGGCCCACGAGTTCAACGAGGTCTTCTTCGACAATGTGCGGGTGCCCCGCACCAACCTGGTGGGGGAGGAGAACCGAGGCTGGTATGTGGGGGCGGCTCTCTTGGACTACGAACGCTCCGGCATCGAGGCCCCGGCCACCGCCCGGCGCATCCTGGAGGAGCTGGTGGAGTACGCCCGGGAGACCAAGCGCGGCGGGCGGCCCCTGGCAGAGGACCCCATCACCCGCCACAAGCTGGCGCGGATGGCGGTGGAGATTGAGGTGGGGCGGCTCCTGGCCTACCGGGTGGGGTGGATGCAGAGCCGGGGGCTGGCGCCCAACATCGAGGCCTCCATCATCAAGCTGCACAACAGCGAGCTCCAGCAGCGGCTGGCCAATCTGGGGATGGAGCTGCTGGGGCCTTTGGGGCAACTGGTCCCCGACTCGCCGTGGGCCCCCCTGCACGGGCGTTTCGCCTCCATGTATATGGCCTCGGTGAACTCCACCATCGCCGCCGGCACCAGCGAGGTGCAGCGGCAAATCATCGCCCAGCGGGGCCTGGGCCTGCCCCGGGGGGCGTAGGGACAGGGCGACACTCACCCACAGACTGGGAGGAAAGACAAACAGCATATGCCCAAACATCCTCTGGCAGAAGTTTTCGGCTTTCCGACTGATAACTATTCTCCCGAGGCGGACAGATACCGAAAGAACCGCCTGTGCCCTTTCAACAACAAGGTTCCAAATTGCACTAAAGACAAAGCTAACGACCCACTGGGCGTCTGTACCATATTCGATAACAATAATGTCCCGACCATCACCTGTCCCATACGCTTTCGTGAGAATTGGCTAATTGCTGAGGACGCAGCAAATTTCTTTTTCCCTAAAAGAGCTTTGTGGACATCAATCACAGAAGTTCGACTTAGTGACGCACATGGAAAAAGCGCCGGGAACATTGACCTGGCCCTTGTCTCTTATGATAAAAATGGGAAACTAACGGATTTTGGAGCCTTAGAAATTCAAGCAGTATATATAAGCGGCAACATACGTAGTGCGTTCCAGCATTATATGGCTGACCCAAGAAACCACCATGCAATGGATTGGACTCATAAGCCCAACTACCCACGCCCTGACTATTTGTCCTCCTCCCGTAAGAGGTTAGCACCTCAACTTATCTACAAAGGTGGCATCTTGCAAGCATGGAGGAAAAAGCTGGCAGTGGCCGTCCATAGTAGTTTCTACAATACTCTTCCAACTCTGCCTGAGGTTCGTCCTCAAGAGGCTGATGTAATATGGATGATTTATGACCTACAGCTTGATGGAACTAAGAACCGATATTGTCTTTCCCATACACGCACAGTATTTACTAGTTTTCAACGCGCCTTACAGAAAATTACCACCTCGGAGCCTGGACCAGTGAGCGAGTTCATCGACTTGCTTCAAGAAAAGCTGGAGCTGAAACTAGAGAATGGCCAATCACCACCAACAGCTCCGACATTAACTGACCTTCTTGAAAGTGATGAGAACTAAGGCGAAGTTCCTTTGAGCCAACTATCCTTCTTTGAAACTAAACCGGTGGAGCATATTGTCAATGTGGCATCCGTGCCACAACGCAGCCCTTTCCGTTACCCTGGAGGAAAAACCTGGCTAGTGCCGCGTGTCCGCCAATGGCTCAAGAGTCTGCCGACTCGACCGACTGAGTTTATCGAACCCTTCGCGGGCGGTGGGATTATTGCGCTTACTGCCGCTTTTGAGAATCTGGCCGAGCATATTACGATGGTCGAACTGGACGACCAGGTGGCAGCCGTATGGCGAACCATAATCTACGGCGATGGAAAGTGGCTTGCCGAACGAATTATATCCTTTGAGTGTAATTTACAAAATATCGAGAGGGAATTGTCAGAACCGCCTAAAACTCTGGAAGAAAAGGCCTTTAAGACAATCCTTAAAAATCGAGTTTATCATGGGGGTATTCTCGCGTCGGGGTCTCGTCCAATTAAATATGGCGAAAACGGAAAAGGCATTAGCTCCCGTTGGTACCCTAAGACATTAAAGCAGCGAATTCTGAACATAATGGAAATACGGGACCGGCTTACATTCATTGAAGGTGATGGGAGCACATTTCTCAAAGAGAACACACTATGCCAGAACTTTGCCTTTTTTATTGACCCCCCATATACCGCAGGAGGTAAAAAGGCAGGCACAAGACTTTATCGGCATTTCGAACTAGACCATGAAGAATTGTTTAGCCTAGTTGGCAAGCTCGCTGGGGATTTCTTGATGACCTACGATTGTGCCGAAGAGGTGGTATCAATAGCTACAAAACATGGATTTGATATGGAAATCATAGCAATGAAAAGCACCCATCACGCAAAGATGAAGGAATTATTGATAGGGCGGCAACTTGGTTGGCTTAGACGGAGCCCGCAGGCTGTATCGAACAGATAACCCCCTAGTCAGGAGCGCGCCATGAACCTCGGCCTCACCCAGGAGCAGGAGATGCTCCGCACCTCGGCCCGGGACTTTTTGGAGAAGGAGTGCCCCAAGTCCCTGGTCCGGGCCATGGAGAAGGACCCCCAGGGCTTCCCCCAGGAGCTCTGGCGCAAGCTGGCAGCCCAGGGCTGGGCCGGCCTGGTGGCGCCCGAGGAGTTCGGCGGGGCGGGCATGACCTTCCTGGACCTCTGCCTGCTCCTGGAGGAGCTGGGCCGCGCCTGCGCCCCCGTGCCCTACCTCTCCACCGTCCTGGGGGGACTCCTCATCGCCGAGATGGGCAGCCCCCGGCAGAAGCAGGCCCTCCTCCCCCGCCTGGCCGAGGGCCACCTGATTATCAGCCTGGCCCTGCTGGAGGCCGACGGGAACTACGATCCCGCCTCCATCCACCTCCAGGCCGCCCCCCACGGCGACGGCCTCGTCCTCGAGGGAACCAAGCTCCTAGTGCCCGACGCCCACATCGCCGACCTGCTCCTGGTGGCGGCCCGGGCATCTGGTGGGGGCCTCACCCTGCTCCTGGCTGACCCCAAGGCCCCAGGGGTCGCCCTCACCCCGCTGCGCAACCTGGTGGACGACAAGCTCTTCGCGGTGAGCTTCAAGGGGGCCAGGACGCCCCGAAGCTCCGTGCTGGGGGAAGTGGGCCAGGCGGGGCCGGCCCTCTCGTCTTTCCTGGAGCAGGCCGCGGTGGCCCAGTGCGCCCTGATGTGCGGGGGGGGCCAGGCGGTGGTGGAGCTGAGCGTGTCCTACGCCAAGGAGCGGGTGCAGTTCGGGCGGCCCATCGGCTCCTTCCAGGCCATCCAGCACATGTGCGCCGACATGGCCCTGGCCAGCGACGGCGCTCGCTTCGCCACCTACTACGCCGCCTGGCGCTTGAGCGAGGGCCTGCCCCTGGACGGGGCTGCCTCGGTGGCCAAGGCCTGGGCCAGCGACGCCTATCGCCGCATCACCGCCCAGGGCCAGCAGGTGCATGGGGCCATCGGCTTCACCTACGACCACGATATGCAGCTCTACTTCCGCCGGGCCAAGGCCATGGAGGTGGCCTTCGGCGACGGGGACTACCACCGGG
The DNA here is from genome assembly GCA_016210205.1 of Chloroflexota bacterium. Lineage (GTDB taxonomy): Bacteria > Chloroflexota > Dehalococcoidia > JACQUO01 > JACQUO01 > JACQUO01. The sequence continues at coordinate 85,300 of JACQUO010000007.1, forward strand.
AGCGGGTGGCCCAGACGCTGCGGCTGTGAGGGCGCGGCCATGCCCAATGAGTGCATCTTCTGCCGGATAGCGGAGGGGGCCCTCCCCGCCCAACGGGTCTATCAGGACGAGCAGGCAGTGGCCTTCCCCGACCTCAACCCCCAGGCCCCCACCCACATCCTGATTGTGCCCCGCCGCCATCTCGCCTCCCTGGCGGGGGCCACCGCCGCGGACGCGGGCCTGCTGGGGCATCTGGTGTGGGTGGCGGCGCAGGTGGCCCGGGCCCAGGGGCTGGACCAGACGGGCTACCGGGTGGCGGTCAACACCGGCCGCGAGGGGGGCCAGGCCATCGAGCACCTGCACCTCCACCTCCTGGGCGGCCGGGCCATGAGCGGGCGGCTGGGGTAGAACCCCACCCTCACCCTCATAGCCTTCTGAAGCGCAGCCGCAGCAGCCCCTTGATGTCCTCCCAGACGGTGGAGGCGAGCTTCACCCGGCTGTCGGGGTCCTCCACCCAGCGCACGGGGATGTCCTTGATGCGATGGCCCTTGCGCTCCGCCAAGAGCAGCAGCTCGGTGTCGAAGAACCAGGCCTGGTCCTGGATGAGGGGCACCAGCTCCACCACCACCTGGCGGCTGGCCGCCTTGAAGCCGCACTGGGCGTCGGAGAACTGGGGCCAGAAGAGGAGCTTGATGAGGAGGTTATAGCCCCGCGAGAGCACCTCCCGCTTGAAGGAACGCTTTATCTGCGCCCCCTGCTTGAGGCGGGAGCCGGTGGCCACGGAGTAGCCCTCATGGGTGATAGCCCGGATGAGGGGCGGGAGGGCCTCCAATCCCGTGGAGAGGTCCACATCCATGTAGCAGACCACAGAGGCGGCGCTCTCCGTCCAGGCGCGGCGCAGGGCGCGCCCGCGGCCCCGCTGCCCCAGATGGATATAGCCCACCTCGGGATGCCGGCGGGAGAGCTCCTGGGCCACCTCCAGGGTGCCGTCGGTGGAGCCGTTGTCGGCAATGACGATGCGCCAGCGGCACTGGGGATGATGCTGGAGGAAGGCTCGCAGGGTAGCCACGCTCTGGGCCAGGACATGGGCCTCGTTGAGGACGGGGATGACTATATCTACGGTGGCGGCGGGCGCTGTGGGCCGGGAGGCCCCAGGAGCGGAATCCTCGCTCATCGTTTGAGCATATACTTCATGATGAGCTGGGCCTCGTCGAAGGGGTCGGCGGCCACCACGGTGGTGGCGTAGAGCTCCATGGTGCCGATGTCCGAGGAGCGGCTGGTGAGCTCGCCCCGGTCCACCAGGCGGGCCACCACGGGGAAGCGGGACCAGTCCTCCCGCACCGGGGCCAGGGGGGGCAGGGCGATGCCCAGGTTGAAGGAGATGGACTTGATCACATCCCGGAAGCACAGGAGCATCATATGCACCATCTCCCAGTAGGAGCGGTCGAAGCGGTCGCCCAGGAGGAGGATTTCCCGCTCCTTGGTGGGGGTGAGATAGACCATGATGTGCACCCCCTGCTTCTCAAAGCCCAGGCCCAGGGCCTCGTGCACCCGGTAGAGGTCCTGGAAGTAGTCGCTGCGGTAGAGGCGGCGATAGGTCCAGGCGTGGCGGCGCAGGGCCTCGACTTTGGCGTAGTGGGCATCCCGGCCCAGGAGCACCTGGGTATGGCTGTGAATCATGGAGGCCCCGGCCCGCCAGAGGCAGTTCCACATAAAGAAAGGATACTTGGCCTGGGGGTCGGTGCGGTGAGCCGCCTCCAGCCACTGCGACGCCACCTGCAGGATGTCGTGGAACTGCTCCCAGGAAAAATGCAGGGGATTGTGCTCATTGAGGATGAGCATGCCGTGGTGGATGTCGTACTTGGCGATGTTGGCGCAGGAGATACTGTATTCCCCGCGAATCCGTCCGAAGGTATCCTCGGGGGTGCGGGTGAGGGGGTCATCGAGAGGCTCCTTAATCCGGATGCTCTCGTCGATGAGGTGGGCGAGGGAGCCCAGATGCTCCTTGGCGCTGATGGGGCGCTTGGCCCGCAGCGAGTTGAACAAGGCCCCTTCCCCGGTGATGCGATTGTAGACCTTGGTGATGCGCTGGTGTGTCACCGCCTCCACCGAGCCGAACTGGGTCTCAATCCAGGGCAGCATCTCGAGGGGGGGCACCAGGGTGCCCTCGCCGACGCTGTACTGGAAGATGCGGCGGAAGAGCCGTTTGTTCTCGACGGACAGCGTGGCATAGACCTCGTCCAGGTGGGATATGCCCTTTTGCTGGTGATGGGGCATCTTCGGCCTCTGCTTGATTCTACTGCTTAGCAGGGTGATGAAAAACCCTTGCGACCATCCCCCTGTCCCCCTTCCTGGCCAGGAAGGGGAGAGAAATCATATCTGGGGGACACCCCCAGGCCCCTGTCAAAGGGGCTTCGCCCCTCTGCACTCCCCATTTTTCCGCAGCCTGCTAGTGGCGGAAGTGGCGCACGCCGGTGAAGACCATGGCGATATTATAGCGGTCGGCCATGGCGATGGCCTCCTGGTCGCGCAGGGAGCCGCCGGGCTGGATGATGGCGGTGACCCCGGCCTGGCCCGCCAGCTCCACGCCGTCGGCGAAGGGGAAGAAGGCATCGGAGGCCACCACGCTGCCCCGGGCCTTGTCCCCCGCGGCCCGCATGGCCAGGTGGACGGAGGTCACCCGGTTGGGCTGGCCCGCCCCCATGCCCAGGATGGCTTTGTCCTTCACGGCGATGATGGCGTTGGACTTGACATGCTTGACCGCCTTCCAGCCGAAGAGGAGGTCGGCCATCTCGGCATCCGTGGGGGCGCGCTTGGTGACGGTGCGCAGGCTCACGGGGTCTTCGGTGTCAGGAGTCTGCACCAGAAAGCCGCCTCCCACGCGGCGGAAGTCCCAGGCCGTGTCCGGGGCGAGCCGGGCCTTGAGGATGCGCAGGTCTTTCTTCTTCTGGAGCAGGGCCAGGGCCTCCGGGGCGTAGTCCGGGGCGATGACTATCTCATAGAATATCTGGGCGACTTCGGCGGCGGTGGCGGCGTCCACAGGGCGGTTGAGGGCGCAAATGCCTCCGAAGGCGGAGACGGGGTCGCCGGCGTAGGCGCGGCGGTAGGCCTCGGCGAGATTGGGGTGGGAGGCCAGGCCGCAGGGGTTGGTGTGCTTGATGACAGCCACCGCGGGGTCGGAGAACTCCGTGGCGGCCTTCCAGGCGGCGTCGGCGTCCAGGATGTTGTTGTAGGAGAGCTCCTTGCCCCCCAGTTGCTCGGCCCCGGCGATGCCCACGGGGCGCTCGGCGTAGAAGGCGGCCTTCTGGTGGGGGTTCTCGCCGTAGCGCAGGTCCTGGCGCTTGGCCATGGCGATGGACAGCTCGGCGGGGAAGCCCGCCTCCCCTTGGCGGAGGTAGGCGGCGATGGCGGTGTCGTAGGAGGCCACATGCTGGAAGGCCTTCTGGGCCAGGCGCTGGCGGGCCGCCAAATCCAGACCCCCGGCCTGGAGGGCGGCGAGCACCGCGGGGTAGTCGGCGGGGTCGACGACGACGATGACATCGGGGAAGTTCTTGGCGGCGGCGCGCACCATGGTGGGCCCGCCGATGTCGATGTTCTCCAGGGCCTCTTCCAGGGTGACGCTGGGCTTGGCCACGGTCTCGCGGAAGGGGTAGAGGTTGACGGCCACCAGGTCGATGGGGCTGATTTTGCTCTGCTTGAGGGCCTCCATGTGGGCGGGGAGGCCGCGGCGGGCGAGGATGCCGCCGTGGACGGCGGGATGGAGGGTCTTGACGCGGCCGTCCAGGATTTCCGGGAAGCCGGTCAGCTCATCGATGCCGTGGACGGGGACTTGGGCCTCGGCGAGGACGCGCTTGGTGCCGCCGGTGGAGTAGAGGGCCGCGCCCAGGGCGGCGAGGCCGCGGGCGAAGTCGGCCAGGCCGGACTTGTCGGAGACGCTGAGGATGGCGCGCAAGGGTGTGCCTCCTGGGGGGATTTTTTGATTGTTTGCAAAAAACAAAAGTTATTCAGGGGGCTGGTGCTGGGGGCCGGCGGGCTGCCCGACAAGATAGCTTAACAGGGATGGGCCGCTCTGTCATCAGGGGTTGGCGCTGGTTTCATCCCAGGGCTCAAGCCTGGGGTAACCTCACCCCCTGTATCCCCCTCTCCTGAGGAGAGGGGGAGGAGAAGGAATCTGGGAGACACCCCTTCGCCTGCCTGCGGCGAACTCGAGGGCAGGCCCCAGGCCCCCGACAAATGAGATCCGACGGTAGGATAAACCTACTTTGTGCTGATAAGTGCGTTTTGGATAGCGATGACCCAGTTAGTATCTCTACCACTCTTGCCAAAATCCCCAAATTCTACATCCACTGGTCTTATTCGGTCTGCTAAAAACCGATAGTCTGCTCCGAGCCTCCCTTTTATTGCCGTAGCCTGTCGGTCAATAACAAACACATCGGGTTTCCTCGACTCTGTCGCAATACTCCTTATGACATTGTTCATAATGCTGACGATGGTAGCATCACGGAAGGAAAACCCAATAATGAACCATAATTTCCCATATGGTCTTGAGCCTAGAGCGGTATCACCTAAATACTGATGGAAATAGTGCAACATCTCCAAATAGGGGCTACTTATCACATGCTGATAACCACTGGATTCAATAGGATAAACTGTAAAGTCACCCTGTTTATCATTCAACTCATAGGACTGCAAAAGAGTCGGTGTTATACAATGAACTTGCCCCTCCTCGCGATACAAATCAACGGAGCCGTGCAACTTATAGATGTGTATCTCCCTTAGTTTTTCGTCACTCTTAAGAAGAGCCTCACCATAATGGCCGACATCTAGTACTGAATGCGCGCCCAAAAATGGAGTGACTCCTCTATTCACCACTGTTTGTCTAGTAAGAAAATATGTTTCTAGACAGGTATCATAGTTAGTAGTAAATACCCTTAAGGGCAAAGGAATAGCATGCCCACTTTCGATAGTTGAATCGCCTGTGCGGATGTAGTCTTCCCAATAGCCCTTCGTCTTTATGTTCCCAGACCTGTAAGCCTCGGCTAAACACTGAAAAAAGGCGTCGTAAACTTTGCAAATTTGCTCAATCTTGGGGTTGGTTGCAACGGCTCCCAAACATTCTGACCTCACTACTTTCTTGACCTCACGGAGGCAAACCCCTGCCTTGTGCTGACTATCGGGGCTCAAATAGTCTTTCCAATTCCTCCCTTTGTTCTCTTGCGACAACAAGAAATGAGCCGTATGCGGGGCAATCTTCATCAAGGGTTCCTTAAGCTCGGCTAGATCTGAAAGCACGGTCAAAATGACCTCCAAATCAACGTGGTCAGGTCGGGCCATATTATCGGGGAAAACATCCCTAATGCTCATATATATCGGGGTATCCTTAAACAGTTCGTTAAATCCGCTGAAAGCTCCAGGAATACCGTGAATGAACTCGGACATGACTGGTATTCCAAACGGCCTTGAAGCACCGGCACCCAAGAACAAAATCATGCTTGTCTCCCCCTCATTCCACCCGCACCCGGCGGCGGCCCCTCGCCCGCACCACCTGGCCAACGGGCAGCGCCTCCGGGAGGGCGGCGCGGAGAGCCGCGGCGTCGGCGGGGGCGGCGGCCAGCACCAGGCCCAGCCCCAGGTTGAAGACATTATACATCTCGGCGTCGGCGATGCCACCTCGCGCCTGAATCAGGGCGAAGATGGGGGGCACGGGCCAGGAGCCTTTGCGCAGGCGCGCGCCCAGGCCGTCCGGCAGCGCCCGCGGCAGGTTGCCGGGGAGCCCGCCGCCGGTGATGTGGGCCATCCCCTTAATCAGGGGCAGGGCCGGCTGGAGCAGGGGCCAGTAGGGGCGGTGGACGGCCAGGAGGGCCTCCCCCAGGGTGCGGCCCCCCAGCTCCGGGGGGCGCTGGTGCAGGGCCTGGGGGTGGGCGTCGAGGTCGAAGACGCGGCGGGCCAGGGAGTAGCCGTTGGTGTGCAGCCCTGAAGAGGGCAGGCCCAGGAGCAGGTCGCCGGCGACGATGCGAGAGCCGTCCAGGACTTGGTCCCGCTCCACGGCGCCGACGATGAAGCCGGCCAGGTCGTAGTCGCCGGGGGCGTAGAGGCCGGGCATCTCCGCGGTCTCGCCGCCGAGGAGGGCACAGCCGGCGGCCTTGCAGGCCGCGGCCAGGCCGGCGATGACCCCCTGCACCACAGCTTCGTCCAGCCTGCCCAGGGCCAGGTAGTCCAGGAAGAAGAGGGGGCGAGCGCCGCAGGTGAGGATGTCGTTGACGCAGTGGTTGACCAGGTCCTGGCCCACGGTGTCGTGGCGGCCCAGGTCGAAGGCGAGCTTGAGCTTGGTGCCCACGCCGTCGGTGGAGGCGACAAGGACGGGGTCGGAGAAGCCTTGGACCTGGAAGAGGCTGCCGAAGGCGCCGAAGTCGCCCCGGACGCCGGGGGTGAAGGTGGAGCGGACGAGGGCGGCCATGGCTCGCTTGGCACGGGCGGCGGCGGCGATGTCCACGCCGGCGGCGGCGTAGGTGAGGCGGGGGCGTCGAGGGGGAGTGCTCATCCCTGGGATATTAGCGCAAAAGGGGGCAGGAGTCTAGGGGCGGGGGCCCGCATCATAACGCCTGGGGCGGCAACTAGATGACCGCAGCCACCACCGATACCTCATCCCCCTGGCCCCCTTCTCCTGCAGGAGAAGGGGGGAAATGGGATACGTGGGGGAACATCCCCCAGACCCCCTGCCAAAGGGCTGCGCCCTCTGGACTCCCCTGGGGCCATCGCCAGCAATGACGCTGGCACAACTGGAGAGGAGGAGGGAAGAGAGGAAGGGTCGGGCGACACCCCCATGCCCCCGGCAGGGGGAACCCGGCACCACCGGGGTCGGGGAGGAAGCCCGCCCATAGGGGAGAGCACGGATACCCTTCGCTGCGCTCTGGGTGACAGCGGAGAACGCTCAGAGCCACAGGCCAGAAAACTGTCATAAGGATTGATGCAGGGGGACACCCCCAGTCCCCCTGCCAGAGGGGCTTGGCCCCTCTGGACTCCCCGCTAGGGAAGGAAGGCCATGGAGGGGAGGCCTGGGGAAGCCTCCAGGGCCAGCTTGTCCATCTCCAGCTGGACGGGGATGGGGTAGTTGCCGGTGAAGCAGGCCAGGCAGAAGCGCTCCCGGGGCAGGGCCACGGCCTCAATGAGACCCTCCAGGCTGAGATACCCCAGGGAGTCGGCGCCGATGAGGTCGCGAATCTGGGGCACGGACTTCTGGGCGGCGATGAGCTCCTGGCGGGTGGCCATGTCCACCCCGAAGAAGCAGGGGTAGCGGATGGGGGGGGCGCAGACGCGCAGGTGAATCTCCCGGGCCCCGGCGGCCCGCAGGAGGGCCACCACCCGCGGCGTGGTGGTGCCCCGGACGATGCTGTCGTCCACTACCACCACCCGCTGGCCTGCCAGCACCTGGGGCAGGGGGTTGTACTTGAGCTGGACGCCGATGTCCCGGATTCGCTGGTCGGGCTCGATGAAGGTGCGGCCCACATAGCGGTTCTTGAGCAGGGCCTGGGTGTAGGGGAGGCCCGACTCCTGGGCGTAGCCGATGCCCGCGGCGGTGGCGGAGTCCGGAATGCCAATCACCAGGTCGGCGGCCACAGGGTGCTCCCGGGCCAGCTGGGCCCCCATGGCCTCCCTAGCCTGATAGAGCAGGCGGCCCTCGATGACGCTGTCGGGCCGGGCGAAGTAGATGAACTCGAAGATGCAGAGGCCGCGGCAGGGCCGCTTGCCCTCGGGGGAGGGATGGCTGGTCAGGCCGCTGGAGTCGATGCGGACAATCTCCCCGGGCTCCACCTCCCGCAGGAAGTCGGCCCGGATGTGGTCCAGGGCGCAGGACTCGGAGGCGACCACCCAGCCGCCGTTCAAGCTCCCCAGGCACAGAGGTCGCACCCCCAGGGGGTCGCGCGCGGCCATGAGGGCGTCCCTGGTAAGCAACACCAGAGAGTAGGCGCCCTGGAGACGGCGCATGGCGTGACGGAGCTTCTCCACCCAGTCTGCCCCGGGGGCCACGGCGATGAGGCGGGCGATGACCTCGGAGTCGGTGGAGCCGGTGAAGGTGTGGCCCTGCTCCTCCAGCTCGCGGCGCATGGTCTGGGCGTTGACGATGTTGCCGTTGTGGCCCAAGGCCAACTCCCCCAGGGCGCATTCCACCACCACGGGCTGGGCGTTGACGATGCGGGAGGAGCCAGTGGTGGAGTAGCGGGTATGGCCGATGGCCAGTCCCCCGGGGAGGCGGGCCAGGGTCTCCTCGTCGAAGACGTGGGCCACCAGGCCCATATCGGTGTGGAGCCAGAGGCGGCGGCCGTCGCTGGTGGCGATGCCCGCGCTCTCCTGGCCGCGGTGCTGAAGGGAGAAGAGGCCGAAGAAGGCGAGGCGAGCCACCTCCTCGTTGGGGGAATAGATGCCGAAGATGCCGCATTCCTCGCGGGGGGAGTCCTGGAAGGTCAACTCCCTCTCCTGGGCTAGTGTCGCGTCATCTAGATGAGGATACATTAGCCTTGTCCTCTCCCGGGGTCATACCTCACCCCCTGGCCCCCTCTCCTGCAGGAGAGGGGGTAGATAGTGGAGCTGGGGGACACCCCCCAGGCCCCCTGCCAGAGGGGCGTGTGCCCCTCTGGACTCCCCTATGTCTATCTCTTAAGCGGAAAGGCCAGCGGACACCCCCAGGCCCCTGGCGGGGGCTTCGCCCCCTGCACCCCCGGATGGCATCACAATGCAGGAGAGTGGGGAATCCGCCTGAGGCGGATGGGGGACACCCTCAAACCCTCGCCAAAGGGGCTGGGCCGTCAATGCGTCAATGGTGGTGCTGGGCCTCCTCCACCCGCAGGGCCAGGCCGCAGTAGAGCTCGTTGGGGTCGCAGTTGACGCAGTCGAACTGAACGGTGCTGTGCTCGATGTCAAAGCGGTGGAGCAGCATGTCGTTGAGACCCTCAAGAAGGGGGGTTCGCTGGCTCAAAAAGGCTTCGTCCAGGGTGATGTGGCAGGAGAGAGCATGGAGCTGGGGGGAGACGGTCCAGACATGGAGGTCGTGGACGCCCCGGACGCCGGGCACCTGGAGGATGGCCTGGACCAGCTGGCCCATGTCCACGAAGCTGGGGGTGGCTCCCAGGAAAATCCCCAGGGACTCCTTAATGATACCCCAGGCCCCATAAATCAAGACGAAGCCGATGAGGATGGAGAGGGCCGGGTCGATGGGGAAGTAGCCGCTGAGCAGGATGACCACGCCGCCGATGACGACCCCCACGGAGGAGAGGGTGTCCCCGGCCACATGGAGGAAGGCGCTGCGGATGTTGAGGTTCTCCCGGCGGTCGCGCCAGAGGAGGGCCATGACCCCCAAGTTCACCAGGAGACCGGCGGCGGCCACGACCATCATGAGCAGGCCCGCCACGGGCTGGGGGGTCTGAAGGCGCTGGTAGGCCTCGTAGAAGATGTAGCCGGCGATGGCGATGACGCTGACGGCGTTGACGGCGGCGATGAGGATGCCCACCCGCAGGTAGCCGAAGGTCATGCCCCCGTGGGCGGGGCGTCCCGACTGGCGCACTCCATACCAGGAGAGGGCCAGGGCCAAAAGGTCGGTGAGGACATGGCCGGCATCGCTGAGGAGGGCCAGGGAGTTGGACAGGAGCCCGCCCACCACCTCGGCCACCAGGATGATGGCGGTGACGGCGAGGGCCGTGAGGAGCTTATTGCCCGTGGCGGCGTGGGTGTGGCTATGGTTATTCTGCATTCAGCCAGCTACTCTAGAAAGGCGTCGATGCTCCTTGAGGAGGCACCGGTCCATGACCACCAGGAGGCCGGCCTCCCGGGCGCTGGCGGCGGCCTCCTGGTGGACAATCCCCTCCTGCATCCAGACCGCTTGGGCCCCGATGGCGAGGGCCTGGGCCACGATTTCGGGGCATTGGTCGGACTGGCGGAAGATGTTGACCACCTCCACGGGAAAGGGGATGGCCGCCAGGTCAGGGTAGCATTTCTCCCCCAGAACCTCCTCATAGTTGGGGTTCACGGGCACGATGCGGTAACCCTGGGACTGCATGTAGGCCGAGACCTGATAGCTGTGGCGGTGAAGCTGGGGGGAGAGGCCCACCACCGCGATGGTGCGATATTTATGGATGATGTCTTCAATCTCTGCCAAGGCTGCTCCCTCACGCCCATATAAGCCTATGATTTGTATAAGCAATCTAATTTTATCCTAACCGCCGCTCCAGGGCAAGCCGACGTATTTCAGGGGTAGGGCAAAGCTTCTGGGCGCCCAAAAGCCTCCAGTCTTGGGGGGACACCTCACCCCCTGGCCCCCTCTCCAGCAGGAGAGGGGGAAGGGAGAGGAGGACTGGGGGACACCCCCCAGGCCCCCTGCCAGAGGGGCGTATGCCCCTCTGGACTCTCCCTTGTCTCTCTCAAGCAGCGAGGCCAACGGACACCCCCGAACCCTCGGCAGGGGGTTGTGCCCCCTGCACCCCCGAGTCTCCATATCTCCGACACGGGAGGGGAGACGCCCCTGCTCCCGCCTGGGTCATGCACAGGACTCCCTGGCCCTCACCCCCTGGC